>CAVUEM010000055.1:0-25243 GCA_963740475.1 uncultured Alphaproteobacteria bacterium | reverse complement strand
GAAACCGGTAGTCAGCGCGAGCCCAAGGAACGTCGCCTGGGGTTAAGCCGACGATGAGCGGACGCCGTGTTGACGCCTTCTTCTGACCCCGAGCATGGTCCGGCCGTACCAATTTTAGCCAACCGCTAACCGTTGCCTGCTATCCTAGACGGTCATGAAACCGCTGGCGGCCCTTCTCGGGTTATTTGCGTTCCTGGTTTGGGATCTGACCCAAAACGGCGGACAGTGGTTTTGGGTTTTCGAAAACACGTTGCGCCAGCTCGGCGTGTTGTAGTTCACGGCAGTTGTTCTTTTCGTGCCGAGCCGCCTGATGTCGGACGACGAGAAGGACCTGGCATCGGATATCCCCCACTCGACTTTCGTTCGAGGATTACCAGGCGCCTAGGGCGGCCCTACCTCTGGCCTTCGTCGCTCTGTCGTGTTGAGCCAGGCCTCGCCCTTCGACCAGACATGCGCTTCTCCGCATTCCGGGCACGTCATCGAGGCGGGTATATTCGGTAATTGACTGAAGCTGATCTGATCCGTGTCGATACCGACCGACACCTCCCGACCTGTCGTCGGGCACTTGATCATGATGTCGCTCATTGTTCGACCTCCCTTCATGAAGTCGAGACCACGAGACTCCAGCTGATCTCAACTGCCGCGATCGTCAATAGCCTTCCCGTGCGACGCAGCAGAGAAGCAGGGGGTGAGATCTGGCCTAAGTCTCGGGTTGCAACCGCGGTTGGGTCAAGGTCAAGACCCGAAGTCGGCTCGATGCCTAAGGGCGTGAGAGTCGGCGCAGCCGATCACGCCTATCTCGACGTTCGCCGTCGAGGAGCACGCGGCGGCAATACGGCGCGGCTCCGCGCCGCGCACGAGGGGCGCAAAACAGGACCTGCTTTAGCCGCGATCGCGGCGGAAGAGCCAGCCGAGCGTCCTGTCACCCACGCGGACGACGGCGTCGCCAGCGCGTTTGATCACACGGGTGGTGCCGTCGACGACAGCCACTGCGCCGGCCTCGACGCGGCAGAGGTGCCGGCAATCCCGGGCGTCCGATACCGACGGAAGTGCGACGAGGGTTGCAATCGCTAGAGCGGCCGACAGGGACGTACGCGCGGACATGGGGATCTCCTTGATCACGTCAGGTTCAGATGAATTGTGCAACGCTCCACCCTTGGATGCCAGTACGATGCAACCGGGTCGTTAAGAAATGGACAATCGAACGCCCGCCGGGCATTGGACTACCACGCATCGGCTGCTTGCGACTGGGCCACCAGCGACCGCAGAAGTCAGCGACGCGAGGGATCCAAGCAGACTGGAGGCTGTTAGCAACCGACTGTTCCCGGTGATCCCATGACCGAAGCGCTATAAGGAGGCTTTGACCGCCTCCACCCAGCAGCACCCCTTGGCGTTGCAAGTCGAGCCATAAAGCGGACATGAATTCGATGCGTGATACGCAACAATTCCGCCCGCTGATAAGAATAGAGACGTTGCCATCTGCATCGATTCCGCGGTCTCGAAAGAGGAGAGCTGCTCTGTTGAAATTTGCCGTGCCGGCAATGCTCGCGACAACTGTCATGGCGCCCGCCGCCAATTCAGCCAGCAAGAGAGACGCCGATCGGGGCGAAGCGGTCCAGAGCTCGCCGGCTGGGCCACCCGTCATGGCTGTCGTTTGGCTCAAAGGCCAGCGGGTCTCTCTGTGCGACGCCGGCGGCAAAGCGACAGGTGCCTGCGTCTCGAGCGGCCAGACCGGATACGATACGACGGTCGGCATCTACAGCGTCCTCGAGAAGGACGAGGAAGCGCAAGCGCCAGTCCGCCGGATGGCGCGCTATCGCAATCGGTCGTTCGGCGTCTGGTGAATCGATCGAAGGGGGTGGGCGCGTGTTGCCGTTTCCGAAATGCTTCGTGATTGTCTGTTGCGTCCTTGCGCTTGGCAAGTGGGCCGTAGGCAACGCGAGCGCTGCCGAGCAAGCCGAAACCGAACGCCTCGATCGCCGGCTGGCCGCCAAAGAAGGCCGGCTCCGCTTGCCCCTTCCGGGCACGCCCGATACGGAGACGCCGCTCTCTCGCCTCGCCGCCACAGGCGTCAGTTTGGGGGCTCGAGTATTTATTCGCATTTTCAAGGAAGAGTCGGAGCTCGAGGTCTGGGTCGAAAAGGATGGAGCCTACGCCAGCTTCGCCACCTACCCGATCTGCTTTTGGTCCGGAAAGCTCGGTCCGAAGCTGCGCGAAGGCGATCGGCAGACACCCGAAGGGTTTTACACCATAACCGACGATCAGATGCACTTCGGCGACCGTTGGCAACGGTCTTTGGACATCGGCTATCCAAACACATTCGATCATGAGAACGGGCGGACTGGCTCGCTCATCCTCGTCCATGGCGGGTGCGATTCGATTGGCTGTTTTGCCATGACGGACCCAGTCAGCTTGGAACTGTATGATCTTGTCTCGGCCGCCCTTCGCGCCGGCATGCGTCATGTCCCGGTGCACATCTTTCCCTTCCGAATGACCGAGCACAACGTCGCCGCGCATGGCGAGGGGCCGTGGTCCGAGTTCTGGGGCGATCTGAGGAAGGGGTATGACTCTTTCGAGCGCACGCGCCGTCCGCCGCGCATCAGCGTTTGCAGAAAAAGATATCAGGTCGAGGATCGGGCACTTGGAGAGGCCGAGGGGCAAGCCGTAGGGCTATGTCCGGAAGGGTCAGCCGCTAGCGATGCCCCCGGCCAATTCGATACGGGCTCGTATGAAACTCATGCACCTGAGGCTTCGTATAGCCTTAGGTGAACTGCGCTCGCTTGCATATCTCGAGCCAAGAAGACGCTTCTTTCCCGCGCTCACATTCCGTCGGCTGCTTGTGGCCCGTCAGCTCGATTTGGAAATTGGCAAGGGCCACTGCCGTCGGCATCACCTCCCACGATGGTCGTCGATCCATTTCAACGCTTTTGGGCTGGCGTTGGGTGTCGAGCATCGCCTCGTACGTTCTGCTTTCGAACGTAAGTAATAGAAGCCTCAGGATTTTCGAGCTTCGCTTTTAATGCGGCGATCAAACCGTCATCCGCCTCGATCGTGAGGTGCTGGCTCTTTCCCTTGACCTTTAAACCAACGGCGTATAGCACGACCCACCTAAGATGCGGCCTTTGCCCAAGATGATCTCGGCCCCGACAGTACCACAATGTCAACAGGAGTACGCGACATGAAGAATGGCGAGCTGAGCAAGATGAGCTTGAAAGAACTACGGGCTCTTCGGGAGCAGGTCGATGATGCGATCTCTGCTCGCGAGGTGCAGGAGAGGGCCGAATTAAAGAAAAAGCTGGCCGAGATGGCAGGCAAGTCCGGCTTCAGCGTTGCAGAGCTATTTGGCGGCCGTCGTGGAGGAACGCGCGGTGTGGCGCCAGTCAAATATCGTCATCCGAACGATCCGTCGCTGACTTGGACGGGCCGTGGTCGCAGGCCTCGTTGGCTCGCAAAGGTCGGCGGCGACATCGAAAAGTTTCGCGTGACCTAGAGCGTCTCCGACGACCCATTGAGATTGCATCGCGGCGACAAAGCCGAGGGCGCCGGCCTGGCCACTCGAGGGGTAGAGCGGCTTCATCAATGGTCGGCCGAGCGGTCATCTCTGCTCATCGTCAGCGTAGCCTCGACTGCGGACAGATCTCAAGCTTGATGCCGGCTACCGGGAAGGGCCAATTCCAGCACTCGAGCCGACCGGACCTAGCACGCACTCGAGTAGCGAGGCGGACCAGCAAGTGATCGTCGGCGCTGCCTGCGCCATGGAGCAGCGCAGTTGACGAAACTGGCGGTCCAAGAAAGACGCCCTCTACTGCCTAGAGGCCCTGTGCTCTCCAGCACAGCCCACATGCGAAAGCTCGACTAACGTCCTCCAATCGAACACTCGATGGTCCGAGCGAGGGAGGACGGCTTTGTTTGATAGAGTAGGTCGAACGTTCTGCAGCGCTATGATTGCTGTGGCACTTTGCATTCCATTGGTCTCCGAGGCGGGAGCCTGCGGGGGAGGCGGAGTGTTCACTTCGAGGACGAACGCCAGCGTTCGCTCGAGCTTGCCGGGCAAGAAGAGGCTTTCGATTGCCGTCGCCAGTGGTCACAAGCAGAGGAAGGCAAAAGCGTCGAGCTTTTTCGTCGAGACGGCGGTCAAACCTACGCTAGAGGATGGCAAGCCTGCGGCCGAGAATGCCGCAGCACACGTCAGCGCCGTCGATGCCAAGGAGATCGTGGCGCCAGAGACGGCCGATCCGAGCCCGAAGCAGGTCGAGGCCGAGCCGCCCCAGGAGTTGGTGGAAAGCGTCTCTGAAGGTTCCGTGCCCGAGCCTGAGTCTCCCGCCATTGCATCGGATGAGGCCTCGTCCACGGGATGTCGGCGATTCATTCCTGCAGTCGGCACGACAATATCAATCGGCTGCTAACGTATTTCCGCGCCGGGTCAGTCTCGCGTGTCGCATCGAAGAGTGAGACGCGGCAGCTTTACCCTCGAGGCCGGTCGTGCCTTCGACCCGGCTGCATTTCAGGGACGGGCCATGAACAGGCCAGGCGGCATTCATCGAAGAAGCTGCGGGTCCCGCAGCATGCCCATCACGGTCGCACCCTCGATTTGGGAGCAGATGCGTTCAGGTTGACGTGGAAGCCACAGGTGTGTTCAGGCACCGGCTATCTGCCCCACTGGATGCAGAAGGGTCGCCGCCAGAATTTTCGGGCTGCTGCTACCGTAACATACTACGGCCCACCGCCGCGGACGGTTACGTTTCAAGGCGCGACCGAAATTGTCCGGCGATGGGGTCTATTCGCATGTCAGCTGCTGGAGAACCTAAGGCCCGCCTCGACACCGCGCACCATACCCGCGGCGGGCCGTCGCTCCGCTCGTCGCGCAAGGTGGCTTTCGCCAGCCTCATCGGAACGACGATCGAGTGGTACGATTTCTTCATTTTCGGCACCGCCGCCGCCCTGATCTTCAACGAGGTCTTTTTCCCGTCCTTCGATCCGGTGACGGGGACGCTCGCCGCTTTCGCTTCATTCTCCGTCGGGTTCATCGCGAGGCCCGTTGGTGGCGCTGTCTTCGCCCACTACGGCGACAGAATTGGCCGCAAGCCGATGCTGGTCTACTCGCTCTTGCTCATGGGCGCTGCGACGGTTCTGATGGGCCTGCTCCCCGGCTACGCCTCGATCGGTAGCTGGGCACCGGTTCTGCTCGTGTTGCTGCGCCTCGCGCAGGGTTTCGGCATCGGCGGCGAGTGGGGTGGCGCGGCCCTGATGGCCGTCGAGCACGCCCCCTCTCACCGGCGCGGTTTCTACGGGGCCTGGCCCCAGGTCGGCGTGCCGGCCGGCCTCGTCCTCGGAACGGGTATCTTCGCCCTGCTGTCGGCAACGCTCACCGACGAGCAGTTCCTCGAGTGGGGATGGCGGGTCCCGTTCCTCGCCAGCGCGCTGCTCATCGCCGTCGGAATGTGGATCCGGCTCACCGTGGCCGAGAGCCCGATCTTTCAGGAGACACTCGACGCCAAGCCGGCCGCGAACATGCCCGTGCTCGACGCCCTCAAGACCTACCCGAAAGAGATTGCTCTCGCCGCCGGATCTTTCTTGGCTACCCACGCCACGTTCTACGTCGGATCGGTCTGGCTCATCTCCTATGCAACGACCAAGCTGGGTTACGACCGCACCACCATTCTCAACGCCAACGTCGCTTTGAGCCTGTCCGATATCCCCATGATCCTGGCCTTCGGCCTGCTCTCGGACTACGTCGGTCGCCGCAAGCTGTTCCTCACCGGCATGGCCGGGCTCGCCCTCTTCGCGGTCCCCTACTTCATGCTGGTGTCAACCTCCAACATCTGGCTGTTCATGCTGGGCGGCCTCATCGTCCAGGCCTGTCGCTGCGCGGTGTACGGGCCGCAGTCGGCCTATTTCGCCGAGCAGTTCTCCACCCGAATGCGCTACAGCGGCAGCTCGCTGGCCTACCAGTTCGCCGCGATCCTGGGCGGCATGGCGCCGCTGATCTGCACGGCTCTCGTCGCAGTGACGGGAAGCGTCTTCTCGGTCGCCGCGTTCGTCATCGTTTTAGCCATGGTCTCGTTCGCCTGCTCGTACCTGATGACCGAGACCCTGCGCACCGGGTTACGCAACCACCAACCCACCCCGGTGGGCCGCGGCCTCGCCGACCCACTCGCTCCACACTGGGGCGGGATCACGTGAGCACGTTCCGCGAATTCGAGCACTTCACGACAGAGCGACGAAAACCGGCGCCAGCGCCTGGCCGCTACGAGAATTACAACCTAGTAATCGTCTCGCTCGAGCGCTATCTAGAGGTGTCGGCAAGGCACGACGTGGCAACGCATGTCGGCTCCGGCGTGTTCGGGACTGTAGGCTGATGGCTTACTACCCTCACCGCCAGCCGCGACACTCCCGTCCAGTCGCGTCCTTGCCGAACTCAAAGGCCCACGTTGTATGAAGGGGTCGCGTTTCTTCTCAGGCTCCTTTGAAGCTCTCCGCGTCGGCGTAGGGGAACTACCAGAAGTCCTGGTTCGACGCCTTGGGGTCGGTCACCAATTTGGCGCTCTGGAACTGCGCCAGGCCCTCGGCACCGACGCCGGAAGCATTAAGCGCACACCTGCCCGCAATTGAGATAGGCCGCGAAGGCAGCCCCGCGCACCGCCATGTCGAGCGGCGCCGAAGGCATGACGAGGTGCCGCGAAAGCAAATCTCGCTGCTCCGACCGCCGTTTTCTGCTAAAAAGATGGGCGTTTGATGGAACAGAGCTGCCCTCGGCTCCGTTGTCGAGGCCTAGGGGCGAACCCGCAACAGAGGAGCCGAGCCCATGCCCCTCCACTCCGTAGCGCGCGCCGCCACTCTGGATCAGGTATCGAGGTCCATCCGCTTCGTCATGAAGGACGGATGCAAGACCGTTGATATTTACGTCTCGAATACAGCGCTCGAGGACTTCGAGATATGGCCGCCGCGAGACGATCATTTTCTGCAGTTGTTCAAGCTCTCTCGCAAGGGATTCGAGCAGATCGCCAGCGCAAAGTATGACAAAGGTCACATCGAGTCCGATGGGACCGTGCGCATTCGATCGCTCGATCTCCCTCCGCTGAGCGCCTTCTGAGCCCACTTCGCCGCCTCTGCGGTCGTTGGCCTTTCTGTAGGCTCATGGACAGAGCGAGGGCGTGGGTGTGCTGCACGGCACACGGTCCGGCGCTCCGTTCCCCAGGGAACACCTCGGCTGCGACATTCGTCTCAATCTCCCACCTGGATCAATAGGTTTGAGCAGGGGAGATCGTTGCGATGTTGGAGCGCAGCACACCACTGGCCGAAGCCTTGAAGGCCGCAGGGCCCGCTCTCGGCGCGGCGTTTCTCACCAGCGTCTACATCAATCTGACGCTGTTCGTGACGCCGCTCTACTCGATGCAGGTGTACGACCGCGTGCTCTCGAGCCGCAACCTCGGCACGCTCGCGTTGCTGACCCTGATCACAGCCGTATTCGTCGCCTTGTACGGTTTTCTCGAGTATGTGCGCTCTGGCGTCCTCGTCCGCGGCAGCCTGCGCTTCAACGAGGTCTTGGCGAGCCCGCTGTTCGAGATGGCCATCAAAGCCCAACTCGCCGGTCGCGAGGCCGGAGCGACCCAGGCCCTCAAGGATGGCGACACGCTGCGCGAGAGCCTAGCCAGCGGCACCATCTCCTCGCTTTTCGACGCACCGTGGAGCCTGATTTTCGTCTTCATGTGCTACTTGCTCCACCCCGCTCTTGGCGCAGTGGCCCTGCTCGGAGCGCTCCTCATCCTCGCCTGCGCTCTCTTCATGGAGCACGCAACCCGAAAGGGTCTTCTCGAGGCAACGCAGCATTCGGCCGAGACGAGCCGCTTCGCCCAGGCCATCCTACACAACTGCGAGGCCGTGCGCGGTCTCGGCATGGACCGCAACGCGCACTGGCGCTGGAACGAGCGGCAGATCTCGGCGATCGGGGCCCAGGCCGGCGCCAGCGAGCGAAGTGCCGCTCTCGTCGCACTCTCGAAGTCCGTCCGCATGAGCGTTCAGGTCGGTCTCATGTGCACGGGCGCCTGGCTGGCGGTCGACCGGCTCATTTCGCCGGGTGTCATGATCGCCGCCATGATCATCATGGCGCGGGCGCTTGCTCCCGTCGAACAGGCTGTCGCCAACTGGAAACGCGTGGTCGCCTTCCGCGCCGCGAGAAAGCGCCTCGACGATCTCTTCGTAGCCTTTCCGGAGGCGGTGCCTGCCACCGAGCTCCCTGCGCCCAAGGGCAACCTCAACGTCGAGGATCTCGTGCTCATGACCCCCAAGGGCGGAGCACCGGTTCTCAAGGGCGTGAGCTTCGCGCTCGAGGCGGGCCAATCGCTTGCCATCATCGGGCCGTCGGCCAGCGGCAAGTCCTCGTTGGCGCGCGCCCTCGCCGGCATCTGGAAGCCTGTGAAGGGCGCCGTGCGCCTCGAACTCGGCAGCCCTCAGCCAATGGCGGCCGGAACGGCTCGGTCCCTACATCGGCTTCTTGCCGCAAGAGATCGAGTTCCTACCCGGCACCGTGGCCGAGAACATCGCGCGCCTCGGCGTGCCCGACGACAAGACGGTCATCGCCGCGGCCGAGGCCGCCATGGTACACGAGACCATTCTGCGCATGCCCATGGGCTACGAGACGCAAATGGGCGAGGGGGGCGTCGTCCTCTCCGGAGGCCAGCGCCAGCGCCTGGCCCTCGCCCGCGCGCTTTACGGCGAGCCGCGTCTCGTTATCCTCGACGAGCCCAACGCCAATCTAGACGCCGAAGGCGAGGCTGCCCTCACCCAGGCTCTCGCGCGCATGAAGATGATGAGGCAGACGGTCGTCGTGGTCACCCACAAGCCGCAGCTCCTGCGCCATGTCGATCGCGTGCTCGTGCTCGCCAACGGCACGGTCAAGACGTTCGGCGAGCGCGACGAGGTGCTTGCCAAGATCGCCGGGCCGAAGATCAAGACGCTCCCAAGCGAGGGCGCGGCGAAGAAGAGCCTCACCCCGGTCGCGGCCGGTGCAGCCATGACTCAGGGAGCTTGAGAATGTTGACGCTGGCAAATCCCAACGCGATGAGCCCCCGCCCCGGTGCGGGGCGTCTCACGAGCGACCACCGCGCCTACTCGAGCAAAGGCTTCCTCGCCGTCGGCGTCGTGCTGTCCTTTTTCGGCGGATTCGCGTCGCGAGCTCCTCTCGACAGCGCGGCGATCGCCCCGGGCCGCGTCGCAACCGAATCGAGCACGAAGCCGATCCAGCATCTCGAGGGCGGGATCGTGCGCGAGATCCTGGTGAAGGAATCGGCCACCGTGAAGGAAGGGCAGGTGCTGTTCCGGTTGGAGCCGACGCAGGCGCGCGCCAACAAGGACATCGTCAAGAAGCAGATCGACGCCGATCTCGCGCTCGAGGCCCGTCTCCTCGCCGAACGAGACGTGACCGAGATCCTGAAGTTTCCCGGCGCGCTGCTCGCGCGGCGCGCAATCCCCGAGACCGCGGCCGCGATCGCCGATCAGGAGCGCCGCTTCAAGGATCGCCGGGCGACGATCGACAACGATACGAAGATCCTGAGGACCCGCCTCGAGCAGACGATGAAAGAGCTGGGCGGTCTCCGCAAGCAGGAGACGGCGCTCGAGGATCAGCTCGAGAATATCGCCGGCGACATCGAGAGCTTCACGACGCTCCTCAACAAGGGGCTTTATACGAAAAGCAAACTCAATGCGGTGAAGCGCGAGCGGTCGCGCCTCCAAGGCCAGCTCGGCGCCATCCAGGGCGACATCGCGCGCAACGAGAAGGTCGTCGAGGAAACGAGATTGGAAATCCGGCAGGCGCAGCAGAAATTCATCGACGAGGCGGCGAAGGAGCTGCCCGACGTGCGCGCGCGCCTCGCCCAGGCCAACGAGCGCCTTTCCATCGCCGAGGACGTCATGAGCCGCGTCGAGGTCAAGGCGCCGCAAGACGGCATCGTACAGGGAATAAAGGTGCACGCCGCGGGCGCGGTCGTTCGCTCGGGCGAGACGCTCGCCGAGCTCGTGCCAACCGGCGACAAACTCGTCATGGCGGCCCGCGTCTCGCCCCTCGACGTCGACAGCGTGGCGCCGAAGCAGTCGGCCGAAATCCGCTTTCCCGCCTTCTCGACGCGGCGCTTACCCACCATCCTCGGCAAGGTCGAGACGGTCGCCGCCGACGCCATGCTCGACGAGTATACGAAGGAGCCCTACTACCTCGCGCGCGTCGTCGTCGATGCAGCGACGATCCCGGCGGAGGTCCAGGAGCGGCTCATTCCCGGCATGCCGGCCGACGTGCTCATCACCACGGGCGAGCGCACGCTCCTCCAATATCTCGTCGGGCCGATCTCCGATCTCCTCGCCAAGTCGATGCGCGAGCAATAGGCGCTTCGCTTCTCGAGCCTAGAAAGGGTTTACGGGATCGCGCAAATTGTCCAGCTTGGCTTCATCCTTTGTTAGCGGCTTCGTGCGGAACCGCTTGCGCAGCAGCCGGACGGCGCGACAATGAGAAATGAGCCTCAATTCGCGTCGTTAACGGAGGCGGCCATGGTAGAGCGCCGACGAAGTGCGAGATCCCCGACCCTCAAGGCGGCGAAGGTCCTGAACCTGCTCGGGAACCCCCTGGCGACGTGCATCGTCCTCGATACGTCTGCGCATGGGGCGCTTCTGCGGTTCAGGGACGAGAGCGGAGTACCGGACGCCTTCATCCTGAGGATGGGCGGGGAGCCTGCGCGCCGGGTTAAATTTGTGCGGCGCGAGCAAACCCGCGTCGGCGTCGAGTACGCCTGATCGGCTGCATTCGCTGAGAACGCCTCTGGGACGCCAGTCGCGAGCTTGAGGCCAGCTGCCCCGGCTGCGGCCTATCTCACATTTGCTCAAATCCGTTCGCGCGGCCTATTCTGCACCTCGCCGTCTACCACAGGCGCGATAGGGGCCATTGAGACCAATCCCACAATATGCATCGCGATCCTCAGCTGAGCTGTGTCTCGCGCTCGACGGTCGCATTGAATCGCGGAGGCGAGCGCTGTGAGCATGTCAGGACCATTGGAGATCGCTCGTGCGCACTACGTCGGGGCCCCACGCGACCACTCGCACCTGCCGGCCTTCGGCACCAGATGGGATCACTTTCGGCGCGAAATGGCTGAAGCCATCATGTCGTTCGGCTCGGCGCAGGAAGCGATCGCCTATGGTCAGCTCAAGTGCGGATTTGATCACCGCGGCCCAGTGACCGAGGCGGACATAGCCAAGATGCTCACGGCGCAGAGATTGCTTGCCTATGAGTATCCGAAGTTCGCGACAAGAATCACTGAATTCTCGGAGACGTCGGTGACGACCCCAGATACGGCGCTCGAGTTTGTGGGCTTTGACGGGCGCCGCGTGTTCGCGAGCAACATCCTCTACTTCCATATGTTCTATCTGCTGACGGTCCTCAGTCAGTTGCGCTGCGCTCCTGAAAGCATCTGCGAGATAGGCGGCGGTTACGGCAATCCAGCGCTGATCTGGCTCACGAACCCCATACATAGGCCGCAACGCTACGCGATCGTGGATCTGCCGGAGTCGCTGTTCTTTGCGGAGGTATTCCTGCGAACGGCCCTGCCCCATGTCCGAGTTCGATTACCTCACCGGAGGAGTGGCGTCCGAGCAGGAGCCCGGAGTTCTCCTCGTACCGATTGAGCAGGCCGACTTAATTGCGCCAGTGCACTTCGATGTCGTCGTCAATACGGGATCGATGGCAGAGATGACCGATGAGTGGGTCGATCATTGGCGCGATTGGCTCCATCGCCAGAATACCCACATGTTCTACTCCCATAATATGTTCGGCAATCCTATCGATCGACTCCACGAGGCTCGGTCGACGTTCGCCCCCACGCTATCGCGCGATTGGCGGCCATTGTACATTCGCCCCATGCATCCCATGATGCTGCTGCATAGCAGCGAACGGATGGCGGCAGAGATTATCTTCCACCGGCACAATGAGCCGTCGTTCGACGCAGGTTTTGTATTGCGCTACCTCGGCGAAACTCGGCTTACCCTCGAGACCTTCATCCTGCTCATCTATGACTTCATGCGTGATCTTGCGCGCAACGTGGACCACGTCGCCGCGTTCGCTCACAAGGCTACTGCCGACCTCGGATATGCGCCGGTCGAGCTACTCCGGCTCGCGGCCGAGGCGGCGCATCTCGGCGCTCCTGCGGAGGTGTCACATCTAGAAGGGGAATTGAGAGCCAAGTTCGAGCGCAGCTATCCCCAGGGCGCATTCTCGACATAGGACGCTCTCACTGAATGCTAGCCGCGAGCCTTGCGCCTTAAGCTCGCGATCGTCGCGTCGGGGGTGATCGCCTCGGGATCGACCTTGACGCAGATCACATAGGGCATGTCGGCTTTGAGCGCGCGAGCGAAGGCCTCCTTGAACGCGTCGAGCCGCGTCACGGTCTCGCCCTCGGCGCCGTAGCTTCGCGCCAGCGCGGCAAAGTCCGGATTGACGAGACTCGTTCCCATCACGCGCCCCGGGTAGCGGCGCTCCTGGTGCATGCGGATCGTGCCGTGCATGCCGTTGTCGGCGATAATAACAATGATCGGCAGCCCGTATTGGACGGCAGTCGCGAGCTCCTGCACCGTCATTTGCAAACAGCCGTCGCCGGCGAAGGCGACGACGGGGCGCTCGGGGTAAGCGAGCTTGGCGGCGATGGCCGCCGGAAGCCCGTAGCCCATGGAGCCCGACGCGGGCGCGAGCTGGGTGCGAAAGCCCTTGTAGACGAAGTAGCGCTGCACGAACGCCGCATAATTTCCGGCGCCGTTGGTGACGATGGCCTGCTCCGGGGCCGTTTCCGAGACGTGGCGCACCACCTCGGCGAAGGAGATCTCTCCCGGCACTGGAGCCGGTCTTAGCGAGGCCTCGTAGGCGGCGCGCAGGTCGCGGCGCATGGCGGTCCAGGGTCGTTCGGCAGGCGGCCTCAAGGTGCGCAGCGCCGCGGCGAACTCGGTCGGCGTAGCCGTGATCGGCAGGCTCGCCCGGCAGCTAATCTCGGCGTGATCGCCGGCGGTGCGCACATGGACAAGAAATTGCTTGGGCTCCGGGCTCGCGATCAGCGTGCCCGCGCCCGTCGTCACCTCGCCGAGATGCGCACCGATCGCGAGGACGAGGTCTGCCCCGCGCATCCCCGCGGCGAGCTTTGCCCCCGGTGCAAGGCCGAGATGGCCGACGTAGGAGGGGTTGCGATTGTCGACATAGTCCTGGCAGCGAAACGCCGAGGCGACGGGCATGTCCCAGTTTTGCGCGAACGCTGCGATCGCGGCGCCGACCTCGGCGCTCCAGCCTGGACCGCCCACGATCAGGAGCGGCCACTCGGCGCCCCGCAGGCGGGCGCTGAGCTCGTCCATCTCGGCGCGCGCCGGGGCGCTCGCGGCGATGCGTCGGGAGGCCGCCCTGCGAGCGGGCGTCTTCTCGGCAAGCACGTCCTCCGGGAGCCCGAGAACGACGGGGCCCGGCCGGCCAGAAAGAGCGACCGCGAAGGCGCGGGCCACCTGCTCGGGGAGGCGCTTTGAGTCGCGCACAATCGAGACCTCCTTGGCGAGGCTCGCGAAAAGATCGAGGTCGACGCTTTGAAAAGGCGTGCAGTTTTCGCTGTCACGCGGGGGGAGTCCCACGAACAGGATCATGGGCGTCTCGTCCGCAGCGGCGACATAGACGCCGCTGACCGCGTTCGCGGCGCCGGGGCCGCGCGTCACGAAAGCGACGCCCGGGCGCCCGGTGAGCTTGCCTGAGGCTTCGGCCATCATCGCGGCGCCCCCCTCGTGGCGGCAGACGATGGTCTCGATCGACGATGCGTGAAGAGCATCGAGGGCGGCAAGAAAGCTTTCGCCGGGGACGAGGAAGACGTGCTCGGTGCGCTCGGCCTCGAGCTGATCGATCAGGGCCTTGCCGCCGGGCCGCATGCTGCCTCATGCCTTCATTCGTGCGGGGAGTCTTACTGGGCGCGCCGTTGCCACGGTAGGAAAAGTCGGGGATTCGGTTACGGCCTTCACCGTGTGCCGCGCTCGGGCTCGCCCCCGACGAGGCGCCGTGGGCATAAGAGTGTTGTGCAAGCGCCATAGGCGGCCCGTGGTCCGCTGCCTTAGGTTCTAGGTTGCGATCGGGGACACCGCGCGCAAGTGCGGCGTGCGGCTCGGGAGACGGAATGGCGGGGTTCTTCTCAGGGAAAACGGGGGCGGTGCGCGCGCAATTGGCGCTCGCGGCGGGACTTGCGGTCGCGGCGTGCCTCCAGCCGGCGGCCGTACGTGCCCACGAGAACGCGGCAAAGAAAGCTCGCATCGTCCTCTCGACCCATTGCGCCCGCTGCCATCAGGCGGACCTCGCCGGCGCCGAAGGGACGAAGCGCTTCGGCAACGTCGCCGATCTCGACGACTTGAGCCGCGACCCGAGCCTCGTCGCGCGCGGGCGCCCCGACGCCTCGCGCCTCTATCAGCGCATGGTGAGCCGGCACACGCCGGGCGACGTTTATCGGAAAGCCGAAGGGCACGCCGGTCCGACGCCCGAGGAGATCGAGGCGGTGCGCGACTGGATCGCCGGATTGCCACGGAACGATGCGTGTGGCGCGAGACCCGGCGTGTCCCCCGCCATGACCTCCGCGGCGATCTCGCGCTGGCTCGCGGCCCAACAAGATTACATGGCGCGCGACACACGGTTTCTGTCGCTCGTCGCCCTCTACAACGCGTGTGCGCCCGAAAGCCAACTCACCGCCTATCGCCGGGCGGTTGCGCGGCTCATCGGCGCGATCGGCGGGCGCGGGGGCGAGGTCGCGCTCTACGCGGTCGGCGATGGAGAGGCGCTCCTCGCGCTGCGGCTGCGCGAGGCGGGCCTCATGCCTGCTCAGTGGGACACGCTCACTCGCAATGCGCCGCGCGCGGCCGGCGGCGGACTGCCCGCCGACTGGCTCGCCTACGAAGTTCTCAACACGCCGCGACATTCAGAAGCGTTGCTGGCGTCGTCCGCGCCGGCCCCCCCGGATCAGGGCGTCGTTGCGCTGGCGCGCGAATGGGAGCAGGAGGTCGGGCTCGCCCGCGCCGCGGCCGAAGCCGGGGTCGAGCGCGGTGCGCTCGCTGCGAAGCTTTCCGCCTACGACAGGGCGGAGGAGGGAACGGCGCGCCGCCTGCTCCAAGGCCCTGTTCCACGCGCGGCGTGGCTGCGGCTCGTGGAGGCCATGGGCCTCCCGCCCGCACGCGCCGCAACAAGCAATGAAGATCCGCCAATGGCCGCGCCCACCACAGGATTGCCGGCGCCGACGATCGACCTCGGTCTCTGGTCCGAGAAGCCGGTGTATCGCCAAGGAGACCTGCTTTCGCTCTCCGTCACGACCAGCCTTGCGTGCCACCTGACGTTGATTAGCGTCGATGCAGAGGGCCGAGCAGTCGTGCTGTTTCCCAATGAGTTCGAGCCGGACAATCTCATCGCGCCCGCCGTCGCGAACCGAATCCCGGGTGCGAGCGGCAGCTACAAGCTCCGCTTCGATCGCGAGGGGGAGGAAACGATCGTCGCCATCTGCCAGCGGGCCGCGCGACGCCCGGAGGGCATCGCCTTCGACTTCGAGAAGGAGCGCTTCACGATCCTCGGCGATTGGCGCACGTTCCTGCGCAAAGCCGGCGAGAGGGAGGACGAGATCAAGCGCAAGGAGGCGCAGCGCGCGAAGCGCAAGCGCAAGCCGGACGCGCCCCCGCCGGTCGACCCGGACGGACCGGCGCTCGAGGGGCGGGCCGCGATCACCATTCCCGTGGAGGCGCCGCGCGCTCCCTAGCCGGAGATCGCGCGACGCTGCGCTCGAGGACTGAGCTCCTCTAGTGGCAGGTGAGGAACCACTTGCCGCGCGCGTCCTTCGACCACCAGCACGGCCAGATGGGAGTGAGATTGCGGACGCAAGCTCCATAGATCGTACGATGCCAGCCGCGCCCGCACCCTTGCGCGACGGGAACGACGCTCGAATTCGCGATTTCGCTCTTGGGGCCGGCGGGCATCGCCCCGGCCGGCACGGCGGCGAGCGGCAGCAAGGCCGCGGCGATGGCAATCATCGCAGTCGTCGTCGTCATGGCTTGACTCCCTCTTTGAAACGACACGGAAACGACACGGCAAGTTTAGGCAGTTTTGGCCGCCCCCAAATCCGCCTTCGCGTCAGGGCCCGCTCCCGCCGCGCCCCGGTTGAGAACCATGAGTAACGGCGTCAGTCCCTCGGTATCGACAAGTCGGAACACCTCGATGTCGCGGCGTGCCTCGGGGCTCCATCCGGCCATGGTCAACGCGCGCTCCGCCTTCGAGAATAGTCCATGATTGCGGATAGGAGAATCCGGCGGCCCGTCTTTCGGGCGGGCGGTCGTTACCCTTTCTTGGTCCCACTTGGCGCGGATCTTCGAGAGATCGGTATCGCTCAGCTGGTCCTCCTCCGCGCGCAACTTCTGCAATTCGCTCTTCTTTAGCGCTCCGCGGAATCGACCCTCCCTCGGCCAACCGGGATCGGGCCATTGTACGACGTCGAGATCGTCGAGCACGCCGGCGAGCTGGTTCATGGCGAGCGCTTTTCGGCACTCCTCCGGCTTGCTTGAATCGCAACTCGCGAGGTTCGGGATGACGAGGTAAGAGCTCTCCCTGTGGTTGACGAAATGCCGGCGCACCCATTCCATGTCCGCGCCCGGTGCACGGGCGATGGCGGTATCTATCGCCTCCTTGATCTGACGCTCCTCCTGTCCTGAGAGGCGACGGCTCGGCGCTGGCGGCGGATTGAGCATCGCGAGCACGAGCAGGCCGAAGTCGACGCCGATGGTCGCCAGCAGGGCGATGAGATCGCGACCGGTGATCGGCTCGCCTTGCGACGTGATGCCGCCCGCGTGCGATCCGCCGGAGAAGACGTAGCTGACGAGGTTCGACGTGTAGGCCCCGATGTTGCGCCAGAGGCTCTTCACCGCGTTGGCGACGCCGGCCGGTCCCTCGCTGAAGGCTGCTTCCCGCAGATTGAGCACCGCGGGCTGCTCGGCCTGGTCGGCTGCCTGCGTCAGGCGCTGGGCGAGGGTCGGGTCGTGGCAGGCGAAGCCCGGCTTTTCGGGCGGAACCGAGACGGTCGCTGCCAGCGCGCGCATCTCGGCCGCCGTCGATTTTCCGAGCTCGTTGGAGCGTGCGGCGATGTTGCGCGCCTTGCCGCGAATCTCGGACGATCTCGCCTCGAAGGCTTTCTGTCGCTCCTCGACGGTGCCGCCTTCGAGCGCAGAGGCGGTCTGGCGCAGCTGCTCGACGTCGGCCTGCACCGGCTCGAGCCACGAGCGCGTCATGCTGTCGCGCAAGCTCGCGACAGAGTCGCGTACGCTGCGGCGCGCATTGTAGAGCGGGCCGCGCCCCGCGCCCGAAGCGGTGCCGCAGCTCCCTCCGCTCGTCTCCTCGCGCGCCATCTGGCTTTCGGACCACGACACGACGCTGTCGAGCTGCGAGCGGACCGCGTCGAGCCGGGCGGCCACCACGGCGCTCGCGTCGCGCGCGTCCTCCTGGAGGCCGGAAAGGCCGGTGCGCGTTGCCTCCTCGCCGGAGATGAGGCTCCACCAGAAGCCGTAGCCGAAGCCGATCGACCAGACGGCGAGGAAGAAATAGAGAATGAACGTGACGATGCGGTCGGAAATCCTGCGCTTGGCGCCGAACGTCTCGCGCAGCATGAGCCACATCAGGAACGTCAGCGCGACGACGACGCCGATGACGAGCACGTCGTTGGAGATCGAGAGCCCGCCCGAGGGTTGCTTGGTTGCCGGGCTCGAGGAGACGCCGACGATGAAGTCGCGCATGCCGTGCCAGGTGGCGTATCCCGACAGCGTAAGCAGCATCAGCGAGGCGAGGCCGATCAGCGAGTTGCGCCCGAAAATGTAGTCGATCACGCGGCCCCAGGGCGAAGGCCCGGTCGCTCTTGCCTCGACCATGATCAACACTCCCACCCCACGCGGTCCCCAATAAGATTAATCGAGGCCTCCGGGCGCATCTACGGGAAACTCGAGAGCCCGCGGCCCGGTTTTCGCGCCTTTTGCGGAGCATGCATCTTTACAGTGACAGGCAATCGCCCTAAATGGCCCTTGACGCACGGCGACCTATCCTCGCTTCGCACGGCGCTTCTGGTTCAATCGGAGGTCCGTCTGAAATGGAAAAGTTTCCGTCGGCCGCGCATTTCGTCGCCGCAAAGAAGCCGGAAAACCCGGTCCTCGCCGCGCGGCCCCATGCGGCGGCCCGCGCCGCCCGCTGGTTCCTCGACAACTTTCCCGGCGACGTCGCCTACGCCTACAAGGCCAACAGCTCCGTCTTCCTGATCGGCGCGCTTTACGGCGCCGGCATCCGCCACTTCGACGTGGCTTCGCTCCCAGAGCTCGAGGACGCGGCCACGATCCCCGGCGCAACCTTGCACTTCATGCACCCCGTCAAGTCGCGGGCCGCCATCCGGCGCGCCTACTACGGCTTCGGCGTGCGCTTCTTCTCGCTCGACAGCGAGGACGAGCTAAAGAAGATCGTCGAGGAGACCTCGGGCCCGTCGGGGCCGGCGCGCGACCTGAAGCTCTTCGTGCGCATCGCCGTCCCGGCGATCAACAGCCGCATTCCGCTCGAGAAGAAGTTCGGCGTCGCGGGGCAGAAGGCGGCCCGCCTCCTGGTCAAGACGCGTCAGATTGCCGCCGAGCTCGGCATCACCTTCCACGTCGGCTCGCAGACCTCGACGCCCGATGCCTTCGTCACGGCGCTCGGCGAAGTGCACAAGCTCATCGTCAAGGCCGGCGTCGTCGTCGACCGTCTCGATGTCGGCGGCGGCTTCCCTTCGCTCTATCCGGATGGACAGCCGGCGCCCCTCGAGGATTTCATCGCCGCGATCAAGGACGGCGTCGAGACGCTGCCCGTGCGCGACAACGTCCACCTTATGTGCGAGCCGGGGCGTGCCCTCGTCGCCGAGGCAGAGAGCCTGATCGTGCGCGTCGAGGCGAGGCGCGGCAACGATCTTTTCATCAACGACGGCGGCTACGGGACGCTGTTCGACGCCGCCCATCTGGGCTTCGTGTTCCCGGCCCGCCTCGTCTCGCGCGTGACACCCGGCGAAGCACTCGCGCCGTTCGAGCTGTGGGGGCCGACCTGCGACTCGATCGACCATATGCCCGGGCCGTTCCTGCTGCCCTCCTCGGTGAAGGAGGGCGATTACCTCGAGATCGGCGGCATCGGCGCCTACGGGCGCGCGCTCGCCGGCCACTTCAACGGCTACGGCCAGTACGAGGACGTGATCCTTCTCGACGAGCCGATGCTCACCATGTACGGCGCGGCCGAGGACGTGGCGGCTAAGAGCGCCTCCTGACGCGTCGAGCGCGGAGAGTTCTCCACAGGTCTGTTGATAAACAGTGCACAGAATCGGGCTAGCCAGAGGCGCTGGGAGCGGACCATGGCAGCCGACGCTGAATTTGCCAACCTCGTGCGCTTCTTCGAGGAAATCGATGATTGCATGGATAAGGCGATGATCGATCACGCCTCGAGCGAGAAGCTGATCGCGAGCGCCGAGTACGAGCTAGGCGAGGTGCGCAAAACGCTCGCGGTGCCGACGGCTCTCGCGACGGCGGCGGAGGAGAGGGGTGCGCCTCGTCGCGCTCCGTTTCGCCGTGACGAGAAATGGTGGGCGGTACTGGGATTGAACCAGTGACCCCACGCGTGTGAAGCGTGTGCTCTCCCGCTGAGCTAACCGCCCGTCCCGTCTCCCCGCCTTATGCGAGCAGGCTCGGGGGCCTGTCAAGGCAGGGCACCTTTGGGCGCCCGGCCGACGAGTAGGCGACGCGCGGCCGATCAGCGGGAATATTCCCGCCACAGCGCCGAGAGAATGTCGGAATAATCGTCCGTCCAGGCCGCAACCGTCGTGGGCGTCAGTGCTTCGGCGTCGGGCCAGGCGCTGAGCTGATCGATGAAATCGGACCTCGTGATGAGCACGGCCTCCGACGGGGACCTGTCATAGCCATGCGCGGGAGTGCGATCCTTGGCGACGACAGCCTCGACGCCCGGCAGTTCCTGGACGGCAGCGAGAACCACCGGCACAAGGTCGAGGTGGCGATTGGAAACGTGCATGGTGAGCACGCCGCGATCTGCGAGCTTGTCGCCGTACGTTCTGACCGCTTCGACTGTCAGCAGGTGGGTCCGGCACCGCGTTGGCGACGGAGAACGCGTCGATCGGAGAGAATCGAAGGTTTTCGGCGCCTCCTTCGCGAGAGTAAGGCGGTCGCGTCGCCGACGACGATGTCGGCGTTCGGCTGGCACGCCGCGAGATAGGTGAACTGCGAGCCGTCGCGCGCGAGACGCACGACGGCCGGGTCGATCTCGTAGAAGCGCCAAGTCTCATGTGGGCGGGCGTAGCACGCCATGGCGCCGATCCCGAGCCCGACGATGCCGGCGCGGAAATCGCCCGGCGCCTTGCCGCTTCCTTGGCGGGCGGCATCGACACTTCGTGCCGGCGGCCCCTTGGGATGATGGTACTGCGCGGGTAGCGGGCGCGTCACAGGCGTCCCGAAGCCATCATAAAAGCGTTGTGCGCCGTGGTTCGTCGTGCCGTGCAGAAAGAACCGAACCGCGCCTCCCTCCGCGCCTCCTGACGCGCAGCGATCCGAAGAAGCTGCGGGTCGCATACTCTACGGCGCGCCGTTCTCGGCTCGATGCCGCAGGCTGAACGAATAGGAAGGGAGGGACGAGATGGGTACGAAAGATCCTGTGGCCGCGGTACGTCAATACCTCGATGGCTTTAACAAAGGTGATGCAAAGGGGATGGCGGCGAGTTTTGCTGACACCGGGTCAATCCTAGACGGCATGGCACCACACGTCTGGCACGGGCCAACAGCCGCTCAAGACTGGTATCGGGACGTGTTGATTGAAGGCAAGAAACACGGAGCATCAGATTATTTCGTCACCCTTGGTGAGCCGTTGCACAACAACGTCACAGGCGACAGCGCTTACGTGGTTTTGCCCGCGACCATGACGTTCAAAATGGGAGGCAAGCAGGTTACGCAATCCGGGGCGATATTTACGGTCGCGCTACGCAAGCTCACCGAAGAGTGGCGCATCGCCGCTTGGGCGTGGGCGAAAGGCACTCCTCGGTAGCTCCGCAAGGATTTTAGGAGGCGGTTCCGGGCATGTCCGCTAATGGCCCTAAGCGGTCGTTAGCATCGAGGCCGAGATGTGTCCGCAGCTGAGGGGTAAGCTGACATCACGCAGACAGCATCGTGACGTCTGCTCCTGCCGACTCTCAAATCGAGTTCGCCGGCACATCAACGGTGTGTTGAGGGCATGACGCGGTGCTTCCCATGTGCTTCCCAGGGCGGGTCAGATCGCCAACCAGTCTACCTAATTTCTACATAACGCATTGAAGCTAATAACTAAAAGTGGTGGGCGGTACTGGGATTGAACCAGTGACCCCACGCGTGTGAAGCGTGTGCTCTCCCGCTGAGCTAACCGCCCGTCCCGTCTCCCCGCCTTATGCGAGCAGGCTCGGGGGCCTGTCAAGGTAGGGCAGACGGTGGCTTAGGCCGTGTTCCTGATCAGGAAGCGGAAGATCCCGGCCGCCTCGCTGTGTGCAACGAGCGTGTTGCCGGTCGCGCGGCAGAAGGCCTCGAAGTCGGCAACCGAGCCGGGATCGGTTGCGAGCACCTCGAGCACGCCGCCCTTTGGCACGTCGACGATGGACTTCTTCGCTTTCAGGATCGGCAACGGACAGAGAAGCCCCCTCGTGTCGAGCAACTTGTCGGCCATGGGCTGCGCAGGCCTCCGAGATCAAGAGCGCGATTGCCTCGCGAGCAGGATCGCGTTGATCCTCAACGCATAGCCCAAATTCGTGGCATCGGAAATTCGCCGCCGCCGAGCCCAACGGGGCCGTGCCGGCGCGATTGCGCCATGTCACCCCTTGCATGTGGCGCTGAGCCGATGCAACCATTCGCCGGAAAAAGGCCTGAGTCCTTAAAAGCCCCCGATTGGCAGCCGGCGCTGCCGGAGCGAGAGGCGGCGAGGGAGGGTCGGGGTGGGCAAGGGGACTGAGGCATGGCCGGCAGCGATGGGCCGCTGCAATCGTCGCGGCTGATATTCGGGCTGGCCCGTCTGGGGTTCGTGCCGCTCGAGTCGCGCGTCCTCTCGGCGGCGGTAATCATTCTCGCCACGGTGCTGGCGTTGGCCGGCCTCATGCGGCTCAGGGTCGACGACAGCCTCTCCGAGCTGTTCCGCACCGATACGCCCGAGTTCCGCCAGTACGAGGAGATCGACCGCCGATTCCCTTCGTCCGAGTATGACGTGCTGGTCGTCATCGAGGGCAAGGATCTCCTGGCGAAACCGCAGCTCGAGGCGGTGCGCAATACGGTGATCGACCTGCAGCTCGCCGACGGCGTTGCCGGCATCGTCTCAATGTTCTCGGCGCGAGCCAAGCCCGATCCCACCGGCTACGCGCCGCCGATCGTGCCCGACGATCTCCCCGACGATCCCGAGGCCTACGCGCAAGTTCTCGACGCCCTCAAGTCCAACGATATCGTCAAGGGCAAGTTCCTGTCCGACGACGGCCAGTTGACCCTCATCGTCATCTCGCTCGACCGAGAAGCGGTGCGCGAGAAATCGGCCAGGACCGTGATCGGCGGCATCCGGGAGACCGCCGAGGCGAGCCTCAAGGGCTCTGGTTTAACAATGAAGCTGACCGGAGCCCCGGTGATGCAGCTCGAGATCAGGAACGCGGTCGAACGCGATCAGCTGACCTACAACGGTCTGGGCCTCCTGTTCGGCGCCGCCATCGCCGCGATCTTCTTCCGGCGCATCTCGCTGATGCTCGTCGCGGCGCTGCCCCCAGTGCTGGCCGTGCTGTGGTCGCTCGGGCTGCTCGGCTGGCTCGGCTTCCGGCTCAATCTGTTTCTCAATGTCATGACGCCGCTCGTCATGGTGATGGGATTTGCGGACTCGATGCAGATGGTGTCGGCGATCCGCATTCGTCTCCGAGAGGGCGACAAGCGCGAGCAGGCGGTAAGGTTCGCCGTCCGCATCGTCGGCCCGGCGTGCGTCGTCGCGCACGGGGCGGCGCTGCTGTCGTTCATCGCCCTGCTGTTCTCCGAATCCGCGCTCATTCGCACCTTCGGCATGGCGGGCGCACTCGCGGTCATGATCTCGTTCGTCGCGGTAATCCTCGTGCTGCCGCTGCTTGCCGTGCTTCTCATTCGCAACGAGGAACAGCTCTCCCGCGACCGCACCCCGGCCGACGCGCTTATGGACGGTCTCGGAAGCTTCGTCGGCTATATCGTCGACCGCGTGGTGCTCAATCCCGTCGCCTACTCGCTGATCGGGCTCGCGCTGTTCGCGACATTCATCTATGCGCATTCCCTGCTCGAGCCGCGCTATCGGCTGGCCGATCAGGTCCCCGACCGCGAGCAGGCCCTCGCCGCCACCGGCAGGCTCGACCAGAAGCTCACCGGCGCCAACCCCGTGCACGTGATGATCCAATGGAAAGGGGGCAGGCTCGATCCCTCCGGCATCTCGCTCTACGATCCCGCTACCCTATCGGCGATCGCCGACGCCCACGACGTGCTCGAACGCCAGGCGGGGCTCGGCAACGTGTGGTCGCTCGAGAGCCTGAGGCGCTGGCTCCACGAGGCGGGCGACGACAACATCGCGACGGTCAAGAGGTATGTGGGCATCCTGCCCGAGCATCTGGTTCACCGCTTCATTGACAAGGACGAGAATGCCGTCCTCGTCACGGCGCGCCTTCCCGACATCGACGCGAGCGAGATCCTGCCCGTGGTCGAGAAGATCGACCGCGCGCTCGACCCGGTGCGCACGTCGCACCCCGGCTATGAAATCTCGGTGACGGGTCTGCCGGCAATCGCGGCCCGCAACAGCGCGCGCATGATCGACCAGCTCGACGCGAGCATCCCGATCTGCGTCGCCGTCGCTGCGACCTTGCTCGCTCTGGCATTCCGCTCGGTATTCGTCGGCGTGATCAGCGTCTTGCCCGGACTCTTCCCGGTCATGGCGGCGGGCACCCTCCTCTTGTTCCTGGAGGGCGGGCTCGAGTTCGCCTCCGTCGTGGCGCTGATCGTCATCTTCGGGCTCGGCATCGATGCCCTGATCCACTTCCTCAACCGGCTGAGACTCGAGGAGGAGGTGGGCGATGCGCCGGAGCAAGCGATCCGCCGCGCCCGCGTGCTCGTGGGGCCGGCGATCATCCTCACCACGCTCGTGCTCGCCTTCGGGCTCGGCGTGACGGTGTTCTCGGACCTGCCGTCGCTCAGGACCTTCGGTCTCGTCTGCGGCGTGACGCTGCTCGCCTCACTCATCGCCGATCTCGTCTTTCTTCCGGCGACCATTCTGCTCTATCGGAGGCTTGTTCCGAGCCGGCGGTGATCGGAAGGGATTGTCACGCTCCGAGATTGCTCAGGAGCGGCGGCGAGCGTACTTTCGCCAGGGCAAGGAGGCGCGATGGGAAAGAAGCTCGTGATCGTCATGGCCAACACCGACCCTCGCAACGGCGAGGAGCTCGGCGCGCCGATCTTTCAGGCGGCGCTCGCCGCCGCCATGGGCTACGAGGTCGAGGTGATGTGCACCGGGACGGCCGGCAAGCTCATGAAGAAGGGCGTTGCCGCGAAGCTCTACGTCAAGCCCGGGACGCCGAAGTCGGTCTACGACTTCATCCGGGAAGCTCACGAGGCGGGGGTGAAGTTCCTGTGCTGCTCGCCCGCGCTCGATCTCTTCGAGATCCACAAAGAGGATCTGATCCCCGAGTGCGACCGCATCGTCGGCGGCGCGTTTCTCATCGAGCAGATCATGGAGAACGACTGCAAGGTGCTGACGTATTGAAGGGGGCGAGTACGCTCACCAGTTCTCGCGCCAGAGCGGATAGGCCATAGCGCCGCGCGGAATGACCACGGTGCCGTCGTGCCCGATGCCGCCGCTGACGCCGATCTCGCCAGCGAACTTGCGGACGACGTTGGCCTTGAGGGAGGCGGAGAGGTTGCTCGCGTAGTTGAGCTTGTACTCGAACCGCCCGACCGCCAAGCGCACGATCTGGAACTGGAAGCGGCTGGCGTCGCCCTTGGGATTCTTCGAGCCGAGGCAGGAGACGCGAAGCGCCTCGAGCTTCTGCTCGGGGTACTCGTAGATGGTGCCCGTGAAGGTGAGGCTCACGCTCTCGACCACGTTGCGGTCGAAGGCGGCATTGAGGATCGAGGCCCACCCCAGCGAGAGGCCGAAAGTGGTGCCGTCGTG
>CAVUEM010000054.1:0-7464 GCA_963740475.1 uncultured Alphaproteobacteria bacterium | reverse complement strand
TTCCCGGCGCATGCGAGCACTGGTGACCCAAATGGTCCGCTGAGACCTGTCCGGTAAAAGAGATCGCACGCGCGCTGATATCCATGATGGCGCGGGGCAAGAGCTCCAAAGAGAGGCCGGATACATTGATGCAAGACCGCACACGCCAGATCGAAGAAACCCTCTTGCGACGCACGGCCGGACCATACATTGGGTCATTAGCTGCCGTCAATGCGATGTTCGCTAGCCATCTGCTTAGCTCCCAACAGCGGACAGATCCTGGGCTAGTTGCTGACTACCGGGTAGGGCCACAAGCGGAAGTCGGGATACTGCGCCTTCCACAGGCATAAGGTCGAGGGCGCAATCCCTAAGCATCCTGGCAACTAGAGTTTGCGCCCACCGGCGCGAGAGCCTTCGCTACAGCGCAGTTCTTGCCCTCCTAGCAAATCGGGAGCCGGTTCATCTCCGGCCGTTGCTGTAACGCTGTCGCTGATGCGCAGACCGGCAGGCCGGCCTTGCGAATGCCGTCGAGGTAAAGGTCGAGCTCGGCCTGGCGTGCGAACGCGCCGGTGTCGCTGATGTCCCGCTCGGCAGACCAATCAGGATCAAGCTTCAGCACATTGGTCGCGCCTTCGGCCGCCTCGGCGTTCCGGCCAAGTTGTCCGTAGATGGCCGCGAGCAACGGACCGGATAGCTCTTGCGCTTGACGGGCCGCGGCGAGGGCTTTCTCGAACTCGCCGGCGAAATAGTAAACCCTGTGCAAGCCGTAGAGGTACCAGGCCGGATAATTCGGATTCAGGCGGATGGCACGCTCGGCCAACTCGACACCCTTTTGCGGATTGCCAAGCATCGGCAGATTTTCAACATAGAGCATCAATAGATCCGGGCTATTCGGCTGGAGCTCGAGCCCGCGATCCAGCTCGTGAGTCGCATGTTCGTAGTCGTTTAGCATCCTGTAGGCGTAGCCCAGCACCATGTGAGCCTCGCCGTCATACGGATCGAGGGCCACGGCCTTCTGCACGGCGGCGAGCCAGTCACGCAAGGATCGGGCCCTGGATTCGGTGTAGCTCAGCCAGATCTCGTAGCCATAAGTCAAAGCCAACCCGGTATAGGCGCGCGCGAATCTCGGGTCGAGCTCGAGCGCCTTTCGAAACAGTTCCTGAGCCCTGATGTTGTCCTCCTTCGTTTCCTTGTGCTTGGCCTCGATCCCGAGCAGGTAGTAATCGTAGGCCTGCAGATTGGCCGGCGGCTTGCGGCGCGCCACGGCCCTTTCTGCCTCGGCGATAGCGCCCTCCCATCCCGTCAGTGTTCCCGCGACCTTCTCAGTCACTTCGTCCTGGATGGCGAAGATGTCTTCGAGCGGGCGGTCGTAGCGGTTGGACGACACATGCCGGCCGGTAGCTGCCTCGATCAGCTGCGCCGTGATGCGCACACGGTCCGATGACGCTTGGATACTGCCCTCGAGAACATATTTCACGCCGAGGTCGCGGCCGATTTGGCGGGTGTCGATTGGCTTACCTTTATAGACCTCGCTGGAATTGCGAGCGATGACGATAAGGTCCTTGGAGCGGGAGAGATCGGCAACGATGTCCTCGGTGATCCCGTCTGCGAACCGCTCCCACTTGGGGTCGGCCCCGATATTGTTGAAGGGCAAGACAACCACAGATGGCTTGTCGGGTAGCGATGGGCCGGTGGTCCAGCTCTGCAATCCCCAGAGACCTGCCGCGATGATCAGCAGCACAGCGGCGGCCAACATTCCCAGCCGCTTCACGGGAGCCGCTCGAGCTGGCCGAGAACCCGGACTTGGCGTCTGCCGGAACTCGATGCGCGGCGTGTAGCTGCCCTTGGGCAGCTCGATGCGGACGGGATCGTCTCGGCCTTCGGTGCCGTAGTATTCGTGCAGCTTGTCACGCAGGCGCGCGGCCTCGATGCGCACGAGGGGATCGACGACGGGGTCGAACGTCTCGGGACGCTCAAAGACCTCTAGGCCGATGTTGTAGCCTTTGAGCCGGTCGCCGCGCCCAGCCAGAGCCTCAGTGACAATGAACTCCAGGAACCGCTGCCGGCGGCGCGAGTGCAGGAAAGGACCGCTGCTTACGATGCGGTCCAGTTGCTCGCGAATGGCCTTCTCTTCGGAATCGCTCCAGGACTTGGGCGCCGTTGCCGTCATGCCCAAACTCCGAGATAGCGGCAGCTCCCCCAGCATCTCGGCTCGGTTGCATACCGTTACATACTAGGACCAACCGGCCCGACCTGTCATCCTTCAGTCTCGGGTGGTCATGACGTAGTGAGCCCCTTCGCTCAGGGCGAAATGCCCCCCGCATTTGATCCTAAACGCGTGAATTAGCGAGCAGCGACGCTCGCAATGACGCCGCGCACTCAGTGGCGCGCGGCAGGTGAAGACATGCAAATCTAAGGAGATACGAAAATGCTGAAATCATTAGTGGCGGCCTTGGCGTTGACTTCGTTGGCTCTCACCGCCTTCGGCGGGACGGCGCAAGCGAATGGTTGGACCTGTGCAATGCCCATCATGAAGGGTGGTTGCTCAGTGCTCGTATACCAGCCGGATCAGTCGCCGCCCAAGCCGTAAGAAAAAAAAGCGGATACCAGCAACTGTCGCCTTCGGGGTCAAAGGCGGGCCTGCGCGCTTTGTCGGCTCTACGGTCGCTTTACCCCCGATAGCGGAGATCATGTCTGTGGGCGAGACCGGGCGGTCAGGGTCACAAGCTGTCGTCGAAATGTCCGCTCCTCGTCCGCTTAGGCCTCAATAGCAGACAGATCGTGAGCCCGACGCGATGACCGGTATGGGCCAATAGCAGAAGTGAGCTGCAATGTTGGCGAGCCTAAAGCTTGCCGCGCTGTGACACGGCAGTGCGGTCCGCGATAATGCGGCGCAAGTGAACAAGCAGGTCGTCCGCTCGGAATGGCTTGGTGAGGATGGCTACGACTTTGCTCTTCCAAGAGGCAAGCACCTCGTAGCCCGACGCGATGACAATCGGCACGCCATCTGCGTGCAGCCGGTCGATCAGCTTGTAGACCATCTCATCTCGCAAGTAGATGTCGACCACCGCGACATCGGGTGTTTGCATGGCAAGAAGCCGCTCGGCTTCGGCCACTGTCGCCGCCGGGCCCGCCAAAACCATGCCGGCGTTTTCGGCGAGCGACGTCATCGCTAGGGCAACGTGCCATGAGTCTTCGACTACGAGGATCCGCACGCCGCTGAGTGAGGGTTCGCCGGTCACGTCAGGGATGTTGACCGTCGCGCCGGGATTGCGCAGGACAGTTGTCGTAAATTCTGGCTTGAAATCGCCCAAGTCACTTTGTCCGTAGGGAACGAGAAATACCCAACTTTTCTGTATCGCAGAAATCATGATCTCGCAATCGTGCCGAACCAAAAGAGCGAGATGGTGTGTGCTGGGGTTGCACACGCCGTCGTCGATCGTAGGGAACAGCCCCATGATCGCCTCGCGGTTCGTACTAATTGGCAACCCGGAGATGGCTAGTCAGCCCCAGATGTAAGGGATAGTCCGCTCGCTAGCGTGCCCGAGTGCATTGCCATGCCCTTCGA
The DNA here is from genome assembly GCA_963740475.1 of uncultured Alphaproteobacteria bacterium. Taxonomy (GTDB): domain Bacteria; phylum Pseudomonadota; class Alphaproteobacteria; order Rhizobiales; family Hyphomicrobiaceae; genus Hyphomicrobium_C. The sequence continues at coordinate 3,917 of CAVUEM010000054.1, read as the reverse complement.
ACGTTCGATTCCCTTGGATATGGATGCGTTTCGCCTCCTCGATAGTGTCCATGCAAACGTCTGCGCCGAGCTGGGCATTGCCCCTCGTGCGGTCGGCGGGGATGTTGACACCGCTATGCGCCGCGTCGTCTCCACGGCAATCGTCAAAGCGGCTCTGGAAGGCGAGCGCGACCCTGTGGTGTTAAAGGCGTGCGCGCACTAGCCGCGGTCCGCGCCTGCCCAACCGCGAGTTGAACGGTCCCCGGAAGTGTCATCCCAGCCAGCGCGAGGCTCCCGGACAACGACCACTTCTAGACGACTACGGACTTCCGGTTAGGGTCCAGCCGACTCGAAGACGTCCGCGCGAGTTCCAGTTTGACCCTGTGCGCTGGCGCGGCACACCCCCCTGCAAGGCGTTTACTGTTCTTTAACGCACGCACCGGTAGCGTGTATCTAGCTGCACTTCGTCTCGACTCAAGCCCCGGAGATCCCGCTTCGGGGCTCTTTTTGTGCCGATCTAAGGGCGCTGGTGCGTTCTAGAGAACGCCGCGGTGAAATGGCGATGGGCAAGAGTGTGCATCTCGCGTTCCGCAAGCCGTGCGGATGAGCAATGTTGCGCGCGGACCAACCCGAGCCACTGGCAACGTCGCGTTCGCCCTGGCGCACATCCAATTGGCGTGGCATGCGCGAGCGCGTCGGAGCTGGCAAAGCCAATGCTACCGCCCGGACCTCACATCGACGCCGCCGCGTGCCAATTTCTGATCGTAGTTAGAATGAAGTGAATGAAGGCAAATGCGGTGGCGCGGAACTGCAATAAACCCTTGAGGCCGCTCATCCAAATTAGGCGGCGTGGCGCTTTCTAAGCAACGGCCGGCGGTCAAGGGACACCGGCGTGGAGTGGTCCGCGCATCTCGCGATTAAACGAACGCTCACGCACTTTACGTAAAATACCGCGCAGTCAAAAAACGACCCATTAAGGAAATCGTCGTGCTGCGTACCTCCAGTCGTCCCGACTACGCTCCTGATCACGCTCCGAGCCGCGAAATTCCCTCATCTAGAGAGAGTGCCAGCCCGACCGATGATCATCGAGTATTTGCGGACTTGAGTACCCTCGCCATCCTAGAGGGAAAGACAGCGGAAATCCTCACCCAAAAGGAGCATCTCGAACAGCTCACCGGCTGGTTCGAGATCGCGTTAGACAACATGGCGCGCGGTCTCTCGATGTTTGACGCCGCGCAGCGCCTCATCGTGTGCAACAAGATCTACCGCGAGATATACGGACTGCCCCACCATATCACCCAGCCTGGGACCACGCTCGCGGAGATCATGCGCTTCCACGCGAACATGGAGATGGGCGTCGAGTGTCTTGAGGCAGTCGAACAGGAGCGGGCTTGGCTGAAGGACCATGAGGCAAGACTGGCATGCGGTGCCATATTCTCGGAAGAGCAGCGCCTCGGCGACGGCAGAACGCTTCTGGTCACCTTTCAGCCGCTCGCCAATGGCGGATGGGTTGATATTCAGGAGGACATCACCGAGAGGAAGCGGTTCGAGGAGCGCATTGCCCATTTGGCGCACCATGATGCGCTGACCGATCTGCCCAACCGCGTGGTCTTGCGGGAGCACTTAACAGCCGCATTGGCGGCAGCGCGCCGAGAGGATCGTCGTTTTGCCGTCCTCATCCTCGATCTTGACCGCTTCAAGGACATCAATGACACGCATGGTCACTTGGCAGGCGATGCTGTCCTGAAAGAGTTGGCCAATCGACTGCGCCATTGTGTGCGCGAAGGCGATCTTGTCGCCCGATTAGGCGGAGACGAGTTCGCGATCCTCGAGAGTGTTTCTGCCAATACAAGCGTCGAGGCTGTTGCGCTCGCAAAGCGCATCATCGAGTCGTTCAGTAATCCCTTCGTCTTTGATGGCCATAATATCCTAGGCGCGACCAGCATCGGCATCGCTGTGGCACCTCACGATGGCGCTGACGCCGACGAAATTCTCAAGAACGCCGATTTGGCTCTCTATCGCGCTAAGGCTGTCGGCCGCAGCTCTTATTGCTTCTTTGATCCTGAGATGGGCCAACGCATGCAAGAGCGCCTCGCGCTCGAACGGGATCTGCGACAGGCCCTCGCCAACAAGGAGCTAGAGCTCTTCTATCAACCGCTCATCAATCTGAAGTCCAACGAGATCTGCGGCTGCGAGGCGCTGTTGCGCTGGAACCATCCGACGCGAGGTCGGGTTTCGCCGGCCGAATTCATCCCCCTAGCCGAGGAAACAGGACTGATTTTGCCCATTGGTGATTGGGTGTTGCGTCAGGCCTGTGCTGAGGCCGCAACGTGGCCCGCCGACATCAAGATCGCCGTCAATCTTTCCGTTGCGCAATTCAAGTCCCCAAACCTCGTACAGCAAGTCATCAGCGCCTTGGCAACTTCAGGACTGGCGCCTCGACGTCTCGAGCTAGAGATTACCGAATCGGTGATGATCGAGGATGGCGATGCGGCACTGGTGGCCGTGTCGCGTCTGCGTGAACTTGGCGTGACAATCGCCTTGGACGATTTCGGCACCGGCTACTCGTCCCTAGGCTACCTCCACCGCTTCCCCTTCGATAAGATCAAGATCGATCGCAGCTTTGTCAGCTGCCTAACCGACAAGAACGATCAGGCGGCTGTCATCTTGCGCGCATTTTCCGGACTTGGCATCAGCCTCGGCATGGACACAACGGCCGAAGGCGTCGAAACCGAAGAGCAATTGGAAAGGGTGCGCGCCGAGGGATGCACCGAAGTGCAAGGCTACTATTTCAGCAAGCCGGTCCCAGCCATGGATATTGCCGCATTGCTCGCCCCTAGAGCATCGGCAGACGATCGAGCCGCTTAGAGTGCGGCACAGGTTGTCTCAGGGAATCCATGCAGTGGGTAGGAGCCCTCACGCGGAGAACCCAATGCCCTTCACCCACTGCGCGGATCTGTTCCAAGGATGCGACGCGCAGTTACTGCACCTTCGGTCGCCTGCTTTCAGTTTTTGTTAACCGGCAGAAGCGAGGGTAGTCCGACCGACCGGTTACCTGTTGAACCGGTGGCCATCCGAAGCCCAGCCCTTTTTTCCCCGGGGGGCTGGGCTTTGCCGTATTCATGCCCTCGAGATCTCTAAACGCCGCCCGGGGGGCGAACCCCAGACAGCCCGCTCATAGTCGTCAAAATGGCGTGGGATTCGGCGTAAAGTGAGGCCCCCACGTGCCGAAACGGCGTGCATAGGGGGGAGTGGTCCGCACGGACGACGCCTTTGTCCGCGGACAGAGTCTCAACGCAAGGCTCTCGGCGAGGTCCCCGCGTCCGATTTTTTAACGGCTCCGGCTCAATATGCCGGTATCGATCGCTTTTCCGCCGCGTCGATCGATCCTAGAGCCCAGTCTCTTGCTGCAAAGAGGCTGGGCTTTGCCTTTGAGGTAAGGTCCGACGCGCACAACAGTCGCTGCGGATAGATCCTCCCCCAAAGCGGGGATTGCTCGGTTCTCCCCATTCACTCACGATTAACTTGGATGCGGCTCGCAGCGCGCGACGCATCCGGCCTAAAACTAGGCCCGGGAGCGACCCCGATTGGAAGGCAACATAACCCGATGCGCCAATCTCGGCGTCGCTCCCGGCCCATAGAGCCTATCGCGGTAGCTCTTCCATCTAGAGCATCGAGCGTTTCGCTCTGCCCGACCTGCGCGCGGGTCTGCTCGACCGAAGCGGGCGCAGTCCTCTGCCCTTGCGGCCGCAGTCTGGTCGGCGGCGAGATCGACGTTAGCCCGGTCGATCCGAAAACTCCTCTCGTAAGCCCTGCCGCATCTGAATTGGCAAGCCAATGGGGCCGCCGGCATCGGGGAAGGTGAAACCCACGCCAGCGGCCCCTCTGCGCCGGCCAGGAGACAAGGCCCACGGCTCGCGCGCGCGGGCGTAGCGGGT
>CAVUEM010000053.1:0-4798 GCA_963740475.1 uncultured Alphaproteobacteria bacterium | reverse complement strand
CTGGCCACACGCCCTGCGCCCGGGCGGCTCCAATTTCCCTTCGCTGCGCGCGGAAGTTCGCCCTGCACCGGGCCTCACCTCGCAGACCGTCGCCCAAAATTCTAGTGCGCCTGGCGCCGACGGCGCATGTGTCAGGTCGCTCTCCTCCTTGTGCTCGCATGCTGCTCAATCACCCTCTCTTAACAACTCGTCACTAACCTCATTTGTCGACTGGTCGCCTATGCTGCGGGGGCACTCAGCGAGCGCCGGAGGGATTGCTCGGGCGCTTGCGCCGAACATGAGTTCCTGCAGAAACGACCTGCATCTCTTCAGCACAGCCCGTAGTCGCGGGATGTAAGGATCGTTGACGTTCGTAACTGCAGCCATTGACTGAGCGCGCTCAGGGCCTGTCGCGGCCCCCGACGCGTAGCATCGCTTTGCTCGCTCGAGTGAAGCGAAGTCTTTTTGCGTTTCGCGGGGTTCGCATAATGCGTCGAGACGGCACGAATGGCGAGCCAAGCATCGATGAGATCCTGGCTTCGATCAGGCGCATCCTCGCCGATATGCCGCCTGCCCAGGCACATGACGACGCTTTCGAGCTGCCGGCGCTCTTCCGTCCGGCGCAGGCCAAACCCGTCGATCCCGGTCGTCGCCGCAGATCGGCACCGCCATCCCCAGCGGATACAGCATCGATTGGGAAACGCCAGCGCACAGGCACAACCGGCGCACGGCTGCATCGCTCTAGCCCTACTCGGGCAGTCCGCCCACTGACGCGGCCACCGGCCCGAAGTGGTGGACGGGGGGACCATCGCCCTTCCCTGCGTGATGCGGGCGCAATTGGCCGCGAAGACATGGCGCCGAGAGAATGCGAAGCGCGTTCAAGCGTGTCTCCGCCTCCCCTCCCGCCCTCGCCGGAGGCTGAGGCATTGGCCGTTCCGCGGCACATGACCGCCTGCAACGACACCATGCTTGCCGGACGCATGGGGCGATCGCCAGCAGAGATGTCGCTCGCAGATTTGCTCCAGGAGAGGCTGCGCGCGGCCGGACGCGACGCGGCGGCGATTGCCCCGGTCGAGTTCCGCCCAAATGACATACCACCGGCCGCCGGCGGCCCAGGCCAGGCATCGACAGAGCCGCAAGTCGAAATGAGGCTTTCTACTGCCGCTCAAGGCCTGCTTCACCAGGCTGCGGTCGCGCTACTGCGGCCTCTGCTCAAGCAGTGGCTCGACGCCAACATGCAATACGTCCTCGAGCGAGCTCTTCACGTCGAGGCGGAAAGCGCCAAGAACGGACAGCAATAATTAGCGCCCTTTGAACCGGTGCGGCGCATATGTGCGGCATGAGAGTGAGCCTCCCGATCAAGCCGCCACCGGGGCGCCCTCTCTTGGTGGGCCGCATTACACGAACGGCCCGGCGGAGCCAGGGGCTCCTACCGTTTGCCGGCACTCTCGAAAGGCGCCGCGGCCATTGCTGGCATGTGCCGCGTCAAGCGCTTTCGTCACGTTCCAGCGCCACGGCGCAAGGTGGCCGAAACGTGCAATATTTTTCAGTAGGCTGCCGATTGTTTCACTTAATATGGTGGCTCGAATTCGCGAGCATACTATTCTTGGAATTAGACGGTGTTTTTCTTTCGCAAATGCCTAGATCAGGAGACGTCATTCCAACCGTTATTTCGGCCGCTCGGATTAATTCCCGTGCAGGTTGTAGTTTTTGACTTTATCCCTGCTCCCGATTTCGGAAGGCGCGATAGCACAGCACATGAAACTCCAGTTTGACGTTGGAAATCATACATGCGGCGCCGTTTCCTTATCCTTTGCTGCCGTTTTCTGAACGGCGATTAATTGCATGTGGCTATTTGTGGCTTTTCGGCGCTTCTTTTCGCTAGAATAGATTTTCTGTTATCTTCTTATTTTTTTATGTTCCTCGCCGCTTCATTTTTATTAAACCACTCCGGTGCTATCCGCTAAGTATCCAATGGCATTTATGCAGTACCGCCAGGATGATTTTCGGGGGATCAGAATGACGCTCGCGCGACGCGTCATTTCTTCGCCTGGCGACGGCCGGGTGCGCCTGCTGCCTGACGGCTGGACGCTTGGGCGCAAATCCCACCGAGCACAAGGGTGCCGCCGCTGCGGGCACAAGCCGCACTGGTCCTATGACGGCGAGACGGGTCCCGAGCACTGGGGCGAGCTGTCGCCGGACTTCAAGGTCTGCCAGCTCGGGCTCGAGCAGACGCCGATCGACCTGTCGTCTGGCATGAAAGGCGAGGCGGGCACGGTCGCCTTCGACTATCGCTCTCTCCCGCTTCGCATCCTGAACAACGGCCACACGATCCAGGTCAACGCCGACCCCGGTTGCTCGTGCACGATCGGCGAGACGAAGTTCGACCTCCTGCAGTTTCATTTCCACCATCCGAGCGAGCACCTCCTCGACGGCAAGGCCTTCGATATGGAGGTGCACTTCGTCCACAAGTCCGAGCAGGGCGCCCTTGCGGTCGTGGGCGTATTTTTCAGGCCGGGCGCGCACAACGCCGGTCTGCAGCCGATCTTCGATCAGATGCCGAAGAGCGAAGGCCCCGAGGTCAAGGCCTCCGGCCAGTTCGATCCGGCGGACTTCCTCCCGAAGTCACGAAGCTACTTCCGCTACATGGGCTCGCTCACGACGCCGCCATGCTCGGAAGGCCTGACCTGGACCGTGTTCCGCGAGCCGATCGAGGCTTCGCCCGACCAGATCCGCCAGTTCGCGTCCCTGTTCCCGAACAATGCGCGCCCCGTCCAGCGTAAGGGCCGCCGCTTCCTGATCGAAACCAGCTCGTAATTCGCGCCGACCAGAGGATTGCACCATGAACTCGCTTGCATCGGCCTTCAACAACCTGAAGGTCGGCACCAAAATCGGAATCGGCTCCGCCATTGTGATTCTCGCCCTGATGTTTGTCGGCATCACGGGCTACCTTGGCATTTCGCACGTCGGCGAGGACTTCGAGGGCTATGCCGCGCAGGTCACGGTCAAGGACGACGTTTCCGACATCGACCGCAGCTTTCTCAATTATCGCCGCCTTGCCGGTGAGATCGCGACCCACGACGATGCCGAGCTCGCCAAGATGGCGCACGAGGCCGAGGCGAGCGTCAAGGAAGCCATCGAGCGCACGTCGAAGCAGGCAAAGACTCCGGAGGAGAAGGCAAAGATCGAGGAGCTCGCGAAGCAATTCCAGGAGTATGCCGAGCTCGCTCACAAGAGCGAGAAGCTGCACGTCGAGAAGACGAACATCGTCAAGGAGACCCTTGATGCCTCCGACGATAAGCTCATTGCCGACTTCGAGGACCTCATCGCTTCGGGTGCGTCGCTGGCAACTCCAATGCCGTCATCCTCGGCAACGAAGCCTTGAAGCAGCTCCTCATCGCCAACAAGAACGTCGACCGCATGCTGGGGATCGCGGACACGACCGCGCGCGAGGCCGCCGACAAAGCATTCGCCAACATGAAGACCGTGCTGGCGCAGCTCGACAAGGTGATCACCTCGCCCGAGGCCCGCAAGGACTATGAAGAGCTCACAAAGCTGGCTCGAGACGTACCACGCGGGCTACGAGCGCGCCGCCGAGATCGACCATGATCTCGACGAGGCGCTCAGCAAGGAAATGCCGAAGCTCGCCACCGACATCGCCGGCGACACCAAGGTCGTGGTTGACGAGGTCACCGCCGAGGAGACGAAGCTTGAAGCCGATGCCATGAGCCTCATCGGCAGCACCGAGCAGATGATGCTCTGGTCTGCGATCGGCGGCACGATCTTCGGCGTCGTCATGTCATGGCTCATCGGCCGCGGCATCTCGACGCCGATCCGCGCCATCGCCGACGTGCTCCTCGCCCTCGCCAACGGCAACAAGTCCGTCGACGTGCCCTACGCCGACCGCGGCGACGAGGTGGGCGAGAACGCGCGCGCGGCGCAGATCTTCAAGGAGAACCTCTCCGCATCGAAAAGATGGAAGCCGAGCAGAAGGAAGTCGGAAGCGCGCGCCGCCGAGCGAGCGCAAGGCCGACATGCGCCACTGGCCAACGAGTTCCAGAAGGCGGTCGGCGGCATCGTCGACACCGTTTCCTCGGCGTCGAGCCAGCTCGAATCGGCAGCTACGTCACTGACGGGCACTGCGGCATCGACCCAGGAGCTGTCGGGTGCCGTGGCCGCGGCCTCGGAGGAGACATCGGCCAACGTTCAGGGCGTTGCGGCAGCGTCAGAGCAGCTCTCCTCGACGGTCACCGAGATCAGCCGCCAGGTGCAGGAGAGCAGCACGATCGCCGGCGCTGCGGTCCAGCAGGCCGGTAAGACGAACGCCAGCGTCAACGAGCTGTCGCAGTCCGCCGAGCGGATCGGCGACGTGATCGGTCTGATCAACACCATCGCCAGCCAGACCAATCTGCTCGCATTGAATGCCACGATCGAGGCCGCGCGCGCCGGCGACGCCGGGAAGGGCTTCGCGGTCGTCGCTCAGGAGGTCAAGGCGCTCGCTGCGCAGACCGCCAAGGCCACCAGCGAGATCGGAGCGCAGATTGCGGGCATGCAAACCGCGACCCAGGATGCTGTGGGCGCCATCGCAGAGATCACGAACACCATCAACAAGATGTCGGAGATCTCCGGTGCCATCGCGGCCGCGGTCGAAGAGCAGGGTGCCACGACCAAGGAGATCAGCCGCAACGTGACGGAGGCTGCCAAGGGAACGTCGGAGGTCGCGTCCAATATCACCGAGGTCAGCAGGGGCGCAGGCGAAACCGGCTCGGCGTCTTCCCAGGTGCTTTCCTCGGCCAAGGCTCTCTCTAGCGAGAGCCAG
>CAVUEM010000052.1:0-19967 GCA_963740475.1 uncultured Alphaproteobacteria bacterium | reverse complement strand
GCCGCTTGGCGCCACGTCTCCTCATCGAGGACGACGCGCGGGTAAGGGCGATGGGACGCGATGCGCCGGCCGCGGTTAATCAGTGCAGACATGAATGGCATGGCCGAGCCTCCTTTCCGCTATCCGAGGAGCCGAGCGACGTTCTGGAACCAGGTGACGAGCGGCGCCGGCAGATAGATCCCGGCCGCGAGTACGAGCGAGAGGTGCGCATAGAGCGGCACGTAGGAGGCCTCGACCGGCGCCGTGCTGCCGACCGGCTTGCCGAATGCCGTCTCGCTCAGGCGCAGCAATAATGCGCCAAATGCTACGAGAAGGCCCAGCACCAAAGGTATTGCAAGTAGCGGCTCACGGGCGAATGTCGAGCTCACGATCAGAAACTCGCTCATGAAGATGCCGAGCGGCGGCAAGCCGGCGATGGCCACGACGCCGAGCACAAGGCCCCAGCCCAGAAGCGGATGGCTCTCTGTGAGCCCCCGGATATCTGCAAGCTTCTGCGTGCCCTTGACCTGCGAGATGTGGCCAACGGCAAAAAAGATCGCCGACTTGGTCAAGCTGTGCATCGTCATGTGCAAGAGGCCCGCGAAGTTGGCGAGCGGCCCGCCCATGCCGAAGGCGAACGCAATGAGACCCATGTGCTCGATCGAGGAGTAGGCGAACATGCGCTTGATGTCGCGGCGCCGGTAGAGCATGAACCCGGCGAAGATCAGCGATCCGAGCCCGAGCGTGACCATGAGCGGCCCCGGCGCGATGGCGTGCGGGTTGGCCGCGAGCAGCATCTTGAAGCGGAGCACGGCGTAGAGCGCGACGTTGAGCAGGAGCCCCGAGAGCACGGCGGAGATCGGCGTCGGACCTTCGGCGTGCGCGTCGGGAAGCCAAGCGTGCAACGGCGCCAAGCCGACCTTGGTGCCGTAGCCGAGCATCAGGAATATGAAGGCAACATTGAGCATATCCGGACTGAAGTCCTTCGCCCTCGCGACAAGCGATGTCCACACCATGGCATCGTGACCCTCGCCGATCACCGGCCGTGCCGCCATGTAGACGAGAATGGTGCCGAAGAGGGCGAGCGCGATGCCGACGCTGCCGAGAATGAAGTACTTCCACGCCGCTTCGAGCGCTTCGTGCGTGCGGTAGATGCCGACCATGAGCACTGTGGTGAGCGTCGCCAGCTCGATTGCCACCCACATGAGGCCGATGTTGTTGGCGAGCAGGCCGAGGTTCATGGCGAACATCAGCGCCTGGTACATGGCGTGGTAGAAGCGCAGGTAGGCGGGAGTGAGCCGGCCGATCTCCAGCTCGTGGGCGATGTAGCTGGCACTGAATGCGCTCGTCGTGAAGCCGACGAACGTACCGAGCACGATAAACACCACGTTGAGGTCATCGACGAAGAGGTATCCGGTCGTCGCCGGGCGCTCGATGAGCAGCAAGAGCGCCGCGAGGAATGTCAGCAAGGTCGCCAAGACGTTGAGGCGCGCGGTCACGCGATAGCCCGGCAAAGCCGCGAGCAATATGGCGGAGACGGCAGGGATGACCAGTATCGCGGTCACCGGCTCGAGCGGCAAATGAAAGCCGAGCGCGTTCATGGCCGTTCGCCCCTGGCCTCGTCGATCACCTCGATATCGACCGAATCGAAGCGCTCGCGGATGCGGAACAGGAAGACGCCGATGACGATGAAGGCAACGAGGATGGAGAATGCGACGCTGATCTCGACGACGAGCGGCATTCCCTTCGCGCCGGCGGCGGCAAGGATCAGTCCGTTCTCGAGTGACATGAAGCCTATGATCTGGCTCACGGCATTGCGCCGCGTCACCATCATGAGAAGGCCGAGCAGCACGACGGAAAGGGCGAACGCCAAATCCTCGCGCGCCAGCGGATCGGCCTCGGCCGCGGCGCGCAGCATGACGACCATGGACAAGGCAACAAGGCCGATGCCGAACAGCATCGTTGGCCCGATGCCGCCGACGGTCTCGATCGTGCGGTGGATGCCGAGCCGGACGACGACCCGATGGAGGGCGACGGGAATGATGATGGCCTTGAGCACAAGGGCAATGGCAGCCGTCACGTAGAGGTGAGGCGCGTTCTGGATGTAGGCCTGCCAGGAGACCGAGAGCGAGAGTATGACGGCGTGCAGCGCAAAGACGTTGAGGAGCCCGAACATTCGATCCTGGTAGAGCAGCATGAAGCTCACGAGCACCATTCCGCCGGCGAGCATGTGGGCGACATCGAAGGCGAATGTTCCCATCAGAAGCTCCGGGAGACGAAGAGGAGGAGGGTGGCGAGAAGGCCCAGCATGAGGGCCGCCCCAAGAAATTCCGACACGCGGAAGACGCGCATCTTGGCGATCGACGTTTCGAACAGGACCATGAGGAAGCCGCCGACGGCGAGTTTTCCCGCGTAGGCGGCGGCGCCGACAGCATAAGCAGCGGGCGCGGTGCCGGGCGACGCCATGCCCCAGGGGGCAAACATGCAGGCGATGAGCGATACGTAGAGCAAGAGCTTCAAGGCTGCGGCAAGCTCGATCACTGCGAGATGGCGTCCCGAATATTCGAGCACCATCGCCTCGTGCACCATCGTGAGCTCGAGATGCGTTGCCGGGTTGTCGACCGGGATGCGCGCATTCTCCGCGAGCGCCACGATGATGAGCCCGAACAGCGCCAGGCCCAGTGACACCCGGACGCTGACATGGTCGAGCATGAAATTCGCCACCGCCGAAAGCTGGGTCGATCCGGCGACGAGGGCGACCGTGAACACGATCATGATCATGGCCGGCTCGGCGAGCGAAGCGAACATCATCTCGCGGCTCGCGCCGATACCGCCGAAGCTCGTGCCCACGTCCATGCCGGCGAGCGCGAGAAAGAAACGGGCCGAGCCGAGCAGTGCCGTGATGACGATAAGGTCGGCGGTCCAACTGAATTCCAGGCCGGTGGCGAACGTCGGGACAAGCGCGGCCGCGACCCACGTCGCAGCGAAGATCAGGTAGGGAGCACTGCGAAACAACCAGGACGCATTCTCGGCGATCACGGCCTCCTTGCGGACCAGCTTCAGTAGATCGCGATAGGGCTGGATCACAGGAGGTCCGCGGCGCCTCAGCAGTCGGGCCTTGATCTTGCGCGTGAAGCCGACGAGTAGCGGCGCTATGGCGAGCACCAGCAGCATCTGTGCGCCTTGAATGGCGAGGGCGCGGATCAGCTCCATATCGCCACCACCAGCAAGAGACCGACCAGCGCCATGAAGACGAGACTGAGATACTGACGGATGGTTAGGAACTGCAGATGATTGAGCCTCTCGGCCGCAACCGAAATCCAATCGTTGATCGGTGCATAGATCACGTCCCAGACGAGGTCGCGGACGCTCACATCCAGGCGCGCCGGCCCGAGGTCTCCGGGCGGCGGAATGTGAACACGCTCCCGGGCGAGGAAAACCGTCTCGCCAAACACCCGGCGCAACGGCTGGGCAAAGCTGTCGGCCGTGTATTGGATGACCGGGGAAGGATCGGGATAGCCGCAGTCCCAGGCCGGAGCTCGCCTCAAAGAGCGCGAGGCCAAGTGATGAATGACTTGGGCCGAGACGAACGTGGAGAAGGCGATGAAGGCGAAGACGAGGAGGCCGTTGTAGGAGCTGCGGCTTTCGGCGACCGGGACGATCGACAGCCACGGGATCGAGGTCTGGGCCGGCATGCGCTGGCCCACGAGATCCTGCGTGACGGGCCCGATGCCGTCGATCACAAAGCCCGGCAGGATGCCGGCAAGGAAGCAGAGGCCGAGCAGCGCCAGCATCGCAGTGAGCGACCAGCGGTCCGTCTCGCGCGCGCCGGCCGCTGCCGGTGATCTCGGGCGTCCGAGGAAGGTGATGCCGAATGCGCGCACGAAACAGGCTGCCGACAGTGCCGCACCAAGGGCGAGCATCGCGCCTGCTGCCGGGACCAAGAGCTTTAGACCCCACTCTCCCAGGGCCGGGCTCAAGAGGATCGCCTGGAAGATCAGCCATTCGGAAACAAATCCGTTGAGGGGCGGAAGGGCCGAGATCGCCATTGCACCCCCGAGAAAGGCGAATGCCGTTTGCGGCATGCGGTGAATAAGGCCGCCGAGCTTTTCGATGTCGCGCATGCCCGTGGCATTGAGGACGGCTCCGGCGCCAAAGAAGAGCAGGCTCTTGAAGAAGCAGTGATTGATGACGTGGAACAGCGCTGCCGTGAACGCCAGCGCCGACGCGGCGGCCATGCCGTTGGCCTTAAACGCCAGAGCAAGACCCAGCCCGATGAAGATGATCCCGACGTTCTCGACCGTGCTGTAGGCGAGGAGCCGCTTCAGGTCGCGTTGCAGGATCGCGTAGAGCACGCCAAGGACTGCGGTCGCGCTGCCGAGCACCAGCACAAGGCTGCCCCACCACCAGACGGGCGGCCCGACGAGATCGAAGACGATGCGGATGAAGCCGTAGATCGCGACCTTGGTCATGACGCCGCTCATGAGCGCCGAAACATGACTGGGCGCGGCAGGATGCGCCAGCGGCAGCCAGACGTGCAGCGGCACGAGACCTGCCTTCGAGCCTGCGCCGAGTAACACGAGCGCGAGAACGAGACCCGGCACCCAGCTGGCGTGCGCGACGGTGCGCATGTCAGCAAACGCATACGCACCCTCGGGGCCCGCGAGCAGACCGAATGCGAGAAGGAGGGCAAGCGTGCCGAAGCTCGCCATGAGGAGATAGATGTAGCCTGCCTTTACATTTTCGGCGTCGTGATGGTGGGCCATGACGAGCGCCCAGGAGGCGAGCGACATGAACTCCCAGGCGAACAGGAAGCTGAAGGCGTCGGCGGCGAGAACGACGAGGTTCATGCCGGCGAGAAACGCCGGGTAGAACGGCAGCACGCGCTGCGGACTTGCTTCATGGCGGCCGTATCCCACGGCAAAGATACTGGCTGCTGCGCCGCCGAGGTTCACGACCGCCAGGAAGAAGGCTGAGAGAGTGTCGATCCGGAAATGGGCTCCGAGCCATGGCAGGCCGAGCGGCAGCGTGACGTCGGAGGAGCTCGATTCCCGGAAGGCGACGGCCAACGCGTCGGCAAGAAGAGCGACAGAGATCAGAAGAGCCGAGAGGTAGACAAGCCTCGTTGCATGAGGCGCATGCCCGAAAGCTGCCGCCGCCCCCGCCAGCAGCAAGAGGGACCCCACACATCCCAACGCCAAAGTCGCGCCCATCGGCCGAGCCCCGCACCTTCCGAGTTTGCCCTCTCTGTAACGAACCGGGGACGGCTACCTCTTTCGCTCCTTGACCGCCCCCTTCTTGCGTTTGTCGGAGGGCACCGGCCTCGATATCGGTTTCTGCTCCGGTTCCCGGAAGCGGATGCCCCGGCCGCCACTTTCGCTGCGGGCGTTGTCGCCGATGAGCTCGACGCCGGCGCGATTCAACGCCTCGATGACTTTTGTGAGCGTATCGACCACGCCGCGCACATTGCCTTGGCTCGCTTCCATTCTCTGGATGGTGGGCAGCGAGACCCCGGCCAGCTCCGCGAGCGTCTGTTGGTCGATCCCGAGCAGGGCGCGCGCAGCCCGCAGCTGTGCTGCAGTCATCATGCGTCACACATCAGTTCTTCTTATTATTGTATGATAACATGAGTCCAGGGCATGAGTCATGCGGAGAACTGCAGATAATCCCGCGAACCAGCAGCGCTGGTCAGGGTACTGTGCCGAAGATTGACACCCATAGCTCTGCTTGCGACACGCCAGGGAGAAGCCGCGTTGCGTCAACCGAGCCGAAACCGTGGCCTTCATGGCCGAGAGCAAGGTTCGCCGAGCATTGTTCAGGTGGTGCTCGTCAATACTGCGCTTTGCACGGCCTACACCGTGTTTACGATTGCCGCGCTCGAGCGTCCCGACAGCCTTCTTGGCAACCTTATGCAGTCGTGGTTCGATTTGAGCGAAGACTTATTCAGCACATTCTTCTTTTTCATGCAGGAACCTGCATCGCTAACCAATCCAAGGCTTGCCTCCAGAATTTCCGAATATCGGCATGCCTTGCTGGTGTGTGTGTTTCTTACACTGTGGAGCGTGCTGGCATCGCGACCGCATTGGCCGGTCTGGGCGAACCAACTCAAGAGGAAACTGGACACAGTACGGGCACCCGGTCGCGATAGCAGCGAATTCTTCGGCCATGCCTATCGTATGATGATCATTGGCCTTGTGGCGGTCGCCGCGCTCATGCTGATTGGCGAGCCGCGTAGTGAAGCGGCCATCGCCATCCTCTATGGCAACAGCTGGACGTTCCTTCGCGCGCCAATATTGACCGCAGTTGCTTGCGCACTCGCATGCCACGCAGCAGCTCTTAGGTCCAGCATTCCACCCAATTGAGAGCGCTGCTCGACGTACGGGCCGAAGACTTTGACAAGTTTGGTCGTCATGTCTCCTAAGGGTCTTGGTCGCGTGAAAACGCTGCGAGCGGTCTGTGACTGGCGGAGAGAGGGTCTGATGCTTTGGTGCGCTGCGACGAACGGGCGAGGCGAGGAGCGTTTCAGTGCGCGTGCCGGCCGGCTTCGTGAGCTCGCTGTTCGATGTCCAGGGCTTCTTGCGCTTCCACAGGATTGCCCCTGGTATCGCCGAACCAGGTGACGCGCCCGGTCGGCGAATAGATTGGGCCGCCAGTGGAGGACATCGACTCCACCAGCGGCCCTGATCGCCAGCATGGGAATGCCCACACCCATGCCGGCGAATTCGATCAGCGGCGCTTGAGCCGCGAATAGCCCACGTTCGAGAACGACGGGCGCTGCCGATCGCCTCTGAGGCTGTCCCGCAGGCCCTCAGACGCGAATTGCGGCACCTCGCTCGCCGGCGGCGTGATAGGCGCGAGACGGGGCTGCTCGGCCGGCCTCGTGATGGCCGCGATCAGCTCCTCGAGGTCGACCTGGCTCGGCTCGGCTGGTGGCTGCTTCGCAGGCTTCTCGAGCTCGACCCGGGGATGCGCCTGGCGCCAGGCGGCCCACCTGGCGCGCTGTGCCTCTGAGATCGCCTGCCGGCCGGCTTCCGTCCTCGGGCCGGTGCTTAGGCCGCCGTGGTTCGGGCATTTCCCGCCACGTCCGAGATAGCGGCGCTTGCAGGGATGGCCGGCCCGTGTCCGAGCTCCGCAGCACGGCCGCTCCTGTTTGTGCGGTGGCTCGGCCTCGCCGCTATTCGCGACGGCTGCGAGCCAGCGCTGCTGGTATTGAGTGGCCATTGTCGTCTCCTTTAGGGGCTGCCGAAACTCGAAGTCCATGACACGCGCGTGTGTGCGCGTACTGCGGGTAAATCGGTGTGCTGCGACAGTCCGCTGGGGGTCAAATTTCCCCGTGCAGCTCACGTCCGCGGCACGGCCGGTCTCACCCCACTAGCTGACGACTTGGTGCGTCGCAACGAAGGGGAGAGAAGGGCCAATAACAGTCATTCGTCGATGTAGCAACTCTCGGCTGAACGAAGCCTTCGAGGTGCGTGATTCGGAGATGACGAGTGTCGCCACACCGAGCACTCTGGGAAGCTGGGAGCGTCTAATGCGCGGTCGCCGAAACCCGCAACACGCGTAAGCCGGTCTTGGGAGCTCACTGGTCGGGCTTGGCTTCCGCTGTGAGCACGCCTGACTTAAAGACGCCGTCCATGAATTTGGCGATGTCCGCATCGTGCATGTTCCACATGCGGTACCAGTTCTCGAAGCTCCCGGCCGTCCAACTCGGATCCTCCGCGAGCAACTTGCGCCAGGTTTCCAATGCTTCCCGCTTGCGGCCGAGTTGGCCGTAAACAGCAATGAGCTGAATATATTTGTAAAGCCCCTCCGGGCCCTGCCTTATTATCTCGAGCGCACGTTCGTAGTCGCCGTCCAAGTAGTATTTTTTATACATCGTTGCCTGATACCAACCGGAAGCGCCGAAACTGTTAAGTGCATTGGCCTTAATCACCAATGCCAACCCACGTTGCCAATCTCCCGAATTAGCTATCATGTTTCCGAGAGTAACTAGGATCTCGGCATCGTAGGGCGCGAGTGCCATAGCCTGCTGGGCTTCATGCTCGAAAAGATCGAGCTGCTTGCCGAAAAAGTATGCGGAGGCGGCCACCATGTGCGCACGCGCGTCGGCGGGGTCGAGCTGAACCGCCTTGGTGGCCTGCTCCAAAATCTCATCTTGCGGCACCGGAGTGTCGTCGAACCGGAAGACCCAGCCGATCGTAGCGAGCCAAGCCGCCTCGCGGCGGGCCCGAGCGTTTAACGGATCAAGGGCAATCGCCTGGCGCAACAATTCTTTCGCCACGCTAAAGGTTTTGCGTGTCCACTCCGGCCGCATCACATCTTGCGCGCGCAGAACAAGGTCGTAGGCTCGGATTTCGTCGGGATTCTTGCGCGTGGCCGATTTGGCCTCGGTGCTCTCGATGACACCATAGTTGCCAGCTATTTTGGCAACGATGGCGCTCACGATCTCGTCCTGGACAAGAAAGACGTCGGCCATTTCGCGATCGAACCGATCGGCCCAAATGTGGGTCCCGGTATCGGTGTCGATGAGTTGCGCCGTGACGCGAAGCTGGTTGTCAGTACGCCGGACGCTGCCCTCAAGGACGTAGCGCACCTTGAGCTCGCGTCCAAGCTTGGAGACATCGACCGCCTGACCCTTGTATTGGAAGGTGGTATTGCGCGCGAGCACGCGAAGGTCGGGCGCGCGCGAGAGGGCGGTCATGATGTCCTCGGTCAAGCCGTCGCTGAAGTACTCCTGATGCGCGTCGCCGCTCAGGTTGACGAAGGGGAGGACCGCGATGGCTGGACTCTCGGGCCTGGCAAGCATCGGGCTTTCCGGCGCGCCTCCTGATGCCGGCATCCAAGCATCGCGGGTGAGCCACGCGGCGGTCGCGGCCAATATTAGGATCACCGCCAAGGCCGGCAGGGCCATTTGCCATCGTATGCCACGCTTGACCCAGGCGTACGCCGATGAGAGCTGCTTGTCTGCAGCCGCAACCGGCGCATGCACGGGATCGGGACCTTGACCTGGTGGCGTCCCGAACTCACATGTTTCTGGCTTACGAAACTCGATTAGTGGTGTGTACGCGCCCTTCGGGAGATCAATGCGAATAGGATCACTTCGGCCGTCGGTCTCATAATATTCGCGAAGCCTGTCACGCAGTCGTCCGGCCTCCAGGCGGACTATGGGGTCAATGGCAGGGTCGAACGTCTCGGGACGATCGAAGACCTCTAGGCCGATGTTATAGCCTTTGAGCCGGTCCCCGCGCCCAGCCAGAGCTTCAGTGACGATGAAGTCTAGGAACCGCTGGCGGCGCCGCGATTGTAGGAACGAGCCACTCTTGAGGATGCGGTCTAGTTGCTCGCGAATGGCCTTCCGATCGGAGTCGCTCCTGCCATCGGACGGCATGACCATCATGCGCTCACTTCAAACGCGCCGGCATCGGGGGCCGTTACGTACCGGTAATAGTACCGTAACATACTACGACGAGCTGGCATGGCCTGCCAACCTTCCACCAAGATTAACTGCGCGGAAGGAGACTGCCATGAACTATAAGCAGCTGTTCGTTGTGCCAATAGCGCTGCTCATTCTTGGACCGGGAGCGGCAAACGCAGGCAAGACTGTGGAGGACGCGGGCGTTCTTGCATGCGCGACCGACAAGTGGGACGAGAAGGAGCCGGAAAAGGGGCATAAGCTGGTCGACATGGCCGCGCGGTGCGTCGCTGTCCCCGACGATCCTGCCGCCCCGAAATATACAGAATACTGCGTCGGAAAGTACGAGTTCATGCCCGATGAAAGTTGGAAGGGGGCGGGAACCTGCACGTTCACCTTCAAGGACGGGGACAAGATCTACGACACCATAGAGGAGGGCTCGCACCTCAAGGAGTTCCACGTACAAAATCACCGGGGGTACCGGCAAATATCAAGGTGCGAGCGGTGGCGGTACTTATTTGTGCGAGAACCTGACGGACACCCTCTGTGGCGGCAGATACAAAGGCAAGACGCAACTGCCCTAAACGCGAGACGGCACGTTTGAGGGCCATAAGCGACTGCAACCAAATTCTGTGTTGATTGCCTTGTTTGACGCGCGGGGAGGCATTTGCTCCGCGCGTGGTTTCAATCTTAAGTCCGACTAGGGTCAGGAGCTGTAATCGTCGCGACGCCCGTTCGTCGTCCGCTTAGACATCGATAGCGGACGGTTTTACCGAACCGCTAAGGCGCGCTCAGCTAAGGCAAGCGCTGGCAGCGCCGTGTTCCGAATCCTTCAAAACCCAACCCCCTTGAGCCCGCCCTTGGTCCACTGCTCAGCCTCGCGGATGTAGCCGTCGACCATCTCGGCCGACTTGTGGCGCGTGTGCTGGCGGATGCGATAGCCGGGCAGGTCCTTCGCCGCCGCACTCGTCGCGTAACCGGCGCGCAAGGAATGCCCGCTGAAGATGGCGACGAGCTCCGCCGCTTCCTTCTTCGTCTTGCCCCGGCTTCGGGCCAGCTTCGCAACCCTAGCCTTCACAACGCGCGACACGCTGCGTCCGGTGAGGCGGGAGGCCCCGATGTTCTCGTACTGGTCCACCGGGCGGAACACGGGAGCGCCGGGCTCGAGCTCGGCGGCCCATAGCCCAGGCCTCAAGCGCTTCCCCCGCCGTCGGCATGTCGTCCTTCGGTATCACGACCGTGACGGCCGCATCCTGCGAGGCCTTGGAGGTGGCGAGCGTGATAGAGACGCCGCGCTCGTCGATCGTGACGAAGCCCTGGCCGGTGCCGAGCGTCTGCCAGTCGAGGCCGACGAGCTCGGAGCGCCGGAGCGCGCCTGCCCAGCCGAGCGCGAGGAGCGCCCGGTCCCTGGTGGCGAGCGTCGAGCGGCGCTTGCCGTCGCGGAGGGTGTCGAGGATGGCTTGCAGGTCCGTCGCCAGCACGGGCTTCGCCTTCCGCACCACATCCGCCTTCGCCTTGACGCGGGAAATCCCCCGCCATGTCTCGGCGATCAGGGGGTGCTTCCGATCGAACGAATGCCCAGCCGTCCGGTGCGCCAGGAGCACGGCGGAGAGCGCCTGATTGATCGAGGATCGGGCGAGCGGCTTGCGACCGTCGGCTCCCGTGGCCATCGCACTGAGCCATGCGGCAACTGTTTCCGGCGACGCCGGCAACTGTTTCCGACCATGCGAACCGCACCACGTCTCGAACAACCGCCATGCTCGACCGTAGGCGGCGCGGGTCTGATCGGCGCGGGCCTCGGCGATGAAGGATCGCGCGACGGTCACAAGGTCGTCCGGCAGCGCGAGCTCGCCCGCGTCCGGATCACGCACGACGAGTTGATTGTGGAGTGTCATTGCAGTGTCCCCTTGGCTAGTGCTGCGACATTGGCCCGGAGCTCTGGCAGCATCTCGGCTGCTTCGGTACTGCCCTTGGCAGCGAGGCTCTCGGCAAGCCGGAGGATCTGCGGGTAGAGGACATCGCGCACGAAATGTTCCGTCTGCTGCTCCATGTCGATAGCGAACTCGTCCCGCACGAGGTCCATTGCCTGCTCCCATTGAGCTGGCGTCAGTCCTGGGTGCTCGCGCATCACGGCGCGGATCGCGGCGTCGGTAGCACCGTCCTCGATCACATGTCGCAGCGCGCGCGCGGCCTTAGCGATGGTCATGTCATCCCTCTCTGTGTTGGAACGCCCCACTTAACTCATGTCCCATAACTTGAATTACAGGACGCAGATTTTACCCTGCTTTGAAGGGCCGCCACATGAGTTCGATTCGGACTCAAGTTGCCGATACTTCTGCGCTATTCCGCAGAAGCCCCCGCCTAATGTCGCAGCGAAATACCCGCGCGAAGCGCGTATAATTCGCGCGGAGGTAATCCCCAATGTCGCAACATCTCACACTCCTCGAGCAGAGCTCGGGGCGCGCGCTTATCGTTGTCTACAACCCCGCCGCCGAGGCCGTGTACGGCTACGAGCGCGACGCGGATGGACGTTGGCGCGACGCCAGTCACAACAACGTCAACCCGTGGACCATCCTTAGCCGCGAGACGCTCCTCGCCTTCCGCGAGGCGACCGCCCAGGAGGCGACTGCCCTGCTCGTCCAGGCGCAGGCGAGCGTCCCGGAGGCCACGGTGTTGGAAATCCCGGCGGCCAAGGTCAGCCCGCCCTACCGCGCCGAATGCGCCCACAAGGCTCGGCAGAACATCGAAATCCGCGCGCTATGTGGGGCGGTCATCTACGGCCAGACGATGGCCGGCGTCCGCCAGCTCCTCGGCAAGCTGGCACGCTGAAGGAGGTCGGGGCCCGGCCGACCTCTCAGCCGGGCCCCACGTCGGTGTGTCTGACGCCGACGACCAGGGCCGCAAGCGCCAGCCCCGATAACAAGCCAATGGGGCCGCCGACCTGGGGAATGCCACGACCCCGCCAGCGGCCCCTTATCGCCGAGACGGGCCTGACACCGGCCCGGCGAATTCAACCCCCGTGATCCGCGCGTGTGCGCGCGCGTAATTCGGAGACGCTAACACCCTATTTCTGGACCTCGACCGCGGCCTGGACCGCCTCGACCGCGCTCGGGAACTCGGCCAAGAGCGCATCGCCGGGCGCGTTGACCACGCGGCCGCCGCGGCCCGCCACCAGGCGGGCGATGATGTCGCGATAAGACTTGAGGGTCTCGACGGTGGCAGTCGTTGGCCGCCATCAGACGCGAATAGCCGACCACGTCCGCGCTCAAGATCGCGGCCAGCTTGCGGCGGCTGCTTGGATCGGTCATCGCCCCCTCCACGAGGGGAACAGGCCGCAAATTTACGCTTAGCGGTGACCGCGAGCAACCGCATCGACGGCGCTTCAAATGGTTGATGACGAGGGGCGCGCCCTAGTCCTTGCGTGCTCCAAAAAGCGGACACTCGCAACTGTCGCCTTCGGGTCAAATTTCCCCGTGCAGCTCACGTCCGCGGCACGGCCGCTCTCACCCCACTAGCTGACGACTTGGTGCGTCGCAACGAACGGCAGAGAAGGGCCACAACCAGACATAGCCTGAGCATCAAACTGAGGCATCACCAGTCAGCCTTTTTGATTCCTGCTCGACCCCCGCCTGCACTGATCGAGGTCAACGACAATTCGCACACCGCCAATGACGAAATGCAGCCGATACTCATCGCCCTACTCGCCGAGGCGCGGGCTGACGAGCGCGAGCGTGTGGCAGCGAAATAACAATGGAGAGTTCAACCATGAAGCAGCATATTTCACTCGCTCTGTTTCTCGTTCTTGTAGTAGGAGGCGGCCTGTCCATTGGCTACCTGACGGCGCCCGGCGAGTGGTACGCGCAATTGGCCAAGCCCGCGTTCAACCCGCCAGGCTGGGTATTCGGTCCGGTTTGGACGGCGCTTTACATTTTGATCGCTATCACCGGATGGCGCCTCTGGCGACGGGATCGCGGTGGCTGGCCGATGAAGCTCTGGTGGGCGCAGCTCACCCTGAACTTCTTGTGGTCGCCGGTCTTTTTCTCGGCCCACCAGATCGGCCTCGCGTTCGCCGTGATCCTTCTGCTTCTGGCCGTCCTCGTTGCTTTCATCGCCGCGACCTGGCGGCGGGATCGGTTGGCGGCGTGTCTGTTTATGCCGTATGCCTCGTGGGTGGCCTTCGCCTCGGCGCTCAATGCCTCGATATTCGCGCTGAACTAGGGCGTGAACTCACAAATTGAGCTTGAGTCTACGGCAGTCTACGGCGGCTGGACCGTCGGCTGCGGACGTGTCTGAGTCAGGGCGGCACGGCAGAGCCGGGCCAGAAGCTATCGTCAGCATAACGTCAACCGGCGAAAAGCCGGAGAAATGCCGCGAGCGTCGCCTTCTGCGCCGCCTGGGGCAGGAAGTGTCCCCAATCGAGCGCCTCACCCTGGAGGAGGCTCCTCGATTTTTCCCTCCAGCACGCAAGCACGACGCGGTGTGAGAGCCCCGCACCACAGCCTCAACGTCGCCGACTCATCGTGATGGAGCCGTCAGCTTTCGCTGGTCTAATCCATGTCTCAGGCTACGCCGCGCGCGTGATGCCGAGCAGGAAAAGCGCGTATGCCGGAATGAAAATTGCGAGAAAGATTGCCAGTAGCGTTACCATGAAAACCTCTCGGCAGGTTCGCGTCGCTTCCATGGGCGAACCCCAGAATTCTGGTTGTGTCCCGAATGATCTCAAGCACAGGGAGCGTCGCGAACGGCCCCCCTGCGGCTGCCGGGATGGGTGGCAGCAGCAGGGCTGTCCTGGCTCAGCGCATTGAGCTCCCCCGTAGGGCCGAGTCTTCGTCCGTTCTGAACGCGGCAACAAGGGGCACCAGCTGCCATAGCGCGGACAGTCCGACGAGGGAGTAGACGGCGCGCGCGAGGAACGAACCCTCGCCAAAAATTGCGGCGACGAGGTCGAAGTCAAAAAAACCAACAAGGCCCCAGTTCACGCCGCCGACAATTACTAGGACCAGCGTAATCAGGTTTAACGGTTTCATCCGTATCACTCCTTCGTAAAAGGGCCGGGCTGCCTTCGGCGGCCGCCCGGCGAGGTTGCGTTTAAGCTTCCGACCTAGCTCTTCGGCGGCATGATGACCGTGTCGATGACGTGGATGACGCCGTTCGACGCGGCGATGTCGGTGGTGGTGACCTTGGCGTCGTTGATCATCACCGTGTCGCCGCTGGTCTTCACGGTGACCTTCTGGCCGTTCACCGTCTTGGCCTCGTCGAGCTTCACGACCTCTGCCGCCTTAACGGTGCCCGGCACCACGTGATAGGTGAGGATCGCCGTTAGCTGGTCTTTGTTCTCGGGCTTGAGCAGAGACTCCAAGGTGCCCGCTGGCAGCTTGGCGAACGCCTCGTCAGTCGGCGCGAAGACTGTGAACGGACCTTCGCCCTTAAGGGTCTCGACCAGCCCCGCCGCGCCGAGCGCCTTGGTCAGCGTGGCGAATTTGCCGGCCTCAGCCGCCGTCTCAACGATGTTTTTCTCCTTGGCCCATACGTCCGGTGCGCCCAGGACCATGCCGATGGCCGCCATGGCGGCAATTGTCAGCGTCTTGAGTTGCGACTTCATACTTAGCCTCCTTCAACTTTCGGTTTCGGGGGTTGGACGCGGGCATCTGGCCAACGCGTCTGTAGACAGGAGTTTCATATAGAGAAAACTTTTTTGAATACCAATCACGCTGTCGTGACATGCAAACGAATTTTATCTTGAGTAAAATTGGCAGCGACTTTTTTGAGCGAGACGAAAATGGAGCGCAGGAATGCTGAGTGACACACTCGCCGAAGGGCTTGAGCACTACGCCATCGGCCCCAAGATCCGAACGCTCAGGCAGAGAAAGAAGCTGAGCCTCGTGCAGCTCGGCGCGCACACCGGCCTGTCACCGGCGATGCTGTCGAAGATCGAGTGCGGCCACGTTTTCCCGACGCTTCCCACTCTTTTGCGCATCGCGCTGGTGTTCGGCGTCGGGCTGGAGCACTTCTTCTCAGAAGGCGCCGACAGGCGCGTCGCGGCCATCGTGCGGGCGAGGGATCGCGTGCGCCTCCCCGACCGGCCGGGCCAGGAAGAGCCAGCCTACTTCTTCGAGAGCCTCGATTTCCCTGTCAACGATCGCGAGCTGGAAGGCTACCATGCCGAGTTTCCGGCCGGGGCTGGACCGTCCGAGCCGCATACCCACGACGGCGCCGAGCTCGTCTATGTGCTGAAAAGGCAAGCTCGTCATCACCATCGACGGCGAGGAGCATACGCTCAATGTATCCGACTCCATCTATTTCGACCCATCTGCGCCACACAGCTACCGCTGCGCCGGGCGCACGGACGCCGCCGCCGTCGTTGTGGTGACCGCTTAGGGTCAAATTTCCCCGTGCAACTCACGTCTGCGGTACGGCCGGTCTCACCCCAGTAGCTGCGACTTGGTGCGTCGCAACGAACGGAGTGCATGGCTCGCAATCGCAAAGAGGGTATGGCA
This sequence comes from uncultured Alphaproteobacteria bacterium, assembly GCA_963740475.1. Taxonomy (GTDB): domain Bacteria; phylum Pseudomonadota; class Alphaproteobacteria; order Rhizobiales; family Hyphomicrobiaceae; genus Hyphomicrobium_C. The sequence continues at coordinate 4,079 of CAVUEM010000052.1, read as the reverse complement.
TTCGGCGCCGCGGCTCTTGTGAGCGTCGAGTTGCGTCCGCCGACCAGGGCCTAGAGATTTGCTCTTGACCTCTCCTAAATCTCAGCCAGAGTAGGTCGCGTTACGTCATCAAGAGTGGAGCGAACGCTCCTGCCAACCGACTGTTCCGCAGCACGGTGGAGCCAATGATGAGATCGCCTCGTCAGGCGATAAACGAAGCGGAGGTTTCCATGACTGCGCTTGTCTACAATCGGCCCGCCTCTAAGGCGCGTGCCGCGATCACGTGCGAGCTCGAAGCTCTCGTGCTCGAGCAGGTTCGGCACATATCCCAGCAAAAGCTTTCGCGCCAACTCGGCATTTCTCAGTCAGCGATCTCGCGGATCGTGCGCAAGGCAGGAGTTCTTGAGGCACTCGAGGATGGTTTCACGTTCACCGAGGCACGCACCACTTAATCCCTCGCATCAATTGGAAGAGCTGGCTCCGAACTGACCAAAACGTAAAGGGACCATCATGACATCAACGACCGAGGCACCTGAGAACGATCAGGCTGTGGCGGAGGCCTACTACAAATACGCGGCCGACACGGCGATGCGCTTTATCGACCTCGCGGCGTGGTTCCGCCTGTCACCGCACCAGACCATGATCATCGGCTCGCGGATGGCGTCTGCCGGACTGCGCGCGATCAAAGAGCGTGACCACGACGACGCCAAGAGGGCCGCGAACGAGCTTGCGACCGGTTTGATGCGCCTTTTCCAGCATCTCGACTTAGGACGAATCGAGGACGCAAATAAAGCAAACTGAGAGCCAGAGTTGAGATGGCATGACAGGATCTGACACCCCGGTGATTTACGGTTCGGGCTGGATCACACCGCAACGCGGGGAATAGGGATGTATACAAAAGACGGCTACGACCAGCGGCCCATCATGCGCGCTCTTTAGCGCGACACGAGCCGTAAGGCGGAGCTGCTCCGCCAAAATCCTAAAAGGCAAACGCCGGTAGGCGCTGGGTGTGATCCCCGGCTTCACCCTTCATTGTCCGCGTCCAATCCAAGAAAGGCTCCATCGATGTCAGAACTTGCCCAAGTTCCATTCTCGGATGTCAGCTTTGTCGACAACCCTGAGCCGCGCTGTCCGTGCGTGCTGCTACTCGACACATCGGGTTCGATGCAGGGCGCGCGCATCGATCAACTCAACGCTGGTTTGAAACAGTTCCAGAAAGAGCTCGCTGCCGATGCCATGGCCTCGAAGCGCGTCGAGATCGCCATCGTCACCTTCGGCCCGGTGACGGTCGTCCAAGACTTCATCACGGCCGACCTCTTTGCGCCGCCCAAGCTCGTCGCCGAGGGCGACACGCCGATGGGCGCTGCCATCACCGAGGCGCTCGAGCTGCTGCGCCTTCGGAAGCAGCAGTATCAGGCCAACGGTGTTGCCTACTATCGACCCTGGATATTTCTCATCACCGACGGCGCCCCCACCGACGACTGGGATGCCGCGAGCTCCGCCATCAAGGTGGGAGAACGGCAAAAGTCGCTCGCCTTCTTCCCGGTCGGTGTCGACGAGGCCGACATGGCCACGTTGAAGCAGCTCTCCGTCCGCGCCCCCATCAGGTTACGCGGCCTCATGTTCCGCGAGCTCTTCCAATGGCTCTCGAATTCGCTCTCGGGCGTGTCGCAGTCGCAGGTGGGTGATCGGCTGCTGTTGCCATCTCCCGACACAACGCCGAGCGGTTGGGCGAGCATCGAATGACGTCGACTTGGATTTGGGCCGGCGCGAGCGCGATCGGCACCGCGCACCAGCAGTGCGGCGCCCCGTGCCAGGACGCCTTCGCCTGCCACGTGTGGCGGCCGTCCTCGGGCGCGGAAGTCCTGATCGCGGCGCTGGCCGACGGGGCAGGTTCGGCCGAGCGTGCCGAGGTCGGGGCCAAGCTCGCCACGTCGACCTTCGTCGACGTCGTGCGCGAGTCGCTCGAGCGGGGGCAGCATCAGCTCTCGAGGCCGCCGAGCTCATTCGCTTTGGCGCCGAACAGGCGCGCGCCGTCATCGCGGCGCTCGCTGGCGATGAGGACCGCGACATTGGCGACTTCGCGAGCACGCTGCTGGTGGCCATCCTCCATGCAGGCGGCGGCGCCGTCGGACAAATCGGCGATGGCGCTGTCGTTGCGGCAGATGGTGCCCACCATTCCTGGCAGCCCGTGCTCTGGCCCGACCATGGGGAATTTATCAACACGACGCGGTTCCTGACCGATGGCGATGCGCTGGAATATCTGCGGGTCGAGCAGTTGCCGGGGCGCGTCGAGAGTGTCTGCCTCTTCTCCGACGGCCTCGAGCGGCTCGTGCTTGATTTTCGCACGCGGACTGCCCACGGACCGTTCTTCGACAGGCTTTTCAGGAGTTTTGCCGGCGAGCGCGGTGGCCACGCCTTCAGCATCTCGCGCGAACTTGCCGCGCTCTTAGCGTCCGACATCGTCAACTGCCGCACAGACGATGACAAGTCGATCCTCTGCGCTACCCTTCTGAGGCCCGATCATGGCGCTCAAGTCTCTGCGCAGGGCTAATCCCGCGCCGCCCGCACAACAGCGGGCCCTAATGGGCGTCGTCAAGGGCGAGCCCTACCAGCTTGGACCCCAGGTCGGCTCCGGCGGCGAAGGCATCGTCTATGCGCTCGCGCGCCGGCCGGAGCTGCTGGCCAAGATTTATCGGCGCACTCCGTCGCAGCGGGACGTCGACAAGCTCAAGGCTCTTGTTCGGTCCGGCACGCCCGATCTTCTGGGTGTTACGGCTTGGCCGCTGGATTGCCTCAGGACCCGCTCGGGAGCCGTCGTTGGTTTTATCATGCCGCGCATTGAGGATGCGCGCGGCATCCACGAGCTCTATAGCCCTCGCGGACGCGTGCGCACGTTTCCGAGCGCAGACTTCCGGTTCCTCGCGCATGTGGCGGCCAATGTCGCGCGGCTCTTCGCCTCGGTGCACCAGGCCGGCTTCATCATCGGCGACGTCAATCACGGCAACATCTTCGTGCGCAACGATGGGACGGTGGCGGCCATCGACTGCGACTCCTTCCAAGTTGGCGACGGCGTGCGCTTCCCCTGCCGCGTCGGCGTCGAGCTGTTCACGCCGCCGGAGGTTCTGGGGCGAAATCTGGCCTCTGTCCGCCGGACACCCAACCACGATGCCTTTGGGCTCGCGGTCTTGATCTTCCACCTGTTGTTCATGGGGCGGCATCCCTTTGCGGGCCGGTTTCTCGGCCTCGGCGAGATGCCGATCGAACGGGCCATTGCCGAGTGCCGCTTCGCCTACAGCCGGGACGCTGGCCGCACCAAGATGTCTCCGCCACCGTTTACTGTGCCACTTAGCGCGGCAACGCCGGCCATAGCGGAGTACTTCGAACGAGCGTTCCATCCCGACGGTTGCCGTGGCGGGCGCCCGACGCCCGAGGATTGGGTTCGAACGCTCGAGGCGCTCAAGGCTTCTCTCACCGAGTGCTCGACGGTCGCGTGGCACCAATATCCGTCCTCCCTCAAGTCGTGCCCCTGGTGCGCGATTGAGCGAGGGAGTGGCGCCAAGCTCTTCGGCGGCGTTGTTCGGGTCGTGTCGGCGGCGATCGCCGACCTGCAGACGATATGGACGAGATACCTTGCCATCGCCGATCCGGGGCCTCCCTGGCCCTTGCCGAGAGAAGAAGATTGGGTCCCACCGCCGGGATCGGCGACCAAAACATTGCGTCTTACTTCGCAGCATGCCCGACTTGCGACCGGATTGGCGGGCATCACGATCGCTGCCCTTGGGGTCACCGATCCGATCGCGACACTAGCATTCTTCGCTGCCGGGACCGGCCTAGTCCTGACCTTCACTCGTCGTCGCCGCGCTTCGGAGGTGGCGCGAACCGCAGCCCTCGACGCCTTCGTCCGCGCCGACCAGGCCTGGCAAGCGCTCGCCATCGCATGGCAGGCGCAGCGGATTGCCCCGGACTTCACGGGCAAGCGGCGGGAAATCGAAGCGCTCAAGGCGCGCATCGATGCGCTGGCGCTCGAGCGTGAGGCGCGCATCAAGGCCGTGGCACGTATTGTCCCCGAAGGCGAGCAGCGCGCAGGGTATCTGGCT
>CAVUEM010000051.1:0-12026 GCA_963740475.1 uncultured Alphaproteobacteria bacterium | reverse complement strand
GAGGCGGCCGCCAATGGTGAGTTGCAGCTTGAGCGTTTCAGGCACTTTCGGGCCGCCGGCAGAGACGAGAATGTCGTCGAACGGGGCTTGGTCGGGCCATCCCATCGTGCCGTCGGCATGGATGATCTCGGCATTGGTGTAGCCGAGCCGCTCGATCCGCGCGCGGGCCTGATTGGCCAACACCTCATGCCGCTCGATCGCATAGACCTTGCTGGCGATGCGGCTCAGTACGGCCGCCGCGTAGCCGGAGCCCGCGCCGACCTCCAGCACCTTGTCGGTGGGCTCGAGCTCCAGCAGCTCGATCATGCGGGCGACGATGTAAGGCTGGGAGATCGTTTGCCCGACTTCGATGGGGAGCGCCGAATCCTCATAGGCGAAGTCCGCAAGATGCTCCGGCACGAAGGCCTCGCGCGGCACTGCGCCCATGGCCGCGAGCACCAGTGGATCGCGGATCCCCCGCGCTGCCAGATGCCGGGTCACCATGATGGCGCGGTCGCGCGCGTGCCGGTCCTCGCGGCCGGCGAGCTTGGCGTTGGGGGAAGCCATGGCAGCTAAATTACTGGAAAGCCCGGTCGTTCTTCCTTGATATGAATCAGGAATTGCAGTCCCGCAGAATCCCGTCATGCCCGCCACTCGGGGTGTCATTCCCGCGAAAGCGGGAATCCAGTAGTCGATGTACGCAGTTGTCTGTGGCAGCCGGGGTTACTGGATTGCCCGGTCAAGCCGGGCAATGACAAGACGTCGTGGATGGCCGGGACAAGCCCGGCGATGACGGGACTGAGTTTTCGGGGTTGCGGTCTAATTGAGTTCCCAGCTCACCCTGACGCGCACCTCGACGGAGGCCGTGCCGACCTCGATCGGCACTTCCTTTGCCGAATCCATGCGGGTCGCCATCGGCGCATAGCGCGGCTGATAGGAGCTTTCTTCCTCGGTGATGCTGAGGATCCGGCCGAGGCCGACGCCTGCCGCCTCGGCATAGAGATTGGCGTTGTCGGTGACATTCTTCAGCGCGAGCTTGCGCGCCTCGTCCTTCAGCGCCTCGGGCTCTTCCACGCCGAACTCGATGGAATCGATCTGGTTCGAGCCGAGCGTCACCACCTTGTCGAGGATGGCGCCGAGCTTCTTGATGTCGTGCAGCGTGATGCGCACCTGGTTGGTGACGCGGTAGCCGACGACCTCGGGCGGCGCGGGCTTGTCCATCGGTCGCTGGTCGTAGACGGGGCCGACCGAGAAATTGACGGTCTGGATGTCCTTGGCGTCGATGCCATCGGCCTTCAGCGCCTCGACCACTTTGGCCATCGCTCCGGTGTTCTGGTCGAGCGCCTCGCGCGCGGTCTTGGCCTCGGTCGTCACCCCGGTCGAGATGTCGACCTTGTCGGGCGTGGTTTTGACCGCGCCCGAGGCCGAGAGTGAGATGGTGCGCTTGTCGGGCTCGTCATGGGCGAGCGCGGGCAGAGCTTGGAGTGGGGCGAAGGCGAGGAGGGATAAGGCGAGGAGATATTTCGGCGAGGGGAGGGGCATGGGGATTCCCGAGGGTGGGGGCACCGTCACGAGGATCGCTTGGGCGAGCCGAAAGCGCAAATTAACTTCCGGCAATTCGCAGGCCCGCCGAACTCTGCTATGAGGCGGGAATCCGCCACGAGCAGGGCGGATCCGCCTGGCCGCCCAGCGCGGCCGGAGCGAGAGCAGGGCCCGTAGCTCAACTGGTTAGAGCCGGCGGCTCATAACCGTCTGGTTGGAGGTTCGAGCCCTCCCGGGCCCACCACCCCTCCAAAGGGGGCTTGTTTTCCTTTGAACTTTCGCCCCTTTTTGTCCCAGCCGGTTTCGATGGGACAAAAATCAGGCGGGCTCCGGCTTCGGCAAGCACCTTACGGCGAGCCGCTGCTGTGTATCTGGCGCTCTCACGGGAGCCCTGCGCCCAGCCGAAGATTGCGTTGAGCTGCGCTTCCGTCGCGCCGTTCTCGGCGGCGAGTGTTGCGCCCGTTTTGCGAAGACCGTGCGCGGAGCCGAGCACACCGGCGGCGTCAGCCCATTCGCGGAAGGCATTGCCGAACCCTGCGGAGGTGAAGGGCTTGCCATGTGAGGTGCTGAGAAACGTGTCCCCCTTATCATGATGTTGAAGAGCGTCGGCCAGTTCGGGCAGCAGCGGGATAGTGACCTCTGTGCCAGTCTTCTCGGCAGTGTAGGTGAGCCAGCCGTCCCGCAAGTTGGCAGGGCCCAGCTTCACCACGTCGCTGCGACGGGCCCCGGTGTACAGGAGGAGCGTTAGGGCGAGGCGCGGTGTGCTGCCCTCGGGCCAACGAGCCTCGAAGCGGCGAACCTCCTCCGGGCTCCAGGTGCGGAAGCCGTTGGTCCTATAGCGGAGTTTGGGAACCGCCTTAGCCGGGTCGTGCTGAGCGAGGCCCGCCTCTACGGCCCACTTGAACAGACCCTTGAGGGACTTCATTAGATTGTTTGCTGAGCCGGGCTTGTCGGCCAGAGCGTCACGAAGCTGCTTGACGTGTCGCTCCTGCATCTGTCCGAAGGGCTTGTGGCCGTGCTGCTCTACCAGTCCTTCAAGAATGTTGCGTCGGCGTCCTTTAGTGTGAGGGGCGAGCTGTTGGAACTCGGCCGAGGCGAAGTAGCGTTGGGTTAGCCAGGCAAATGAACCGGGCACCGCTCGCTTGACGCTGGCCTTCGGAGAGCCAGTAGCCTCGATAGCCTGCGCGTATTCCGAGATGAACGCGTCAGAACCCGTGGCGGCGCGAAGACGGATCGAGCGACCGTTGCGGCGCACGTACACGCGGCCGTCCTTCTCGCGGCGAAGGTGCTTGAGCTTCATGGTGGTCCCCGAGGCGTGGAGGTTTCGACGACGTTTGGGGAGACTAAAGGCCGTCCACAAGATCGCGTGGCGATGAGACGCATGCCGGCCTGGGGGGGGCCGTCGGCTTTCCCCCTCGGGGGCCCCCGCCGTGCTGCTGCCGTAGGGGCCCCACCGTATCTCTCGCGGAAAAAAACTAGAAATCGGGGAAAACGCTTGACTTGCACCCGGTCCCGCAACCCGGGCGGTGGTGCGCTTTAGACACGCCTGACAGAACTTTCCTTCGTCACGGAACGAAAGCTCTCGGCTGCTGTTGGTGTCCGCGCAGCCATCCCAGGGTGGCCTGTTACACAGGGGGGGAACAATCCTTGAGATGGTAGGGCCCCGGTGGTGTCTTCACCATTCGGGCAGCAGCGGGGCAGCTTCGCCCCCGTAGCAACGAGCATAAGCGAGAGCTCGGATTATGTTAGTCGGGCTCTTGTCTTTGCGCCCCGTCCCCGAAGTTATGGAGCCCAACGAGCGTCTAACCGGCCGCCGAGTTAACGAGCGACGGAAAGCGGACATGGCGCGGACGTATCGGTATGTCCGCTTATGACCCATAGCGGACATCCGAGCGCCGAACGTCTCGTTGTAACGCTGCCATGTCATGCTTCTTAGCGCAACGCCTGGCCGAGCGTCTTCATGGACGTGTCGATTACCGTTTCATCGAAGCCGGCATAGCCGAGAACCAACCCGTGCTGGAAGGGCTCGCCGACGAAATAGTCCGAAAGGGCACGCGCCAGCAACCCGGCCCTGGCAGCGCGTTTCGACGCGTCGCGGTCATTCATGCCGTTGCGCAGCGTGCAGATGAGATGCATGCCGGCCGGCTCGGGCGATGTTGAGAGCAGATCGCCGGCATGGTGCGCGATCGCCTCGCGCAGAGCCTGTTGCCGCCTTGTATAGAGCCGACGCATACGCCTGATGTGGATAGCATAGTGGCCAAGGCGCATGAATTCGGCGAGCGCCGGCTGCAGGAAGATCGAGACGCGGCCGCCACGCTCGCTCATGACCGCTGAAATGTCGTTAATGAGATTGTGTGGCACGACGAGATAGCCGATGCGCAAACCTGGCAGCATGGTCTTGGAGAACGAGCCCAATGAAATGACGACACCTGAGTCATCGATACCCATCAGCGCGGGCAGCGGCTTGCCCTGATAGCGATACTCGCTGTCATAATCGTCCTCGATAATCCAGGTCTTGCGCAATCGTGCCCATTCGAGCAGCGCCAGGCGGCGGGCCAGCGGCATGGTCATCCCGAGCGGATAGTGACGCGCCGGCGTTACCAGCACGGCACGCGCATTCCTGACGCCCTTCGCTATATCGAGGCCGTTTTCGTCAACCGGTATCGGCACGGTCTTGAGCCCCAGTTCCGAGAGAGTGCGGCGGATAAGAGGATAGCCGGGCTCTTCGATGAGGACTTTGTCGCCGCGCTTGAAGAGGCTTTGGGCGAGAAGTTCGAGCGCCTCGCCGGCACCGCTGGTGATCACGACTTGCTCGGGCACGCAGCGCATGCCGCGAAAGGCACGCAGGTGATCGGCAATGGCGAGCCTGAGCGGCCCCCAGCCTAGGGGATCAGGGGAGGCCAAAAGCTCGCGCACCGGATTGCGCCACGTCTTGAGCATGAGCTTCGCCCAGATCTCATGCGGGAAGAGCGCAAGTTCGGGTGCGGACGGCTGGAAGGGTCTCACCCCCTCAGGACGTCGCAGCGCACTCTCTATCAGGGGCGCCTCCTGCTCCGCCGCTGCCAGCACGTGATCCGGCAGATCCGGCGCTACGTAGACACCGGAACCGTGTCGGCTTTCGGCATAGCCCTCGGCAATGAGTTCGTCGATCGCCGCAACAACCGTCGCCCGGGACACACCGAGCTCCTCGGCATAGACCCGGCTCGATGGCAGGCGCGCGCCGGAGGCGATCGTCTGCGCCAGGATGACGCGTTTCAGCTCGCCGGCGAGCTGGCGGTGAAGCGGCTCGCGATCGGCGCGGTCGAGGCTGACGGCAGCCAGAGCCGCTTCACCAAAAGTGGACTGCCTCAATCTTCGCAATGTGGCCATTTTCATCAGTCCACTTTTGCCACAAGCATTGGTTCCTGAATAGAGGAGATCGCGATGTCCCATAGTCGGATCTGTGGCAAATGCCAGAGCGCACGAATCCCCGAGGCGAGACACTCTTCTCAGGCTCAGATGTCCTGAGCGAAAACCTAGAGGAGGTTGTCATGGACACCACACACTGGACAGCACTGCTGGTTGCCGCAGGATTGATGTTGGTCGCGATGACGACTGATGTCATCCCAGGCAAAGGCTCGACTTGGCGGGAAACCTCTGCTGGGCGCGAGCAGAAGACCACTGAATGCGTGCGTCAAATGCCTAATTACAGGCCCAACCCCGCCAATAAGTGTTGAGGAAGAGGTTTAGATGGTCGGCATGATGTGGACTGGGGGTGCGGCTCCGCCCGTGCTCCCAGTCTCGGATCGACGCAAGGCTGGCACAAGTGTGCCGCCAAGACTTCAAGGGAGACATTGATATGTTTACGCTCACTCGTATCCTGACTTCTGCATCGGCAGGTGAATTGGCAGAGTCGCATGGAGGTTGCTATGACCGACAACACAGACACTGCCATTGTGTATATGAAGCTCAGAGAGGCGGCGCAGGACTCATCGTGGGATGAACCACTCGCCGGCTACGAAGATAGCGTGTGGACCCGCGCGATCGTCGGCTTAGTGCTCGCGGGAATATCTATCTGGGCTGGTTTCGTCGTGTCGTAAGCGACAAATGACAGTCGGGTGCTTGTTTGGGTCCAGGAGCTTTGAAGCTGCTTCTTCGGCCGCGGCGCGATAACCGCTGCGGGTGGAGACCCGGACAGAGACGCTTATGTAACTTGGGGCTTCCACACCGGCCGCAATGACTTCCTCGATAGGAAGCATGAATTTATCGGCGGCCCGCTACGGCGCCCCGTCGCGCACTACAAATCTATCGGGATGGGCGCGACCCGCTGCGAGCCGGGAGAGCATCTTGATATTGATGAGCTGGACGAGCTGATCTTGACGGACGTTGCCCACGACCTTCAACAAGCGGCGGGGCGCATCGCAATCCGTATGAACGTCAATGGAGGCGTGCCGGAAGGTACTCACCTTTGGGTCGCGTCCCCGCTCAGGGGTAGCGTTCCCTTCTCGGAAGAGTGGTGGGAGCGGACATTTCCGGGCGCGAAGGTTGTGAGCTGGGCGGCTGGGCTCCCGCCAACGATGCGCGGCGACAGTAAGCTCGGAGACATTGCCCGGACCCTCGCGTCAAACGAGGGGGCATGGATGACGGCGAGGGACGTTCAAGCGCTCGTCGGAAACCTCTCGCTCAGTAAAACCTCAAAGCACCTTGCCAGCGAGAAGTTGGAGAAGCTGCTAGCGGCCCAAGGCTTCGTCCTTGATCGCCGCGACGTGGGGAAGGGCAAGCGGCCCCGGTACCGGGCCGTGGGCAACCTCGACCGCTATTCTAATGTACTTGAACGGTAGTGGTCGAAGTTGGGGCAGAAATGGCGGAAATCAGCGCTCCTAACGGGGGCGCTTGACAGAATGTTCCCGTTCTGTTCCCATCGGCTGATGGGGGCTCTTGACGACGATTTGCCTTTCCGTGTCGAGCAATGGGATGCCGCCGGTGCGCGGGTCGAGACCATTCTCGCCGCTTCGGCGGACCTCAAGCTCGGCAAAGCCGCCTTCGCAGAGGCCGTCCGTCTACGCCCTACCGAACGCATCCTTCTACGGCACAAGACACGGGTGATCTGCGAGCACCCGAATTGAGGGCACACGTATGAGTACAAATATTTCCAAGATTGAAGCTGCCAACGCGCAACTCGAAGGGGCTCTGCGGTGGCGCCTCGCCAATGACAATAGCCTAGTGGTTCACACGCTAGCCTATGCGGCGTTCAGCATCATGCGAGACCTAATCAATCATCAGGCCCACCCGATGAAGGACGTGTTGGCCATTCTCGAAGACCAGACTTCGAAGATGGGAAAGGTGTTCAGGGACGTGCCGAACTTCCTCAAGCACGCCGACCGCGACCCTGAGGGCATGCTGCAGCATCACTCTCCCGACACCGTCCATCTAACTCTGGCCTTTGCGTGTCGGCTGTGGGTTGAGCTCGGCAATCAAGAGACGGAGCTTATGCAGAAGTTTGCTCAGCTTCCCGATCCGTATCGGCAGGGCTATCGCGCTAGTGCGTTCCTGAACTTTGCTCAGGGTCCGACGCTCGCTGAACAAGACGAGCAAGTGTGGCGCGAACGGCTTCGCGGCATGGTCACGACAACTTCGTCATGACGAGGAGTAGCGTAGCGAAGTAGCGTAGCGGAGTAGGGGCCCCTAGACGGGGCCCTTCGTGTTTAGGTGTGGGGCTTGGCGGGTTGACAGTTGAGGTCGTAGGAGCGCCTGGGGCTCGCTAAGAGTGTCTCCCCAGAATAGGGTTGAATGAACCCTACCAGGTCGCTCTCTTCGCCAAGTCCCCTCAGTGAGATGTAGGTCGGTGAGACCCCGATAACGGCGAGGTGGCCGAGAAAGCCGCTTACGGTTTTATGCTCCAAGTCCACAGTGAGAGTTTGGCCGATAAGGGGGTGGGGCACTCGGTCTTCTAGGGTCGCTGTTCCCGAGCAAACGAGGGCGATCTTCTCGGCAGCTTGAGTGGGCCCCGTGAGAAGAGCGACGGCGAGTGCGAGCGGAACGGTCCTAATCATTCGTGGCTCCTCTGGCGCAGTCAGGGCCCCGAAGGGTTAGCCGGGCGCATTTGACCAGCCATTATAATAGGGGGAAATGTGCTAGGCGCGTTGGCCGTTACACTGGCGCTGATAGGGAACGCTAGGCCGTGTACTCATAAATCAAGTTTGGTAGGCGGCGGTTGGTCAATGTCCGCTTTGCCCCCATAGCGGACATTCGTCTGTGCGGGTGGAATGTCCGCTAAGTGCCAGAAGCAGACAAATTCAACGCCAACGGGTCAGGTCCAAGAGTGCCAAAACCGGGGACTCCTGGACGGTATGCACGGAAGTGCTGTTGAATTGTCAGGGAAATTGATGTCGAATTGGCAGTGACACCGGATCGGCCTGTTCAGGTCGTGCGGATGTGATGATGTGCTGGACAGCAGCCTTCATTCGCAAGGTGATCAAATGCCGACATTGCTGATCAACGGCCAAGAACAACAACTCGATGTCCCGGATGACATGCCTCTTTTGTGGGCACTTCGTGACGTGCTCGGGCTGACCGGAACCAAATTCGGGTGCGGGATCGCGCTTTGCGGAGCGTGTACGGTTCACCTCGACGGCCGCCCAATCCGATCCTGCATCACGCCCGTCGCCAATGTCGTCGGCAAGAAGATCACGACTGTCGAGGCGATCGGCGAGACGGAAAGCGGAGCGAAAATCCAACGGGCTTGGCTCAACATCGAAGTCGTGCAATGCGGTTACTGCCAGCCGGGGCAGATCATGTCCGCGGTAGCTCTTCTCGAGAGCAATCCTAATCCTACCGACGCCGAGATCGACGCAGCCATGTCGGGCAATATTTGCCGCTGCGGCACATATCCGCGCATTCGTGCCGCAATCAAACAAGCATCGCAATCCGCTTGAGGTGAAGAGGTAGGCAATGCTGAAGCGGATCGACGATGATAACAAAGAAAAGCGGAAGGGTTTTTCGCGCCGCACATTTCTTATCACCGGCGCGGCCGCCAGCGGCGGACTGCTGCTCGGCGTCTATCTTCCCCGGACGATCGGCGCTAAGGCGCAGATCGCCGATGAGGTCTTCGCTCCCAACGCCTTCTTGCGCATCAAGCCCGACGACACCATCACGCTCGTCATGCCGCAGGTCGAAATGGGGCAAGGCACCTACACCTCGATGTCTATGCTCGTTGCCGAGGAATTGGAGATCGATCTCGGCAAGGTGAGCCTCGAAGCGGCGCCTCCGAGCGACAAGCTCTATGCCAATCCCTTGCTCGGCGAGCAGGTCACTGGCGGCTCAACATCCGTGCCCGGATTTTGGGAGCCACTGCGCCGCGCCGGTGCGACCGCTCGCGTCATGCTGATCCAGGCGGCGGCGGCTCAGTGGAATGTCGATCCCGCTTCATGCCGCGCCGAAAAAGGCGAGGTGGTCTCCCCTACCGGACAAAGGCTCAATTTTGGAGCTCTCGCGGACGCGGCGGCGAAGCTGCCGGTGCCTGACAAGGTTACGCTCAAAGATCCCAAGGACTTCACCCTGATCGGAACGCCGGCCAAGCGTCTCGACACGCCGGATAAGGTTAACGGCAAGGCCAAGTTCGGCATTGATGCAATGATCCCCGGCATGAAGTTCGCGACCGTCGCCGCAAGTCCGATCTTTGGCGGCAAGCTCAAGAGCGTCGAAGACAGCAAAGCCATGGCGATCAAGGGCGTACGGCAAGTGGTCAAGATCGACAATGCCGTCGCTGTGGTCGGCGATCATATGTGGGCGGCGATGCAAGGGCTCTCAGCCCTCGACATCGAGTGGGACGACGGGCCTAACGCGAACGTCACGACGGAGAGCATCGTTGAGCAGATGGCGCGCGCCTCGCAGAACGAAGGCGTGACCGCCCGAAGCGACGGCGACTTTGCCAAGGCTATACCGGGGGTCGCCAAGAAGATCGATGCTGTCTACGAGATGCCGTTCCTCGCGCACGCCGCTATGGAGCCAATGAATTGCACGGTGCATGTCACCAAGGACAGCTGCGATATTTGGGTCGGTATACAAGTCGTGAGCCGGGCGCAGTCCACCGCCGCGCAAGTCACAGGCCTCCCGCCCGAAAAGATCCAAGTGCACAATCATCTGCTTGGCGGCGGCTTTGGGCGCAGGCTCGACGTCGACGGCATTACCCAGGCCGTCGCGATCGCGAAGCAGGTCGATGGCCCTGTGAAGATAGTCTGGAGCCGCGAAGAGGACATCCAGCACGACGTCTATCGACCCTACTACTACGACCGGTTCACCGCCGGCTTCGATGCGCAAGACCAACTGGTCGCTTACCATCACCGCGTCACGGCCTCTTCGATCCTGGCGCGTTGGGCGCCCCCTGCCTTCGTAAACGGTCTCGACGAAGATGCCGTCAGCGGCGCCGCGAAGGAGATGCCGTACGACATTCCCAACATCCTCGTGGACTATGTTCGTGATGAGCCTCCGGGTCTAACCACCGGGTGGTGGCGCGGCGTAGGACCCACGCACAATATCTTCGTCGTCGAGAGTTTCATCGACGAGCTCGCCGTGGCAACGAAGAAAGACCCGGTCGAATTTCGCCGCTCGCTGCTCGGCAAGCAGCCGCGTGTGCTCGGCGTGCTCAATCTCGCCGCCGATAAGGCGGGATGGGTCACGTCCCTTCCCGAGGGCGTGGGCCGTGGCGTCTCGGTTCAATTCGCCATGGGCACCTACCTGTCCCAAGTCGCCGAGGTCGAGGTATCGAAGGAGGGCGAGGTCAAGGTCCGGCGCGTCGTTTGTGCCGTTGATTGCGGTCAGATCGTCAATCCCGACACGATCGTGGCGCAGATCGAGGGCGGCATCATCTTTGGGCTCAGCGCCGCGTTGTGGGGCGAGATCACGCTGAAGGGCGGCCGCGTCGAGCAGGATAATTTCAACGACTATCGAGTCCTGCGCATCAATGAAATTCCGGAGATCGAGGTGCACCTTGTAAAGAATAGCGAAGCGCCGGGCGGCATCGGCGAGCCTGGTACGATTGGAATTGCCCCGGCCATCTCCAATGCCATCTTCGCGGCGACCGGCAAGCGTATTCGCAAGCTTCCGATCAAGGAGCAATTGCGCCCGGCCTAGCGCGCTGAAGGTAATCATGTTCGGACGAGGCAGCGGAAAAAGATTGCTGACATGAGGCGCTTCAGACGAACTCCGCTCTGCTGGCGATCTCTCTAGTGACGATCGCGGCGGTCGCTTGGTTGGCGCTTCGCGCTGGCGATCCCAGCGGCTTCGCCAAGGGCAAGCAGGTCGATCTTGCGGCCTTCAATGGTCCCAATCCCACCGGCGTCCCCGCAGACCTCGCCAATGCCGATCTGGTGGCGCGCGGCGAATATCTTGCCCGGGCCGGCGATTGTGCGGCCTGCCACACGGCGCCGGGCGGCAAGCCCTTCGCCGGCGGCCTACCGTTCAAGCTGCCGATGATCGGCACGATTTACTCGACGAACATCACGCCGGACGCGGCGACAGGCATCGGGGACTGGAGCGATGAGGAGTTCCTGAGAGCGCTGCATCAGGGAATCGGCGAAGACGGCGAGCTGTCTATCCCGCGTTTCCCTATCCGTCCTACGCGCTGCTCACGGACAGCGACGTGCTCGCGATCAAGGCTTACCTCTTCAGCCTCGAAGCCAGTGAGATATACACCGCCTCGAACGACGTAGCGTTCCCGTTCAATCAGCGCTACCTGATGATGTTCTGGAATACGCTTGAGCACCGTCGTAGCATCATTTCCAGCGACAGGAAGTCAACCGGCTGACTGGAACCGTGGCGCCTATCTTGTCGAGGCTCTCGGCCATTGCGGCGATTGTCATACGCCGCGCAATCTCATGTTCGGCCTCGACAAGGCAAGTTCGGCGGCGCTCTTATCCAAGGCTGGAAAGCCTACAATCTCGCTCCCGGTCGTTGGCTGGGGCATCGGTAGTTGGTCGGACGAGCAGCTTGAGGGCTATCTATCGGCTGGCCATGCCGAGGGCCGAGGCTCGGCAGGCGGTCCGATGTCAGAAGTCGTCGACAACAGTCTGCGCTACCTGACCGGCCCCGACATCAGGGCGATAGCGACCTACCTGAAGAGCGTGCCGGCGTTTGGCGACGGCGCCGATGCCGCCGCGGCCCCGACGCCGTCCGCTCCACGTCAGGTCAGCGAGCACCCTCCGCCCCAAGAAAGCGGGCCTGGCCTGCACGTTTTTGAAGGGGCATGCATGGCTGTCACCAATTCGACGGCAAGGGCGCCGTTTCCCACTATGCCTCACTGGTCGGCTCCAGAACGGTGAATGACCCGTCAGGCACTAACGCCACTCAGGCGCTGATCGAGGGCACGCACCTTCTGATGACGAAGACTGCCGGCTTCATGCCCCATTTCGGCGCTGGCTATTCGGATGCGGAGATCGCAGCGGTGGTCAACTACGTGACCGGCCGGTTCGGGGCAACCGCCTCGAAGTTGACCCAAGCTGACATCGCCAGCGCCGCCAGGAAAACTG
>CAVUEM010000050.1:0-132525 GCA_963740475.1 uncultured Alphaproteobacteria bacterium | reverse complement strand
GGCCGCCATTGGTCTTCTCCCCGCCACTCGCCTTGCCCGCCATCGCGCCTAGCCTCCCAACGTGAGCTTCATGACGGCGAAGACCGACGCTACGCCGATTGCCGCCGCGAAAAAGGTGTTCAGCATGAGAAGAACAACCTTGGCGCCCTCGCCGTGCACATAGTCCTCGATGATCGCCTGCATGCCGATGCGCATGTGGACCGTGCCCGACAGCACGAGCGCGAGGAGTGCGAGCGACACGAGCGGGCGGGCGAGCGCCGCCTTCACGGTCGCGTGGTCGGCGCCCGCGAGACTTACGATCAGCCACACGAGAAAGAGCGCGAGCACGACGTTGGCGGCCCCCGTCATGCGCTGGAGCCAGAAATGGCCGGTCCCCTCGTGGGCCGAGCCGAGCTGGCGGGCCTCCTTCAATGGCGTGCGCATGGTCATGGCGCGAGCCCTCCCGTGCAGGCGAACACGTAGGCCCAGACGGCGAGGGTGAGCAATCCCGAGGCGACGCCGCTCGCCCAGCAGAGGAGGTCGATCGTATGGCGGTCGTAGCCTCGGCCGGTGTCCCAAATGAAGTGGCGAATGCCGCCGATCATGTGGTGGAGCAACGCCCAGGTGTAGCCGAAAAGCACGATCCGGCCCGGCCAGCTCCCGAACAGGGCGCTCACATAGGAGAAATAGTCGGGGCCCGACGCCGCAGCGATCAGCCACCAGGCGAGCAGGAGCGAGCCGGCATAGAGCGCCGCGCCGGTGAGCCGGTGGAGAATGGACATCACCATGTTGATGTGCGGCGTGTGGATCGCGAGGTGCGGCGAAAGCGGACGCTCGACCGCACGACTCCGCTCGGATTTGGCCTCGGCCATCAGGCAATCCCCTCTAAGTGCTCGTCGGCAGGTTTAGCGCGGTCGCAAGGGAGCGGCAATTCGACAATCAGGCCCGGGGGCGCGGCATGGCGCCCAAGCATCCTCGCCTAGGTCAGCGAGTTCATGATTGCCTTGCCGAGGCCCACTCCGCTTTCGAATGCATGCTCTGCCAGCCGCCCTAGGCACCAGTCGCCGGCGGTCCCGATCTTGTGGTGGGTCGAGTAGACGAAGGTTTCGCCGAGATGCTGGTCGACGAGGCCGTGACGCCAGAGGTGCGCCGTCATGAGCGGCGGGCGGACGGCGGGTAGCTTCAAGACGCTGGTCACCTCGCCCCAGAGCTCGTCTGCGACAGCGTCGGGCTCGGCGTCCATGGTGTCGCGCGTCCAGGCCGGGGAGGCATGGATGACGATGGTCTCGCCTTTGCCCGTGCGTCCCGGCTTCGAGCTGTTGCGGGCGATCCAGCGGATCACCTCGCTCATGTCCGAGTAGACGTCCTGCTCGGGCAGCACCCGCTCGTCGAGGCGCACCATGAGCGCCCAGCACGGCGACATGCGCACGCGCGCAAGAGCTTCGACCATGCCCTCGACGCGGCCCAGCAGCAGGCGCGCATCGGGGGCAGGCACAGTCACCGCCACCGCCGTGAACGGGCCTGCGGTCGATTGGTCCTCGAACCAGATGGTCCAACCCTTGTCGGAACGCTCGAGCGTGTGCGCGCGCCGCTCGGCATGGATGCGCACGCTCTCGGTCAACGGCCGTACGATCGACGACATCCCCGGCGTGCCGACGTACCAGGCATGCAGCTGTACCCCCTTCTGGTCGCCGCTCGTTGCCTTCGGCGTCCAGCGGGCAGCATAGCCTCCTGCCGTGAGCTCGTCGATGTAGCCGCGGAACAGCGCCGAGCGCGCCGTCAGGTATTGGGCGCCGTGGTCGAAGGATACGAGGCCCTGGCGCGCGGTCGCCATGCGGCCGCCAATGATCCGATCCTGCTCGAAGACCTCGACGAAGCACCCCGCGCGGCGCAGTTGCCTCGCGCAAGCCAAGCCCGCGAGGCCCGCACCAATGACGGCGACTTTATGGGTCAAGGTCTACTCGCCTGTTTCACCGGAGTAGCGCGGGATCCGCGCCATGAACGGTGCCGATCGAAGAACCGATCAAGTGCCCTTCCTCTTCGGCCTAACGCCCGGAATTGTCTGCGGATGGGAGGTGTTACGCAACGGAATGAGAATCGCCACACAGGGCGAGACGACTGTAGCACAGGTGCACGAGCGGCCTGCAACCGACAACGGACGCCTCAGCGCGGAAGGACGAGCCACACGTCGAGGTCGAGGATGACTCCTTCGGCGTAGTCGCCGCTCGCCGACTTCAGCGGAAACGCCGCGCAATCCTGGTTCTTGACGGCGACGAGGCGGGTCCTCAGCACGCCGACATCGGTGCGCCCCGGCAGCTCCGCCTTCTCCAGAACCTCGGACCACGCGTAGACCGTGTCCCCGGCAAAGAGCGGTGCCACGTGGCGGCCGCCGTTGATCGCGGCAATGTGGAAAGCATTGTTCAAGCCGTTGAAGGAGAGAGCGCGGGCGAGCGAGATCGTGACACCGCCGTAGACGATGCGCTTGCCAAAGCGGCCCTTGGCCTCGGTGTGCTGGTTGAAGTGGACTTTTGCGGTGTTCTGGTAGAGGCGCGTCGCCATCTGGTGCTCGGCCTCCTCGAGCGTCATGCCGTCAACATGGTCGATGCGCTCGCCCGCCTCGTAGTCGCCCCAGACGTGCGGCGAGCCCGCGAGCGCCCTGTCGTAGGCCGCGACATCGATCTTCGGCACGGCGGCGCCGATGTGCTTGGGATCGACGCGGTCGGCGAGCTTAGGCACGATCGCCTCGGGGGCGGGGGCTTCCTTGTCGCGCTTCCTCACCATCACCCAGCGCGCATATTCGAGGACAACCTCGCCCCGCTGGTTGCTCCCGGTCGAGCGCACGTAGACCGTGCCCGTCTCGCGGTTGGAGTTCTCCTTGAGGCCGATGACCTCGGACACGGTCGACAGCGTGTCGCCGGGATAGGCTGGACGCAGGAAGCGGCCCTCGGCGTAGCCGAGATTTGCGATAGCATTCAACGAGATATCCGGCACCGTCTTGCCGAAGACGACGTGGAACATCAGGAGGTCGTCGACGGGGGCCTGCGGATAGCCGATGGCGCGCGCGAAAGCGTCGGAGGACTGCACGGCGAAGCGCGGGCCATAGAGGCTCGTGTAGAGCGCCTGGTCGCCCTCGGTGATCGTACGCGGCGTGGCATGGCGGATGATTTGGCCGTAGCGGAAGTCCTCGAAGAAGTTGCCGGGGTTGGTCTTGGTCGTGGTCATGCCGTCCGATCCTGCGCCTTTGTCCTCGCGTCCTATGGCATCTCTCCACGCTAGGCGCGAGCGCGGCGTTGCCGCGTCGCCAGCAGACCAACCGCAGCCGGCCTCAAAACCACTCCTCGATCTCCTTGACGGCGCCGGCGATGGCGACGGTGCGGCGGGCCTGCACGAGATGGAGGCGCTCGACCATCTTGCCCTCGACCGTGATCACGCCCTTCCTCGCGTTCTCGGGCAGATCGAAGGCGACGATGATCTTCTTCGACCAGGCGACCTCCTCGTCGGAGGGCGAGAAGATCTCGTTGCACGGCCCGACCTGCGAGGGATGGATCAGCGTCTTGCCGTCCATGCCCATGGTGCGGCCGTGCTCGCACTCGGCACGGAAGCCCTCCTCGTCCTTGAAATCGTTGTAGACGCCGTCGATCACGTCGAGCCCGTAGGCTCGCGCTGCGACGATCGTCATGGCGAGCCAGGGCACGACGGCGAAGCGGTTGTGCAGCGCGCGGGCCCGCAATTCCTTCAGGAGATCGTTGGTGCCCATGACGAGGCAGACAAGGCGGTTCTCGGGATCGGCGCCGGCGGCGGCAATCTCGCGCGCATTCAGCATCGCCATCGGCGTCTCCATCATCGCCCACAGCTTGGTCTTATCCGGCGCGTGCACCGATTTGAGGATCTTCGCCGCGCTGATGATGTCGCCCGGATGGGCGACCTTCGGCACCAGGATGGCATCGGGGGCGGCCTCGGCGGCGGCGAGGATGTCGGCAGCACCCCAGGCGGTCTCGAGCGCGTTCGGGCGGATCACGATCTCCCGCCTTCCGTAGCCGCCGGCTTTGACGACGGTGCAAACCTTGGCTCGCGCCTCGGGCTTGGCGTCCGGCGCCACCGAATCCTCGAGGTCGAGGATCAGCGCGTCGGCAGGCAGCGCCTTCGCCTTCTCGAGCGCACGCACATTGGCGCCCGGCATGTAAAGGACGCTGCGGCGCGGTCTCACCTGGTGCATGGCCGGCCTCCCGTTGTCGCTGCGGTGCAACATTAGGCGAAAGTTGGTGCGAAACCAACGCGAACAAAGTCGTGCGGCTTAGCCCGGGGAAAAGCAGTGGATGACGCCGATAAGTCGTCGGTTTCAGACGGCTTTTTCGGCCTGGCGCGCGGCCTTGATGCCAGCCGCGCTGCGCTGGTGATATTTCTTCGACAGCCCCTCCCACTCGATCTCGAGCGAGCCGCCCGTCGCCCGGTGCTGGCGATCCCAGTTGGTCAGGAGATCGATGCAGGCATGGTCGATGTAGTCGAGGTCGTCGATGTGCACATGGACGTGGGTGTTCGGCTTTAACGTTTCGAGCTCGGCCGCGAGCAAGGGCAGGCGGATCAGCGTCGCCGCGCCCTTCAAATGGAGATCCGTCCTGTTCTCGCCTCCGTTCTCGACCTTGCGGATCTCGAGGTGCGAGAAGGCATAGAGGAGCTTCAGGAGCGACAGAGCGAATCCCGTCAGCACGCCGGCGAGGAGGTTGGTCGCGACGATCATGACGATCGTGACGAGATAGATGAAGACCTCGCTCTTGCCGAACTTCAGAAGAGCCGGGACGGCCTTGGGATAGGCGAGCTTATAGCCGGTGAAGACGAGCACGGCGGCGAGCGCCGAGACCGGAATGTAGTGCAGCGTGAACGGAAGCACGCTCGCAAACAAGAGAAGCCAGATGCCGTGCAATATTGCGGAAGCACGCGTCACGGCGCCCGCCTCGACGTTGGCGCTCGAGCGCACGATGACGCCTGTCATCGGCAGCACGCCCAAGGCGCCGCAGATGGTATTGCCGACGCCCTGCGCGGTGAGCTCCTTGTCGTACTTGGTGCGCGGGCCGCGATGCATCTGGTCCACGGCCGTCGCGCAGAGCAGCGTCTCGGCGCTGGCGATGAAGGCGATCGACACCGCCCCGATTAAGATCTGCGGCTCGATGATGCGCGCGAGCGTGTTCCAGGTCGGGAAGATCGTCACCGACCAGATATTGCTCGGAACGTCGATGTACTTGATCGAGTCGAGACGGAAGATCGCCGCGGCGGCGATCGCGACTAGAACGCCGACGAGAGGCGCCGGAACGACGCGCCAGCTCTTCGGAGCAAACGAACCCCACAAGGCGATCGTGCCGATGGTCAGGAGGCCGATCTCGCCCGCGGTCAAGCGCGAATCTCCGGTCGAGATCGCATCGAGGAGAGCGCCAGGAATGCCGAGCAGGTTCTGGATGCCGGTGCCGATCGGCTTCATGTCCAGCATGACGTGAAACTGGGACACAAGAATGAGCACGCCGATGCCGGCCAGCATGCCGTGTATGACGGCCGGCGACACGGCGCGAAACCACTGCCCCAGCTTGAAGATGCCCGCCGTCACCTGAAGCAGGCCGGCGAACAGCACGATGACGCCGATCATCTCGAGGCCATGCTTTTGCACGAGCTCGAGGACGAGGACCGAAAGACCGGCAGCGGGGCCGCTCACCTGCAGCGGCGAGCCCGCCAGAAACCCGACGACGATCCCGCCGACGATTCCGGTGATGATGCCGGCCGTCGGCGGCATGCCGGACGCGATCGAGATGCCCATGCAGAGCGGCAGCGCGACGAGGAAGACGACGACGGACGCGAGCAGGTCGTGCCCCCAGGTCGAGGTTTTCGCGGCGGTCGTCGTGTCGGCAGCTGTCATGGTGTCCCGCGCCGCAGCCCAGGGGGCCGACCTGCGCGCCCCGTTCGAATGCCAGTGATGTTGGGGTTTCCCAACCGGGCCGGGACGATAACGGCTCCCGGCGGCCCTCGCAACCGAACCTCTCGGCCGTTCATGGGCGTTCCGTCGCACCCAGGGCCTAAAGGCCGAGACAGCAATTCATTAACGCGCGCCGAAGTGACCGCTTGCCGCGGCCCGCCTGCTCAAACACACTCGCCGCGACGCGGAGACCATGATGAGCAGCTTTCCAGAAAACCTCAGCGACCGCTACAAACGCTTTCGGCACCGCCATTTCGTCCCCCATGCCGACGACTACGAGGAGCTTGCCACCTACGGCCAGAACCCGGAGGTCATGGTGATCTCGTGCTGCGACAGCCGCGTCGACCCGGAAACGATCTTCAGCGCGCTGCCCGGGGAGCTGTTCGTCGTGCGCAATGTCGCGAACCTCGTCCCGCCCTACGAGACCGGCGGCAAATTTCACGGCGTCAGCACGGCGATCGAATTCGCCGCCCTCAACCTGCGCGTCAAGCACCTGGTCATCATGGGGCATTCGGGGTGCGGCGGCGTGAAGGCCGCGCTCGACCAGAGCGCCGCGATCCAGACGGAAGCCCAATTCATCTCGCGCTGGATGTCCATGCTCGATGACGCGCGCCTGCGCGTCGTCTCCGCTCATCAGATGGCGCCGCAGGCGGTGAAGCAGTCCCTCCTCGAGAAGGAAGGCATCAAGACATCGATCAAGAACCTCAGGACATTCCCGTTCATCCGCGACCTCGAGGACAAGGGGCGGCTCTCGCTCCATGGGGCCTATTTCGACATCGCAACCGGGACGCTGTCGGTATTGAACCATTCGCGCGGCGAGTTCTTCGCACTGTGAAGAATTATTCAGTTCGCTGCAGCGGGCGATGGTGGAGCGCGAGCTTTCTCGATCGCGGGCAGGAGCTTCGTCTCAAAAGTTTGCTTCGTGATCGGGCCGACAAATTTGAAGGCGACACGGCCCTTGCCGTCGACGACGAACGTCTCGGGCATGCCATAGACCCCCCATTCGATCGCATTGCGCCCTGTGCCATCGACGCCGACCGCCGCATAGGGGTTGCCGTAGCGGCCGAGGTAGCGGCGTGCGTCCTCCGTCTGGTCCTTGTAGTTGACGCCGTAGATGTCGACGCCCCCGCGCTCCTTGAGAACGGCGAGCAGGGGATGCTCGTCGATGCACTCCGAGCACCATGACGCCCAGAAGTTGACGATCGACACCTTGCCTTGGGCGAGATCGGCGCTTCTGAACCCGGGGACCGGCCGCCCGCTCTCCACAAGCCCGTCGAGCGTCGGGAACTCGGTCTCGGGCACCGGCTTGCCGATGAGCGCCGAGGGGAGCTTCGAGGGATCGCCGGATATGAGCGCAAGGCCGAACAGCACCGCCATTCCCGCGAAGATCACCACCGGCGCCGTCACCCACGATAGGCCCTTGCGCATGGGAGACCCGACCGCGCCGAGCTTTTCCCCGCGTCCTGCTTCAACGGCTTCGCTCATCTCTCCCTGCCTCTAGTCTTGTTGTGCCATGCCGGGCGCCGACGAACGGCGCTTCACGCCGCGCGCCTCGAGGGCGGCGAGCGCTAGCGCCTGGCGTCGGCCGTCGAAGATGAGCCAGGCGATGAGCCCCGCCAACGCCGCGACCGTCGCGCCGTAGGCGGCGACGATGAACCAAGTATAGGGCCCGAGATCCATATCCTCACTCCGCCGGCGCGACGTGAAGACGCTCGCTGCGCTCGACCTCGGCCGCCGTCAGCGCCTTGACGCGCCGGCGCAGGACCTCGTTGCGCATCGCTTTCAAGTGAAGCGCGACAAACATCAGCGTGAAGCCCACGGCCGAGATGAGGAGCGGCGTGCGCATCGAGGGATCGACGGTCGAGGTGAAGCCGGTCGACGCCTGGTGCAGCGTCTGCCACCACTCGACCGAGAACTTGATGACGGGCAGGATCGCAACGCCGACGAGCGCCAGCACCGCGGTGAGCTTGCCGGCCAGAGCTTCATCATCAAGCGAGGACCTGAGCGCGATCAGCCCGAGATAGAGGAAGAAGAGGATGAGCACGGAGGTGAGGCGCGCGTCCCACACCCAATAGGTGCCCCACATGGGCTTGCCCCAGAGCGACCCGGTCACGAGTGCAATGAGGGTGAACACGGCCCCGATGGGCGCCGCGGCCTTGGCCGAGACGTCGGCGAGTGGATGGCGGAACACGAGGAGCCCGAAGCTCGAGACGGCGACAATTCCGTAGCCCATCATGGCGAGCCAAGCCGCCGGCACGTGGATGTACATGATCTTGACCGTCTCGCCCTGCTGATAGTCGGGCGGGGCGACGAAGAAGACCAGGTACATCGCGATGCCGATGAGGAGGGCCGCGGCGCCTGCGACCCACGGCAGGAACAGGCCCGAGAGCTCCATGAACCGGGTTGGGTTGGCGAGGCGCTGCGTCAGGGTCTGCATCGGCGATTACCTAAGGTCTCCGGTCTAGAAGAGCAACCAACCACGCCAAGAACGGTAATCTTGTCACTCCAGGACCCTTTTCTCAGGCGCCCAAGCAAGACCTTACGTATGTCCGCTGCGCCGGGCTCCTTTAGATAGAGCCAAATGCAGGCAGATATTCGTAGGAACTCGAGCAGCACTATGGCCAGGACTTGGGCCATGAGAGCAATGAGAGCATAAGATAGCGGCACCCAAATTGGTTATTCAGCGTTAGACTCGGCGCAGCCGCGATATTTTTGCGTATTTCACGACTCTCGCGCTGGATCTCCGCGACGGCTCCGGCTGCGCCTTCGCCGCGCGAGGATGACGTATTGGAAGAGGTCGCGCCGTCCCTCACCCACCACCGCCATCCCGGCCTTCGCCGGGATGACGTTCTGGAGTATGCGGGCCTACTGCATCTGGAATCGCAAGGCGGCGGCGGCGGCGAGCGGGCCGATCACTAGGGACGCCAGCGAGATGGCGCAGAGAATAAGGAACGGCGCCGCAAAGCCGTCGACCGTAACCGCGCCGCTGATCGCCGAGATACCGAAAATGAGGGTCGGCACGTAGAGAGGGAGCACGAGAAGGGCGATGAGAAGACCCCCGCGCCGGGCGCGCAAGGTGAGCGCCGCCCCGATGGCGCCGAGGAAGCTCACCGCCGGCGTTCCGGCGAGCATGGTGGCTGCGAGAGCCGGGTAGAGAGCAAGATCCAGATTGAGCAGGAGGCCGAGCACGGGAGCAAGCAGCGCAAGCGGAATTCCCGTCGAGATCCAATGGGCGAGCGCCTTGGCCGCCGCGGCGAGCTCGAGCGGGAGCGTGCCCGTCGCCATCACCTCGAGCGAGCCGTCCTCGAGATCGGATTCAAATAGGCGCGGCAGCGACAGAAGCGCGGCGAGCAGGAGGGCGATCCACAGCACGCCCGGCGCAATGCGCGACAAGAGCTTGAGGTCGGGCCCGAGCCCGAGCGGCATCAACGCGACGACGATGAGGTAGAAGCCGAGCGCGGTCCCGAGCGCCGAGCCTTCAGCGAGCGCCAGCACGAGGTCGCGGCTAAGAAGCGCGAGGAATTGCCTCATGCGGGCTCCCCCTCGCCGAGCCGCAAGTATCTCGCGCCCTCGACGCCGAGCGGCAGATGCGTCGCGGCCACGACGAGGCCGCCCTCGGCCGCATGGCGGGACACGTGCCCGGCGAGGCGCGCAGCCGAGGCGGCGTCGAGCGACGCGGTCGGCTCGTCGAGCAGCCACAGCGGCCGTCGCGCCGCGAGCAGTCGCGCAAGGCCCAAGCGCCGCTTCTGGCCGGCCGACAGATACCCAGCAGGAACCTCCGCAAGAGGGGTGAGGTCGAACGCCTCGAGCGCCCCCGCAACGCGCTCCGCCCGGCGCTCCCCGTCCGCCGCGCCGAGATAGTCGGCCCAGAAGGCGAGGTTTGCTGCAAGCGTGAGCGCGGATTTGACGCCGTTCGCGTGGCCGACGTAGTGGCAGTGCTCGTTGACGCCGCACTCCGGGTCTCCCCCAGTGAGCCGGATCGAGCCCGAGGTCGGAGGGATGAAGCCCGCGAGCGCACGGATCAGCGTCGTCTTGCCCGAGCCGTTCGGACCCGTGAGCACGAGGATGTCGCCCGCCGCGACCTCGAACGACAGCGAGCGAATGACGGAGCGCTGGCCGCGCGCGACAGTGAGGTTCTCGACGGCGAGGCGCACGGGGGGATTCCCTTCGAGAAACGGGAGGGTTGCCGCCTCGAAGACAAGTGGATTGCCAATTAATCCGGCACTGGCTCTCTGGGGCGGCGGCTTATATAAGTGGCTTGCTTCTTTGTTCGCTAGCGCAAAAAATCAGTGATCGGCCGCGCATGTCGCGAGGAGCCCGGCTGCCGCTCGGGCGGCGCCATCGTGCCGCGACCGGCCCTGCTTTGAGCCCTGCTTTGAGGAGAAACGATCTTGAGCGCGACCTCGCCTTCGAGCCATTCACCGGCTTCCCTCGACAGCTTCGCTTGCAGGAAGACCCTGGAGGCGGCCGGCAAGAGCTACGTCTACTACTCGCTTCCCGAGGCCGAGAGGAACGGTCTCGCCGGCATCTCGAAGCTGCCCTACTCGCTCAAGGTTCTGCTTGAGAACCTGCTGCGCCACGAGGACGGCCGCACCGTCACCAAGGCCGACATCGAGGGCGCGGCCCTTTGGCTCGACAATCGCGGCAAGGCGGAAAAGGAGATCGGCTTCCGGCCCGCGCGCGTGCTCATGCAGGATTTCACCGGCGTGCCCGCCGTCGTCGACCTTGCCGCCATGCGCGACGGCATGCTGACGCTCGGCGGCGATCCCAAGAAGATCAATCCGCTGGTGCCGGTCGATCTCGTCATCGACCATTCGGTCATCGTCGATGCCTTCGGCTCGCCGCAGGCGCTGGAGACGAACGTCGACCTCGAGTACGACCGCAACGGCGAGCGCTACAACTTCCTCAAATGGGGCCAGGGCGCGTTCGCCAACTTCCGCGTCGTGCCGCCGGGGACGGGTATCTGCCACCAGGTCAACCTCGAGTACCTAGCGCAGACGGTGTGGACGTCCGAGCAGGCGGACGGGACGACGCTCGCCTATCCCGACACGCTCGTCGGAACCGACAGCCATACGACCATGGTCAACGGCCTCGCCGTCCTCGGCTGGGGGGTCGGGGGCATCGAGGCGGAGGCCGCCATGCTCGGCCAGCCGCAATCGATGCTGTTGCCCGAGGTCGTGGGCTTCAAGCTCACGGGGCAATTGAAGGAAGGCGTCACCGCGACCGATCTCGTGCTGACGGTCACGCAGATGCTGCGGCGCCACGGCGTCGTCAACAAGTTCGTCGAGTTCTTCGGGCCCGGCCTCGACCACCTGACGCTCGCCGACCGGGCGACGATCGCCAACATGGCGCCCGAGTACGGCGCGACCTGCGGGTTCTTTCCCGCCGACGCCGAGACGCTCAAGTATCTCACGCTCTCGGGTCGCGACCCGGCGCGGGTGGCTCTCGTCGAGGCTTATGCAAAGGCACAAGGGCTATTCCGAACCGCGGCCTCGCCGGACCCTCTCTTCACGGAGACGCTCGAGCTCGATCTCCCTGCCGTCGTCCCGTCGATGGCGGGACCAAAGCGGCCGGAGGGGCGCGTTGCGCTCAAGGACGTGAAGTCGGGTTTCGCCAAGGCGCTCGAGAGCGAATACAAGAAGCCCGGCGACGGCGAGCGGCGCGTGCCGGTCGAGGGCCGCGACTTCACGCTCGGCCACGGCGACGTCGCCATCGCCGCCATCACGAGCTGTACCAACACCTCCAATCCGAGCGTGCTGATCGCCGCGGGCCTGCTCGCCCGCAAAGCTATCGCCAAGGGGCTCGGCTCCAAACCGTGGGTCAAGACATCGCTCGCGCCGGGCAGCCAGGTGGTCGCGGCCTATCTCGAGAAGTCGGGGCTTCAGGCGTCGCTCGACAAAATCGGCTTCAATCTCGTCGGCTTCGGCTGCACGACATGCATCGGCAATTCGGGCCCGCTCGCACCGGAAATCTCGAAGGCGATCAACGACAACGGCCTCATCGCCGCCGCAGTTCTCTCCGGCAACCGCAACTTCGAGGGCCGCGTCAGCCCCGACGTCCAGGCAAACTACCTTGCTTCGCCGCCCCTTGTCGTCGCCTACGCCATAGCCGGTACGGTCGCGCGCGATCTCTCGACCGAGCCGCTCGGCACCGGCAGCGACGGCGCGTCGGTCTACCTCAAGGACATCTGGCCCTCGAACCGCGAGATCGACGACTTCATCGCCGCCAACATCACGAAGGAGCTCTTCAAGTCGAAATACGCCGAGGTTTTCCGCGGCGATGAGCGCTGGCGCGCCATAAAGTCGGGCTCGGGCCTCACCTACGGCTGGAGCGCGAAATCGACCTACGTGCAGAACCCGCCCTACTTCCAGGGCATCCCGAAAACGCCACGGCCAATCACCAACATAGAGGGCGCGCGCATCCTGGCGCTGTTCGGCGACAAGATCACCACCGACCACATCTCGCCCGCGGGCTCGATCAAGACCGCCTCGCCTGCCGGCAAATATCTCATCGGCGAAGGCGTCGAGCCGAAGGACTTCAACCAGTACGGCACGCGGCGCGGCAACCACGAGGTGATGATGCGCGGCACCTTCGCCAACATCCGCATCAAGAACCACATGGTGAAGGACGAAGTCGGCAATGTCGTCGAGGGCGGCCTCACCACGCATCATCCCTCCGGAGAGCGCATGCCGATCTACGATGCGGCCCAGCGTTACGCGGCCGACGGCGTGCCCCTCGTCGTCTTCGCCGGCGCCGAGTACGGCAACGGCTCCTCGCGCGATTGGGCGGCCAAGGGCACGAACCTGCTCGGCGTCAAGGCCGTCATTGCCCAGTCGTTCGAGCGCATCCACCGCTCGAATCTCGTCGGCATGGGCGTGCTGCCGTTCACCTTCGAGCCAGGCACTACCTGGCAATCCTTGAAGCTCACCGGAGACGAGACGGTGACAATCCGAGGCCTAGCCGCACTGAAGCCCCGGCAGATCGTTGACGCGGCCATCAAGCGCGGCGACGGCACCACGGCCGTGATCCCGCTTCTGTGCCGGGTCGATACCTTGGACGAGATCGAATATTTCAAGAACGGCGGCATTCTGCACTACGTCCTGCGAAACCTGGCGGCGTGAGGGGCGTAGCTAGGGGGTCGGCCGGACCTCGGCCACAGGACGAGGCTGCCTCGCATTTCCGCCGGGCTTGCCTATGTAATGTTATCGCCCCTCAGGATCGCGTCCCATGCATCGCATTCTTGCCGCCGCCTTCCTAATCGCTCTCTTTCCCGTCGGCGCCGCACCCAGGGCGGAGCTGACCGGCGCCCCGGCGAACGGCGACCGGCCGGTGCACGCCGTCATCGAGCTGTTCACGAGCCAGGGCTGCTCGTCGTGCCCGCCGGCCGACGCCCTGCTCAAGAATTACGTCGACAGACGCGACGTCATGGCCTTGTCGCTTCCCATCGACTATTGGGACTATATCGGCTGGAAGGACACGCTCGCCTCCCCGCGCAACACCGAGCGTCAAAGGGCGTACGCCCGGAACTTCGGCATCGGCCCCGTCTACACGCCGCAGGTCGTGATCAACGGGACCGCGCAAGCGCTCGGCTCGAGCCAGCAGGAGATCGACGCTGCGATCGAGAAAACGCAGACGGCTTTTGCGGCGCGACGCGTCCCGGTGCAATTCTGGAGCCGCGACGGCACCATCATCGTCGAGACCGGGGCTGCTCCGGAAGGCGCGGAGGTAAAGGAGGCGACGATATGGCTCGCGCTCCTGCAGAAGTCGGCGAGCATCGCCGTCAAGCGCGGTGAAAACGGCGGCCGATCGCTCACCTACTACAACGTCGTGCGCGACATGACCCCCGTCGGCGTTTGGAACGGCAAGCCGACTACGATCCGCCTTGCCCAGGCGGCGATCATGCGCCCCGAGTTCGAGGACAGCATCGTCCTCATCCAAGAGGCCGACAACGGCCCCATACTGGGGGCCGCCTGGCTCGGCCATTAGACCTCCCCCTCCGGCCTGACGTGCGCAAAACGTCGCACTTTTGCGACGCTCGAACTTCGATCGCCGGGTCGTGCTTGTCGATAAGTCATGCGTCGGCCTTACAAACAGGGGCTTGAGCACGGCGAGGAACCGGCGGCCGGCCCGGGGCAGTCTCGATAGGCGGCCTGTCGCCGATCTTGATTTATTTTGTAGCATACGCTCGTATGTCATTAACTTATCAGGGGTAATTGGAGACAAGAAAGCCCCTGCCTCGCCAGCGACCTGCCCGTCCAACCCGGAGTGTCTCTTTTGAAAGGAACCGTACCCCAAGCGGTGCAGCCTCTCGTCGTGGGCACCGAGCCCGACTCTCGCGTGTCCGTCCGCTGGTTTTCTTCCGGAGAGGGAAATCGCCGCGATGCGTTGGCGTTGCGCTATCGGGCGTATCACGCGTCGGGTCTTGTCGAGACCTCGCGGTGGGGAATCTACACCGACCCCTACGACGACCTGCCGAGCACGGTGCTCGCCGGTCTCTTCCGTCACGGCGCCTGCATCGCGACGCTGCGGCTGTGCCTCTACCATCCCGGCGCCGCCGGCCTCACTTTGCCCTGCGAGACGATCTATCCGGAGATCGAGGCCATCAAGGCCGGCGCGGCGGGGACCGTCGTCGAGCTGTCACGGCTCGCCATGGACCCTTCGATCACCAACACCCGCTATCGGGCCCGCCTTTACGCTGCGGCGGTGCGCACCGCCGTCATCGCCTGCGCGGCCCTCGACGTAGAGCAGATGCTTGTTGCGACGCAACTCAAGTGGCGCCGTTTCTACGAGCACGTCCTCGGCTTCGAGGTCGCCGCGCCGGAACAGACCTATCCCCCCTTCCAGCTGCCGGTCATTCTTCTGTCCCGCCGCCTCAATGCCGATGCCCGCCAGCGCCTGATGAACAATATCTTCTTCAAGTTCGACGAGCAGGAAATCGCCGACGTGCGGGCCACTATCGCGCCCCTGCTGAGCGGCAAGGAGCGGGCTTAGCCCGCGCAGCGAGCGCCGCCTACGCTCACCCGCCCCAGGTCCTGATGTCGACGAAGTGCCCCTCGAGGGCGGCGGCGGCCGCCATCACCGGCGAGACGAGGTGCGTACGCCCCTTGTAGCCCTGGCGGCCCTCGAAATTGCGGTTCGAGGTCGAGGCGCACCGCTGCTCGGGCTTCAGCTGGTCGGGGTTCATGCCGAGGCACATGGAGCAGCCGGGCTCGCGCCACTCGAAGCCCGCTTCCTTGAAGACCTTGTCGAGACCCTCGGCCTCGGCCTGCTCTTTGACGAGGCCGGAGCCCGGCACGATCATCGCATAGGCGAGCCGGCTCGAGATCTTCTTGCCGGCGACGATCCTCGCGACCTCGCGCAAATCCTCCAGGCGCCCGTTGGTGCACGAGCCGATCCACACCACGTCGAGCGGGATCTCGGTCATCTTGGTGCCGGGCTTGAGCCCCATGTAGGCGAGCGCGCGCTCCATCGAGGCGCGCTTGGTCTCGCTCTCGACCTTCCCAGGGTCGGGAACGGCACCGGTCACGGACGCGACGTCCTCGGGGCTCGTCCCCCACGTTACGATCGGCGGCAGCTTCGCCGCGTCGAGACGCACCACGCGATCGAAGTGGGCGCCCTCGTCGGTCTGAAGCGTCTCCCAATGCTTCATCGCCACCTCCCACGCCGCGCCCTTCGGCGCCTTGGGACGGCCCTTGACGAAGGCAAAGGTCTTGTCGTCGGGAGCGATCATGCCGGCGCGCGCGCCGCCCTCGATCGACATATTGCAGACGGTCATCCGCCCTTCCATCGAAAGCGAGCGGATCGCCTCGCCGGCGTACTCGATGACGGAGCCTGTCCCGCCCGCGGTGCCGATCTCGCCGATGATGGAGAGGATGATGTCCTTGGCGGTCACGCCGCGGGGTAATTGCCCGTCGACGGCGACCAGCATGTTCTTGGCCTTCTTCTGGATCAGCGTTTGGGTCGCGAGCACGTGCTCGACCTCGCTCGTCCCAATGCCGTGAGCGAGCGCTCCGAAGGCGCCGTGGGTCGACGTGTGGCTGTCGCCGCAGACGATGGTCGTGCCCGGCAGCGTGAAGCCCTGCTCAGGGCCGACGACGTGGACGATGCCCTGGCGCTTGTCGAGCTCGTTGAAGTACTCGATGCCGAAATCGCGGGCGTTGTTGGCCAGCGTCTCGACCTGGATGCGGCTCTCCGCGTCGTCGATGCCGTGCGAGCGGTCGGTCGTGGGGACGTTATGGTCGACGACTGCCAGCGTCTTCTCCGGCGCGCGGACCTTGCGCTTGGCGATCCTCAGTCCTTCGAAGGCCTGCGGGCTCGTCACCTCGTGCACGAGGTGGCGGTCGATATACAGCAGGCACGTGCCGTCCGGCTGGCGATCGACCACATGGTCGTCGAAGATCTTGTCGTATAGCGTCTTGGCCATTTTTCTCATGCCGTTGAAACGGAGTTCTCTGGTCGCGCGCCAGCCCAGGTATGGTTTAGCTCGCTAGCCCACGCTCGCCGTCATCCCCGCGGAGGGCGGGATCCATCCAAGCCCGCAGAATTCCAATCGATGCTTGGACGGATGCCCGCCACCATGCTGAAAGCATGTCTTCGACATGGACGCGGACATGACGTTGTATGTGACGAACGGATCAGCGCAAGACCGCCAGCCTCAGATAGCGACTTGGAGGCTAGGTTGCAAATCAGCGCCCGTGGGCTTCCCGATAAGCTCGCCTTGGACTGGCTGACGCGCCAAAAGGAGCCGGGCTTGCGGCCCGGCCCAAGTTGGTCTCCAGCCCACATGCCCCCTGGTGGTGGCAAATAACCCCGGGGCAGAGTACCGGATATCCTCAATACGGCCGAGCGGCCTCGCGGATTTGCACCTGTCCTATCTTTAATCCTTCCATTGGCGCGCCTTGGACACGAGGAAGTCGCGCAGGACCTGCACTTTTTTCGAGGCTTTGACCTCCTCCGGGTAGACGAACAGGATCGGCAGCGTCGGCAGATCGATCTCGACCTTGGTAAGCACGCTAACGAAGTCCGTCTCGTCCTCGGTCATGTAGTCGGGGATCATGCCGATGCCGACGCCTGCTAGAATGGCATGCTTGATCGCCACAACGCTGTTCACCCTCAGCGACGGGATGCGCGGGGCCTCTCCATTGCGGCCGACCGTCTCGAGCCAGCTGATCGAGGGGAGGAGCTGCGACGGCGGCTGGCCACTGTAGGAGATGAAGCGATGCCCCTTGTCGAGGTCGGCGAGCGTCTCGGGCGCGCCGAAGCGGCGTACATACTGCGTCGAGGCGAGTGCCCGCACTTTCGCCGTGAACAGGGGCCGGCGAATGAGCTCGGTCTGCTCGGGCTCGCGCGTCCAGATGGCGACGTCGGCGGCGCGCATAGCGATATCGATCTGATCGTCGTTGAGCAGAAGATCGACCCTGATCTCGGGGTAGAGGTCCATGAACTCGCGCAGTCGCTGGGTGACCCAGACCGTCCCGAGCCCGACCGGCGAGGCGATGCGAACCTCGCCCTTGGGCTTGGTCGTGGTGTCGGCGATGAGCGTCTCGGCGACTTGCAGCTTGCCCATCACGTCCGCGACCGTGCGGAACAAGAGCTCGCCCTGCTCGGTCAGCACCAGGCCGCGCGCATGGCGATGGAAAAGGGTGACCCTCATGTCGCGCTCGAGCGCGGAGACCTGCCTGCTTACTGCCGACTGGCTCATGTGGAGAGCATCGCCCGCGTGCGTGAAGCTGCCCGCGGCGGCGGCGGCATGAAAGATCCTGAGCTTGTCCCAATCCATCGTGGACACTCCGGGCGACACCGAACGAGCCGCCGCACCGCGCGACAGCTAAGACATCAAGGCTCTCCCAAGCCAGCAAAAACGTTGATTGTTGGCGGCGCGATGATTTTGGCCGCTCCGGAGCATAGCGGGTCGCGGCACGCGAGCAAAGGCACCTTGATTCCCCTGCCTCGGGATCCCTAATCGTTTTCGACGCCGCGGCGACCCGGCACCCCAAGGACAGTCTTGCCTCCACAAGGAGAAACGTAGAATGACGTTTAAGGTATTCGCAGCGGCGGCTATGGCTGCAATGTTGGCTCTTCCCTTGAAGGCCGTCGAGTTGTGGGAAGTCGAGGGACTGGACGGACCAGAGTCAGCCCTTCCCGACGAGAGCGCAGGCATCGCCTACGTCAGCAACTTGGGTGGCGGTCCGACCGAGAAGGACGGCAATGGCTTCATCTCGAAGATCTCGCTCGACGGAAAAATTGTCGCACTGAAGTGGGCGACCGGGCTCAATTCGCCCAAGGGGTTGGCTCGCGTCGGCGATCGGCTGTACGCGGCCGACATCGACCGATTGGTCGAGATTAACCTCGCGGACGGAAAGATCGTCGCCACTTATCCAGCCAACGGCGCGGGCTTTCTCAACGACGCGGCGGCCGATGGCGAGGGGCGCATCTACGTTTCCGACATGGCCAAGAACGTCATCTGGCGATTGGCCGATGGGATTTTCGAGCCGTGGCTCGAAAGCGAGAAGCTCGGCTTTCCGAACGGCCTCCTCGTGCAGGGCGATAAGCTCATCGTCGCGAGCTGGGGCGTCATGGCCGACGAGAAGGCCGGCAAGCCTGGAGCGCCGGCGTGCCTCGTCGAGGTCTCGCTCGCCGACAGGTCGGTCCGACCGCTCGGCAGCGGCAAGCCGGTCGGGAATCTCGACGGCATCGAGCCGCTCGGGCCCACGAGCTATCTCGTGACCGACTGGGTAGCGGGCGCGCTCTACCGCATCGAAGCCTCCGGTGGAGCGGAGCTTATCCTCGACTTCAACCAGGGCAGCGCCGATCTGGCCTATCTCCCCAAATCGAAGACGGCCCTTATTCCCCTGATGAAGGACAACAAGCTCGTCGCCTACCGCATCGAGTAAACCGCGAGGCGCCAGCCCCTATTCGGCCGCAAGCGCCTGCGCCTCGTGGGCGGCGAGGAACCGCTCGGCCTCGAGCGCCGCCATGCAGCCCATGCCGGCCGCCGTCACCGCCTGGCGGAAGATCTCGTCCTTCACGTCGCCGGCCGCGAACACGCCCGGGACCGACGTTGCCGTCGAATCCGGCTTGGTCAGGATGTAGCCGGTCGGCTTCATGTCGACTTGGCCGCGGAAGATGTCGGTCGCGGGTGCGTGGCCGATGGCAATGAAGACGCCGTCCGCCGCGCGCTCGGCGACCTTGCCGGTCTTGACGTTCTTGAGGCGCACGCCGGTGACGGATTTCGGGTTGGCCGTCCCCACCACCTCGTCGAGCACCGTATCCCAGATGACCTCGATCTTCGGGTTCTTGAACAGGCGCTCCTGCAAGATCTTCTCGCCGCGGAAGTGGCCGCGCCGGTGCACGACAGTCACCCGCTTGGCAAAGTTGGTTAAGAAGATCGCCTCCTCGACGGCCGTATTGCCGCCGCCGACGACGATGACATCCTTCCCCTTATAGAAGAAGCCGTCGCACGTCGCGCACGCCGAGACGCCGTAGCCTTTGAACTCTTCCTCGGTCGGCATGCCGAGCCAGCGCGCCTGGGCGCCGGTGCAGATGATGAGCGAGTTGGCTGTATAGACCTCGCCCGAGTTGCCCTCGAGCCGGAACGGGCGCTTCTTGAGGTCGACCCTCGAGATGTGGTCCATGACGATCTCGGTGCCGACGTGGGCCGCCTGCGCCTGCATCTGCTCCATGAGCCAGGGGCCCTGAATCACGTCGGCGAAGCCGGGATAGTTCTCGACGTCGGTCGTGATCGTGAGCTGGCCGCCGGGCTGGCTGCCCTGGATCAGCAGCGGCCTCAGCATCGCGCGGGCGGCATAGATCGCGGCCGTGTAGCCGGCGGGCCCCGAACCCAGGATGATCACCTTTGCATGCTTTGGCGTGCTCATGTCTCTCGTCCCCCTGCGCTCGCGCAACGGCCTCCTCATATAGCGATCGCAGGCGACTTTCGCGAGCCCGTGCGGGTCGCCCGCCTGTGGACGCTTGACGTTATATAATACTTAATCTGACTCAACGAATTGGGTGGGCTCCCGGATCACTCGCGCTTCAGGTAAGCGACCGCCGCACGGATCACCGGCGGGGCAAATAGGATATTGCGATGACCGAGCCCGTCGACGGCCATGAGCTCGGCCGACGGGCAGCTCTCCGCGATCTCCTGCGCATTCGCGAACCCGACCTCAAAATCGTCGCGTCCATGTATGACGAGCGCCGGCCGGCCGGTGGCGCCGAGCAGATTGACGGCCGTGAAGTCGGCGATCCTGCGGTGCGCGATGCGCTCGAGGTGACGCTCGTAGGCTCGTTGCGCGGCCGGTGTCAGGCCGAGCCCATTGCCGTATTCGGCCGTTATCCCGGCGAACTTGTTCGGACCGGAGACGAGCACGTAGCGCTCGAAGGGATGGGCACGTGCGAGCGGCGGGGCGCCCTCGCCGGCCAAGAGCGCGGCAAGGCATCCCATCGAGTGGGCGACGGCGAAGCGCATGGGGCCGAGCGCCTCCGCGACCGCGAGGAGGGCTCGTGCGCAGTCGATGAGGCTTGCGCGACGCCTCGCGTCCTTGCCGTGCGCCGGCTGGTCGAACAGCACGGTGCGAAAACCCGCGCGGCGGAGCTGCTCGGCGAACACCGCCATGAAGGAGGATTCGCTCGTCCAGCCGTGGGCGATGAGGACCGTCGGCGCATGGGGCGCCGACGGCTCGGGCGAGAAGACGTAGGCTTGAATCTCTCCCTCGCTGGTTGGCACACGGACCCACTCCGCGTTGCGCAGATGAAAGCGGGCGCGCTCGACGAGGATCTCGTGATCGGGTGTGCGCCGCTCCGACAGCGCCGGCGTGCAGAAGCGCCTGTAAGCGAGATCGCCCGCGCGCGCCGGCGAGGTTCGGCCCATCTTTCTATAATCAAATCCAGTCAAGTCGTTATGCGATCCGGTCATCGGACAGTTTCGTGGAGGGACGTGCTCGGCGAGAGCCATCGCATGGCCTCGCCTTGAAACCAGGAACGATACCTGACAATCTCAGGCGTCGCAGGGCGGTAGTTTCAAATACGCCATATGGGGGTGGACCTATGCGGCTTTCATCGCTCCTCTTCTGGTGCTTTTCCTGCATTTTCGCTCTTTCCCTCCCGGCTGCGGCGGAAATCGGCGGCCCGCGGCAAGCGGAGGCCGCCGAGCAAACCGAAAGAGTGACAGCGGCATGCGAGGAGCGCGCTCCCGGCGCCCCGATACGGCGGATCGCTCTCGTTGTCGGCAACAACACCGTGAAGGAAGTCCAGACCTCTGCGTCGACCAAGACGCTTGTCATGAAGACGCTCGCCAACGCCGTGCGCGATTCAGCCCTCATGGCCGACACACTTTCCGATATCGGCTTTGAGGTGGATGCCGTGTCGGAGCTGACAAAGGCCGAGCTGCTCGAGCACCTCGACCAGTTTGCGGCTAGAATCTCCGGTCTCTGCAAGGACGATATCGCCCTCTTCTACTTTGCCGGCAACGGCTATGAGATTTCCCGTGTCAGCTATATTGGCACGACAGACGCACAAATCCCGGCCGACCTCGAGACCGAGGACCTCGTGTTGCGAGGTTGGGTCAACTCGCAGGATATTCTCGACCGGCTCAAGGTCCATCAGGGCCCGAAGTTCATCATTATTGACACCTGCCGAACCGACCCGCTGGCAAAGCTGCGTGTCTTGATGTCGAAGCACTTGATGCCGGACGTGCGAATTCCCACGAACACATTGATTGCCTACGCCTCGGAGCCGGGACAAGACGCGCTCGACGGGGAGCCCGGCGGCAACGGTCCTTACGCCGCCGCGCTTGCGCGCGCGCTCCCCACGACTCTGGGTCCTGCCGAAGAGGTTTTTCGCAACGTGCGCGAGGCCGTTGCCAAATCCACCCGAGAGGTTCAGCACCCGTTCATCGAATCCACGCTCACCCGAGAGGTTTTTCTCGGGCCGCAATCGAAGCCGACTGTGGCCGGTACGCGCAGCATCGGTGGCGACGACACGAGGGCGCCGTCTCCCGCTCCCGATAGCGGCGGCGGCAAGGGAAGTCGAGTTGCCCTGGTTATCGGCAACGCGAACTACATTTCTCCGATCGCGCCAGACCTCAAGAACCCGAAAAATGACTCGCATGCCGTCGCCGAAGTGCTTCGCAGGCTTGGGTTCCAATCGGTGACCGAGAAGCACGATCTCGACAAAACCGGAATGCTCAATTCGCTACGCGACTTCGGCGATGTCGCCGACAAGGCGGACTGGGCGGTGGTCTATTTCGCCGGCCATGGCATCGAGATGAAGGGGCAGGGCTACGTCCTCCCCGTAGACGTGCGGCTCGAGCGCGACAGCGACGTGGAGCTCGAAGGCGTTTCCATCCTGCAGGTCCTGAGCCGGTTCGAGGGCACGCGCTCGCTCGGGCTCTTCATCGTCGATGCCTGCCGCAACAATCCGTGGATTCCCCACATGGAGACCAAGCTGCAGGACGCGCGCGACTTCAAGATCAGCGAGGGTCTGCCGCGCATCGAGCCCGACCAGGACAACGTGCTCGTCGCCTATTCGACAAAACACGGCACCAAGGCCCTCGACGGGTTGGGTCAGACGAACAGTCCCTACATCGAGGCCCTCCTCGAGCGCATCGAGCAGCCGGGGCTCGAAATCGATATGATGTTCCGCCTGGTCCGAGACGCTGTGAGGAAGAAGACGAAGACGCAGCAGCCGTTCGTCTACGGCTCATTGCCGGCAGAGCCGCTCTATTTCAAGCCGCCCGCACCGGTGGCCGCCGCGCCAGGCGTCGTCCAATCGACCTCGGCGCCTTGATCAGCCGTCGCTGTTCAACTCACAGCAGCCGCAGCGCCTTGAAGCTCGCGTGCCCCGCCTTGCCGACAATGATGTGGTCGTGGACCGTGACGCCGAGGGGGCGCGCCGCCTCGACGATCATCTTCGTCATCTCGATGTCGGCCCGCGACGGCGCCGGGTCGCCCGAGGGATGGTTGTGGACGAGGATCACGGCGGTGGCGGCCAGCTCGAGCGCCCTCTTTACCACCTCGCGCACGTAGACCGGCGTGTGATCGACGGTGCCCTGGCCCTGCACCTCGTCGGCGATGAGCCGGTTGCGCTTGTCGAGGAAGAGAATTCGGAACTGCTCGCGCTGCTCGAAGCCCTGGGCGGCCTTGAGGTAGTCGAGCACCTGGCTCCACGACGAGAGGAGAGGGCGAGCGGCGATCTCTGACCTCATGAGGCGGAGCGCGGCAGCACGCACGAGGCGCAGCTCCGTGATCACCGCTTCGCCCGCGCCCGCGACCTCTTTCAGCTGCTGGTCCGGCGCGCTCACCACCTCGGCGAACGAGCCGAAGCGGGCAATGAGGCGCTTGGCCAGCGGCTTGGTGTCCTGGCGCGGGATCGCGCGATAGAGCACGAGCTCCAAGAGCTCGTAGTCGGGCATGGCATCGGCGCCGCCTTTGCGGAACCGCTCCCTCAAGCGCTGGCGGTGGCCGCTGTGCGGGGCCGCCGGCGCTTCGAAGAATGAGCCCTGGCCGCCGCAGCTCTCGCCCTCCGGCGCGCGCTCGGGCTCCGCCTCGCCTCCGCCAGCCGGCGCTCCTCGCTTCGGCATGGCGAAAGATCCTCTGGGCCTAGTCCCTGCGTGGAAGCGGCCAGTCGAGCCCGGCCGGTGAGTAGGTGAAGACCTCGACGCCCGTGTCGGTGACGCCGACCGTGTGCTCGAATTGGGCGGAAAGCTCCCGGTCCCGCGTCACGGCCGTCCAGCCGTCGGCCAGCACTTTGACGTGCGATTTGCCGAGGTTGATCATGGGCTCGATGGTGAACAACATGCCCGGCTCCATCACCACCCCCTCGCCTTTCTCTCCGTAGTGCAGGATGTTCGGGCGGTCGTGGAAAACCTTTCCGAGCCCATGGCCGCAGAAGTCGCGCACGACGCTGCAGCGCTGGCCCTCGGCGTAGGCCTGGATCGCCGCGCCGATGGCTCCCGTCGAAGCCCCGGGCTTCACGGCCTCGATGCCGCGCTTCAAGGCCTCATAGGTGACCTCGATCAGACGCTCGGCGCGGCGCGAGATGGCACCGACGGCATACATCCGGCTCGTGTCGCCGTGCCAGCCGTCGACGATCAGCGTGACGTCGATGTTGACGATGTCGCCCTCGCGCAACGGCTTCGGCCCCGGGATGCCGTGGCAGACCACATGGTTGATCGAGGTGCATATCGCGCGGGGAAAGCCGCGGTAATTGAGCGGCGCGGGAACGGCGCCGTGAGCGAGGGCGTACTCGAGGATGCGCTCATCGAGCTCGTCGGTCGTGACGCCGGGCTGGACGAAAGGCGTGATCAAGTCGAGCGCCCCGGCCGCGAGCCGTCCCGCCTTGCGCATGGCGGCGAAGGCGTCGGGTCCATGCAATTTGATCGCGGTCGTCTCGCGCGATTTCAGGCGGGCAACTTCGACGTTCGACATGTGCTCAATCTGGGGAGTGGCGGGGACAGCTCGCCGGGGTTAGGTCGGAAGCAATGTAATGCATCTTGGTCGCCCGCGCATCCTCACCCGGAACGCAAAAACGGCGGCTCGGGGCCGCCGTCAGATTAGTAAGAAAGCGTGCGCCGCCCCATGGCTCAACTCTTGCTCTCAGCTTCGGCCGGCACCTCCTCCGCCGCGAGCTCCGCGACGAGGGCCTGGGCCTTGCCGACCCAATCCTCCTTCTCGATGCGCCCCTCGAGAGAGAGCGCATCGTCGAGGTTTGCAATGTCGTCGTCGGAGAGATTGGCGATCTGGTCGAACTTATAGCAGTTGAGGTGCTTCAGGCGCGTAGCGAGGTCGGCGTCGATGCCCTTGATCCGGGTCAGGTCGTCGGGTTCGCCCTTCGGCTTCTTGAAGCCCTTCCACTGCGCATTGAGGCGCCGCGCGCGGGCATCCGTGCGCTCGAAGATGCGCGCCGCCTTGCCGCGCCGGCCCCGCAGGTAATAGAGCTTGGCGCGCCGCACCCTGCCACGGCGCAGTACCTCGATCTCAGCAATGTAGGGCGAGTAGACCGGGAACACGCGCTCGACGCCCTCGCCGTAGGAGATCTTGCGTACCGTGAAACTCTCGTTGATGCCGGCGCCCGAGCGAGCGATGACCACGCCTTCATAGGCTTGGAGGCGAACGGTCTGCTTGTCGCCCTCGCCCTCGATTACCTTGACCATGACCTTGACGGTGTCGCCCGCTGAAAACTCCGGCACGGCTCGCTTCTGCGTGACGGCCGCCATCTGCTCGCGCTCGATCTCTTGGATGATATTCATGGGTTGTTGTTCCTTCATTGGATCGAAAGCAGAGGAGCGGCACCGCCCGTCTATTGACGAAGGCGCGTACGGCTCGTGCAGCCCTTTGGGCAACCCTCAGGCGTGTGATTTGGCCGGTGTGATAGCCGAATTGAGCCGGCCTGTCGATATGGTCCTCGCCGCCTGGCTTGTCGAGCGACGCTTCATGGCTTACTCGTCCGCCGCGTGAGCAGATCGGGACGCCGGGCCTGGGTAATCCGTTCCGCTTCCTCGCGGCGCCACTCGGCGATTTTCTTGTGGTCGCCCGAAACCAGGACCTCGGGGGTCGACCGGCCCTCCCAGTCGCGCGGCTTCGTGTAGTGGGGGTACTCGAGCAGTCCGTCCTCGAAGCTCTCTTGCTCGAGCGACTGGGCCCCGCCGAGTACACCCGGAATGAGGCGCACGCAGGCGTCGATAAGCACCATGGCGGCGAGCTCGCCGCCCGACAGCACGTAGTCGCCGATCGAGACCTCGCGGAGCTTGCGGGCCCCGATGACGCGCTCGTCGATCCCCTCGAAACGCCCGGCGAGCAGGACGAGGGCCGGCTCGGCGGCCAGCTCGCGCACGAGGGCCTGCGTCAAGCGCTCGCCGCGCGGCGAGAGATAGAGGATCGGCGCGAGCGGCTCCTTGACGCGGGCGTGGTCGATCGCAGCGGCAACTACGTCGGCACGCAGCACCATGCCGGCGCCGCCGCCCGCCGGCGTATCGTCGACGGCCCGATGCCGGCCGAGGCCGAAGTCTCGAATGTCGATCGCCGAGAGCGACCAAAGGCCGGCCGCGAGCGCCTGTCCCGCCAACGAAACGGCGAGAGGCCCGGGAAACATCTCGGGGAATAGCGTGAGCACGGTTGCGCGCCAGGGCGCGCCCCCGCCGCTCGTCGGAACATGGGGCATGGAGCTCGTGTCCGGCAGCGAGAGGATGTCATAACCCCTCTCCGCGCCCCGCGCGCAAGCGAAATCACTTCTTGTCCTGATTAGACGCCCGTCAGCGGGGACGCGAGTGGAGCTGCGTCAACCCGTGACGAGGCTGCCAGTCGGTGCCGTCGTTCACGGCATCGCCGAGGGACGCAAAAACGCGGCTGAGGAGGTTGGTCGCGCGTCGCGAAACCTCCCCGCGGCGCGTCTCCGCCAGGGCGTCCAGATGATCCTCGAGCCAATAGAATACATCGCGCATGGCACAACTCCCTACACGTGGAAGTCTGCCACGGCCGGCTTGCTTAACCGTTAACGAGCGGCCTGGAATGGGACGCGACCCCGTCGGCCTACACGCCCTCGACGACCGTGATGTCGATCGACCCCGCCCCCTGGCGCAATGCCTTGGCCGCGGCATACTCGGGCGAGCGGGCGTAGCCGAGCGCCGCCTCGTAGCTCGGAAACTCGAGCACGACGTTGCGCTCCGTCCCTCGCCCCTCCATGATCTCGCACTTCCCCCCGCGCACGATCGGGCGCCCCTCATACTTGTCGAGGGCGATCTTCGACTTCGCGACGTACTCGCCCCACTTCACCAGGTCCGTCACGGTGGCATGCGCAATCACATATCCTTTGGGCATCGTCGTCCCCACTTAGCCTGTCTGCGTTTCATTCATTTTTGCCCTGTCCGACGGAGATCCTGGCGTGCGCCTCGCGGATGTGGTGGAGAAAAATCTCGGCGGTGCGCTTCGGATCGTCGGCCTGGGTGATCGGCCGGCCGACGACGATGTGATCGGCGCCGGCGGTGATGGCGTGGTCGGGCGTCATGACGCGCTCCTGGTCGTCGGTCGTCCCGCCGGCAAGGCGGATGCCCGGCGTCACGATGAGGAAGTCCGGGCCGACGGCAGCGCGGATGCGTGCGGCCTCCTGGCCGGAGGCGATCACGCCGTCGAAGCCGAACTCGCGGGCAAGGCGCGCGCGGTGGAGCACGAGATCGGCCGGGCTCATCATTGAGCCCTGCTGCACGAGATCGTCGGCCGTGAGATTGGTGAGCACGGTGACGGCGAGGAGCTTGAGCGGGCTCGACCCGCGGCCCGTCACGGCGGCCCTAAGGGTCTTCAGGTCGTGGCCGTGCACGGTCAAAAAATTGACGCCGAGCTCGGTCGCGTTCGCCACCGCCCGCTCGACGGTGTTGCCGATATCGAGGAGCTTCATGTCGAGAAATACACGCTTCTTGTCGCGCCTCAGCTCACGGGCGAGGTCGAGCCCGCCGGCAAACAGAAGCTCCAGGCCCACCTTGTAGAACGACACCGTGTCGCCGAGCGTCACGACGAGCCGGTGCGCGTCCTCGAGGACCGGCGTGTCGAGGGCGACGATCAGACGGTCCTTGGCGGCAGCGTGGGTCATCGAGCGGCTCTCTCATCCCCTCTCCCCACCGTCGAGGCGGAGCCGCGGCGAGCGGGGAGAGGGCCAGGGTGAGGGGCAGAAGCTGGCGCGGGCAAGCAGCAGCCCCTCACCCCAACCCTCTCCCCACTAGAGAAGTGGGGAGAGGGAGAAGCGGACTATCCATGCAGGACATGGGCGGCGCGGGCAAGCTTCTGGATCAGGCTCTTGAACGCCTGTTGGGCCTCCTTGTTCTTGAGGTGACCGTCCTCGCCGAAGGCCTCCGCGGCGCGCGGCACGGCAAACTGATCGGGAAGGACGAGCGCGCCGACTCCAAGCTCGAGGACCGTGCGTACGGTATTAAGTCCCCTCAAGCCGCCCAGTCCGCCGGGCGAGGCCGACCCCAGCGCGAATACCCGCGTTTTGAACACGGCGAGCGGCTCCTCGCGCTCGTTCTTGATCCGGCTCACCCAGTCGAGGGTGTTCTTGAGCAGCGGAGTGATCGAGGCGTTGTACTCGGGACACGCGATGAAGATGCCGGTGTGGATCTTCATCAGCGCTTCGAGCTTCACCGCGTTATCCGGAATGCCGTCGATGGCCTGGAGATCGGCATCGTAAACCGGCATGGGGTAGTCGCCGAGATCGGCAAACGCGCAGCCGATGCCGTTCGCGTCGGCGATCGCCGCACCGAGCTTGGCGAGCCGCTTGTTGTAGGAGCCCTCGCGGGCCGATCCGGCAAGGAAGAGGAGCTTGGTTGAGGTCAGCATCGGGAGGACTTTCGAGAGGCTGGGCAACGGGATTGAAATGACAACGGCGGGGCTACCCGCTCTTGCCTTCGAAGAAATCCTTGACGCGGGCGAAGAAGCCGTGGCTCTCGGGGCTCGTCTCCTTGCGGCTTTCGCGCTCGAACTCCTCGAGCAGCTCGCGCTGGCGCCGCGTCAGGCTCTTCGGCGTCTCGACGTCGACCTGAATGTACATGTCGCCGACCACCGTCGAGCGCATGACCGGCATGCCCTTCCCCTTGAGCCGGAATTGCTTCCCCCCTTCGGTGCCTTCGGGGACCTTGACGCGTGTCGTCGCGCCCTCGAGCGTCGGCACCTCGATTTGCCCGCCGAGCGCCGCCGTCGTCATGGAAATTGGAACCTTGCAGAAGATGTCCGCCCCATCGCGCTGGAAGAACGCGTGCGGCCTGAGCGAAAGGAAAATGTAAAGGTCGCCGGGGGGACCGCCGCGCAGTCCCGCCTCGCCCTCGCCGGCGAGGCGGATCTTTGTTCCGTCTTCGACGCCGGCCGGGATATTGACCGAGAGCGTGCGCTCCTTGGTGACGCGCCCGGCTCCCGAGCAGGTCGCGCAAGGGTCCTCGATCACCTCGCCCCGCCCCTGGCACGCGGGGCACGTGCG
Organism: uncultured Alphaproteobacteria bacterium; assembly: GCA_963740475.1. Classification (GTDB taxonomy): domain Bacteria; phylum Pseudomonadota; class Alphaproteobacteria; order Rhizobiales; family Hyphomicrobiaceae; genus Hyphomicrobium_C. The sequence goes on along the minus strand of CAVUEM010000050.1, from coordinate 103,631 downwards.
CTCGATCGTGAAGAAGCCTTGGCTCGCGCGCACCTTGCCCATTCCGGCGCAGGTCGGGCACGGCGACGGCTTGGTGCCGGACTTGGCGCCGGTGCCCCCGCATGTTTCACACGAAACGCTGGTCGGCACCCTGATCTGCGCCGTTTTCCCGGCGTAGGCCTCGTTGAGCGTGATCTCCATATTGTAGCGCAGGTCCGCGCCCCGCTCGCGCCAGGACCGCGAGCGTCCGCCGCGCCTTCCTCCCATGAACTCGCCAAAGAGATCGTCGAAGATGTCCGACATCGAGGACGCGAAGTCGGGGCCGAAACCGCCGCCCGGACCTCGGCCCATGGCAGGATCGAACGCCGCGTGCCCGAACCTGTCGTAGGCGGCGCGCTTCTGGGGATCCCTCAAGGCCTCGTAGGCCTCGTTGATTTCCTTGAATTTCTGCTCGGCGCCCCCGTCGCTGGGGTTGCAGTCGGGGTGGTGATCCTTGGCGAGCTTGCGGAATGCGTTCTTGAGCTCCTGGTCGCTCGCGCCTCTCTTGACGCCAAGGACTTCATAGTAGTCGCGTTTTGCCATCGGGCGGCGGGTCCGTTCGCAGTGGCGCCTTGAGACTGATCGGCCTGATCGGCGCTCAGGTGGTCGCGGCGTCGCGGAATGTGAAGAGCCTTGGACAAGGCCCACGACTCACATGGGGTTCATTGATAAAGAAAGCTAGCGGGAATGGTAAAGCCCGGGTGAAGGGAGCGCATTTTTGCTCCCGCCCTGTGTCACACGAGCAAGTCGCGGAGCCACGGGATCAGCGGCGCGTCGGCGGGAGGCATCGGGAAATCGGCGAGCCGGATGGCCCGCACCCACTTGATCTCCTGGCCCTCTTTTGGCGCGATCTCGCCCTCCCAGGTGCGGCAGAGAAAGAGCGGCATGACGAGGTGAAACTCGGGATAGGCGTGGCTCGCGAAGGTGAACGGGGCGAGGCATGTCTCGCACACCTCGATGCCGAGTTCCTCCCTGAGCTCGCGGCGGAGCGCCGCCTCCGGCGTCTCGCCCGGGCCTACCTTGCCGCCGGGAAACTCCCAGAGGCCCGCCATGGGCTTGCCCGCCGGGCGTCGGGCAATGAGGACGCGATTGTCAGGATCGACGAGGGCGGCGGCGGCAACGAGCAGGATCGGTGTGGTCATTCGCACTTCCGACGGCGCGACCTCTCCTTCCGCAATTAGCGGCTGGCCGAGCCGGCATACTCGAAAACCAGAACCTCCTCAACGACGCTGGCGATCTCGCACTTCTCGTCGACGACCGGCCTGTTGCCGCGCACGGTAAAGCTGTTGCCGTCGGCGGCCGCCTTCCCGCTCACGGCGTAATCGCGCACGCCGCATGTCGGAGTGTACGCCGAGGCCTGGCCGGAGTAGGTCCCCAGCCGGCGCGTGCCCCAGAAAAGGGGCGCGCCGGGCACGACGCCGGTCGCGTCGAGCCCCTCACGGGGGGCGTCGTACTTGACCAGGACGCGCTCCCCATCGGCCAAGAGATTCATGATGGATCCATCGTAGCGCCAGTGCGTGACTTTCGCCGTCGCGGGCATCTCGAACGGCTCGGACATCGCTGCGGCGACGGGAACCGCGGCACGGGTCGCAGGCGCGGCCGCATCAGCAGGAGCGGCCGCAGCGAGAGGAGCCGGCGGCGGCGAGGGGGGCGGCGCGACGGCGGGGGCTGGCCCCGTGGGAGCGGGGGCCGCAGACGCAGTGGCGGCCGCGAGCTCGAGGCTCGGATCGCTATAGACGACTTGCGCCTCCTTGCGCAGGCGCTGCGCAAGCTCTTTGGCCGCGCGTTTCGACAAGGCCCGCTCGAGGTCGTCCTTGAGCTCGGCGAACGACGGCACGGTGCGCATCCGCCGGTCCTCGACCCGGATCACATGCCAGCCGGCTTCCGTCTGGATCGGGGGCGACAAGTCTCCATTCGTTCCGAGCTTGAACGCCGTCGCGGCGAGCTTCTCTGGAAGCTCGCTTTTCGTGTGCCAGCCGAGGTCGCCCCCGCGAGGCGCGCTCCCCCGATCGATGCTGACCGACTTTGCCAGCGTCGCGAAATCCTCGCCTTTCGAGATCCTCCTCCGCACGTCCCCGGCCGCGCCCTCGCTCTCGACCACGATCTGGCGGACCTGCACTTCCTCCTCGGGCTTCATCGGAGCGATCTGCTCGTCGTAAAGCCGCTTCGCGTCGGCCTCGGTGACGGCTTCGCGCGACCGCTTCTCGAGGAAGAGGTGCTGGAGGACGGTGCGCCGGGCATAAGCCAGGCGAGGATCGAAGTCCTTGTCGTTGTGCAGCTCGGCCTGCTCGGCGGCGGCGGCAAGCGCCTGGCGCTGGATCAGCACCTCGAGCAAGACCCTCCGCTGCTCTTCCGGCGACAACTCGGGATCGGCGCCGACCTCGCGCTCGGCGAGCCCGATGTCGGTCTCGGTTATGGGCTTGCCGTTGACGGTGGCGACAACGCGGTCCTCGCCGATTGCGAACGGCGGCGACGCAAAGAGGGCGGCCCCGAGGACCGCGGCGACAAGTGAAACTCTCATATACCGATTACCGATGCTTTCGCTGCCGCTGCCGGTTGAGACGCGTGGGCTCGCAAGCAGAGCCATTCTGCCGGCAGCCGCCTACTTCGCTCCCTCGATGGCCGTATTGTTGCGATTGACGTTATCCACCGCCCCTGCGAGGTCGCCGCCCACGCCGCCCTTCTTGGCCAAATCCTGCAGCTTCTCCGACTTCTTCTGATCCTCGATTTTCTTGGCCTCCGCCGCCTTCTCGGCCTTCAACGCCTCCTCGGCCTTTGGCCTGCTGCCCAATTGCTGCTCGAGATCCTCGAGGCGCCTGGCATCGGCTTTGTCCTGCTCGCCCTGCTTGATTTTCTCGGCTTGAGCTTTGACCTGCTCGTCGGACTTATCCTTGGCTTGCTGTTTCGCTGCCTCCTGTTTCGCGTACTCTTCCCTGTCCTTCTTGAAGTCCTCCTCGCGCTTGGCCACGCGCGCGGCTTCATCCGCCCTGGCCTTATTGACGGCCTCTTCGTTCATCCTGGCTTTCACGTCCGCCTGATCGCCGGCCTCGGCAGCGTTTGCCGCCCACCATTGGGCCTTGGCTTCACGCTCGCGGAATTTCTTCAGGGCCTCGCGCGCGGCATCCGCCCGCGCCTTCTGCTCCTCGTCCCAGAGGACATTGTCGATCATCTGCTCGTCCAAGGGCTTCGTGCTCGGAGGCTCGGCTTCCTTCTTCCGTCTTGCCTCCTTGGCCTCGGCGATCTTCTTGACCGCGTCCTCTTTTGCCTCGTTCGCGTCGTCCAGGAGCTTCTTGCGCTTCTCGATCCGCCTGTCGATCCGCTCGTCGCGATCCATCTGGTCGATCAGGATCATGATCGTGATGAGGTCGATGACCGCCTGCGAAATCTTTTGCCCCTTGTCCGACGTGTCAGCCGCATCGGGAGGCGGCGCGTTGTTGGGGTTCGGAGCCGCGGGGTCCATCCCCGGACCCATCTGATTGTAGGTCTGGGACGCCGCGGCGAGTTGTGTCGACCGCTCGACGGCGCGATTTGCCAGATCGGCCTGCTGCTTCTGCTCCTCAGCAACCTTCGCCGCTTCAGCCTGCTTCTGCTCGGCCTGCTTCTGATCTTCGGCGAGCTTGGCTGCTTCAGCCTGCTTCTGCTCCTCGGCGAGCTTCGCGGCCTCGGCTTGCTTCTTCTCTTCCTCGGCTTGTTTTGCCTCTTCGGCCTTCTTCTGCTCCTCAGCGAGCTTGGCCGCGTCGGCCTGCCTCTTTTCTTCCTCGGCTTGCTTTGCCTCTTCGGCCTTCCTCTGCTCCTCGGCGAGCCTTGCCGCTTCCTTCCGCTCCTCGACCTGGCGCTTCAGCTCCTCGACCTTCCTCTCGGCCTCGGCAAGTGCCGCCGCTGTGTCGCTCTCGTCCGCCGGCTCACTGCTCTCGACCGCGGGCTCGCTCTCCTCGACTGCCGGTTTGCGTGCAACATTCGTTGCGGGAGTCTCTGGCGCGGCGCGCCGTCTTGGGCTGCTGCTTTGCGGGCTTCTGCGCGGCCGCTTTCTTTTTCTTGCCCTGGTTCTGGGTCCCCATCAGGATCAAGCCGATGGCGGCTCCCGCGGCAATCGCCGCGCCGACGTTGCCGCCGCCGCCTCCACCGCCACTCCGCTTCATCTGATCGGCAGAACTCGGTGCCGCATTCGCGAGCACGAGCGCAAGGGAGGCGAGCGCAAATATCAAAAGCGACGAAAGACGCCGACCTTTCAAGACTGCCATGGCTCACCGTCCCATCGAGCTGGCTGTGCGAGATGAAAATTAACGATACGCCCGCAAGTATGCGGTTTCCACAGTGAAATGCTAGAAATTTGCATAATTCGGCTAACGAGAAATCTGCCCCACCCACGTCATTGCGAGCCAATCGCGAAACTGTAGCTCTATCAAAAGGCTACGCTCAGATTCGCGTTCCTGCGGAGCGGAGCTCGGCGCGGCTTCCCTCATGACCGATCTGACACTAAGGACAAGGCCATGGGATCGACACTTCTCTCCCTCGGCCACTATGTGCCCGAGCGGCGCGTGCCAAACAGTGAGATCGAGGCGCGCTTCGACCTCGCGCCGGGCTGGATCGAGGACCGGACGGGAATCCGCGAGCGCCGGTTCGCCGCGCCCGACGAGGCCCTGTCGGATTTGGCGGTCAAGGCCGGCGAGATGGCGCTCGCACGCACCGGCCTCGAGAGGACCCGCATCGGCCTCCTCGTGCTCGCGACCTCGACCCCTGATCACCTGCTGCCACCCTCGGCGCCGCTTGTCGCCCATCGGCTCGGCCTGAGAGGAGCAGGCGCAATCGACATGGCCGGAGCCTGCGCGGGCTTCATCTACGCGCTCGTCTTCGCCGACAACTTCGTGCGCGCACAGGGGAGCCCGGCTCTCGTCATCGCCGCCAACATCCTGTCGCGGCGGACCAACCCGGACGACCGCGGCACCGCAATACTCTTTGCAGACGCGGCCGGGGCCACCCTCGTCGCTCCGTGCGAACGGCCCGGAACGGGGGTGCTCGGAGCCCATCTCTCGTCGGACGGAGCCGCTTACGACCTCATACAGATTGCGGCCGGCGGCAGCCGCCGGCCGTTTGGGCCCGAGGTCGGCGAGGCCGATCTGCTCATGCGGATTGCCGATGGGCGCGCGGTGTTCGCCAAGGCCGTTGATATGATGGCGGCCGCTTCCCTGAAGGCACTTGCGCGCGCGGGGCTCTCCGCTGGCGACGTCGACCACTTCGTGCCTCATCAGGCCAACGCGCGCATGACTGCCGCGACCCTGAGGAAGCTCGCGATCGGCGATGACAAGGTCATCTCGACGATCGCGCTCTATGGCAACAGCTCGGCGGCGTCGATCCCGTTCTCGCTGTCGCAGGCGACCGCCAGGCGGGACTACAAGGCCGGCGACCGCATTCTCATGTGCGCGGCAGGCGCCGGCCTCACGGCCGGCGCCCTCGTCTATGGGCTGTAGGCCGCTCACGCATGGGCGGGTGCAGCACGCCGAAGCTTCGCGAGCGATGCTGCATGGAGTACGATGGAGAGAGGCACCAGGAAGACCGGGACCAGGACCAGCGGAAACGTGTCGACGAGCTGGTTCGGCGCGTCGAACGCAAACAGCTGGAGTGCCGACGGGGAAGTGAGAAACCCCGTCGTCACCGCCACGACGAGATCGGCGATGCCGAGGATGTTCCAAGCGGCGACGGCGCCGCTGCCGGCTTCGCGGTTGCGCGCATAGAATAGCCCGACGAGAGGGGCCGAGAGCCCAACTACAATGTCGCCCACGCCCGCCGGCCACGCGAAGAGACCCGGCAGCTTGCCGGCTGCATAGAGCGCCAGGAATACCGCGCCGAGAGCGCGGTAGAGTTGTACGCCGACGAGCCAGGACTGCGGAACGGCATCGATGATGCGCCCGGCCGTCTCCGATCTCGAGATCAGTGCCAAACCGATCAGAATGGGAATGGCAATTCCGTATTGTATGGTCGGGATCTGAACCGCCCCGCCGCGATAGGCGCCGAGCCATCCAAGGCCGGCTGCGAAGAGAGCCCAGCCGACGAGGACGACGCTCGCGACGCGCATGGTCCGCGCGCGCTCTTCCTCACTCCAGTTCGCCTGCGCGAGCGCCCGGCTAAGGCCAACGAGAATGGTGAGGATGACGGCAATCATGCCGCCGATGACATAGGGGAAGAGATAGGAAGGGACTTGCATGATACGCCTCCTTGATGCTCGAGAGTGACTATTTATACTATAGTCACTATATTATTACAAGTCACTTGATAAAAAGAAGCGTCATGCCTATTCTAGGAGCCATGTCAAACGGATACGGCCAGGATTGTCCCATCGCGCGCACACTTGACGTGATCGGCGAGAAGTGGGCGCTGCTCATCCTGCGCGACCTGTTCCGGCGCGGCGCGCTGAAATTCCAGGAATTGCAGGACAGTCTCGCCGGCGTCGCGCCGAACACGCTTTCGGCGCGCCTCAAGTCGCTCGAGGGCGCCGGCGTGGTGACGACGCGTCTCTATGAGCAGCATCCGCCCCGGTTCGAATATCTGCTGACCGAGAAGGGCCGCGCGCTCGGCCCGGTCCTCAAGGCGCTCCACGGCTGGGGCGAGCGGTTCGGCTGAGACGCCGCTCAATTCGGGTTAAGGGGCGTCGGGATCATCCCGGCGGCGGAGTTATCGGCAACCGGACGCGGCACGGGCTTCGGCGGCAGCAGCGACGGCATCGGATTGGCCTTGGCGTGGGCGGCGAGGTCGCGGAGTAGAACCTCGACGAGGGGCGCGCCGGCTTCTCCCGCATGAAGCTTCGTCCCCCACGGCTCACGGGGAGAGCCTGTGCCGACGAGGACGACATAGGAATAGGCCGCGCCGTTCGCGAACTGGAGCCCGCCCGTGATCCAGACATCGACGGTCGCGTTGGGGTCGGCAGTGACTTGAGTCCCGGTCTTGGCGAAATGGAACCGCACGTCGCCGCGCCGCTTGGCGCACCAGGGGGCGAGGCTTTTCAGCGTGCCAGCCGGCGCCCCGCCCGCGGTGTAGCAGAGCGGCGCCTCGAGCAGCGCCTTGAGCAGGGGAGCGGCTCCGCGGCGGATGACGGTATTGGGCACGATTGCGCTCGCTGTCGCGTGCGCCACGCGCTGCTCGGCGGGATCGGTGTAGTCGTAGGCGCCCACGAGGGTCGGCATTTTCACCGGCCTCGTACCCCGTCCCAGGAGCGCGCCGAGCACCACGGCCGCCATGTTATGGACGCGGCGCGGCGCGCCGGCGATCTGGCCGAGGACGGCGGCGGTCGAAGGCGGCGTGCCTGCCCCGTCGGCGGCGGCCGGCGGCATCGAGAAGCCGAAGGCGTCGATGATCTTCTTCACGCGTCCCTGGCCGGCGAGCGCGGCGCGGTTCAAGAGCGGGGCGTTGAGAGAGCAGGCGAACACGACGAGCGCGCGCCGTCCGCGCCTCTCCCCGCCCCTCGCGCATGTCTCGAGACCTCGGCTCGGGGCTTCCGTGTCTAGGTAGAGCGAATTGGGGCCGTCTCGTCCCCCGTTGGCAATGGCGATGGCGGCGACGACCTTACCGGTCGAGGCGATCATGCGCCCTTCGCGCTCCGGCGCGTAGAAACCGGTTGCGGGATCGCGCGCCTCCGCCGAGCCGAAATAGGGCGCCGTCTCTCCCGCCTCGTAATAGCGCACGATGTTGCCACGGGCGTCGGCGGCCACGACGACGACGTTCGGCATCTTCCGGTCGCCGTCCGCCTGGGCGGGATCGAGCGTGAAGCCTGCCCCGATCTTGCCGCGCACGGCGGCGTCGATGCGGGCGAGCTCCGCCTTGACCTTCTCGCCGAAGGCCAGGTTGTCGGCGGCTTCGAGCGTCGCGGTCACGCCGCGGACGTGATCGCGCCAGCCGAAGCCGTAGACCTGCTTCATCTCCTCTCTCAAGCCGAAGCGCGCCGACGGCAGCAGTGCATTGGCGCGAATGGCGGGATTGGCCTCGGCGCGCTTGGCGAGCTCGGGCGCGTAGGTCTCGAGCGCCGCCTCGAGCTTGGGCTTCACCTTCGGGTCCGGTGGGCCGCCGGCAAGACTGATGAGCTCGAACAGGACCTTCTTCTTCTCGTCCTCGTCGGCGATGAGCCGCTCGGCGCAGGTGCGCGCCCTCACCTCGGTAATGTAGCGCCAGCGATCGAGGCGCACCTCGTTCAGCCGGTCGCTGCCCTCGAGCAGGATAATGGGCCTGTTGACGGCGGACGCGAGCACGAACTGCTCGGCGACAGAGAGGTCCTTCGCCTCCTTGCCGAAGATGACCCGGCTCGTCATCTCGACCCCGTGCAGCGGCTGGCCACCCGTGCGCTGCGCGAGCCAGAAATGGTTGGCGGCCCATTGCTTGAGCGGTGTCACGTCGCCGCTCTTGGTCAGCTCGTGATAGATCACGGGGGCGAGCCACCATTCCGAGAGCTTGCGCTTGAGCTTCGTGAGGCTGCCCTCGCGGGCGTCGGGCGGCGTCTTGTAAATGACGCGCACGAGCTGCATGGGCAACGTCGAGCCGCCCACCCCGAGGCTCGGCCTGCCGAGCGCGATCGAGCGTCGGAGGGTCGAATATGGAATTTTCAGCACGCCCGCGAGGTCAATGCCGAAGGGGTTGAGCGGGCCGCCGAGATTGCGATCCTCCTGGAAGAGCAGGCACTCCCAGTAGGCCCCGGGCACGTCGCGCACCGGGATCGACTTGTGGTCGGGATTGGCCGTGTAATCGTCGAGCTCGATTGCCGAGCCCGTGTAGTTCACGTCGCGCCGGCTATCGAGGCGCGCGTCGAACGTGCCGACGAAATTGCCTTTGGCGTCGTAGATTGCCGTCGCAAGCCAGCGCTCGGCGTCGTAGCGAAGCTTCTCCGAGAGATAGAGGCCGCCGATATAGCCGCGCAGCGGCGCGACGACATAAACGAGCCCGATCGCGAACACGACATAGAGCGCGATAGCCCCGGTCACGTATCTCAGCGGCCCCAGTCGCGGGTTGATCGCCGCGATCACGACCGCGAAACGGGCAAGGTGCGGCGGCACGCTGACCAAAAGCTCGAAGAGGCGAGCGAGACTGCGCAGCAGGGCGAGCATCACGAGGAGCCGGCACGGGGCCGCGGCCGATAAGCGCCGCTGTCGGGATCTAGCTCGCTTTTGTGGCGGAAGGTCGAAGGGATTGGGGCGCGGGCGTGCGCCTCATCATAGAGACGGGAAATAGCGCTCCTGCCGCCCGCCACATTCAGGCAGGAAACTTCCCCGCTGGCCTATCAGACTGCTCGCAATTAGAAGTTGTTGAGCAGAATGAAGAGCCCCACGCCGAGTGCTGGCCCCAAGAGGGTTGCCACCACCATCATCACAAAAGACTTACCAACCATGATACTACTACCCCGCACTTCACAAACTCGAACTCAGTCCCCCCAACAACAAGCTTCCCCTCACGTGCGACGGCCGAGATCCCCTAAACAAACCCGGCCCTCAGTACAAATAATACACTAGAAAATTAGTTCCCACACCGCCTATTCCCATTTCCGCCATAATGTCTTCTCGCGGTTGCGAATGCGCCATTGCAAAGCAGTACACGTCGCCAATCAACGACCGAGATCGAAAATTTGTTTCAGAGTTCAAGGCATTAAATTCGCTTGGCAGAGAGCCCACCTGAGCGCCAGGGCAACCGGGCTATCCATTGCTCGATCACCTGCGCAGTAAAATGTTGTTGAAAACTTTAGCCTGCAGCCCCGACCTTATGATCGAACGTCGAACAACCGGAGCTGGCGCTCGTCCTGCCCTTTTGTCTCGTGCGCAAGCTGCTCGATCCGATCGAAGGGCACCTGCTCGGCCTGGATGAGCGAGCGCTGCGCCTTCATCGCACGAACGAGGCCCTCCTGGACGAGGTGGAACTCGCCGACCGTCTGTCCGGGCAGCACGGCCGCCGGATCGAGACCGCTCTCGCTCTGGAAGGCCGCCCTGAGCTTCTTCAAGGCGGTGTCCTCGCGCACGCGGCCGATGAACCAGCTCGTGATCTGGTCGCGCGATCTATAGTCGAGGTCGCCGGGCGATTGCGTCGCAAGAAGGAGCCCGAGGCCCGCCGAGCGCGCCCGCTTCAAGAGGCTTTGCAGCGGCTCCGCCGTCGCCGGCTTGGCGCTGGCCGGTATGTAGAGATCGGCTTCGTCGAACATGACGACGGCTTGGAGCTCGTCGTTGGGGTTTCTCTGGCAGAAACGAAGCGCTTCCGACAGGAATTGCGACACCCAGAACAGGATGTTCTCATTGTCGCCGAGGAAGCCCGTGTAAATGATCGAAAGACGCGTGCGCCCGTCGCGCGCGTACGGCCCGAGGCCGAGCAGGCTCTCCATCCTGAGCGACTCGCCCCCGCCTTCGAACAGCGCGGAGTTCCGGTGGCGCAAGCTGTCGAGCTGGGCGACGAGATCGCGGCGAATGCGCCCCGAGGGATCCATGCGCTGCGTGAGATCGGTGAGCTCGGGGTCCTCGTCCTCGAGCAAGTGAATGAGGTCGCCGAGCGTCACCTCGCGGCTATGGCGCGCGCCGAGGATCCTGAGCGCGACCGAGAGCGTTCCGGACTGCTTCTGGTGCGTCGCCGAGTTCTTCAAGTGCAGCATGTCGCCGAGGGCCGCTGCGGATAGATTGGCAAGGAGCTGCTGCTCGTGATCGGGGAGCTCGTTGATGCCGTTGGGCAAAAGCGTGATCGAGATCGGCCGGCCGGAGGCGCGCCCGGGCGTGTAGACCGCCACGTCGATGGCGTCGGCAAGCCGCTCGCGGTCGCCGCGCCGCTCCGTGAACTCGCTCTCGTTCGCCCGCCACACGTCGGGGTTGGCGTAGCTGCAGAGATCGCCCTTGCGGTCGATCAGCACCGCCGGGATTCCCCGCAGCAGGAGCTGCTCGATGATGCAGAGCGCGAGCGTGGTCTTGCCCGAGCCGGAGCCGCCGAGCACGGCTCCGTGGCGCTTCAAGACGTTCATGTTGAGCGAGATCGGCTTCGCCCGCCCACCGATCTCGCGGCCGGCGACGATGCTCGTGGCTATGCCGCCGTTCTCGTCGAGGATGACCGAAAGCGGCAGCTCATCGTCATTGGCAGGAAGCGGCTCCGCCGCTCCCTCGCCGAAGGTCGCCCATGACAGGCCTTGCGTGATATCCGGGAAGGAGCCGTAGCCCGCGGTTTTCTCCGTCTCTGTGTCGGCCACCGCGCCTTTCGCCGGTCTCGGCAAAGTCTTGCCGAAGAGGTCGAGGCGCAGGAGCTGCACGACGGTGATCAGGTTCGACAATAGCTTCGCGCCCTCGAACCACGCGGCAAATCCCCGGTCGTTTCTGTGATGGGCGTAGAACTCGCGCACTGTCATCATGCGCTCCCATTCTGGGATCGGAACCAGCATCTGCCGCCCGCCGCCCTCGCGGAACTTGCGGAACGCCTGCGCCGTCTGGTTCTTCTTGTTGGGCGGGAAGTCGCTCGCTCGCAGCATGACGCAGCTTTTGCCGGCGGTTGCCGGCATTACCTTGTCGAGCTGACGTTTGAGGCCTCCGCCCTGGGTTGGGCGGTTGCAGAGAAACACACGCGCCTCGCTCGCATGCCCCGACTTGTGCGTGACCCTGAGGTCGACCGCGGGCACATCGTCGGCGACCTCGAGGCGCGCCGCCGTGACCCTGACGGCACCGTCCCATTCCTCCCTGGCAAGCGCGAGCGCGGCGACCAGAATGTCCATGAGCTCGTTGTCGTCGGAGGGGATCTCGGCTTCGGACGCGCTCTGAAAGCGTTCCCAGGCCTCGCGGTAGTCGACGGACGGCAGCGCGGAGCGTGGCGGAACTCCGCTGTCGCCGCCGAAGATGCCGCCGAGGACGGAGGCGAGCGTCGAGGTCCATGACTGGCTGGCCTCCTGCTCCTCGGGCTCGGGCTGCGCCTTCTCGCGCAATCGGCTCTGGGCGTGCTCGAGAAGTCGGCGCGTCGACAGACCGGCGAACTCCTCGAAGAACTCGGCGCCGAAGAATTGTGCCGGATCGGGAAAGCTCAACCCGCCGGCGTGCTGCTCGGCCTCGACCTCGAGGCGCTTGGCGATGATAAGGCGCGCTTCCTCCGGCGTGCGGCTCTCGAGCAGCGCCACCGGGCCCGCCTTCTCGATGCGATCGACATAGGACTGGGCGAGCACGCCGCGAACCTGGCCGTAGAAATCCTCGAGGCAGGAGATGATGACGATGGCGTTGGGCAGGCGGTTGGCGATCTGAATAAGGTCGCGGACGGCCTTCTGGAAGCGCTCCTCGGCGTCGTCGAAGAAGCGCAGGTCCTCGACTTGGTCGATGGAGAACACGAGCGCCGCGCGATCGACCGTCCACATGAGGGTCCCGAGCGCGGTGATGATCTCGAAGGCGCGGTCCTCGCCGGTGTTCGGGTCGAGGGCGCCCACGGCCCGGTGGGCGAGCGGCGTCAGGTGGCGGCCGAACAGGTATTGGCGCACGCGGCTGTCGATGCGCGGGTCGTGGCGCTCGAGATAGAGAAGAGCCCGCACAATGTTGATGTCGAGCTCGAGGTCACGGAACCTCGGGCTCGCGACGATCTCGTCGGCGAGAGAGAGCACGAGACGCGCTAGCTCGTCCTCGTCGAGCGCCCCCTCTCCCAGCTCGGCGAGCTTGTCCTTCGCGATCACCTTGCCGTCGGCGACGAGGCGGTGCGTGAGGCGCGCGAGCCCGCTCTCGCCCTCGCGATCCGGATCGTAAGGCTTCTCGAGCGAGTGGACGAGGCGGCGCAGGTAATAGTCGGCGTAGTTGGCGATGTCCGGCGTCATCTGCGCGTAGCCGAAGTAGCCTTTGCCCTTGCGATGGGCGGCAGTTCTCAAGGCGCGCAGGAGATGTGTCTTGCCGGCGCCGGACTGGCCATGAAACAGGAGAATGCGCGCTTCCCGCGTAGGCCCGCGTCCGGCGGTGACGGCGGAGAGAAGCTCCTCGAATTTACGGCGCGCCTTCGCATGCACGAGATCGACATCGACGGGGTCGGCCCGCCACATGTCATCCTCCCAAGTGATGCTATGCTCGAAGGCTTGTGCCAGCTTCTCACGCGGCTCTGCCTCTAGGGCTTCACGCTGCATCAATCCACGTTCTCCAACAAACCCGCCACGGCACGCGTCAATCTTCCACGCGTATGAAGTGCCATACTGCATTCTTGTAGTGGACGGCCGAGCTCTCGATCTCGGCCAGATTACTCTTGTCCTTGAGATCGGCGCCGGCGAGGGTGACCTGGCCCACGCGATGAGCTTCCGCGAGCATGCACTTGAACTCGATCTCCGAGAGATCCCAAGCGGGCGCGCTCGTGCTGATGAGCTTCCAGACCTGCGAGATGTAGGCCTTGCGGCTGCCCGACCATCCCTCGGCGCGCGCGCGCGCGGCCTGTTTCACGGCATGGACGAATTGCGCAAGGTCGGGACGCTCGCGCTTCGGCGGAGCGAGAGCCGCGGGGCTCGTGTCGTTCGCGGCCGGCGCAAGCGCCGGGGCCGCGCCCGAAGACCGTGCCTCGGGGGAGCGCCGCGCCGCCTCGAGCGCCTTCGCCCCGAGCGCGCCGAGTATCGCCGCGCGCAATGCTTCGGGCGTCGCTTGCGATGCGCCGACTTGCTCGGCGGCAAGCTCGGCGAGGAGTTTCGCGTCCGAGCCGTAGTCTTTCGGATTTTTCGAAAGCTGCCCGGCGAGCAGGCGGCCGGCCTTGGCGGAAAGCGCCGAGCCCTTGCCGAGGCCCGCCTTGATCTTGTTGCCGAAGGCCCGCTCGAGGGCGACGACGGCAAGCTGCGCGCGCAGCTTGGCCGGGGGCTGGTTCTTTCTCAGTGTGAGACCGAATGCGCACTGCACGATGAGGGCGCGCAGCTCCTCGGGCCGGGCTAGCGCTTTGAGTCGCGCCGCGCCGAGATGGTTCACGCCGAGGCTCTTGGCTACCAGGAGAACGTCGCGCAGCTCGGCCCATGGACGCGCGAGCGCACCCTTCTGACCGAGATACGACGCGGCCAATTGGGCGCCCCGTTCGCTTGCCGCAAGGCGAGAGCGGTTTTCCGACGCGAGGCCCGCCGCGACCAGCTGGCCGATCTCGCGTTCGGCCGTGCGGCGCCAATCCGTCGGCGAAAGCATTTGAGTGAACAGCGGAGCCAGGTCGGACGCGGCCTCGGCGCGGGTCGCTCCCTCCGCCGCCGCGAGGCGCACGAGGAGCAAGGTCCCTATCGCCGTGGCCTCGCCCCCTCTCGCCCGTGCGAGAGGCGCTCCCCCGCCGACCGCCGACATGCGCGCCGTCCTTCTCCTCGACGGGGTGCGGCTGGCCATTGGGCCATGCTCCCGTCACGCTTCGCCCGGACGCGCGAATCACCGGCCGTTGCCGGCCATCTTGGGAGAGAGCTCGTTCCCTTCCAAGGGGTTCGCGGGTCACGGCTTGGGCTTTTTCCGAGTTCTATGCGCAAGCCCCGCGGCCGACGTTTCAGCGCCGTCGCTTGCGCTCCTCATGTTTGGCATGCAACGGGCCGAGCTTTCGCCCTGTGACCGCCAAATTGACGACACCTTCGTGGGACGAAATGGGGGCACGCCAAAAGGAGATAGGTCCCGACAGGTGGACGGGCCGAGCTGACAAGCTGCGACGCATCTCCCGGAGGCGTTGGTTGGGGGTTTCATACCATTAACGGCGAGTTAACGGGTCTATGCTTTGCTCGCTCATGAGTTCCGCGCCTCGTTTGGCGGGAGTTGGTGGAATGTATCGCGTCGCTCTCTCGGCCGCGCTTGCGGTGTCGCTTTCGGCATGCAGCTTGAACACTGGCATGCTGTCGTCGGGTTTCGCCGAAGGCCAGAGCGCCTCGACCGCCTCTATCGATTCAGGCTCGTCCGTGCTCGCCAGCACCTATGGCGGTGGAGCATCCCCGCCGAGCAAATCCCAAAGCGCCGGACAGAAGGTCGCGAAGCTCGACGACAAGGCTCCGACCGGCACGTTCGAGAAAGCCCCGCAGGGCGCCCTCGCCGACCGCGACTACACCAACACGGCCCTCGACCCCGACAAGGCCCGCGACCTCATCAACCAATACCGCCGCGACAACGGGCTGAAGCCCCTCAAGATCAACGCCGAGCTCGCGGAAGCTGCCAAGGCGCACTCGCGCGATCTCGCCAAGTGGGACCGCATCTCCCACTACGGGTCCGACGGCTCGAACCCCTGGGACCGCGTCAAGCGGACCGGCTACAAGGCCCGCCTCGCCGCTGAGAACGTCGGCACCGGTCAGATCAGCTTCGACGAGGTGCTGAGGG
This sequence comes from uncultured Alphaproteobacteria bacterium, assembly GCA_963740475.1. Taxonomy (GTDB): domain Bacteria; phylum Pseudomonadota; class Alphaproteobacteria; order Rhizobiales; family Hyphomicrobiaceae; genus Hyphomicrobium_C. The sequence continues at coordinate 88,356 of CAVUEM010000050.1, read as the reverse complement.
GGTGGAAGGAGAGCCCGGGCCACAACAAGAACTTGCTGCTGGCGGATGCCCGCGAGATGGGGCTTGCCCTCGTTCAGGACCCGAAGACGGAGTTCAAGTCGTTCTGGACGCTCGTCATCGGCGCGCCGATGTGACAATCGTCTATTGTTCGTTAAGTCGAGCGCGACCCTCAATTGGCGCCACCCACCGTCATTGCAAGGGGGAGCTTCGGTGCAGTCAGCCGCCGAGCAGGCGCTCCTGCTCGCGCCGGCGCACGATCTTGGCGACGCCGGCCCAGGCCCAAGACCGCCCGGCATCCCCCTTCTGGCTATGCACGCTGGAGAAGAACTCGGCGACATCTGCGGCAAAGCTGCCGTGCCGGCCCTCGAGGACCACGGCCATGAGCTCGACCTCGCGGGGGCTCGGGGTGGCGTCCTCGCCGTGGATCTGGTCCCTGGACATTATGTGACACTCGCATAATTGACCTAGATCAAAGAGCAAAATTGAAGCCAGCGCCGGGAAACGCGTCCCGGCAGGTCGTGATGACGTTAATTTTTCACTTGCACGGGAGCTGGCGCCGGCGGATTGGGCTTCGGCGACAGCGTGGGAAGGGACGTGGACGCGGCCTGGACCGGGCCGGCCATGGCCTTCTTCTTCGGCACGGCGGACAAGCCGCCGGTCGTCTCATTTTCGGCCGTGGCCGAGGCCGGAGCCGTATCGGCGCTGGCCGCGGCGCCGGCGTCCGATCCGCGGCTCTTCTTCTTCGCCTTGGCCGACTTGCTCTTCGCCTTGCGTCCCGCGACCGCGCGCTTGCGCCCCGTTCCGCACTCCCACGAGACGACCGACTGGCGCATGCTGGTGATGCCCTTGGCATCGGGGGCGATGGGCGCGTTGTCGATGCTCGTCGTGTTGAAAAGCTCCTTCCAGCTGTAGCTCTGGAAGCCGTGCTCGAGAATGCTCGCGGCGCGGATCGTGCGCTCGGCCCCCGTCGACTCGCCGAGCACGACCGCCACCAGCTTGCGCCCGTCGCGCGTGGCGCTGGCGACGACGTTGAACCCCGAATCGCAGATGAAGCCGGTCTTGATCCCGTCGGCCCCGTTGAACGAGTTGAGCAGGCCGTTGTGGGTCGCGAGGCGGCGCTTGCCGATGCGCATGTCCGGCATGGACCAGTAATTCGCGTACTCAGGGAAGTCGTGGAGCACGGCGCGCGACAGCTTGGCGAGGTCGCGCGCCGTCGTCACCTGCTGGTAGGCGGGAAGGCCGTTGGGGTTGACGAAGGTGGTGCGCGTCATGCCCAGGCGCTGCGCGGTGACGTTCATCTGGGCGACGAAGGCGACGTCGCTGCCGGCGACGGCCTCGGCGAGCATCACGGCAACGTCATTGGCCGATTTGATGATGAGGGCTTTCAGCGCCGTGTCGACCGTGATCTCGGTGCCGACGGGGAGGCCGAGGTTGCCGGGCGCCTGATTGGCGGCGGTCTGGCTGCAGGGGATCTTCTGCTCGAGCGTGAGCTTGCCGGCCTTCAAGGCCTCGAACGTTAGGTAGGCCGTCATGATCTTGGTCAGCGACGCCGGGTGCCACTGGTTGTCGAGGTCCTCGGCGTAGAGAACCTTGCCGTCGGCAGGGTCGAACAGGAGGGCCGGCCCGGCGACGGCGCGCGGTCCGAGGAGGGTAGCGGCAAGCAGAAGTGCGGTGAACGCAGCCCTCGCGCGCATTGATTTCCTCGAAAGCCGGATGACGAGCGTCCGACCTATCATGTTCGCGCGATTTGGGGCAACCGGGGATGGGCTCAATCCGGAGCCGGTGTGGGGGCGGCGCATCAGCGGCGGCGTGCGCTTAAGCGTTTGATTTTTTCGCTTCTCATTGACATCCGCCGCCCTCTGACTTTATATTAGAACGAAACAGGAACATTCGTCAGACGTGTGCCATGACCGTGCCGGAAACAACCCTCCGCGCGCTGCGGCGGAGCCTTGCCATCCTCGAGACCACGGGGGCGCAGGGGCGTGCCGCCCGCGGCCCCGAGACCGCCCGCGCCGCCTTTGCCGCCCTCGATCATGCCGGGCTCGACCATGCGCTCGGCGGCGGGGTTGCGCGGGGCGCGGTGCACGAGGTCTTCGCCGCCACCCCCTCCGACGGCGCGGCGGCGCGCGGCTTCGCGGCGCTCCTTGCCTTACGCGCGGCTTCCCCCGGCCGTCCCCTCCTGTGGCTTTCCGAGGACGCACTCCTCCGCGAGATCGGCGCGCCCAATGCCGAGGGACTCGCCGAGCTGGGGCTCGGCCCGGAAACAGTTCTGCTCGTGCGCGCCCGTGACGGCCTGGCCTCGCTCAGAGGCGCCGTCGACGCGGCCCGCTGCCCCGGCCTCGGCGCCGTCCTCGTCGAGAGCTGGGGATCGGCGAAAGGCTCGACGCTGACCGCGAGCCGCCGCCTCGCCCTCGCAGCGAAAGAGAGCGGCGTCACGATCGTGCTCGCACGCACGGGGGCTCATCCGGCGCCGAGCGCCGCCGAGACGCGCTGGCTCGTCGCCGCCGCTCGCTCGCGCGCCTTTCCCGCGGGCGCGCCCGGGCTCGCAACCTTCACCCTCACCCTCTTGCGTCACCGCCACGGCGCCCCCGGCGGCCCGTGGCTCATGGAGTGGACCCGTGATGAGTGCCTGTTCCGAAGCGCGCCGCTTTCTCGCGATCTTTCTTCCCACGCTCCCGACCGACCGGCTGCGCCGCGACGCGAGCAGCCCGTTCTCCGCCTTGCCGGCTGAGGCGCCCCTCGTCGTCGCCGACAAGGTGAAGAATGCCCTGCGCATCGCCGCCCTCGATGCCCGCGCCCGCACGCTTGGGCTCGAGACCGGTCTGACGCTGGCCGACGCGCGCGCGCGCGTCCCCGATCTCGCCGTCGCCGAGGCGGCGCCTGCGAGAGACACCGTTCTCCTCGCGCAGATCGGCGACTGGTGCGACCGCTTCACGCCCATCGTCGCCGTCGATGCCCCCGACGGCCTCGTGCTCGATATCACGGGGTGCGCCCATCTCGCGGGCGGCGAGGCGGCGCTGCTTGCAAAAATCATCGACGATCTCGAGAGGTCCGGGATCGGCGCCTCGGGCGCGATTGCCGGGGCTCCCGACGCGGCGCGCGCGCTCGCGCGGTTCGGGGCGGGCGGCATCGTGCCCCCCGGCGAGGACGCAAAGCGCGTAGCTCCGCTCCCCGTCGCCGCCCTCGCCCTCCCGACGGAGACCGCCGCCGCTCTCGTGCGCATGGGCCTCAAGCGCATCGGCGATCTCATGGACCGTCCGCGCGCTCCCCTCGCCGCCCGCTTCGGCGCCTCCCTTCTCGCCGCCCTCGACCGCACGACGGGCGTTCGCGACGCTCCGATCTCGCCGCGCCGGATCGTGCCCCTCTGCCGCGCCGAGCGGCGCTTTCCCGAGCCGATCACGCAGAGCAATGACATTCTGGCGGTGCTCGCCGAGCTGGCCGTCTCCCTTTCCGAAACTCTCGAGGAGCGGGGCGAGGGCGGGCGGCGCTTCGAGGCGAGCTTCTTTCGCGTCGACGGCGCGGTCCGGCGCCTCGAGATCGCGACCGCGCGCGCGACCCGCGAGGCCAAACCCCTCGCGCGCCTCCTCGCCGACAAGCTCGACACGCTCGCCGAGCCGCTCGACGCCGGCTTCGGCTTCGATTGTCTTCGTCTCGGCGCCCTCGTGACCGAGCCGCTCTCTCCGGCGCAGGCACGGCTCGACGGCGCCCGCGACGGGGCAGAGGACGTGGCCCGCCTGATCGACCGCCTCTCGGTCCGCTTCGGTCCCGAGCGGGTGCTGCGCTTCGCAGCGCGCGATACGCACATCCCCGAGCGGACCCAGCGCCTCGTCCCGGCCCTCTCCACACCCAAAAACAAAACGGGATGGGATCGAGAGCGCGACGCGGGCGAGCCGTTGCGGCGCCCGATGAGCCTCTTCAATCCGCCGCAGCCGATCGAGGCCGTGGCGGAGGTGCCGGACGGCCCCCCATTGCGCTTTCGCTGGCGGCGCGTCCTCCATCGCGTCGTCGCCGCCGAGGGGCCGGAGCGCATCGCCCCCGAATGGTGGCGTTCGGAGAAGGCGCCCCCGACGCGCGACTACTATCGCATCGAGGACACGGACGGGCGACGCTTCTGGGTGTTCCGTGCCGGGCTCTACGAGCGCGAGACGGGGGCTCCGCGCTGGTTCCTGCACGGGCTCTTCCCATGACGCGCTACGCCGAGCTCGCTACGACCACCAACTTCTCGTTCCTCGAGGGGGCGTCCCATCCCGAGGAGATGGTCCGCCAGGCTTTCGATCTCGGGCACGCCGGCATCGGCATCGCCGACCGCAACACGGTCGCGGGCGTCGTGCGCGCGCATGTGGCGTGGAAGGAGACGGGCGCGCGCGAGGCAGGCTTCCGGCTCGCGGTCGGCGCCCGCCTGGTCTTCGCGGACGGCACCCCGGACATCATCGCCTACCCCGAGACGCGCGCCGGCTGGGGACGGCTCTGCCGCCTGCTCACGACCGGCAACCGGCGCGCCGAGAAGGGCTCTTGTCTCCTGCGCCGAGACGATCTCCTTGCCGATACCCGCGAACTTCTCCTCATCGTCCTACCGAGGGCACGGGAGAGCGACACTTTTAGAACGGCGCTGCGCGATCTTGTCATCGCCGCGCCGGACTCCCTCTGGCTCGCGGCCCAGATGACCTACCGGGGCGACGACCGCCGCCGCCTCTCTCACCTCGCCGACCTCGCAAAGGAAAAGAACGTCTCGCTCCTCGCCGTCAACGCCGCGCTCTATCACACGCCCGCGCGCCGCCCCTTGCAGGACATCCTCACCTCAATCCGCGAGCACACGACGATCGAGGCCGCGGGGCGCCGCCTCGCCGCCAACGCCGAGCGTCATCTTAAATCCGCCGCCGAGATGGCGCGCCTCTTCCACGATGCACCCGAGGCCATCGCCGAGACCTGCCGCCTTCTCGCCCGCGCCCGTTTCTCGCTCGACGAGATCCGCTACGACTACCCGGACGAGCCGGTGCCGGCGGGCGCGACGCCGCAGTCCCATCTCGAGGCGCTGACCTGGGCCGGCGCGGAGGAGCACTATCCTCAAGGCATCCCCGAGAACGTGCGCGCCACTCTCGCCAAGGAGCTGGCTCTCATCGAGCGCCTCGACTACGCGCCCTATTTCCTCACCGTCCACGACATCGTCCGCTTCGCGCGCGAACGCGCCATCCTCTGTCAGGGGCGCGGCTCGGCCGCCAACTCGGCCGTCTGCTTCGTGCTCGGCGTCACCGCCGTCGACCCGACCGAGGTCGATCTCCTGTTCGAGCGCTTCGTGTCGGAAGAGCGCAAAGAGCCGCCCGACATCGACGTCGACTTCGAGCACGAGCGGCGCGAGGAGGTGATCCAATACATTTATGAGCGATACGGCCGCGAGCGCGCCGGCATCGCCGCGACCGTCATCAGCTACCGGCCGCGGAGCGCCATTCGCGAAGTCGGCAAGGCGCTCGGCCTCACCGAGGATGTGACCGCGGCGCTGGCCCGCACGTCGTGGGATAGCTCGACCGAGCTGTCGCGCGCCGAGATCCAAGGCTCCGGGCTCGATCCCGACAATCCGGTGATCCGCCGCGCCGCGGCCCTCACCGCCGAGCTCATCGGCTTCCCCCGCCATCTCTCCCAGCACGTGGGCGGCTTCGTCTTGACCCGCGGGCGCCTCGACGAGACGGTGCCGATCGGCAATGCCGCCATGGAGGATCGCACCTTCATCGAGTGGGACAAGGACGATCTCGACGCGCTCGGACTTCTGAAGATCGACGTGCTGGCGCTCGGCATGCTGACCTGCATCCGCAAGGCCTTCGCGCTGCTCGCCGACCACGACGGCGCGGCCCTCGATCTCGCCAATGTGCCGCGCGAGGACAAGGCGGTCTACGCCATGCTGCAGACGGGCGACAGCATCGGCGTGTTCCAGGTCGAGAGCCGGGCGCAGATGAACATGCTGCCGCGCCTGAAGCCTGCCTGCTTCTACGACCTCGTGATCGAGGTGGCGATCGTGCGCCCCGGCCCCATCCAGGGCGACATGGTGCATCCCTACCTCCGCCGCCGTCAGGGCAAGGAGGAGGTCTATTTCCCCTCGCCCGCGCCCGAGCATGGACACCCGGACGAGCTCCGCCGCGTGCTCGGCAAGACGCTCGGCGTGCCGCTCTTCCAAGAGCAGGCGATGCGCATTGCCATCGAGGCGGCGAAGTTCACGCCCTCGGAGGCAAACCAGCTGCGACGCTCCATGGCGACTTTCCGCCGGATGGGCACCATCCACACCTTCCACGAGAAGATGGTCGAGGGCATGGCCGCGCGCGGCTATGAGCGCGACTTCGCCGAGCGCTGCTTCCGCCAGATCGAGGGCTTCGGCACCTATGGCTTTCCCGAGAGCCACGCTGCGAGCTTCGCCCGCCTCGTCTATGTCTCGTCCTGGCTCAAGTGCCATCACCCGGCGGCATTCGCGGCGGCGCTTCTCAACTCGCAGCCGATGGGCTTCTATGCGCCTGCCCAGATCGTGCGCGACGCGCGCGAGCACGGCGTCGAGGTGCGCGCCGTCGACGTCGCCCACAGTCACTGGGATTCGACGCTCGAGCGCGCGGCGGACGGCCGCCTCGCGCTGAGACTGGGCTTGCGCGAGATCGACGGCTTCCGCGAGGAGTGGGCCAAGGCTCTCGTCGGCACGCGGGGGGAACGCTTCGACAGCGTCGAGCGCCTGGCACGGCGTACCGGGCTTTCGCGCCCGGCCCTCGAGCGCCTCGCGGAAGCCGACAGCTTCCGCTCGCTCGGCCTCGACCGGCGCGAGGCGTTGTGGGCGGTGCGCCGCCTGCCCAACGATGCACCGCTTCCCCTTTTCGCCGCGGCGGACACCGCCGAGCTCGCGCGCGAGCCGGAAGCGCGTCTCCCCGCCATGCCCCTCTCCGAGCACGTCGTCGCCGACTACCAGACGCTGCGCCTTTCGCTCAAGGCGCACCCCATGTCGTTCCTGCGCGACCTTTTCCGCGGCGAGGGCGTCTCGACCTGCGCCGAGACGGGGCGGCTCGCCGACGGAGCGCGCTGCCGCACGGCCGGCGTCATCCTCGTGCGCCAGCGCCCCGGCAGCGCCAAGGGCGTCGTGTTCATGACGATCGAGGACGAGACCGGCATCGCCAATGCCGTCGTTTGGCCGAAGATTCTCGGCCGCTACCGGCGCGCGGTGATGGGGGCGAGGCTCATCGTCATCGACGGGCGCATTCAGAGAAGCCCGGAGGGCATCGTGCATCTCGTCGCGAGCCGCCTCGCCGACCGCAGCCATGAATTGAAGCGCCTCATCGACAGCGAGGCCTTCGTGCCTGCGCTCGCGCGCGCCGACGAGATCGGCCGCCCGAACCACCCGCGCGTCTCGAACCACCCGCGCAACGAGCGTATCATCCCCAAATCGCGCGATTTCCGCTGAGAGCGGCCCCCGACGAGGCCGGCTGCCACCCGCAAGACCCTTGATGCGGACGCTGATCTGCCGTTGGTCCCGAGGACCGCGGCTGTGCCTGCCTACGATACTTTGCGCGACCCATCCTGGATCGAACTGCCGGACTCGGCGCTCTTCGACTGCGGGTCAAGGAGACCATGGCTCAGCAAATTCAGGAATGAGGATACTGTTTCTCGATCGACCGGCCTGTCCATAGCCAACCGGAACAGGTTGAAGCCCGAGAGCACGTCGACGATGAGCCCGACATCGGTGGTGGGAGGAAGCTCGCCGCGCGCGATGGCCCTCTTGATAATGTCGACGATCGGCTGATTACGTTCTTTCAGATACCCGTCTCGGTAGAAGGCCAAGGACTCAGCGTCCATCAGTGCCTCCGTGAAGAGCCTGCGGGAGGCCATCGACCACTTGGGGTCGGACCACACCCCCCACAGCAGCTCGAGCTGCGCCATGAGATCTTGCTGCAGATTGCCAGCGTCAGTGCGTGTGTGGCGAACGGGGACCTGCTTCAGATACACCTCGCCGATGAGCCGCATCTTCGACTTCCACCACTTGTAAATCGTGGGCTTGCCCGCGCGCGCATGCTTGGCGACGGCTTCGATCGTAAATCCATCGTACCCATCGGCGCGCAAGACCTGCGCCGCAGAGCCGAGAATCGCCGCTTCCGTGTCCGGATTTCGGACAGCACCGATGGACCGTCGCAAAGGCCTTTTCTTCAACTTCAGTGTCCGTATTCTAAGGGCCATCAGCCGGTCTGCTAATAGAACGTTAAGAACCAAAGCATAGTTTATAGAAACGTTTCGATAGCCGAGCGATGAGTTTGATTGCCAGCTCTAGCGCTTAGGCGGGACGCTCCGCAAAGGCTAGCGGTCGTTGCAGTGCTCATCAACAAACTCATCGGACTCACCCACATACATCGCTGCCCATGACATGCCTGGAAATCGTCTCAGCCTCCTCGTTAACCTCGCACTCGCCTTAGGGTTGTGCTTTGCCGCCGCCATCGCCTTCCTTGCTCTGTCGAAGGGCAGCTGGCCAGACCTAGACTTCACCTCCCTCACGGTCCTTAGGGCGGTGAAGACCGATTCCCAAGGCCTCATGCTGACCACGACCTACAATCCCCTGGCCATTGCGCTGCCGGTCTTGCTGGCCCTGGCCGGCTTGGCGGGCATCGGAACTTCCCTGGCGAGGACGTCAGCAGCGAGGGAGCCCGTGTCGACCAAGATGGTCGCCCAAGCCAGCTCCCAGCTCCGTGCCGAGCTATCGAAGGTCCTTGGATTTCTCCGATCCCATCTCGGGACAAATGAGAGCTACGCCCAATCGCTTGCAAATGCCCAGAGCAGGTTGATGGCTCTGGATGAAGCGGCACAGGTTCGCGTCATAGTCAAACTGCTCGTCGCAGAGAATGAACGCGTGCGGCTCGATGCGAACGCGCTGAAAGGCAAGCTCGAGGTGACCCAATCGCGAGTCGAAGCCCTTCAGGAAAGCCTTAAGATTGCCGAGGACTTGGTTCTGCAGGATCCGCTTACGTCGCTCGGCAACCGCCGCCGCTTCGACGACATCCTGGAAAAGAGAGTCGCAGAAGCAAAGACCAGTTGCGCCGCCCTCAGCCTGATCATGTGCGACTTAGATAACTTCAAGGCCATCAACGATTCATATGGGCACGCTATTGGCGACGACGTCTTGAAGATGTTCGCGCGACTGCTGGCGGAGGACGTCAGGGACAAGGATACCGTTGCGCGAGTAGGCGGAGAGGAATTCGGGATGATCCTCCCGGACACCGCGCAGGCAAGCGCGGCTAGCCTGGCCGAGCGCTTGAGGCGCAAATGCGAAACGAAACAATTGCTGCTGAGGAACACCAATAAGAGCATTGGAATGATCACGGCGTCGTTTGGCGTTGTGCAGCTTTGCGAGCACGAGCCCCCTGAAATGCTCCTGCAGCGTGCCGACCAGAAGCTTTACGAAGCCAAGCGCGCCGGCCGTAACCGGGTCGTGGCTTAGCGGCGCGGCCCCTCCCTGACGGCGCCTCCCTGATGCCGCCTCCCTGATGATGTGAAGCTTCCTTTCCCGCTGAACCCGCGCCGACAAGGCCAGCTCCGCCCTTGGCGCGCCATGGGGTGATCCTATCTCTCCTCTTGCGGCCCTCTCTCCGACAACAGGAGCAGTCCATGCAGCACCTCTCGAGCATCCCCCGAGGCTTTCCTCTCATCCGGGTCGCGGCGGCCTCGCTCGCCTGTGCGCTCGCGCCGTTCTCCGCCGCAGCCGCGCCCGAGGAGCCCTCGATCTCGATCGAGAGCCTGATGAAAGGCGGCTGGCAGGTCTCCGGCTATGCGAGCGGTTACGACAACCGGTCCTCCCTCATCCTCTTCCGGCATCCGACCGAGACCTATCTCGTCCAATGCTCGACGATCTACGACGTGACCCGCTCGCCGCGAACGCTCTCTAACTGCTACGAGTTGCGCTGACGCCATGAGCGAGACGCAGGGACCGCGGGAGACCGTGTTCGTCACCGGGGCGACCGGCTTCATCGGCCCGGCCCTCGTTAGCGCGGCGATCGGAAGCGGCCAGCGCGTCGTGGCGCTGACGCGATCGCAGGATGGAGCCGCAAGGTTGCGGCGGGCCGGCGCCGACGCCATCGTCGGCGATCTCGGTGAAAAGGGCGGCGCATGGGTTGCCGCGGCGCGCGAGGCCGACACGGTCGTCCATCTCGCCCAGCCGCCGACCTTCGGCGGTTGGGTGACGGGCGCGAAGGCGCGCCGCTATGCGAGCGAGCGGCTCGCCCTCGATCGCGCGCTGTTCGATGCGCTCGCCGCGAGCGCCGTGCGGCGCGTCGTCTACGTTGCCGGGACCAGCTACTACGGCGACCTCGGCAAGACCTTGCGCGACGAGAGCGCCGAGCCGAACCCGCGCGGCTGGGGGCCTCACCTCGCTCCGGCCATCGAAGCGGTCGAGCGCGACCTCGGTCGCGGCCTGCCCGTCGTCATGGCCTTCCCCGGATGGGTCTACGGACCCGGCTCCTGGTTCGCCGAGTACGTGCTGGAGCCGCTCGCGGCCGGCAAGCCCGTCACCGGCGTCAGCGGGCCGTCCCGGATTACCTCCGTCGTGCACGTCGAGGACTGCGCCCGCGCGCTCCTCCACCTCTCGGCCGCAGGTGAAGCCGGCCGGCGCTACTTCATCGTCGACGATGCGCCCGTCCCGAGCGAGCGCCTCGCCGAGCTCGCGGCCGGCGCGCTCGGCGTCCCCTTGCGCGGCCGAAGAGTGCCGCCCTTCCTGTGCCGCCTGCTTCTCGGCCGCGTCGTGACCGAGAGCCTCACCTACGAGAACGCGCTCTCGAACGCGCGACTGCGCACGACGGGCTTTGTCCCCGCCTTCCCCACCTGCGCCGAGGGCGTGCCCGACGTGGTCCGAACCTGGCTCGGATCGCAGCCCCCGACGACGCGACCCCGGTCATCTCGAGCCGAGAAACTCCACCAACGTCATTGACATAGACCAATCGCCGCCCCTCCCGATCCATTGCGAACTCCGAATCTCAGGAGCGCAATTATCGGGGGCACACTTCCCTGCAACAAAGTGGCGGTAAATATCCGTGGTTGTGTGCTAAAAGGCATTTCCCTCGAGCTGCGCATGCCGCTCCCTCGAGGGAGCACACGGCATCGTAACGAAGATCGCCGGGGTGGGCAGATGGGCGAGGAAGTCAAGGTCGAGAGCGTCTGGCTCGATTACGCAAAGGCCGGTGCCGATCCCAAGCTTACGGCCAATCTCTCCGGCGTCGCGGTCGCGGGCGAGCATCTGTGGACCGTGTCGGACGAGGGCCGGACGATCGAATGCCTTGCCCCGAACGGGGACGGCTACCGGCTCAGCCGCCAAGTGCTCCTCGATGACCTGTTCGAGGACCTGCCCGGCCGCGAAACGAAAGACGAGGCCGACATCGAATTGGTCGATGTCTTCGGCGGGCGGCTTTGGATCTGCGGCTCGCACTGCCGGGTGAGACGGCAGGCCAAGAAAACGCAGAGCCCCTATCTCGATCCGCGCTTTCGCGCCCGCCCGAGCCGCCGGCTCCTGGGCGCGGTCAAGCTGACGCCGGACGGCGGCGACGTGGTTCCGCCCGGACATGCTCTCCCGTTCAGAGGCAAGGGCAGCCTGCGGCGCGCGCTGGCCGGCGACCCCTTCATCGCGCCCTTCGTCGACCTGCCGAGCAAGGAGAACGGTCTCGACATCGAGGGCATGGCGGCCTCGAAAGACAAGCTGTTGCTGGGCCTGCGCGGGCCGGTCGTCGACAGCATCGCGCTCGTTGCCGCCGTACCCATCGGGGATGGCCTTCGCGTCAATGGCGGGAGCGCCACCCATTTCGTCGATCTCGGCGGGCTCGGCGTCCGCGACCTCGCGCGATGGGGCAGAGGGGTCCTCGTGCTCGCGGGACCGGTCAGCGCCGCCGACGAGCCGTTCCGGCTCTTCAGCTGGACGCCGCGGGCGACCAAGAAGATACAGAAGGCGGACCTGATCTACGAATGGCCGCCGAGCGCCGATCACCCGGAAGGCCTCGGTGCGCTCGAGCGCGGCGGCAGGCGCGGGATTCTGGTGGTCTACGATACGGCCGACAAGGGCCGGATCCGCGGCCGGCGCTACCGCGCGGACTGGATCGGCTTGCCGGCCTGAGGCCGCGTTCCGCCGCTGCGCGCTGATGTGCTTAGTCCCGTCGAGAAGCAGCCAATGTTGCTCAAGATCTCCGACAACCTCAGTCTGCGCTACGAGAAATCAGGCGACGGACCGCCGCTGGTGCTGATGCACACGATCCGAACCCAGCTTGAATATTTCCGCGAGTTGCGGCCATCGCTGGCCCAAAAATTCACAGTCTATGCCGTAGACCACGCAGGCCACGGTCATTCTCCCATCGATCGATCCGCGCCATACGACGAGCCGTATCTGCGTCAGGCCATCATTGCATTCATTGAGCGCCTCGATTTGCGTGATGTCACGCTTGTCGGCGAATTGATCGGCGCGGTGCTGGCCCTGACAGTCGCAGCCGCCCTGCCGCAGCGTGTAAAGGCGGTGTACGCGATCAATGCCTACGACTACGAGACACGCTACGGTGACGGCATTCGCCGTGGCAATTGGTTCGCCAACCTCATCATCGGCAGCCTGCAGATCCCGGTCCTTGGCGCGATCAACGCGTCACTCGAAAACCGGATGATCCTCGGCAGGATAATGGGCGGCGGCTTTCATGATCCCCGCAAGCTGCCGCCGGACCTCTTGACCGAGTTTGACAGAGTTGGGCGACGCCCTGGCTATCGGTCGCTCGGGCGCAAGGTGCTGGCTGGATGGCGGTCGTGGAACAAGGCGCGCGACCTCTACTCGCGCGTCACCGCTCCCGTTACGCTGGTGTACGGCGACGACGATTGGTCGCGGCCCGAGGAGCGCGAGCGAACCAAGAGCTTGATCCGTGGAGCGAAAATGTTGACGCTCAAGGACACCGGACATTTCTCTGCACTCGAGCGTCCGGCGGAGCTGGCCAGGATCATCACCGGCGCGTGACTTGCGGTCAGGAGCTGAGGGAACGCCTCCGGCTAACCCAATCGGAAGGGTCACGATGCCTGTCGCAGGGTACATGCTCGATACGAACGTCTTCAACAGCGTCCGTGACGGGGCGCTCGCTCTCACTGTGTTTGAGGGTCTCGTCGTTTACACAACTCACATTCAGCAGAATGAACTCAACGGCACCCGCGATACATTCCGAAAAGCGGAACTGCTGAAAGTATTCAGAGCAATTGATGCAGTGGCCTTGCCCACCGAGAGTGCTGTCTGGGGTATCTCCGAGTGGGGTCAGGCAAAGTGGCCAGAGGACGATGATTGGCTTGAGCGTCTACTTCAACTGGTACGTGAATACGACAAGGCAGACGGGAAGAAAAAGTCCTCGGAGAACACCCTAAGAGATGCGCTAATCGCCGAGACCGCCATGAAGACAGGTCTCGTGTTGGTCACAAACGACGGCGGCTTGCTGAAGGCCGTAAGGACACTCGGAGGTACGGCCATCGATACAGCCGAACTCGCGCGCGCTTGCTCCTCCTGAGGGTTCGCCAATTGCCCCTACCAATTGCCCCTACCTCAGCGGCGCGTGTAGAGATCGCCGATGGCGAAGCTATTTTGCCCCTGGGAATTCTTCGAGTGCGCGCTTGATTTTGTGGTGCCTCTGGCCCGACTCGAACGGGCACGTCATTGCTGACAACAGATTTTGAGTCTGCCGCGTCTACCGATTCCGCCACAGAGGCCGCCATCTTGGGAACGAGCGGGCACTATAGCCGCGGCTCCTCCCCCGTCAACGGACGGGCCGGGAGCCGGCAGCCGGAACTCCCGGGCTCCAAAACCGTTGTATCTCGGGCGGGGAATTGGGTGTGCCGCAATGTCGGAATGGACATTCATTCGCCGTGTCCTGATCGTGCTCGCGCTCCTCGCGCTCGCCGCCGCGCTCTGGGTGCTGTCGGACATTCTGCTGATGGCCTTCGGCGCGATCCTGGTCGCCGTCGTCCTGCGCTCGCTCTCGGAGCCGCTCGTTCGCGCGACAGGCCTCAATCCGTCCCTCGCTCTTGCTCTCTTAGTTGCGGCCATCGTCGGCATCCTCGCCGGGCTGATCCTCCCGTTCGGGCCGAAATTCGCCGAGCAGGCCGAATTTCTGTTCGAGCGGCTTCCCGGCGCCGTGACCCACATCGTGCAGGAGGCCGAGCTGCAGTCGATCGCCGAGCAGCTGCGCGGCTCGGCGATCGGCGGCCTGATCCTCGGCGCGTTCTCCTGGGGCTCGACCATCGTCGGCGCACTGGCGGGCGCGGTTCTGGTCCTTGTCGGGGGCATCTATCTCGCGGCCGACCCCGGCGTATACCGGAGCGGCCTGATCAAGCTCTTTCCGAAGCGCTGGCACGACCTCATCGGCGCCACGATGGATGACGCGAGTTTCTCGCTCCGCCGCTGGCTTGCCGCCCAGCTCGTGGCAATGGTCCTCGTGGGCGTGCTCACGGGGCTCGGCATGTGGCTCGCCGGCGTGCCGTCACCACTCGCGCTCGGCCTCATCGCCGGCATCCTCGAATTCGTGCCTTACATCGGGCCGATCATCGGTGCGATCCCGGCACTTCTCCTCGCCTCGACCGAGAGCCTCGAGCTTGTCCTGTGGGCGCTGGCCGTTGCCGTTGCCGTCCAGCAGCTCGAGAACAACCTCATCATGCCGTTCATCGTCGGCCATGTCGTCGAGCTGCCCGCCGCCGTGGCCCTGTTCGCGGTCGTGGCGCTCGGGATCGTGTTCGGGCCCCTCGGCCTGATGCTCGGCTATCCGCTCGCGATCGTGATGGACGTCGCGGTGCGCCGGCTCTACGTGCGCGAGGCGCTCGGCCAGCGGGTCAGCACGGCCGCCGAGCGCGCCGACGCCCCGGCGCCGGCGCGGCCGGCCGCCTGATGGGGCCCCTGCGGCTATCGCCAGGTGAACGTCACGCGCCCCGAGCCGTGAACGTGCTCGGCCACCTCGACATGGTCGCCGACATGAGGGTCGGTCGTCTTGAGCGCCATCACGTGCACGAGCCGTCCGTCCTCGAGCTTCACGTCGACCGCGAGGCCTTCCTCGATGCTTTTCGTATTAGTGCCGCTGAGCGGGCCGACATAGGAGACCACTCCCGGCACGTGATGGGTCTCGACGTTGGCGTCGAGCCCGGTGAGCCAGAAGCCGCCGGCGACGAAGAGGAGCGCGGCCACGCCACCCCCGATCCATTTTGCGCGCTGAAGGAGGAGCGCTCGCTCGAGCCGCCGGCGTGTGTCCTCACGCATGTCCGCGTCCCTCACACGACGAAGAAGTCGGTGTAGTCGACCGGCAGATTCTTGCCGAGCGTCGCAAACTCGATCTGCGCCGCTGCGCCGGTCCCGTCGGGGTCATAGAAGAGTTTACCCTGAAAACTAGCGTAGATGATGCGGTCGTTGGCGTCGTGCGCCCCGGAACCGATATGAAACGCACCCGGCGCGAGCGTTCCTGTCGTCGCCTGAAGCCCGGTGAAGACCGCGTTCTCGAGCCGGACCGTGTCTTGCACATGGATGAAGTCGTTGATGCGGTCGACGTTCGAAGCTTGCGAAAGGCCCGAGTTGAACACGAACGTATCGAACCCGGCGCCTCCGCCGAGGTTGTCGCTGCCGAGCCAGCCGTTCAAGATGTCGTTGCCGGCATTGCCCCTCAATAGATCGTTGCCGCCCTGGCCGAGCAGCGTGTTCGCCTGCGAATTGCCGTTCAACGTATCGTTACCGACCCCTCCGGTCGCGTTCTCGATCAAAGTGTTGGGGCCGATGCAGACGGTATTGCGGCTCGAGTACCCGTCGCCGAAACCGACCGACCGGCCGACGGAGGAAAAGCTGCCGCTCGCGAGATTGATCACGCAGCCGGTCGCGCCGTTGTAGGCGATCTTATCGGTCCCGCCCGCGTCGTCGATGGTGAGGAAGTAGGTGTTCGCGCCGTTGAAAGTGTAGGTCGTGTTGCCCGCATTGTGGGAGAGGTTGCGGCCGTAAAGAGCCTGGATTGCGACCAGGTCGTAGTACATCGGCGTCGTGGGAAAGAACGTGGCATAATTGCTGTCGGTCCACGGCGAGGCCGTGTAGCTCATGAGCGTGAAAAAGTAGTTGTCTTGCGCGGGGGGAATGGCATTGGGACTCTCGAAGGAATGCTTGAGGCCGAGTGCGTGGCCGATCTCGTGCAGAATCGTCTGAAAGTCGTCGCTTCCGAGAGCAATGTTCGCCAGGCCGTTCGGATTGAAGTTGTTCCAGCTGAACCACACGTCGCCGGATTCAGGGTTCGAGTTCGGCAGGTAGGCGTGAGCCGCCTCCCCAACGCTGATGTCGCTCGTATAGGCGAAGCGCAATTCACCGACCGTTGAGCTGTTGTCGGAAACCTCGGTGAAGCTCAGGTTGGCGACGCTCGCCCATGCATTGAGGGCCGAGCGCACCGCAGCGCGCTCGCCGGTCGATAGACTAGAGTAGCCACCCCACTCGCCCTCACCATAGGGAACGATGTGATAGGCTTGGCCCGTCGGGAAGCTGTAGGTCAGCGTCACGCCCGTGCCTAACGCGCCGCCCCATTTCTCGCCGTCAGCGACATATCGGCCGGCGCCGGTCGCCAGCGGATCGATGTATGTCACGCCAACAGAGTTTGTCGTTGGAGAAGCCATCCGCAGTTTCCCTCAGCGCCAAAGCCCGCCCCGCACTCCGCCGCTAGCCCCGTGCGCGGTCCACTGCGGAACGGTCTGCCCCATCGGCGGCGAAAATGGGGTTCGGAGCAGCGGCCGTCAATTGGATTGAACATGATGACTGCACGAAGATGGTGACTTGCCGCGATTCCGATGCCAGCCGGTCACAGACTCACGCGCTCCGCCACTCTCACGCTGCGCGCGGCTCCGCCACTCTCACGCTGCGCGCGGCTCCGCCACTCTCACGCTGCGCGCGGCTCCGCCACTCTCACGCTGCGCGCGGCTCCGCCACTCTCACGCTGCGCGCGGCTCCGCCGCGACGAGTCGCACGATGTCGGCCATGATGTCGGTGAGCTGGAAGTCCTTCGGCGTATAGACGGCGGCGACGCCGAGCGCCTTCAAGGTCGTCGCGTCCTCGGGCGGAATGATGCCGCCGACGACGAGCGGAACGTCGGCGAGGCCCTCCTTCCTCATGCGCTCCATGACCTCGGAGACGAGCGGAACGTGCGAACCGGAGAGGATCGACAGGCCGACGACGTGGGCGCTCTCGTCGACGGCCGCGCGCACGATCTGCGCCGGCGTCAGCCGGATTCCCTCGTAGACGACCTCCATGCCGCAGTCGCGGGCGCGCACGGCGATCTGCTCGGCGCCGTTCGAGTGGCCGTCGAGGCCCGGTTTGCCGACCAGGAACTTGAGCCTCCGGCCGAGCTTGGCCGAGAGCTGCTCGACGGCGTGGCGAACGTCGTCGAGACCCTGGCCGCCGCGATCGACCGCCGCCTGTGCAACTCCGGTCGGCGCGCGGTACTCGCCGAACACGCGCCTAAGCGTCGTGCCCCATTCGCCCGTCGTCACGCCGGCCTTGGCGCAGGCGACCGACGGCTCCATCACGTTGCGCCCCTCCTTGGCGGCAGCCTCGAGCGAGGCCAGTGCCGCCGCGACGGCCTTGCTGTCGCGCGCCGCGCGCCAAGCAATGAGCCGCCCGATCTGCTCGGCCTCGAAGGCAGGGTCGACGACCAAGATGGTGCCATCGCCGGCCGTCAGCGGCGACGCCTCCGTCTCGGTCCAGCGGTTGACGCCGACGACGATCTGCTCGCCACTCTCGATGCTCGAGAGGCGCGCCGTGTTGCTCTCGACCAGGCGGCGCTTCATGTAGTCGATGGCGGGGATAGCGCCGCCCAACGTCTCGAGGGTCTTGAGCTCGGCCTTCGCCTGCTCCTTGAGCTCGCCCACCTTGCGCGCGATCTCGACCGAGCCGTCGAAGATGTCGCCGTAATCGAGGAGATCGGTCTCGTAGGCGACGATCTGCTGCATCCGGAGCGACCATTGCTGGTCCCAGGGCCGTGGCAGGCCGAGCGCCTCGTTCCAGGCCGGGAGCTGCACGGCGCGCGCCCGTGCCTTTTTCGAAAGCGTCACGGCGAGCATCTCGAGCAGGATGCGGTAGACGTTGTTCTCCGGCTGCGGCTCGGTGAGGCCCAGGCTGTTCACCTGCACGCCGTAGCGGAACAGGCGGTGCTTGGCGTCCGTGACACCGTAGCGCTCGCGCGTGATCTCGTCCCAGAGCTCGGTGAACGCACGCATCTTGCAGATCTCGGTGATGAAGCGGAGACCGGCGTTGACGAAGAAGGAGACGCGGCCCACCACCTCGCCGAACTCGGCATCCGGCACCTCGCCGGACTTCTTCACCCTGTCGAGCACGGCAATGGCGGTGGCGAGCGCGTAGGAGAGCTCCTGCACCGGCGTCGCGCCCGCTTCCTGCAGGTGGTAGGAGCAGACGTTGGTCGGGTTCCATTTCGGAACCTCGCGGTAGGAGAAGACGATGGTATCCTTGATCAGCCGCAGCGAGGGCTCGGGCGGAAACACATAGGTGCCACGCGAGAGGTACTCCTTGATTATGTCGTTCTGGATCGTGCCGGTGAGCTTGTTGCGCGCCGCGCCCTGCTCGTCGGCGAAGGCGATATAGAGCGAAAGCAGCCAGGCCGCCGTCGCGTTGATCGTCATCGAGGTGTTCATCTGGTCGAGCGGAATGCCGTCGAGCAGCGTGCGCATGTCGCCGAGGTGGGAGACGGGGACGCCGACCTTGCCGACCTCGCCGCGGGCCAGCTCGTGGTCCGAATCGTAGCCCGTCTGCGTCGGCAGATCGAAGGCGATCGAAAGGCCGGTCTGACCCTTCGCCAGATTCTTCCGATAGAGCTCGTTCGACTTGGCCGCCGTCGAATGGCCGGCATAGGTGCGAAAAAGCCAGGGCTTGTCGCGCGGCGCCGCCGCTCCTGCCGTCCGATCCTGTCCCCCGCTGTCCTTCCTGTCAGACATGCTCGCTCCTCGGCGCAGCCGCTACCCCAATCCCCTTACTCTAGCGGGGACCGCGTGCAAGGCCAAAGCCGTTGTTGCCGCGCCTTCTGGTGAAAAATGGAGCAAGGATCGAGCCGGCAGCCGGGAGCCGGAGCGCCAGCTGGACCGGCAGGGCCTTTTGTGTAGGATGCGCCCCAAATTACCCCAGCGAGAAGGAACAACGGGCTCATGAACGAAGAGGCCGCAGGCAGCCCAACGGCAGCCGGCTCACTCATGGCGGGCAAGCGCGGCCTCATCATGGGTGTCGCCAACAACCGCTCGATCGCCTGGGGCATCGCCAAGGCCGTCGCCGCCCAGGGGGCCGAGGTCGCCTTCAACTACCAGGGCGACGCGCTGAAAAAACGGGTCGAGCCGCTCGCAGCCGAGCTCGGCTCGAGGCTCGTCCTCCCCTGCGACGTCACCGACAAGGCTTCCGTCGATGCGCTGTTCGCCGAGATCGCCCGCGCATGGGGGCGGCTCGACTTTCTGGTCCATGCCATTGCCTACTCGGACAAGAACGAGCTCGACGGGCGCTATGTCGATACGAGCGAGGCGAACTTCACTCAGACCATGCTCATCTCATGCTACTCGCTGACCGCGCTCGCCCAGCGCGCCGAAAAGCTCATGACCAACGGCGGCTCGATCGTGACGCTCACTTATTACGGCGCCGAGAAGGTCATGCCGCACTACAACGTCATGGGCGTCGCCAAGGCAGCGCTCGAGGCGAGCGTGCGCTACCTCGCGGCCGACCTCGGCAAGACCGCCATCCGCGTCAACGCCATCTCCGCCGGGCCGATCAAGACGCTCGCCGCCTCGGGCATCGCCGACTTCCGCTATATCCTGAGGTGGAACGAGTACAATTCCCCGCTCCGGCGCACCGTGTCGCTCGAGGACGTGGGCGGCGCCGGCGTCTACCTGCTGTCGGACCTGTCGCGCGGGGTGACCGGCGAGGTGCACCATGTGGACGCTGGCTACCACATCCAGGGCATGAAGAACGAGGACGCGCCCGACATCTCCGTCGTCAAGAGCGACGGCGTCTGAGACCATCGAGGAGCCAGGGTGAGGTCTGCCGGATGCGGGCTCCGGAACCGAGAAGATGCGGGACGCCATCACGATCTACTTCGTGCGCCACGGCGAGACGGACTGGAACGCCGAGCGGCGCTATCAGGGCCAGCGCGACCTTGCGATGAACGAGCGCGGCCGCATGCAAGCGCGCCGCAACGGAGAGGCGCTGCGGCCCCTTCTGCCCGACATTGCCCGCGCCGACTTCGTCGCGAGCCCGCTCGGGCGCGCGCGCGAAACCATGGAGATCGTCCGCGGCTGCCTCGGCCTCCCTGCCGACGGCTACCGGCTCGACGAGAGGCTGAGAGAGCTCAATTATGGCCACTGGGAGGGCGTTCTCCAGGCCGACCTGCCGGCACTCGACCCTCGAGGCCTCGCCGCGCGCGAGAAGGACCCGTTCCGCTGGCGCCCCGCCGGCGGCGAGAGCTACGCCGACCTCCTCGCCCGCACCGTCGACTGGCTCGCGGGCGTCACCCGGGACACCGTCGTTGCCGGGCACGGCGGCGTGGGCAGGGCGCTCCGGGCGCACGTCATGGGATTGGCGCCCGAGACGATCCCCGACCTCGAGAGCCCGCAGGACCGCGTGCTCGTGCTCGGCGGCTCGGTGATGAGGTGGATCTGAAAATAGAAGAGCCGGAGCAGCGGCGGCTCCGGCTCTTCCCACAAGCATGCGGGCCGCTCGAGCGCGGTTGCTCAGACCGCCAGGAGCCACCCGTTTCAACGCTTAGACATGAACTGTACCAGCGACGCGCCGCCTCTCGGCGGCGATCGCGCACTTGCGCCTCATGTCTGCCTCCCTTCATCGGCGCAAGACACATGGCACTCTCGCCTCATTATCTGCGTCGCCAGAATCTTCCAATCAAATAAGGGGCAACGGACTATTGTCGGCGGGCTCACCTCCTCCTACAGAGGGGCGAAGCGCGCCGGTCCGCCTCCCACGGCCCAGAGTTGCTCATGCTATCGTCTTGAATTTGCGGGTCCGGGCGACGGCTCTCAAAATCGCGGCATCCATGTCACACAACACGTTCGGACATCTCTTCCGCGTCACCACCTGGGGCGAAAGCCACGGCCCCGCTATCGGCTGCGTGGTCGACGGCTGCCCGCCGGGCGTGGCGCTCGCCGCCGCCGAGATCCAGGAGTATCTCGACAAACGCCGCCCCGGCCAGTCGCGCTTCACGACCCAGCGCAAGGAGCCCGACACGATCGAAATCCTCTCCGGCGTGTTTCAGGACGAGGCCGGCCGCGACGTGACGACGGGTGCGCCGATCTCGCTTCTGATCCGCAACGTCGATACTCGCAGCAAGGACTATTCCGACATCAAGGACAAGTTCCGTCCCGGACACGCGGACTACACTTATTGGGCGAAGTATGGCATCCGCGACTACCGCGGCGGCGGGCGCTCTTCCGCGCGGGAGACGGCGGCGCGCGTCGCGGCCGGCGCCATCGCGCGCAAGGTTCTCGCCGGCGTCACCATCCGCGGCGCACTGGTGCAGATCGGCGAGAAGCCGGTCGACCGCTCGCGGTGGGACTGGGACGCTGTCGAGGCCAACCCGTTCTTCTGCCCCGACCCCGGCTCGGTCCCCGAGTGGGAGCACTATCTCGATGCCATACGCAAGGGCGGCTCCTCGATCGGCGCCATCGTCGAGGTCGTGGCCGAGGGCGTGCCCGCCGGGCTCGGCGCGCCCATCTACGGCAAGCTCGATCAGGACCTCGCCTCGGCCATGATGAGCATCAATGCGGTGAAGGGTGTCGAGATCGGCGCCGGCATGGCGTCCGCCGAGCTCACCGGCGAAGCCAACGCCGACGAGATTCGCATGGGAGCTGACGGCAAGCCGCGCTTCCTTTCCAATCACGCGGGGGGCATTCTCGGCGGCATCTCGACCGGCCAGCCGGTCTTGTGCCGGTTCGCGGTGAAGCCCACCTCCTCGATTCTGACCCCGCGCCAGACCATCGACACGCATGGGGCCGAGACCGAGGTCGTGACGAAGGGCCGTCACGACCCGTGCGTCGGTATTCGCGCGGTCCCCGTCGGCGAAGCGATGATGGCGATCGTGCTGGCCGATCACCTTCTGCGCCACCGCGCCCAATGCGGCGGGCCGAAGCCGTAGCTCTCCTCAGGCCGCGCGGACGCCGGACACGAACCGCTCGACCTCGGATCGCAGGGCGGCAGCCTGGTCGGAGATATTGCGCGCCGCGGTGAAGACCTGGCTCGCTCCCGCCGTCGAGCTCTGGGTCGACTGAGCGACGCCGCTGATGTTGCGGGCAACCTCCGACGTACCGATCGACGCCTGCTTGACGCTCTCCGCAATCGCCTGCGTCACCGCCCCCTGCTGCTCGACCGCGCTCGCAATCGCTCCGGAGATGGCATTCATCTCCTCGATCGTCTTGGCGATCCCGGTGACGAACGTCGACGCTTGCTGAGTTGACGATTGGATTGCCGTGATTTGATTGTTGATTTCTTCCGTCGCCTTGGCGGTCTGCTCCGAGAGCATCTTCACCTCCTGGGCGACCACCGCGAACCCGCGCCCAGCCTCGCCGGCGCGCGCCGCTTCGATCGTGGCGTTAAGCGCGAGAAGGTTAGTCTGCGAGGCCACCCCCCTGATCAACTCGACGATGGTTCCCACCCGCGAGGCCGCCTCGGTCAAGTTCCCCATGAGCACCGTCGTCTCGTTGGCCTGTGTGGAGGCTTCGTTCGCGATCCGGCTTGCCTGATGGACCTGGTTCGAGATCTCGCGGATGGCCTCCGAGAGTTGATTGGCCGAGTCGGCGACGGTGTGAACGCTGGCCGAGGCCTCCTCGGAGGCAGTTGCCACCGCGGTCGATTGTGCGCTGACCCCCTTGGCCGACCCGGTCAAAGCCTCCGCCGTCGAGCTGAGCTCGCTCGACGCTTTGGCCACAGTTCCGATGATCGTGCCGACAGCGCTTTCGAAGGTCCGAGCGAGATCGAAGAGCCGCTGCGCGCGCGCCGTCTTGGTCCGGGAATCGGCAATGGCTGCCTGGTCTGCGCACTGTTGGCTGACAAGGGCATCCTTGAAGACTCGAAGCGTCTGCGCCATATCGCCGATCTCGTCGGTGCGGTCGGCGAAGGGTATCGATGTCGAAAGGTCGCCCCTGGCCAGGTTGGCCATGGCGCCCGTAATGCGGCCGATCGGCGCGACCAGGCGCTTCTCCAGTCCGACCACGGCCGCGATGAGAAGGGCCAGCATGATGCCCGACACCGCCCAGACCGCGACCGTGATAATCATGTCGCGCTTAGCCGCATCGGCTTCCGTTTCCGCAATGAACCGGTTCGCGCCCTGCACGGTCTCGTCGATCCGCGCGCGGTGGTCCTCGTAGGCTTGAGCGAGCTGAGAATACGCGACGCGAGCCCCATCCAAATCGCCGCCCGCAAGAGCCGGAAGAAACGTGTCCTCGGTGATCTCCCAGAACCGCATGGCCGGCTCGTGCGCTGCCTCCGTCAGCGAGGCACGTATGGCCCGGTCGAAGTCCTGATCGAGCCAGTATTGATGGCGCGTATCGTAGTCCTTGCGCAGGACCTTGAGCCGCTCGCGGCGTGCATCGACCGATTTGGGATCGGCGAGCGCCAGCGTCACTTCGAGATAGGACTCGAGGATGTACTCGGGCGGCGGCAGGATGTCCGCCACCAGGTCCTTGCCGAGAACGATCTGCCGATAGATATCGCCGCCGACCTTGAGCGTGTGGAGGGCGTACTGGGTCGTGGCCAGCATCACGAGACAACCGGCGACGAGCACGCCGCCGGCGATCTTGGACAGAGTTCTGAATTGCATGGAAATCCCGCCGTGAGAGCGAATCACCCGGGAAATATAATCGTTAGCATTTGAGCCTTTGTTAATTTGGTTCGGAACTTGGACTTGCGTCGACGCCCGACCCTTCCGGATAACTGTCGCTGCAGCAATGAGATTCCGGCCAATCCGCCGGCGTCCCAAGGCGATTACCCTCGTTAACACTCGGCGCTCGAAGCATGTCTCCAGGATCGATCGCACGCCTGGCTGGTGTCGCGATCCTCGCCGGCACACTAGCGCAAGCCGCCTTGGCGGCAGACGACGTCATTCTCGACCCGCGCGACTATCCCATTCGAGCCGGCGTCTTCTCGAAGCTCGCCCAGTTCCAGGACCGGCTGCGTCAACGCCGCGCCGACTGTAGCAAGGGAAAGCCGCCTGCCACGGACCGAGATCAGCCCGGCACGCTCGGCCCGCGCACGGCCGCGGAAATTGTCGCATTGGCCGCCTGCGACAAGACGATTGCGCCCGCCGGCTCGGCCGCAGCGAACGGCGTCGTCACGGCAGCCCTATGGCGCGCCGTTATGGGAGGCGAGCCGCCACCCACCGTCGGGGAGCTGACCGACGCGCTGACCCTTTCGTTCGAAGCGACAGACTTCACCGACAAGCCCGAGTGGAATTTTTGCCAGGACAATGACGACGAGCCGGAGGGACGCGCCGAGCGTGCCATTGCGAGCAGTCAATGCCGCAACGCCTCCGACCCCTGCTCGCTTCTCACGTGGGGGCCGCGCGGCGCGACCGCGGGCCAGGGCCGCGAAATCCAATGGATCCTCTGGTGGAGGGCCGAGGTCGATCCGGCGGCGATCGATCGAGCCTTCGGAACAGAGGCCGCCAACGTGCGCCGCTTCGTGCGGCTCGCCGGCCCGCCGCCCGATCGCTGCGACGGGACCTCGGCCGTCGAGCACTTCATGTGTGCGGCCTGGATCGATCCGGCACGGCGGCAGGCGTGGGAGCGCGGGCTCGTAACTCTCGGCACGGACCCCGCGGTGCGCGCCAGCTATCGCGGCTTGTACGGTAGCATTCCGTTCGACGGCTATAAGCTCGAGGCCTATCGGCGGCTCTGGGCAGCGCTCGGCCTTACGCCGAGCGAGATCGATTTCGCGTTCTTCTACGACCGGGCGACGCATAGCGGCGGGCCGCCGGAAGACGACGAGAGGCTGGTTGGCGATCTAAGAACTTGCGTTGAAGCCGAAACCGGCGCCGGCAACTCCCACGCCGCGGCGCGGCGCTGTTTTTCGCTGCGCCAACCTCATCCGTCGCAGTCCGTCGACCGTCTGGGGCGCGACGTAACCTACTACATCGATTCTTATGAGCCGGACGCGCTCAGCGCGCGGGAGCTCGACACCTGGCGCCGGCACATCCCCCTTGCGGCCGCCAAGAACTTCGCGCTTTCGGATGCGCGCGAGGGGCCTCACGACGCCGACCTCGACGCTACCGCCGCAGCCGGCGAGCCGCCCCAGGACGTGGACGAGCCGACCGTGGCGGAAGCCCAGTGTCCGGCTTTCATTCTTGCACCGGATAGGCGCCTCCCCGGCGCCCCCTGAAAGGCTCGGCTCAGTTGACCGACGCCGGGGCCGCGAGCGTTGCCGCGGGGCCGCTGACCTTGAGAAGGTCTCCGGCCTCGAGAACGGTCATCTCGTCGGCCGCAATCTGCTTGGGCCCCATGGCGGTCCTGCGGACGATCTCGAACGAGAGATTGCGATCGGCAAGGCTCTTGCGCTCGACCGGCTGGCCGGCAATGGCGAGAAGCCGCCTCGCCGCGGCAATCGTCATCTCCTCTTGCGCGATCTGCGCCTCGGTATCCCTGAGGTCGCGCGCGAGCTCGACCTGCGCCTCCACGTCGAGCTTCATCTTGTCCTGCTGGGCCTGGGAAAGCTTGAGCTCGGTCTGCGCCAACAGGCCTCTCACCTCGTCCTCCCGCTCCTCGACGGAAGCCATATCGCTGCGCGCCTGGTAGACGTTGAAAGCGCTAAGCGAGCCCTTGGTCTGCATGCCATTCAGTACGTCGAGGCGCTCCGCGCGGTCCTTCAGGCTCAAGCCAATATGCTCCATGCGGCTGCGCAGGCTCTGCATCTCCTTTTCGGCGGAGGCGATCGTCGCCGAAAGCGCCGTCCTCTGCGCCTCGCGGCTGGCGAACAGAAGCTCGCGCTCGCCGAGCACGCTGGCCATCAGCGCCGCCGCCGTATCCCGACCGACAATCTCATCGAGACCGCGCGAATTGAGGGCACGGCTGGCATCTCGCTCGGACTTCAGAACGGCGCGGCGCGCGAGGAGGCGTTTCAGGTTGTCGGTCGCCTTGTCGAGCCGCTCACGCTCGCGGATGATCTCGAAAGATCGCGACAGCTCCGCCCCCTTGCCCTCGAGACCGTCCGAAAGGGCAATCGCGTGCAGCACCGTCATGCCCTCGGTGTAGGCGTACGTGCCGGGACTCGTCACCGACCCGATGACGTAGACGGGCTCGCGCGCGGCGATCGACAACGCAACTCTGGCGTCGCGGCCCGTCGCGCTCTTGAAGACGGCGGCAAGCGTGCGCTGCACTTCGGGCAGCGCCTGCGCTCCGACATCGACGGTCCCAAGCAAGGGCAGAAACACTGTCCCGTCGAGCTGCACGATGTATTCCCCCGTCAGCTCCGCCCGCTCGACAAGCTCGGACGAAGGGACTTGCTCTCTGCGCCCCTCCTCGAGCCCCCCGACGCGCTCGTAGAACGTGATCTTTAGGCGGTCGCCCGGCACGCAGTGAAGCACCGCGGGCGCTTTCGCCTGGGCCGTGCCGGAAGCCGGCCCGGGAACAGTCGGGGCGAGAGCCACGGGCTGTATGGCCTCGCCTCCTGCATGACTGGGCGTGGCGCCCGCGAGGAGGATAAAGGCGAGGCCCGCAACCCCCGTAGCGCGTAGCCATGCGCGGCAAGCGCCGCGCGTCAGGGGGCGTATCATCGCAATTCTCATCCGTAGATCCTCTGTTGACCGAACAACGGCACCGGCGAACTCGTCGTGCTCGCCGAGAGAGCCAGGAGACCGGGGCGCTGCCGCCGCTGCAACGCTTCCGGTGCGCGCAAGCTTTCCCCAACCGACCAAATGCCCCTTGACCGCCGCAGCGATGCTGCGGAGCGCGACGATGTAGAGGAGTTGGCGGTAGCAGATCCGCTGCAGCAGCGTGAGCGGCAGGAATTTCCAGCCGCTTGCCGCTCCGTTGATGTGGATCGCAGCCGCGGCGGCTGCGACATCGAGAGCCTGAAAAAGGAGCCAATACTCCGCCACAGGCCCGAGGCGCCCGTCGGCGACCGATCCCAAGAGGCCCGCGGCAGCAAGGCGGCTCACGTCCAAGACCAGCGCGGCGTCCATGAGAGGCGCGAGAAGAGCGAACGCCATCTGGAAGATGTAGACGTTCGGCACTGTGATCAGCGCGACGCCGAGCGGTCTTCCCTGAAGAAGAACGGCGCCGGCGTGCTTGTGGGCGACCTGCAGGGTACCGAAGACCCACCGGAAGCGCTGCTTCATGAAGGCGTGAAGCGTCTCGGGCGCCTCCGTGAGCGCCTCTGCGGCCGGCTCGCAGATGACCTTCCAGCCCCGCCGCTCGAGCGCGATCGTCGCATCGGCATCCTCCGCCAGCGTGTCGCCCGGGAACGCGCCTGCTTCGAGCAGCGCCCGGCGGCGCCACGCGCTGATCGCGCCGGGCACGACGCCGATCGCATTGAACAGCTCGAACGCGCGTCGGTCGAGGTTCTGCCCGACGATGTACTCGAGCGCCTGGAATCTCGTGATCAGATTTACGGGATTGCCGACGATGGCATTGCCAGCGACGGCTCCGATCCGGGGATCGGCGAAATGGCGCACGAGGAGTTCGGGCGCCCGCGCCGCAAGGACGGTGTCGGCATCGATGATCAGCACCACCTCGGCGTCGGTCCGGGTGAGGCCGAAGTTGAGCGCCGACGCCTTGCCGCCGTTGGCCTTCTTGTACAGTCTGACGCGATCGTTGCCCGCGAACGTCTCGCGCACGGCGTCGGCCGTCCTGTCGCTCGACCCGTCATCGACGACGATGACGTCGAAGTCGATCTCCGACGAAGCTGCAAGCACGGACGCGACCGTCTTGCAGATCACCTTTTGCTCGTTGTAGGCCGGGATCAGCACCGAAAGCGACGCCGGCCGGCCTGCCGGGAACGAGCGGCGGCGCTCGCGTCTCTGCTGGACGAAGGCCGACGCCACGACAAAGAGAAGCCGAAGGACGCCCAGCAGAGCGGCCGCGACCAGCACGTGTGGCAATCCCTCCTCGAGCGCCGCCATGGTCATCATGCAGGCGAGCCTGATGTTGAGACCGGCCT
Organism: uncultured Alphaproteobacteria bacterium; assembly: GCA_963740475.1. Lineage (GTDB taxonomy): Bacteria > Pseudomonadota > Alphaproteobacteria > Rhizobiales > Hyphomicrobiaceae > Hyphomicrobium_C. The sequence goes on along the minus strand of CAVUEM010000050.1, from coordinate 60,197 downwards.
GGAGCGCGAGCTGCCCGCTGCCGATCACCGGCATCACCTCGCCGCGCTCCTTGCCGATCAGCTCGTGCAGCGTCACGAACGCGTAGCCTTGCCTCGACAAGCGGTCGATGATCGCCGGCAGCGCGGCGACCGTCGGCGCGCGGCTTCCACCGCTGTCATGCATCAGGACGACCTGGCCTTGCCCCCGTTCGATGCCCCCCGCCACGCGCTCTTCGATCTGGGCGGGCGTCGCGACCGTCCAGTCGAAAGCGTCGACCGACGCCGTCGTCGTCAGGTAGCCGAGACGATGCGCTGTCTCGATGACGCGGGGTGCCTCGAGCTCCTTCTTGAAATTCGGCGAGGCGTAGGGCGCTCTGAAGAGAATGGTGTGGATGCCGAGCTGAGATTCGATGACGCGCTGCGCCCCGTTGAGCTCGAGCTCGATATCCCCGGTCGTGCTCTTCAGAAGGTCGTGGTGCGAATAGGTGTGATTGCCGATGTCGTGACCCTCCGCATAGATCCGCTTGAGAAGGTCCGGGTTGCGCATGGCGTTTCTGCCGATGACGAAGAACGTCGCCCTGGCCTTCCTCTCGGCGAGGATGTCCAGGATTTTGGGCGTGTACTTTTCGTCGGGGCCGTCGTCGAAGGTGAGCGCAACGAGCTTGGCGCCGGCAAACTCGGGGCTCACGAGCTGATCCTGCTTGGGCGCGCGATCGAGAGACTGGCCGACGACAAGCCCCAGATCGTCGCTGTAGGAAAGACGTCGCTTTCCGCTTTCGCGCCCGGGCAGAAAGTCGATCACGTCGTGGCGGAAGCGCTCGTAGATGTCATTGCCAGGAGGCGGACGCTCGAGGTCCGCGAGCGCTTCGCGGTCGGGGAGACGGTCGCGGCCCAATGACGCCCAGGCGCCAGGGTCCTCGAGGCCGAGCCGCCACAGGGCGACGCCGGCGGGCCTCACCGCGAACGCGGCCCGCGCCTGGTTGAAGACCGTCACGCCGTCGAGGAGCCAAACGTCGTGGGCGAGGCCGTCGCCCCTCGCGTAGCGAAAGTGCGGGTTGAGTGTCTTCACGTCGAAGGAGAGTTGCGCTTTTGCTTCGTCGAGAAGCTCCCACGCCCTCTGCACGGCAAGATCCCGGCGGCGATGGATCGCGTCCCAATCGGAGGCAAAGGACCCTATGCCCACGATCAGCTTTGCCGAGTCAATGCCCTGAAGCACGCCGGCAAGCTCGGACTCGAACCAGCCCTGGCTGGCGAGCGGCGCCGGCCTCGCATCGATCGGTCCCTCGTAGGTCTTGACGAGCACGAGGTCGGCGCGGCGCGCGAGCTCCTGGTCGCGCGTGTCGGGCCGGCCAGGCGACATCGCCGCGATCACCTTGCGTCCGGCGGGGCGAAGAACGCGGCCGAGCTCGTCGAGGAACTGGACGAGGTTGGCGTGGCTCGCCGGGCCCAGATCGGGCAGCGCAACGGTGACGCCGTCGTAGTCCTCGTCGGCGAGATAGCGGCCGATGTCCTCTGCGAGTAGCTTCCTATTCTCCGCGCGGGCGAGGATGGCCGCCGTCTCCGCATACGACAGCGTCGCCGAGAGAACGGGGTAGATCTCGAGGTCGAGCCCTTGCTCCCCGCGCAACGTCCTTACCGCCCCTTCGCCCGTCGGATATTCCCGATCGATCACCTTGCCGGTCGGAGAAATTGAGATCCAGTCGGGGAGGATCGCGTCGATCTGTCGCCCGTGGGCCTTGAGCGAGATGAAGCTACTCGGGTCACCGCTCGCGAAGAAGGCAAAGCGTTTGATGCGGCCGGGATCGGACGGCAGTGCCCTGTTGCCGACGGGAGAGAAGCTCCCCTCGTCAACAATCGGCGCCATCGGACTGCCAGCTCCCGTCACCGAGCTCCTTTCGGAGTCGATTGCCATTTGCGGCAAATGTGGGGCAACGATCAATCCCGCCGCATAAACCGCAAGCCCGACCGAAGCGACGAAGACCATAATGAAAATGGCCGCGTTTGCGCTGCGTGCCCTGCGCCCTACGGGGTCGTAGAAGACCGCTTTTACGTCTCTACTCATTAGGAATGATCGTCGCCCAGGGCCTTAGGCACCATAGGACAACTGAGCAGCCGTGCACGCCCGACAGGTGGCGATAGTTAAGTCGCCAGCGCTTTGCACGAAGGCCGCGACGCGAGCGCGCAAAGGGCGCTCTCGTTAATCACGAGAGGCGGTCAGCTGGCGGGCGCCGTCGCCGCGAGAAGCGGCAGGAGACCTTTGACGATCGAGCCGTTGCCGGCAACAATGTCCCCGGTATCGAGCATGGCATCGTTGCCCGACGCATCGCTCGCAATGCCGCCCGCCTCCCGCAAGATGACGATTCCCGCGGCGAGATCCCACGGCTTCAGGTCCCGCTCCCAGTAACCGTCGAAACGGCCCGCCGCAGTCCAGGCGAGATCGAGCGCGGCAGAGCCCGTGCGGCGCAGCCCCGCAACCTCGTTCATGACGTTCTCGATCTCGCGCAGGAACCCCGGGTGTCCGGGCCGACCGCGATGGGGAATGCCCATCGCGACGACGGCATCGGCGAGCGACTTGCGCGCGGCGACGCGCAGGCGACGTTTGTCGTTGAGGTAAGCCCCCTTGCCCTTCTCCGCCGTGAACATCTCGTCGCTCGCCGGGTTGTAAATGAGACCGGCGACGAGATCGCCGTCGCGCTCGAGACCGATCGAGATCGAGAATAGGGGAATGCCGTGCAGGAAGTTCGTAGTGCCGTCGAGCGGATCGACGAGCCAGCGGTGCGTCTTGTCGGCGCCCTCGACCGCACCCCGCTCCTCCATGAGAAATCCGTAGCCGGGACGGGCCTTGGAGAGCTCCGCGAAGATGATGTCCTCGGCCTTATGATCGGCCGCCGAGACGAAGTTCGCCGGCCCCTTTACGGAGACCTGCAGGTGCTCGACCTCGCCGAAATCGCGCACGAGCGAGCGGGCCGCCTTGCGGGCGGCGGCCGTCATGACATTCATCAATGCGGAGGCGGGCATCGGGGGTGCTGCGGGGAAAGAGGCTAGACGTCTCGCGGTTCCCCTATAGGCTCGCGCGCGCCCTGGCAAGGGTGGGCTCATTGGCAAGCCGATCATGAGCTTAAGGGCCGAGCTGAGATTTTTCCCGCCAGGCGTAGGCATCTTTCTCGGCTTTCAGCCGATCGGCGTCGGGAAGGGCGGCGACGAGGAGATCGAGCTTGTCGTCCTCGAGCCCGGCGGACTTGGCAATGAGCCGCCACTTGGCGGCCTCGACGGGATCGCGCGCGACGCCGGCGCCTTCCGCATAGACATGGCCGAGGCGGTTCTGGGCGCCGGCTACGCCCTTCTCGGCGGCGGCCCTCAGATAGTCGATCGCCTTCGAACTCGTCGGCCTTGAGCCCGCGCCCCTGGAGCAGCATCACGGCGTACTCGAACTGGGCGGCGGGAAGGCCTTGCGCGGCGGCCTTGGCGCTCCAGCGCGCCGCCTCGAGACCGTCATAGGGGACCCCGCGCCCCTGCTGGTAGAGCGCGGCAAGATCGTACTGCGCGGCGGCGATGCCCTTCTCCGCCGCGTACTCGATGTGCTTCGCCCCGCGGTAGGGATTTTCCGGCTTGCCGTCGCCTCTCAAGAACAGAAGCCCGAGATTGTAGTTGGCGATCGGGTCGCCGGTCATGGCCGCGCGCTCGAACAGGTCGGCGGCGGCGGCGCGGTCCTTCTCGACGCCACGCCCTTCGGCCAGCATCGTTCCGAGCGCCACCATGGCCGGAACGTCGCCGAGCTCGGCGGCGCGCGCATACCAGCGTGCGGCCGTCACGTCGTCCTTCGCCACGCCAAGGCCTTCGGCGTAGATGCGAGCGACGAGCGTGTGGGCCTGCGGATCGCCGCGGCCGGCCGCGGCCTCGGCCAGCGACAGCGCGGTCATGTACCGGCCCTGGTCGAAAGCGGTGTAGGCGGCGTCCTCGTCGGCTGGCTTGGCCTTGCTCGCAGGGGGAGCCCTTGCCGGGATCTCCGGCTTCGGCGCGTTCGCGGCAAGCCACGACGGCATCTGCACCGCGCCCGTCATCGCAAGGACCGCTCCGGCAGCGAGAACGGCTGCAACCAGGCCAAACGCAACGAGGCTGCGTCCCATCCCGTTCTTGCTCCTCAGCCCTCGACAGGCGCGCTTGCGAGCGCGCGAGCGATCTCGGCGATGTCCGGACCTTGGACGGGCGTCCATCTGACGCCGACGAAATCGGCGCCGGCTCCGGCGAGCGCGAGCGCTTCGTCCGCGCTCTCGACGTCGAAGGCGACGACCGGCACTTCGAAGATCTCCGCCCACCACGCGACGAGATCACGGCGGCGCGTGCGCGCCTTGTCGCGGTCGCCGACATGAGGCGGAATGCCGAAGCCCACGTAGTCGGCTCCCGCTTCCCCGGCGGACATCGCATCGTGGCGCGAGCGCCCCGCATCGATCCCGACGATGGACCGCGGCCCCATGGCCTTGCGCGCCGCCTCATAATCGCCGAGCCCACGCTCACGCCAGGAAAGATGCACGCCATCGGCGCCAACCTCGGCAGCGAGCGCCGTGTCGTCCTCGATAAGCGCGGCAATGCCTCGTTTCTGCGCGAAAGCGACAAGGCTACTCACGGATGCGGTTTCGCGTGCGGCATCGGCGGGCGGGGCGAGAATGATCGTCGCCACGTCGGCGGCGCCAAGCGGGCCCACAAGCGCACTCTCCGCCAGCGCGCGTGAGCTGCCATCGATCACGAGACACAGCCGCGGCGCCGTCCGTTCGAGCGGCATATCTCCTCGCCGACAGGGAAAAAGGGAAGGTTGCGAGGCTATCGATCGCGATTGAGGCAGAATAGAGACACTTCCGGAGAGCGCGAAGTCTTGCCAGATCGTGGGGAATCTTGCAATTCTGCCGGCGTGAGGTGTCGTCCGGCGGCCACATTCGGGCAACAAATCGCCATGTTGCCTCGACATTCTGCTCGTCAAATCCATATGCGGCGGGAGCGACTTTCAACTCACGGGGAGCGAAAACAATGCCGAGAGACCTGCTGACCGCGGCACATGCCCTTGCCGTTGTGGCCGCGGTGGGCTTAGCTCTCGCGGCGTCGCAGCCTTCGTTTGCGCAGCATCCGAGCGCCGCTGGCAAGAACGCTACCACCCGTGGCCCCCAAACTCCAACGGCCGAGCAAAAGTCCGCCGCGGGGACGCCCCGGACGGTAGCGCCCGGCGCGACCGCGCCCGCGGCACCAGCGACGACAGGCACTGTTAGCCCCGCAAGCCCGCCGGCGGCCGACACGACCACCGCAACCCAGACGCCAACCGTAGCTCCAGTCATTCCCGCCGACCCCATAGTCGCGGCATTGCGCACAAAGCTCGCCGTCGCACCTTTCACGGGGAGGTCGGACAAGGACGACGTGGCGGCGCTCGTCGCCTTCTATGCTGACCGCACTGGTCCCCCTCTTTGGGTCGACAAGGACGGCATCACAGCGCGCGGCAAGGCGATCATTGCGGAAATCGGCAATGCCGACGATTGGGGGCTCGCCGCGTCTGCGTTCGATCTTCCGAGCGCCGCGGCGGGCCAGACGACGCCGGAGGCTCTGGCCGAGGTTGAGGGCAAGCTCAGTCTCGCGGCCCTGAAATACGCCCGCTTTGCCCGCGGCGGCCGATTCAACCCGTCCTCTCTATCGCGCATTCTCGACCAGACGCCGCCCGTGAAGGATCCCAAGGAGGTTCTTGGCGAGCTCGAGAAGCGGGTCGAGGGCGATGCCTACTTGCGCTCGCTCCATCCCAAGCACGAGCAGTTCGCGCGTCTGCGCCAGGCTTTGCTCAAGGCGCGCGGCGGACCGGTCGAGAAGAAGGAACCTGTCGACGAGGCGCTGCGTGTCAAGCTGCCGGCCGGCAAGATCCTCAAGACCGGCGCCGACGACCCGACCATCGCGCTCTTGAGAAAACGTCTCAAGATCGAGACCGCCGCGGGCTCCAAAGAGACCCTTTTCGACGACCAGGTCGCCGACGCGGTGAAAGCTTTCCAGAAAGACAAAGGGCTGAAGCAGACGGGATCCTTGAACGGTGCGACGCGCGCCGCCCTCAACGCAGAGGGAGAGCCAAAGAAGGTGATTGTCGGCGGCGACACACAGCGCATTCTCATCAACATGGAGCGCTGGCGCTGGATGCCGGAGGAGCTCGGCAACTTCTACGTATGGGACAATGTGCCGGAGTTCGTGACGCGGGTCGTCAAGGGTGGGAAGGAGATCTTCGAAGAGAAGATTATCGTCGGCGAGCCGGCCTGGGCGACGCCGACGTTCTCGGCCAAAATGGAATTCGTCACCTTTAGTCCGTCATGGGGTGTCCCCGACGGCATCAAGCAGCGCGAGCTGCTTCCGCGCCTGCGCAGTGCGTCTGGCGGCTTCTTCTTCTTCGGCGGCGGAGGCGGCGACGTGCTGCGCGCCTACGGTCTTACCGCATATCGCAACGGAAAGCCCGTAGATCCCGACAGCGTCGACTGGGGCAATGTCGACATCCGCAACTACAGCTTCGTGCAGCCGCCTGGCGGAAAGAACCCCCTCGGCTTCGTCAAGTTCCGCTTCCCGAACAAACACGACGTCTACATGCACGACACGGTGCAGCGCGAGCTTTTCGCCCAGTCATACCGCGCCCTCTCGCACGGGTGCATGCGCGTGCAAAACCCCCGCCGGCTTGCCGAGATTATCCTTGCTCACGACAAGGGCTGGTCAACGGGCCAAGTCGGCAACGCCATCGCATCCGGTCAGGACGTAGCTCTCGACCGTCCGATTCCGACGCACGTCACCTACTTCACGGCATTGGTGGATGATGACGGCAGGTTGCGGACGTTCGCCGACATTTATGGTCACGACAACCGTCTTGCCGCCGCTCTGACCGGACGAGCGATCCGGTTCGACTCGGAGGTCGAAACGTCGTCTGCCGACGATGGCGGCTTTGGCTTTGCAACGCCCGCAATCGGACCGGGCAACAAGAAAAAGAAGACCTACAAGGCCCCCGAAAACCTGGCGGAAGCGATCTCCGGACTTCTGTCGAATTGAGTCACTGATAATTGAGCCGATACAGACAAGGCGCGACGAGGGGGGCTCGCCGCGCCTTGCTGATCCGTCTCCGGCCGGTCATCCAGAGACGAAAGTCCGCAAAACCTACTGGGATGCATTCAGGGCGTGGTTTGCCGTCGACGGCTACCGCCTTCGGACGGCACGTTGGAACGCAGTCCCACGGCGGAAAAAACGCCGACGCAGGCGCCGGGTTCCAAGCCTTACAAAGATTTTTCGAGGTACGCCTCAGGCGGCCTTTTCGAGACCGGCGCTCCATTTTCCGAGCGCCGCGAGGCCGTTCATGCGCGCGCGGTGGGCAAAGGCGCGCTGCCCGGCCGCAACATTCTCGGACTTGCCGCCCCACGCCTTGAGGGCCGCCGCCTGCAGTGCGCGCCCGTACGAGAATGTCAGCGGCCAGGGCGAGGGTCCCATCGCGTTCATCAGCGACAGGTGCTCGGTTGCCGCCTCGTCCGTCTGTCCCCCGGACAGGAACGCAATGCCCGGGACCGAAGCCGGCACCGTCGCCTTGAGGCACTTCAAGGTCCTCTCGGCCACCTCACGGGCGGACGCCTGCCTGGCGCACTTCTGTCCGGCAATCACCATGTTGGGCTTCAAGACCATGCCCTCGAGATTGACGCGCGCGTCGTAGAGCTCGCGGAACACGGTGCGCAGCGTCCACTCGGTCACGCGGTAGCACTCGTCGATGTCGTGGGTGGAGTGCTCGCCGTCCATCAGCACCTCGGGCTCGACGATCGGCACGATCTTGGCCTCCTGGCAGAGCGCCGCGTATCGGGCGAGCGCGTGCGCATTCGCCTTGATGGCGTTCCAAGTGGGGCAACCGTCGGCAATGGCGATGACGGCGCGCCACTTCGCGAAGCGCGCGCCGAGCTTGTAGTAGTCGGCAAGGCGCTCGCGCAACCCGTCGAGGCCTTCGGTCACGGTCTCGAACTTCGAGGTCGGGCCCGCGAGGGGCTTCGCGCCCGTGTCGACCTTGATCCCCGGGATAGAGCCGGCCGCGCTCATGATCTGAGTGAGCGGCGTGCCGTCCTTCGCCTTCTGGCGGATCGTCTCGTCGTAGAGGATCACGCCCGAGATGTGGCCCTTCATGGCGTCGGCGGCCCGGAACAGCATCTCGCGGTAGTCGCGGCGGGTATCTTCCGTCGAGACGACACTGATCTTGTCGAAGCGCTTCTTTATGGTGGCATTGCTCTCGTCGGCGGCGAGGATGCCCTTGCCGGGCGCGACGAGTGCGCGGGCGATGTCTTCGAGCTTCTCGTTCATGGGTTCACACTCCCTGAATACTAACGCTAACCGCGGGCTTAGACCCTTTCCATTTCCATTGCTAAATCAGCTTTCCCATGGCAACGGCGGTATCGGCCATGCGGTTCGAAAATCCCCATTCGTTGTCGTACCACGAGAGCACGCGCACGAGGCGCCCTTCCATTACCTTCGTCTGGTCGAGGTGGAAGATCGAGGAGCGTGGATCGTGGTTGAAGTCGGAAGAGACGTTCGGTTGATCGGTCACGCCGAGAATTCCTTTGAGCTCCTGCGCGGCCGCCTTCTTCACCGCCGCGTTGATCTCGTCCTTGGTTGTCTCGTGGCGCGAGACGAACTTGAAATCGACGACCGAGACGTTGGCCACCGGCACGCGGATCGCCGTGCCGTCGAGCTTGCCGTTGAGCTCGGGGAGCACGAGGCCGACGGCCTTGGCGGCCCCGGTCGAGGTCGGGATCATGGAGAGGGCCGCCGCGCGCCCTCGATAAAGGTCCTTGTGCAGCGTATCGAGCGTCGGCTGGTCGCCGGTATAGGCGTGGATCGTCGTCATGAACCCGTTCTCGATGCCGACGAGATCGTGCATCACCTTGGCGACGGGGGCCAGGCAGTTGGTCGTGCACGATGCGTTCGAGACGACGACGTGGTTCTTGGTCAGCTTGTCGTGATTGACGCCGTAGACGACGGTCAGATCAGCGCCGTCGGCCGGCGCCGAGACGAGCACGCGTTTGGCGCCGGCCTCGATGTGGGTCGCCGCCTTGTCCTTCGACGTGAAGATACCGGTGCATTCCAGCGCGATATCGACGCCCATCGCCTTGTGCGGCAGCTCGGCGGGATTTCTGACCGCGGTCACCTTGATCGGTCCCGTGCCGATGTCGATCGTGTCGCCCTTGACGGTCACCTCTCCCGGAAACCGTCCGTGCACGCTGTCGAAGCGCAGGAGATGGGCATTGGTCTCCACGGGGCCGAGATCGTTGATCGCCACGACCTCGATGTCCGTGCGCTTGGCCTCAAAGATCGCGCGCAGCACGTTGCGGCCGATGCGGCCAAACCCATTGATCGCGACCTTGATTGCCATAAGCGTTCTCCAAAGAGCGGCTAGGGAGCGGATCCCGCGACCCGCATCGGAAAGAAGTGCCCGTGTAACTGGTGTTCAGCCGAGTGCGCGCCAAGGAAGCGCGGCGGCCCAGGCTAGAGGCGGCGCCATTAAGTTGAGGTCGGCCAACAATGTCAATGCGCCGGCGAGTTCAAGCCGCTGCGGAGACTTAACCGCTCTTTTTTCAAGGGGCTCGCCGACGATTGCCACCGTTTCTTGCGCGTGCGGTCGGGAGGACATATTCTTCGACCGCACGTCGAGGTCGGCTCAGGGCGTGGGCCGGCGCAATCAACCGGGTAAGCCAATGGTTCAGCGGGAAAAAGAAAAGGCGAAGCGAGGCGCTGTCCGTGCCAAGGAAAGCGCGGCCAGCGATCGAGAGATCGTGCAGCGCCTGGAAGCGCGCGCGAAGGCCCTCGAGCGCGAGCGCGACGGGCTCAAGGCGGAGCTCGAGGCGGCGCGCGCGCGCATCGCTCTTCTCGAGGAGAGCGGGAGCCAGGTCGTGAACCGCATCAACTGGGTGATCGATTCGCTCAATAATCTGTCCGGCAAGACTGCGTGACCGTTCTCCCACGTGGGAAACTGGCGCGCCAAGGCGGACCGAATGGGGAATGGGGCGGGCCATGGGGGAGGTTTTTCTCACGCTTAACGGGCGGTCGTACCGACTCGCTTGTCGCGACGGAGAGGAGCGGCGTCTCGAGGAGCTCGCACGCTACGTCGAACAGAAATTCGACAATCTCGCCGCCGAGTTCGGGCAGATCGGCGAATCGCGGCTCCTCATGATGAGTGCGCTCATGATTGCCGACGAGCTTTTCGACGCCCGCACCGAAGGTGAAGAGACGGATAAAATTCGGCGCTCGTCTTGATTTAGGCAGGCCTCATCCTATTTCCGAAGTGCTGAGCCTGCTCTCGGTCGCGGCCCTGCCCGGGCAGAGGCGCGGTTGATAGCCTTGTGCGATCGCAGCACGAAATGGCGCTATTGATGTGCCGATATAGCGCTCTTATTGGTGCGACCTCGAATTGCCGAGTAGCCGGAAGACCGTGAGTCCCGGGCGTTCTCGCGGCCGCAACCGAGGAGACAAGTCATGGCCAAGATTGTTTGCGTTCTTTACGACGATCCCGTCGACGGCTATCCGAAGTCCTACGCGCGCGACGATATCCCCAAGATCACGAAATATCCCGACGGGCAAACTACCCCCACCCCGTCTGCAATTGATTTCAAGCCGGGCCAGCTCCTAGGCAGCGTTTCGGGCGAGCTTGGTCTCAGGAAATTTTTGGAGAAGGCCGGCCACACGCTCGTCGTAACCTCCGACAAGGACGGCAAGAACTCCAGGCTCGACAAGGAGCTCTCCGACGCCGAGATCGTGATCTCGCAGCCCTTCTGGCCCGCTTACATGACCAAGGAGCGAATCGACAAGGCGAAGAAGCTCAAGCTGATCATCACCGCAGGTATCGGCTCCGACCACACTGACCTCCAAGCCGCAATGGACAAGGGCATCACCGTCGCGGAGGTGACCTATTGCAACTCGATCAGCGTGGCCGAGCACATCGTCATGATGATCCTGGCGCTGGTGCGCAATTACATCCCGTCGTACGGATGGGTTGTCAGAGGCGGCTGGAATATCGCCGATTGCGTCGAGCGCTCCTACGATCTCGAAGGCATGAATGTCGGCACGGTTGCCGCAGGCCGCATTGGCCTCGCCGCGCTGAGGCGGCTAAAGCCTTTTGGCGTGAAGCTTCACTACTACGACAAGCACCGCCTGCCGAAGGAGGTGGAGAAGGAGCTAGACCTCACGTTCCACCCGAACGTCGAGTCGCTGGTCAAGGTCTGCGACGTGGTGACCATCAACACGCCGCTCCATCCCGAGACCGAGCATATGTTCAACGACAAGCTGATCGGCATGATGAAGCGCGGCAGCTACATTGTGAACACGGCGCGCGGGAAGATCTGCGACCGCGACGCAATTGTGCGCGCGCTCGAAAGCGGGCAGCTCGCGGGCTATGCCGGCGACGTCTGGTTCCCGCAGCCGGCGCCCAAGGATCATCCCTGGCGGACGATGCCCCATCACGGCATGACGCCGCACATCTCGGGCAGCTCGCTTTCGGCACAGGCGCGCTACGCCGCGGGCACGCGTGAGATCCTGGAGAGCTATTTCGCCGGCAAGCCGATCCGCACCGAGTATCTCGTCGTCGACAAGGGCAAGCTAGCCGGCGTCGGCGCCCACTCCTACACGGCCGGCGACGCGACCAAGGGCTCGGAGGAGGCCCAGCGATTCGGCCAGACGCGCAAGGCGTCGTAGGCGGCGACGTTACAGGGAGCCATGGACGGAAAGGGCATTTTGAACTTTCCGTCGGCTCCCTGTATAGTCAGAGGTGCTGCGGGGTTCGTCAGGAACACATGAATCTCCAGGGCCTATAAGATCTGCCTGGGAGCTGTCCCTGGCCGGGGCCGTGGCTCCGGACATATGGCGCCCACCTTACATTTGTAGGGACCCGGCGAGATCAACCGTTCCAACGGCCACCGCGGCACTTTCCTTTCGCCCGCCAGCAGCGGGCAATGCCCGACAGCAAAGATCGAGGCTCATGGCGCCGGACCCCGTCACCGAGGCCAAGAAGGCCATGCGTGCGGCCGCCAAGGCCGCCCGGTCTCGAGCCTTCGCGTGTGACGGCGGGCACGCCGGCCAGGCAATCGCGGCCCATGGCATCGCCTTCTCGGGCGTCGAGGCGCCGGCGATGGTCTCCGGATTTCTGCCGATCGGCGAGGAGATCGATCCGATGCCGCTGCTGTTGCGGCTTCGAGACGAAGGCTTCGGCCTGTGCCTCCCGGTGATGGAGGGAAGGGGCACGCCGCTCGTTTTTCGCGCCTGGGCACCGGGGGATGCGCTCGTTGCCACGACCTGGGGCATTCGCGAGCCTCGAGCATCCGCGCCTGCGGTCGAGCCCGACGTCGTGCTCGGGCCGCTGCTCGCCTTCGACCGCGCCGGCCACCGTCTCGGCTATGGCGGCGGCTTCTACGACCGCACGCTCGCGCGGCTCCGGGCCCTGAAGCCCATCGTCTCCGTCGGCCTCGCCTACGACGAGCAACGGGTCGACGCCGTGCCCCATCTCGACTATGACCAGCGCCTCGACTGGGTGCTGACGCCGTCGGGCCCGATGCGTTGTCAATAATGATGATCCGACCGACCTGCAAAAGCATCCCCTCTCCCCGTGTCAACGGGGGGAGGGTTAGGGTGAGGGGCAAGAGCTGGCACCACGTGTTGTGGCTGCCCCTCACCCCTGCCCTCTCCCCGCTAGCGGGGAGAGGAGGTAGCTAATGCGACTTCTCTTTTTGGGTGATGTGGTCGGCCGGTCGGGGCGCAATGCCGTGACCACGACGCTGCCGGGCCTGCGCGAGCGCCTCAAGCTCGACTTCGTCGTCGTCAACGGCGAGAACGCAGCCGGCGGCTTCGGCATCACCGAGCCGATCCTGATCGATCTCCTCGACGCGGGTGCCGACGTCGTGACGCTCGGCAACCACGCCTTCGACCAGAAGGAGGCCCTCGTCTTCATCGAGCGCCAGGAGCGTCTGCTCAGGCCCATGAACTTTCCCCCGGGCACGCCGGGCCGGGGGGCGGGCCTGTTCAAGGCGAGGAACGGGGCCGACGTGCTCGTCCTCAATGCCATGGGCCGCATATTCATGGCCGAGCTGGATTGCCCGTTCCGCGCCATCGACCGCGAGCTCACCGTCTGCGGGCTGAAGCGCGGCGTCGACGCGATCGTCATCGATTTCCACGCCGAGGCGACGAGCGAGAAGCAGGCGCTCGGCCACTTCGCCGACGGGCGCGCGAGCCTCGTCATCGGCACCCACACGCATGCCCCCACCGCCGACGAGCGCGTGCTGCCGGGCGGCACCGCCTTCATGACGGACGTCGGCATGTGCGGCGACTACAACTCCATCGTAGGCATGGACCGCGAGGAGCCGCTGAACCGGTTTCTGACCAAGATCCCCCGCGAGAGGTTCGAGCCCGCGCTCGGCCCGGCGACGGTCTCCGGCCTCGCCGTCGAGGTGAGCGACGAAACGGGCCTTGCTGTCGCCGTGAAAAGTTTGCGGCTCGGTGGCGTTCTTGCGCCTACCGAGCCGCTGCATTGGGTCGAGTGAGAGAGTTATGGCAGTTCGATGAGGAGGGGGCAGGTCCTCCCTCATCGCTCGTCGCAGGCCAAGTACGCGCTGGCCTACCCTGGGCCGCCCCCTGGGCAGGTCGGGCGGCGGCGGACTTAGAATCACGTCCGCAGGCCAACCCTCTGCCCCAACGGTTAACAAAAGGTTAACGGGGCGGTAGCCTCGGTCTTGACTGCAGAGCTACCATAAGGCGCCAACTCGACCACCCGATACTGCCGAGGTCCCATGGCCGGCCATTCAGCCTTCAAGAACATCATGCACAAGAAGGGTCGCAAGGACGCGGCCCGGGCCAAGCTGTTCGCCAAGCTCGCTCGCGAGATCACGGTTGCGGCCAAGAGCGGATTGCCTGATCCCGACAAGAACCCGCGCCTGAGGCTCGCTGTGCACGAGGCGCGGGTCGAGAACATGCCCAAGGACAATATCGAGCGGGCGATCAAGAAAGCCGTCGGCGGCGACACGGAAGCCTACGAGGCGATTCGCTACGAAGGCTACGCGCCTGGTGGCGTCGCTGTGATCGCCGAGGCCTTGACCGACAACAGGAACCGCACAGGTGGCGCCGTGCGCGCCGTTTTCTCGAAGTACGGCGGCAATCTCGGCGCCACGGGCTCCGTCGCCCACATGTTCACCCACGTCGGCGAGATCGCCTTCAAGCCCGAGGCCGGAACGGCCGACGCCGTCCTCGAGGCGGCGATTGACGCCGGCGCCGATGACGCCGCCTCCGACGAGACCGGGCATGTCGTCACGTGTGCCTTCGACAGCTTGGGAACGGTGGCGGCCGCCCTCGAGACCAAGCTCGGCGAGCCCCGAAGCGTCAAGGCGGTGTGGAGGCCGATACTCACCGCGAGCGTCGACGAGGAGAACGCGCAAGCGATCGTGAAGCTCATCGCCGCGCTCGAGGACGATGACGACGTGCAGAACGTCTATGCCAACTTCGAGGTCTCGGACGAGGTGCTGCGCAAGCTGACGGCGGCGTGAGGCGCGCCTCAGCGCACCTCGATCAGCGTTCCTACGGTCTTGTCCTTGAGCGTGAACTCGATGCGCCGGTTGCGCGCGCGATTCTCTGCCGTCGTGTTGGGTGCTATCGGCGCGGTCGCCCCGTGGCCAATCACCTCGAGCCGACCCGCATCGATGCCCGACTTGATGAGCTCGTCCGCCACCGCACGCGCACGACGCTCAGAGAGGCGCTTGTTGGCCGTCGTCGTTCCGCTCGTGTCCGTGTGGCCATGAATTTCGATGATCGACCCGGCGCAGGTACTGGCGATCCGCGCCAGCTCGTCGATAGCGCGCTTTCCGGTCGCATCGAGTTCGGCCCCCGACCTTGCGAACTCGACCGCTGCCAGACCCTCGACCAGTCCACGGCACGCGCGCGCCCCGGGCGTCGCCGCCGCGGTCCCGACGCTGCCGGTCTCGATCACCTCTCCGGCCGTCGGGCCTGAGCCGAGCGCGACCGTGATCCTCCCGAAGTCGGCCTCCGGCCGCGAGGGTTGCCCGCTGCAGCTCGTGGGTCGACATCGCAAGCTCGATTTCCCTGTTGCGGGCCGCCGCGAACCGGTGCGTCTCGACGGCGGTCATTGCCGTCTCGATCTCAGAATTGCGCGCTTCGGCGAAGGCGATCAACCGCGTCGTCTCCACGGTGGCCATTGCCGTCTCGATTTCCGCGTTGCGCGCATCGGCGAAGGCGATCGACCGCGTCGTCTCCGCGGTGGTCATTGCCGTCTCGATTTCCGCGTTGCGCGCCTCGGCGAAGGCCCTCATGCGCTCTGCCTCCGCCGCCAGAGAGGCCGTTTCGATTTCCGCGTTGCGCGCCTCGGCAAAATATTGCGCCTGCGCCGCCGCCAACTCCGTGCTCCGCGCTTCCGCGAATTGCACCATCCATTGCGCCTCGGAAGCGGCAGCGGCCTTATCGATCTCCGCGTTGCGCTCCGCGGCGAAATAGTGCGCCTGCGCCGCCGCCAACTCCGTGTTCCGCGCTTCCGCGAATCGCACCATCCATTGCGCCTCGGAAGCGGCAACGACCATATCAATCTCCGCGTTGCGCGCCGCGGCGAACGAAACCAGCCGAACCTGGTCCACGGCCGCCATCGACGCGGCGATCTCGGCATTGCGAGCCGCGGCGAACTCGTTGCTGCGGCGGCGCTCGCAGGCCGCGAGCGAGAATTCGATCTCGGCGTTGCGGAGTGCGATGAACTGTGCGCGCTCCTTCGCTTGCTCCGCGATTGCCGCATCGATCCTCTCGGAAAGGCGGCTCGTTGTGTCTTCGCCCTGCGCCATGAGGATAAGCAGAGCGGCCGTGCCAAAGGCGACTGCAGGAATACGCATCATGACCAGAACTCCGGGTGCTCCGTATGGATAATATTTTGCCGCCGCTTTACTTAAACTTTGGTGCATTCCGGAAATCGCAACGCAATGAATGTGCGAATTTTTTTGATAACGAAACGACAAGCGACAGACCGATTTGAGAAACAGTCCGCCCTAATGATTATTGAACGGCGCCGGCGTTCCAATTGTCGGTTGCGCGACCGCCCGTAAATGGCCGCAAAAGACCCAAAAAAATTAAAGGACGATTAGCCCGGTGTCCTATCTCGATCCGGAAAGCGAGCGCCGCTCCCGGCTTTATTGCCGTTTTGCCTCTCGCTGCACGACCCCGCCGGCGCCGCAGGGGACCTGCGCGAATCGCCCCGATTGTGCTATGTCCCGCTCATGAGGGGGCCAGTTCGCATCATCGGGATCGATCCCGGTCTGCGCCGCACCGGTTGGGGCGTCGTCGACAAGGACGGCGTGCGCCTCGTCTATGTGGCGTCGGGCGTCATCGTCTCGACGGACGAGGAGGACCTGGCCTTTCGCCTGCGCGAGCTTTACGAGGGCTTGGCGAGTGTCATCGCGAGCTTTCGCCCCAGCGAGGCCGCCGTCGAGGAGACCTTCGTCAACGATAATGCCCGCGCCACCCTGAAGCTCGGCCAGGCCCGCGGAATGGCGCTTCTCGCCCCGGCCATGTGCGGCCTCAAGGTTGCGGAGTACCCGCCCAACCTCATAAAGAAAACCGTGACGGGGACGGGACACGCCGAGAAGCGCCAGATTCTGGCGATGATCGGCTTTCTGCTGCCGAAGGCGCGCGTCGAGAGCGCGGACGAGGCGGACGCGCTCGCCATCGCCGTCTGCCATGCGAGCCACCGGCAGGTGCGGACGATCGAGGCCATGGAAATCGGTCAGCACGTAAATAGGCAATAGGCAATAGGCATCACACCTACTATTGCCTATTGCCCAGTGCCAATTGCCTTTCGGAGTTCCACCATGATCGGCAAGCTCAGAGGCAAAGTCGATGCCATCGGCGAAAGCTTTTGCATCCTCGACGTGTCCGGCGTCGGCTACGAGGTGCAGCTCTCGGCGCGCGCACTGCGCAATCTCAAGCTCGGCGAGGAGGTGGCGCTTACCATCGACACGCACGTGCGCGAGGACGCGATCCGCCTGTTCGGCTTCCAGAGCGAGGTCGAGCGCAACTGGTTCCGCGTGCTGCAGACGATCCAGGGCGTCGGCGCCAAGGTCGCCCTCGGCGTGCTCGGCACACTCGGGCCGCAGGACCTCGCCAACGCCATCGCGCTTCAGGACTGGGCGGCGATCGAGCAAACTCCCGGCGTCGGCAAGAAGCTCGCCCAGCGCATTGCCTCCGAGCTCAAGGACAAGGCCCCGGCCCTATCCATCGCTGGGCTCGACGTAACTGCTGCGTCCGTCAGCCGGTCCGCCCCGCCCGAAGGCAATGCGGCGGCCGAGGCGATCTCTGCCTTGACCAATCTCGGCTACAACCCCGGCCAGGCCGCCGCCGCCGTCGCGGCAGCGGTCAAAGACGTGGGGCCCGACGTCGACACGGCCAAGCTCATTCGCCGCGGCTTGAAGGAACTCGCGCGCTGAGGCCTTCTTGGATTTCAGGGGCCGTATCACTCGCTCTCGAGCCAATCCTCGAGCGGCTTGCAGAAGGCCGTATCGGCCTTTTTCAAAAGAAACGCCGCCTCGCCGTCCTTCTCCCCAGTGCCGACGCGATAGCTGCCGCCCCCGCCGCACCCGGCCGACATTCGCAAGCCCGAGGAACCGTCGAAGCTCAAGAGCAATTCGTCACTCGAAGGATCGCGGACGACGGCCATGAGCCCACCGTCGCAGTCGATGCCGCAGCCAAGCCGGCTCTTGTCGGCTTTGACCAATACCCCACCGATGACCTTGTCCTTCTCGTACCAGGGACATTCCCCAGCGGCGAGTAGCTCTTTCTGCAATTGAACCGGCGCGGCGCGAAGCGTGAAATTGTAGATCCAGTCATAGTCGGACGAGCGATCGTCGTAGGCGAGAAGCAGCGTGAGCGAAGAGATTTCCTGATCGGCAAGCTTCTCCGGCTCAGGGCGCATCACTTGCTTGCCGAATTGAATGAGCCCGGGAACGGGAACTTGTTTCGGATTGGACCAATCCTCGATTTCAACTGTCCGCTTTGAGAATTGCCCCGTGTAGCAGACCTTCCCACCGAGCGACTTGGGCAAGAGCTCGCCAATCCTCCCATTGGCAGGTTTGGCGGCCTCGGGCGCCGGCGGTTCCGCCCGCGCGGCGACACAGACGAACGCGGTCAAGCTCAAGGCGGCGGGGAGGAAAATGACTGGCGTCGATCGTTTCATCGCGAGTTCCTCGCTCGGGGCACCGCGACACCTAACGCCGAAAGACCGCGGCGGCCTAGGTCATTGATCGCCGCTCTTGCCGGAGCGTGCCGGCCGGTCTCGCAACTTTCCGCTCGTTGCGCGCCACCACTCAACAGCGAACAGCCCCGCGACTGAGTCGCGGGGCGGTGCCTTGCATCGCTCGGTGGAACCGATCGTCAGGCGACGATCGAGCCGTTGACCCAGTCCTCGAGCTTCTTCTTCTGGACGAGCGCGCCGACATGCTGGGCGGCGACCTGGCCGCCCTTGAACATCATCAGCGTCGGCATAGCGCGGATGCCGTACTTCGCGGTCACGCCCGGGTTCTGGTCGACGTCGAGCTTGACGACCTTGAGCTTGCCCTTCATCTCGGCGGCAACTTGGTCGAGGGCCGGCGCCATGGCCTTGCACGGGCCGCACCACTCGGCGAAGAAGTCCACCAGCACCGGCTCGGCGGATTTCAGCACCTCCTCGTCGAACGTGGTGTCGGATACTTGCGGTGCGGCCATGCTTTTTCTCCTGTCAGGGACTGTCGAATTGCACGAGAGGGTCGAATCCGGAGCTGAAAGGTAGGAAGGGGGCCTCTAGGCGTCAAGGCGCCCGATGTCGAGCTCCCAGAGGCGCGTGGCGTGGGCGTCGAGAACATCGCTCGGAATTTCCATGATTTTCGGCCCGTCGGTCCACAGCAGCGCCGCGCGGACTCGCTTCCCCGGGTAGATCTCCGACACCGCGAGGCGATACGCCGCAAGCTGGAGAAGGTAGACCTCGGCGACGTCGACGGCGCGTCGCGGCGCGACCCGATTCGTCTTGAAGTCGATGATCAGCACCTCGCCTTCGAGCTCGGCGAGCCGGTCGATCTGCCCCGTGAGCTTGAGCGGCGGACCCGAGCCTCTGGGCCGGGGAAGGAGGGCAACGATCGGCACCTCGGCGCGGCTCTGCGCTGCAAACAGCGGCGCGAACGTCGGATCGGAGAGCACAGCGAGCGTTTCGTCGACGATTCTTGCCTGCTGGCCGCGTGTGAGCCCGCGCCCCCTCGCGGCGACGAAGGCCTTCGCCGCCGCGGGCCGCCGCTCGGGCGCAAGTCCCGGCAGATGCTCGAGCAGCGCGTGCGTGATGGTGCCCCTCAGAAACCTCGCGTCGCCGCCGGGCGCGGATGGAGCGGGCGGCGCGGGCTCGGCGAGGGAGTCGCGCCGTGTCTCCTTGGGCATCGGCTCGCCCGCCTCGTCCTGCTCGTAGGCTGCGAGCCGAGAGGGCGCCAGCGGAACGGAGAGCTGTGCTTCGCGCGGGGCCGACCTTTTCGCCCAGTCCGGCAACGGTGCCGCGGCGCGACCGGCGCCGAGCACCCGGCTCGCAGGCTCCGGCTTCGCAGACTGAGCGGAAGCCCGCCGCCGCAACACCTGGCCATCGTCTCCACGCGCGTCCTCGAGAGCACCCCGCAAGCCCTGCTCGATCAGCTCGTACCAGGACCCGCGCATGGGTCCATTCTTTCCTTCGAAGCCCGCGACGTAGAGACGGTCGCGCGCGCGCGTCATTGCGACATAGAGGATACGGTTGTGCTCGTCCCTCTCTGCCTCCGCCAACGCCCGCTTGGCCGCGGCGATGGCGGCAAGATTTCCGCAACCCTTGATAGTCCAGACGAGCGGCGCCTCGACTCCGGGAAACGGCGACGGCCCTGCAAGCGCCATCGTGCCGCCGCGCGCACGGCCGGCCGAAGCGGCGCCGCAGGTGTCGGGCAGGAACACGATCGGCGCCTCGAGGCCTTTCGCGCCGTGCACGGTCATGACGCGTACCTCGTCGCGGCCGTGCTCCATGTCGCGCTTGATCTCGCGCACGTCCTCGCGCAGCCAATGGAGAAAGCCCGTGAGCGAGGGCGGCGCGCCGTCGTCGTAGGTGAGCGCGAGGTTCAGGAACTCGTCGATTGCGTCGGCGGCATCGGGGCCGAGCCGCGAAAGCAGCTTCATCCGCACTCCGCCCCCGTCGAGAAGCGCGGCGTAGAACTCGAAAGGGGGCGCATAGTCGGCGGCCCGGCGCCAGCGCTTCAGCGTCTCGGCGGCTTCCGCGTAGGCGGGCTTTAGGTTCGCGCCATCGAGCAGCGCCTTCCACAGGGTGCCCTTGCGGCCGGGCGCAAGAGCGAGGAGATCGTCGTCGTCGAATCCGAAGATCGGGCTTTTCAGCACGGCGGCAAGCGCGAGGTCGTCCTCGGGCAGGGTGAGGAAGTCGCCGAGCGCCGTCAGGTCCTGCACCGCAATCTGCTCGAGAAGCGTGATGCGGTCGGCGCCGGCGACGGGGATGTCGCGCGCTTTCAACGCCGCCACCATCGGCGCCGCGAACGGCTGGCGCTTCCTGACGAGGATCAAGATGTCGCCGGCAGTGATCGGCCGCCCCTCGGAGGCGAGGATCTCCTTACGCTCGAGCCATCCTTTGATCGCGTCGGCGATTCGATTGGCGAGCCGCACCGCCGGCGGCACTGCGACGGCTTCCTCCTCGGCGGACCAGACGTCGGCTGCAGGCACCTCCTCGTAGGGTTCGAGCGGCCAGAGCTCGACCAGCCCCGCTTGGCCCAGCCGCTTCACCATGTGACGGATGCCAATGACGCCAGGCACCTGCGCCTCTCCCGCGAACAGGCCGTCGACGGCGGCGAGCACGGGCTCGGTCGAGCGCCACGACATATCGAGCGTTATCGGGCTCCAGTCGATGCCGGAGCTCTCCGCGAGAGCCTTGAACTCCGATCCCTTCACGCCGAACATCTCCGGCGCCGCGCCCTGGAACGAGTAGATCGACTGCTTCTCGTCGCCGACCGCGAACAGGGTGCGCACGGCCTCGTGAGCGCCGCGGCCGGCGAAGAATTCTTTGGCGAGCGCCTCGACGATCTGCCACTGCGCCGGGCTCGTGTCCTGGCTCTCGTCGACGAGAATGTGCTCGAGCCCGCTGTCGAGCTTGTAAAGGACCCATTCCGCCGAGCCCCCGGCCCTGAGCAACACGTTTGTTCGCTCGATGAGGTCGTCGTAGTCGAGCGCGGCCCGGCGCGCCTTGAGCGCTTTGTAGGCCCGGTCGGCGGCGCGCGCGATCGTGAGCAGCGCCATCGTCGCCTCGATGAGGCGCAAGCCTTTTTCTTGCTGATCGAAAGTGAGGATTTTGTCCTGAAGCAGCTTGCTCGCGGCGTCCTCGCGTGGGAAGGCGGCTGCCGTCCCCTTCGTCATGATCCGCTTTCGCGGTGTGCCGTCGTTTGTCAGGAAAGCTTTGCGAAGCGCCCCCGCACGCTGGCCCGGCGACGCGGCGGACAGGGCGGCCCGCAGATCGAGCGCGAGCTCGATCTCGCTCGCTGAACCCGCGGCGAGGATCCCGTGCAGGGATTCCAGCATTGCGTTCGTCGTGACATCGGACAGGGCGTTCGCGACGGACTCCCGCGTCGCGTGCGCTGGAATGCCGAAGTGCCGACAGTAGGCGCGCCGCGTTGCCTCCTCGTCGGCAAGCGCGAACCACTCGCGGGCGTCGAGCGCTTCACTCACGATGTCGTCGAAGCGCTCGCCCGTGGCATAGGCGACGGCCGCCCGGAGGGCCCTGCCGAGGGGAGAGGAGGTTTCGCGCGTCACCTCCGCCAGCACCTGATCTATGGCCTCGCGGCGCAGCGTGCGCGCGAGGCTCTCATCGAGAATATTGAACCCAGGCGTCACCCCGGCTTCGATCGGGAAGCGCTGCAAGAGGCGCTCGCAGAATGCGTGGATGGTCTGCACCTTGAAGCCGCCGGGCGTTTCTACGGCGGCGGCGAACAGCATCCGCGCGCGCTTTCTCTCCTCGTTCGACGCCTTTCGTCCGGTGGTCTTCTGCAAGACCTCGTCGAGCTTGTCGTCGGCGAGCGTCACCCACTCCGCGAGCCGCCCGAAGACGCGCTTCGACATCTCCGCGGCGGCGGCTTTGGTAAAGGTGAGGCAGAGAATTTTCTCAGGATGCGTGCCGGCAAGGAGAAGGCGCAGAACACGTGTGACGAGCACATGGGTCTTGCCGGTGCCGGCATTGGCGGAGACCCACGCGCAGCTCGCGGGATCGGCGGCGCGCGCCTGCTCGCGATCAGTGCGCGCGAACGCCTCGTCGATCGGCGTGCTTCGTCCGTTGCGCGCCATCAGCTCATCCCTCCTCGCCGTCGGGCGCTTCAGCGGACCACTCGGCGACACGCGCGAGATGGGCGTACGCGTCCCAGGCGTAGGAGAAGCCCGGGCGGCGCAGCGCGCGATAGGGCGTTGCCGCATTGTCGAAGTGCGCGACGCGCCGCGAAAGGCCTTGGAGCGCGTCTGCGGCGAGCTTCGCGATGTCGTTTATCTCGATGTCGCACTCCTCTCCCGGCGGATCCGCTCCCGTTGCGGAGATGAAGCGTAGTCCGGCTACGCTAGCCCTCGGAACCTCGGCGAAGCCTCCATAAAGCGCGATCGCCGCCTCGAGCGGGAGCTGCGGCGCCAGAAACGAGACGACCTTTGCATTTTTCGGCGGCGTCCCGGTCTTGTAGTCGGTGATGACGAGCCCTTCCTCCGTCACGTCGATGCGGTCGGCGCGCGCGGAGAGCGTGAACGGGCCGGCGGGCGCGTTGAGGACGAGGCTTCCGGCTGTCTCCGCGACGAGGGCCAGGGCGGTCGCACGCCGCGCCGGCTCGGTATCGGCGAACCACTCGGCGAAGCGCTCGAAGCGGGGCACCCAGAACGCCTCAATGCGCGGATGCGCCGCGTATTCGTCGAGCGCCTCTCGGGCAAAGCGCACGAGCTTCCCCTTGACGTCCGACGGCAATGCCTTCGGATAGGCCTTGGCGAACCGCGAGAGGGCCTCGTGAATGATGCTGCCGCGCAGGCTCGGCTGCGGTTCGAGCCCGAGCGGGTCGAGAGGCTCGAGCCGCAGGATATCGCGCGCGAAGATGTCGTAGGGATTTCTGATCCAGGCTTCGACCCGCGAGACGGAGAGCTTGCGTGGACGCAAGGGAATTGCCGGACAGGGCGCCGGCGTCTTGAGGCGGGGCGCGCGGGGGGCCCGGTCTCGCTCGAGCGCCCAGCCGAGCCAGGGCGCGCGCGCGCCGAGCGCGGCGGCCTCCCCCATGCCGTCGGTGAGCGCCTTCATCCTGAGCAGCCATCGCGACGGGACCGTCGGCACGCCGTCGCGCTTTTCCGCCCTGGTGAGTACGACCTCGGGCGCGCTGAGGAGGGTTGCGAAGTCGTGAGCCGCGAGGCCGATCTTCTGCTCGGGCGAGGGCAGGCCAAGCTGCTGGCGCATGGGTCTATTGAGCCACGGGCCGGGGTCGGCAGCCTCGGGCCATGTCCCGTCGTTCAGCGAGCCGAGCACGACGATGTCCGTCTGTTGGAGACGAGCTTCGAACGGCCCCCATATGAAGAGCCTCGGGTGGACGGGCACGCGCGGGCGCACTGCCTCGCCTTGAAGGAGGCTGCGGTAGAGATCGGCATAATCCGCCGCCGCGATCGGGAGGCTGGAGGCGGTCTCGAGCAGCCCCATGAAAAAGCGGTTGGCCACCTCGCCGGCCTCGTGCTGCCAAAGCGGAGAGGGTGCCTCCTCGGGGCCATCGGACGTCGGGTGCCGCGCCACTGCTTCAGCGGCGGCGACATGGGCCGCCGCCAAATCCTTGAGCGCCACGCGCGCCTGCGTCTCGTACGCGGACATGAGCGGCTTCGCCGCCGCCTTGAGCTTAATGACGAGATCGCGCGCGCCGTCCCAATCCTCTTTCCATAGGCGTCGCACGGCCGAATGCTGCCTGCGGCCGTCGTTGCCGGCGAGCGCCGCGCGCTCGAGCGCCTGCTCAACACCTACCAGTCCCCTGCCGAGATAGGGTTGGCGGAAGACGACCAGCTCGAGCGCGCGGGCGGCGCGTCTCGCCGCGAACGGATCGAGCCCGAGCCGGGTCAAGGGGTGCTTCAGAAGGGCAACCAGCTCGGCCGGCGCAAACTCGGCGGCAACGGCGGAGACGAGGAGATCGAGAAACGAGCCCGCCGCCGACTTCGCGAACGGGCGACCCGCCGAATCATCGACCCTGAGGCCCCACGCCTCGAGGCGAACGACCACCCGGCGCGCGAGCAGCCGGTCGGGTGAGACGAGCGCCGCGGTTCGTCCCGGCGTCTCCGCCGCCTCGCGCAGGATGAGCGCGATCGCCTCGGCCTCCGCCTCGGCCGTCGGCGCCTCGATCAGACTTAGGCCCTTGAGCGCGCCGGCTTCCACGACCTCGGGCCCTCGCGCGGCGAATGCTTGCCATTGCGCCGTCGTCTCGGCCGGCCGCAGCGCCTCGGATACGAAGGCGGCGCGCGCCCGCTCGGCCGCGCCAGTCTCTGCGCCGGGCAGCACGGCAACGTCGCTCCGCCTCACACCGAGGCGGTCAAGGAGCTTCCTCAAGCCGAACTGCGGGTGCTCGGGATGCCCTTTCACTGTGCCGCCGGCCGGCGAGATGGCGTCCCAGCTCGCCTCATCGAGCGCGCTGTCGAGGGCCGGCAGCACGATGGCACCGTTTGGGAGACCGAGGACGGCGCGCATGAGATCGGCGGTCGCCGGAATGGACCCGGTGACACCGGCGACGATGACGGGGGCACTCGGGGAATGTTGCTCGAGGCGCCGGGCTTCCGCCAGGATCAGGCGGTTGCGCCGCTCGGCCGGCGAGAGAAGCCCCAATTCCTCAAGATGCGCCGGCCAGAACTCGGTCACGATCTTCAGGAATTCGATCGTGTGCTGCCAATGGGCGGAATAGGTCTCCGGGACGAGCGCGGAGAGGCCCTTGAGATTGGCGCCCTCGGTCTCGACCATGTCGATCAGGCGCGCGAGCTCGGCGGCGAGCGTCGCCGCCTGGGCCGGCGATCCGGCGCCCGCCACCGCGAACGGCGCGAGGCCCTTGGCGTCGGCGCCTATCCCCTTCTGCATGGCTTGCGCCCAGCGCAGGACGAGCTCGGTCAGCGCCAAACGCCGCTCCATCTCGCTGATCGCGGGCGCGATGTCGGCGTCGCTAAGTCCCGCGCCGCCGAGGCGAGCCACGGCCTCGATCAGCGAAAGGTCCTCCGCGCCCTCGGCAATCGGCAGGATCTTCGGCAGCAGCATGGCGCGGCCCTTCGAGACGCGCAGGAACGCCTCCTCGAGCGCGCGCGTCGCACGCCGCGTCGGCAGCATGAGCGTCATCGCCGGAAGGTCGAGCGGCCGCGGCGGGTCGCCCCCCGGCGACGGCAAATCTCCGGCGAGAATCGCGCGGGCGAGGCAATCCAGAAACGGCCGTCCCGGCGGCACGGTGTAGATGCTGGCTTTCAACCGTCTCCCCCTGCACAGCTACAAGCAATCCCCGCTTGCGCCGCTTAGCATGAAAACTAGGGCGATCTCTCCTCTCGACGTCATGCCCGCGTAGGCGGGGATCTGCCCAAGGTAGTTTGATGGCTTCGAACGCCGGCTCGGACGGATGCCCGCCAACTCGGGCATGACGTTGAACTGGGCGACGGGCCAGACTATTGCACGGTCAAATCAGGCAAGCGAAGCGCGGCCCCGCACGCATCAGATTATTCGAAGATTTCCACAGGGCGGCGCACACTTGAGCGAGCAATCGGGCAACAAAAAACCCCGCCTCCGAGGTCGCGGGCGGCGGGGCTCATAGCACTGCCAAGCGATCAGGCCGACTTCTTCTTGTCGTCCTTGACCTCCTCGAAGTCGGCATCGACGACGTTGTCGCCGCTCGAGCTTTTCGCGCCGTCACTTGCGCCCGGCTCGCCGGTACCAGCCTCGGCGCCGGCCTTGGCGCTGTAGATCGCCTCGCCGATCTTCATCGCGACCTGCGCGAGCGCATTCGTCGCCGACTTGATCGCCTCGACGTCCTCGCCGCCGGCCGCTTCCTTGGCCGCCGCAATTGCCTTCTCGACGTCGCCCTTTACCGCCTGCACGGCCGCGTTCGAGGCGTTCTCGGTGAGCTGCTTCTCGGTCGCGTGGATGAGGGCCTCGGCCTGGTTCTTGGACTCGATCAGCTCGCGCTTCTTCTTGTCCTCGGCGGCGTGCGCCTCCGCGTCCTTGACCATGCGCTGGATCTCGGATTCCGACAGCCCGCCCGAGGCCTGGATGCGGATCGACTGCTCCTTGCCGGTCGCCTTGTCCTTGGCCGAAACGTGGACGATGCCGTTGGCGTCGATGTCGAAGGTGACCTCGACCTGCGGCACGCCGCGGGGCGCCGGCGGAATGCCGACCAGATCGAACTGGCCGAGGAGCTTGTTGTCGGCGGCGAGCTCGCGCTCGCCCTGGGAGACGCGGATCGTCACCGCGTTCTGCCCGTCCTCGGCGGTCGAGAACACCTGGCTTTTCTTGGTCGGGATCGTCGTGTTGCGCTCGATGAGCCGCGTGAACACGCCGCCCAAAGTCTCGATGCCGAGCGAGAGCGGTGTCACGTCGAGGAGGAGGACGTCCTTGACCTCGCCCTTCAAGACGCCGCCCTGGATCGCCGCGCCGACGGCGACGACCTCGTCCGGGTTGACGCCCTTGTGCGGCTCCTTGCCGAACAGCTCCTTCACGACCTGCTGGACCTTGGGCATGCGCGTCATGCCGCCGACGAGCACGACCTCGTCGATCTCGGCGGCCTTGAGGCCGGCGTCCTTCAGCGCCTGCTCGCAGGGACCGCGCGTCTTCGCGATGAGGTCGTCGACGAGGCTCTCGAGCTTGGCGCGCGTGAGCTTCATCGTGAGGTGCTTCGGCCCCGTCTGATCGGCCGTGATGAACGGCAGGTTGATCTCGGTCTGCTGCGAGGAG
Source organism: uncultured Alphaproteobacteria bacterium (assembly GCA_963740475.1). GTDB lineage: Bacteria > Pseudomonadota > Alphaproteobacteria > Rhizobiales > Hyphomicrobiaceae > Hyphomicrobium_C. Next base: position 33,226 of record CAVUEM010000050.1, on the reverse strand, counting down.
GAGAGCTCGATCTTGGCCTTCTCCGCCGCCTCCTTGAGGCGCTGGAGCGCGAGCTTGTCCGACCTCAGATCGATGCCCTGCTCCTTCTTGAACTCGTCGGCGAGATAGCCGACGAGCTTCATGTCGAAGTCCTCGCCGCCGAGGAAGGTGTCGCCGTTGGTCGACTTCACCTCGAACACGCCGTCGCCGATCTCGAGGATGGAGATGTCGAAGGTGCCGCCGCCCAGGTCGTAGACGGCGATGGTCTTGGCTTCCTTCTTCTTGTCGAGGCCGTAGGCGAGCGCGGCTGCCGTCGGCTCGTTGATGATGCGGAGCACCTCGAGGCCGGCGATCTTGCCGGCGTCCTTGGTCGCCTGGCGCTGCGCGTCGTTGAAATAGGCGGGGACCGTGATGACGGCCTGCGTCACCGTCTCGCCGAGCTTGGCCTCCGCCGTCTCCTTCATCTTCTGGAGGATGAACGCGGAAATCTGCTGCGGGCGAATACTGCTTGCCGTGCGCCTCGACCCAGGCGTCGCCGGTCGGACCCTTAACGATCTTGTAGGGGACGAGCTTCTTGTCCTTCTCGACCATCGGGTCGTCGTAGCGCCGTCCGATGAGGCGCTTGATGGCGAAGAAGGTGCTGGTGGGGTTGGTCACAGCCTGGCGCTTGGCGGGAAGGCCGACGAGACGCTCGCCGTCGTCCGTGAAGGCGACGATCGAGGGCGTGGTGTTCATGCCTTCGGCGTTTTCGAGGACCCTCGGTTTTCCGCCCTCCATGACGGCTACACATGAGTTGGTCGTACCGAGGTCGATGCCGATGACTTTTGACATTCCAGTTGATCCTCTTCGTTGCGGCGAACCGGCCGGACCCAGGCTGGCGTCCGGCATTCCGTCCGACCCCGCAAGGGTCGTGCGTTCGGTCCCCTAGGAGCTGCGTTGGACGATGGGCGGTTATATAGGGTCGTCTTCTCAGCGTGCAACGGGACCGCACCTGAGCCTGTTATCAATTTTCGGGACCATGCTCCAATATTATTCACACAATTCTAGCCTACTCCCGATCTGTTGAACCTTTTACTTGATATGTCCACATACACGGCCCGGGCTCCGCCGTCCCCGTCATCGTTAAGCCGGAGTTCAGCGCTGAATTGAGACCGTCGCCGTAGGCCGGGACCGGCCACACGATCAGGAGAACGAGACGCATCCATGCGCGCCTTGCTTAAGGAATTCTTACCCTCGATTGCCCTCGCCGCCGGATTTGCATTCCTGTTCCAGACGACGGCATTCGCGACCTTCTTACATTCCCTCCGAGAGCATGGTGCCGACGCTCGAGGTCGGAGATCGGATTACGACTTCGAAGTTCGCCTACGGCTGGAGCCGATACTCGCTGCCGTTCGACCTCCCGCTGCCGAAAGCGCTCCCTCGGCGACGCATCTTCGCCGAGCCGCCCAAGCGAGGCGACATCGTCGTCTTCATCCACCCCAAGACGGGCGAGCGCATGATCAAGCGCCTCGTCGGCCTCCCGGGCGACCGCATCGCCATCGTGAGGGGCGCCTCTGGCTCAACGGCGCGCTCGTGCCGCGCCGCTTCGAGCGTATCTACAAGTATCGCGAGTCATCTGGGGCGACCTCGTCGAGGTCGCCGAGTATACAGAACTGCTGCCGGGCGGCGGCGCCCACGCGATCATCGAGCGCACGCACTTTCGAATCGGGCCCGACATGGCGGAGATCGACGATCCCGCCCGGCCGCTACTTCATGATGGGCGACAACCGGGACAACTCGGCCGACAGCCGTTTCCCGGAGATGGGCCTCGTTCCCGACGAAAACCTCGTCGGACGCGCAGAAGCCATCCTCTACAGCTGGTACTCCTGCGAGCGAGGAGCCGGGTGCGACATGCGCGCAAGGCGGCGCTTCGCGACGCGTCTCGACTAATCACACCTGCGAGCCGCCGTCGTCGCGGCGGGCCGCCCGACGGAGTGTCGGCAGTCGCCCGCGGTGTCGTTGTCCGGCCTGAGCGGGCTTCTGTCCGCCCTTCGCCACCACGACCATCGCGGGGCGCAGGACGCGATCCTCGATGACATAGCCCGGCTGGAAGACCTCGAGGATGGTGCCGGCCGGCACGTCGACGTTCTGCACCTCCATCATCGCCTGATGCTGATGCGGGTTGAACGTCTCGCCCTTGGGGTTGATGCGCTTGACCCCATAGCGCTCGAGCACGTTCAGGAACTCGCGCTCGGTCATGGTCACGCCCTCGACGAGGCTCTTCAGCGCCGGGTCCTGCTCGGCGGCCCCCGGCGGCACGGACTGGACGGCGCGCTCGAAGTTGTCGGCGACCGTCACGACGTCGCGCGCAAAGCGCGTGATCGCGTACTTGGCCGTCTCCTCCTTATCGCGCTCGGCGCGCTTGCGGATATTGTCCATTTCCGCGTGCGCGCGCAGCAGCCGATCGCGTAAGATCGGCAATCTGAGCCTGCTGCAGTTCGACCTCCGCAGCGAGGCCGGCCGGATCGAGCGCCGCGCCGGCACCGCCTCGGAAGCCTCCGGAGCGGCGGCCCCGGACCGAGGGCTGTTGTCCCGATTGTCGTTATCGTTCGCCATTGAATTCGTCGGCCGTGGCGCTCGCGTCGAGCCCGGTCCTTCGCGGGCCCGATATCAGACGCTGGAGCCGGAAAAATCAAGTCATGAGACGGCTCACCAGCTTGGCCGTGTAATCGACCATGGGAATGATGCGCGCGTAATTGATCCGCGTCGGGCCGATGACGCCGAGCACGCCGACGATCTTGCGCTCCCCGTCGTGGAAGGGCGCGACGATCAGCGACGAGCCCGAGAGCGAAAAGAGCTTGTTCTCCGAGCCGATGAAGATGCGCACGCCGTCGGCGTGCTCGGCGAGCCCCAGGATTTGCACGAGCTCCCGCTTCGTCTCGAGATCGTCGAACAGCTGGCGGATGCGCTCGAGATCCTCGACCGCGGTCAGGTCCTTGAGCAGGTTCGACTGGCCGCGCACGATCAGGCTCTTCCTGTCGTCGAGCGAGCCCGACCATTCGGCGAGGCCGGCCTTGATCACCTTCTGCGTCAGCTGGTCGAGCTCGGCCTTGGCCTTGCCGAGCTCCGCCTCGACCGCGGCGCGCGCTTCCGCGATCGTCATGCCGCGGATGTGGGCATTGAGGTAGTTGCGCGGCTTCCGTCAGCGCCGAGGGCGGCAGCCCCGGCGGCAGCGAGATGACGCGGTTCTCGACGTTCTGGTCCTCGCCGACCAGGACCACGAGCGCCTTGGTCGGCTCGAGCGGCACGAACTCGATGTGCTTCAGTCGCGCGACCTGCTTCTCGGCGAGCACGACGCCAGCGCAATGGGAGAGGCCCGAGATCATCTCGCCGGCCTCCGTCAGCACCTGGTCGATCGACTTCGGTCCGCTGGACCGAGATCTGCGCCTCGATCTGACGGCGCTCCTCGTCGGCGAGATGGCCGACCTCGAGCAGCCCGTCGACGAAAAGCCGCAAGCCCGACTGCGTCGGCAGGCGGCCGGCGGAGGTGTGCGGCGCATAGATCAGGCCCGCCTGCTCGAGGTCGGCCATCACGTTGCGGATCGAGGCCGGCGACAGCGACATCGGCAGCACGCGCGACAGATTGCGCGAGCCGACGGGCTCGCCGGTCGTGAGATAGCTCTCGACGAGCTGGCGCAGGATTGCGCGCGAGCGCTCGGAGAGCTTGGTGATTTCGGAGACGGGTTCGGTCATCGTGGTTCGGGCGCTCGCATTGGCCCTGGCGGTGGGCCTCAGCTGCGGTATCTAGGAACGGGTCGCCCGGCCCGTCAATCTTCACCGGTAGACAGGGGCCGGCCCAGCCGCCCCGGCTGACCCTGCGCCGTTCGTCGCCGAGACCGCTGCAATACCGCTTCCATCAAGGCCGATCGCGCTCTAGGGTCGCGCGTTGAAACCGGCCGGAACGCGGCTCAACGGCATCAAGATTAAGGCTTCTATGCGCCCCTCGAAACGGCTCCCCGACGAGCTTCGCCGCGTCTCGCTCGAGCGCGCGGTCTCGATGCACGCCGAGGGCTCGTGCCTGATCAAGTTCGGCAATACGCAGGTGCTCTGCACGGCGAGCCTCGAGGAGCGCTTGCCGCCCTGGCTCAAGGGGCAGGGGCGCGGCTGGGTCACCGCCGAGTACGGCATGCTGCCGCGCGCGACCACGGAGAGGACGCGGCGCGAGGCGTCGGTCGGCAATCAGTCGGGCCGCTCGCAGGAGATCCAGCGCCTGATCGGGCGCGCGCTGCGCGCCGTCGTCGACCTCGTCAAGCTCGGCGACCGACAGATCACCGTCGACTGCGACGTGATCCAGGCCGACGGCGGCACGCGCACGGCCGCCATCACCGGCGCCTGGGTGGCGCTCTACGACTGCATCCAGTGGATGAAGGTCCGCGACATGGTGAAGGACGGCGTGCTCCGCGACCACGTCGCCGCCGTCTCGTGCGGCATCTACAAGGGCACGCCCGTGCTCGACCTCGACTACGCCGAAGATTCGAACGCGGAGGCGGATTCGAACTTCGTCATGACCGGCGCCGGCGGCATCGTCGAGGTGCAGGGCACGGCCGAGACGGTCGCCTTCAGCCAGGAAAGCTTCGATCAGCTCATGGTGCTGGCGAGGAAGGGCATCGGCGAGCTGATCCAGCTGCAGAAGCTCACCGTCGCGTGACGCATTCCCTCTCCCCGTCCTTACGGGGAGAGGGTTAGGGTGAGGTCAGGATCGCGTGCCGCGGTCTGCTGTTGCCCCTCACCCCGACCCTCTCCCCATTGAGAAGTCGCAATGGGGAGAGGGAGGATCGCATCCCAGACAGGGCATTCAAGTCAACCCATGGCCCCAACAGGCGTTCTCGAAACGGTCCTCTACGCGCGGGACCTCGGCGCGATCGAGACGTTCTATCGCGCAGTGCTCGGGCTCGAGCCCTACGCGCAAGGCCGAAGGGCGCCAAGTGTTCTACCGTTGCGGGGAGCAGATGCTGCTGATCTTCAATCCCGAGGAGACATGCAAGCCGCCGAAGCCGGGGGCGCTGCCCGTGCCCCCGCACGGCGCCGAAGGCGAAGGCCACGTGTGCTTTCGCGCCTCGGCGGAGGAGATCGATGGCTGGCGCGCCCATCTCGAGGCGCAGGGCGTCGCGATCGAGGCCGACTTCGAATGGCCCGGCGGCGGGCGCTCGATCTACTTCCGCGACCCGGCCGGCAACTGCCTCGAGTTCGCCGAGCCCCGCATCTGGGGTCTCGACTGATGCGGCTCCGGCGCGGCGACAGGATCGTTGTGGCGAGCCACAACCCCGGCAAGGTGTGGGAGATCAAGGAGCTGATCGCCCCGTTCGGCTTGGACGCCGTCTCGGCCGGCGACCTCGGTTTGACCGAGCCCGAGGAGACGGAGCCGACGTTCGAGGGCAACGCGCGCTTGAAGGCGCTCGCCGCGGCGGAAGGCTCGGGGCTCCCGGCGCTTGCCGACGATTCGGGACTCGAGATTGCCGCGCTCGACGGCGCGCCCGGCATCTATGCGGCCCGCTGGGCGGGACCGGGGAAGGACTTCGGCGTCGCCATGCAGCGCGTCCACGACGAGCTGGCAACGTGCGGCGCATGGGGCAAGGATGCGCCGCCCGCCGCCAACTTCATCTCGGTCCTGTGCCTCGCCTGGCCGGGCGGAGAGCACCGGCTGTTCAGGGGGCGCGTCGACGGTCACCTCGTCTGGCCGCCGCGCGGAGGCAACGGCTTCGGCTACGATCCGATCTTCGTCGCCGACGACGAGAGCCTGACCTTCGGCGAGATGGAGCCCGCCGCCAAGTACGCGATCTCGCACCGCACGCGTGCCTTCGCCGCGTTCCGGGCCGAATGCCTCGCCGAGATCGACGCGGCGGACGCCGCGCCTGCCAAGAACGCGGGGCGCGATCTAGAGGCGCTCGATGCGGCGGCCCGCAATATCTCGACGAGGCCCGAGCTCGTCTCCTTCATCGCCAACCTGCGCCGTGACCTTGCCCGCCATGGCGAGGGCTGGGAGAATGACGATCTCGCGCGCTATCTCGAGGCGATGGAAGCCTGGCTCAGCGATCGCCGAGCTGCCCGACGAGCCCCGCTGGCGCACCATCGCCAAGGCGCTCCTCGCCGCGAGCCAGTTCAAGTAGGTCATGACGTGATCGTTCCTGAGGACGAGCCCGGCTTCGGCGTCTACATCCACTGGCCGTTCTGCGCCCAGAAGTGCCCCTATTGCGACTTCAACAGCCACGTGCGCCACGGCGGCTGGGACGAGGCGCGCTTTCTTTCCGCCTACAAGCGCGAGCTCGCCCACGTCGCGGCTCGCACGGGTCCGCGCACCGTATCCTCGGTGTTCTTCGGCGGCGGAACGCCCTCGCTCATGAAGCCCGCGACGGTCGCCGCCATCCTCGACCACATCGCCGGCCTTTGGTCGCTCGACGCAAAGGCCGAGATCACGCTCGAAGCCAATCCCGGCAGCGTCGAGGCGGGGCGCTTCGCCGGCTATCGAGAGGCCGGCGTCAACCGCGTGTCGGTCGGCGTGCAATCGCTCGACGACGGGGAGCTCAAGAGGCTCGGCCGCATCCACACGGCCGCCGAGGCCAGAGCCGCGATCGCGATCGCAGCCCGGACGTTCGACCGCTTCTCGCTCGACCTCATCTACGCCCGCCCCGGCCAGACGCCGCAAGCGTGGCGCGCGGAGCTCGCGGACGCGCTCGCCCTCGCGCGCGGCCACCTCTCGCTCTATCAGCTCACCATCGAGCCCGACACACCCTTTGCCGCGCTCCACGCCGCGGGCAAGCTCGCGGTTCCCGCGGGCGACGACGCCCTTGTCCTCTACGAGCTGACGCAGGAGCTGACCGAGGCTGCCGGGCTTCCGGCCTACGAAATCTCGAACCACGCGGCGCCTTCCGAGGAGAGCCGGCACAATCTCCTCTATTGGCGCTACGGCGAGTATGCCGGCGTCGGGCCCGGCGCCCACGGGCGGCTCGTCGTCGCGGGCGAGCGCCACGCAACGTTTGATGAGCGCACGCCTGAGGCGTGGGCCGAGCGCGTCGAGCGAGATGGTCACGGCCTCGTCGAATACGCAGCGCTCTCGCGCGGCGAGATGGCCGACGAGATGCTGCTGATGGGCCTTCGCCTCAGCGAAGGCCTCGATCTCGACCGCCTTGGCGTCGTCGGCGGCGTCCGCCCGCGCGCTGTCGTCATCGCCGACCTTGAGGAGCAAGGGCTGATCGAATGCTTTGGCGCTCCCTCACCTCTCCCCCGTTTTCACGGCGGCCTCGGCCGCATTCGTGCGACCCAGCGCGGCCGCTTCGTCCTGAACGAGCTCGTGCTTCGCCTGTCGGCCGCCTTCGAGCCGGCCGAGGCAGCCCCGACGCCACGCGCACCGGCGTCCGCCCGCAATTGATCGAGGGCAATGCGCCGGTCGCTGCCTCGTGCCCGTGTCCCGCCGATATGTGATCGAGGCAGAGACACCCATGACCATTCCGCCAACCGTCAGCCACGCCGTGCAGACTCTGCAGGAGTGGCTGAAAGAGCTGCGCGACGATAGCGACGTCGCCGACGAAACGGCGGCCTACTCCGTCCTGAGAGCGGTGCTGCACCAGCTGCGCGACCGCCTCACCGTCGAGGAGGCCGTCGATCTCGGAGCCCAGCTGCCGCTCATCGTGCGGGGCATTTACTTTGAAGGCTGGCGCCCGCGCCACGTTCCTCAGAAATGGCGAACGAAGGAGGAGTTCCTCAAGGCGCTCGTCCCTGCCGTGTTGCCGCGCACGTACCCGGTCGATCGGGCCGTGAGCAACGTCTTCGCGCTCCTTGCACACCACTGCGACCCCGGCGAGATCGCCGACGTGATCGATCAGATGCCGGCCGAGATCAAGGAGCTTTGGCCCGAGCATGCGCGCGCCTTCCGGCGCAAGGCGCCGTAGCGCGGGCAACCGGGCCGGCCCGGCGCCGGAGCAACCGGCGGTCGCCGCCCAGCCGGAGACCGCGCCGGCCGCGACCTCGAGTACCGCACCGAGCGCGGCGCACCGGCGCACAAATCCCGAAACGAGCCCGACGTGCGCGCCGCCGAACAGCAGCACGATGTCGAAGGTGACATCGACCGTTAAGCTGCCCTCGGAGGGCGCGCGGACTCTTGGCGCGCTTGGGGCGCGCTTGGGCGCTCACTCCAAGACACGCGGGGCGCGATTGAAGCAACATGGGAGGCGCGACCCGCCGCAACCCCGCCTCGATTCGCGCTACAGCCCAAGGCCTTCCCGATGCCCGGACCACCTGCTAAGACCGCCGGGGCAAAACGGCTAGGATCAGGCATGGAGCTCTTTCAATTCTTCGTCGATCTCGTCATGCACCTGGATCGGCACCTGGTCGAGCTCCTAGTCCAGTTCGGCCCCTGGATCTACGCCATCCTCATCCTCATCATCTTCGCCGAGACCGGCTTCGTCGTGACGCCCTTCCTGCCGGGCGACTCGCTGCTCTTCGCCGTCGGCGCGCTCGCGGCGGTCGACTCCTCGGGCACGCTGCAGCCGCTGCTCGCCTGGATTCTGCTGTCTCTCGCGGCGATCCTTGGCAATACCGTCAACTACGCTGTCGGCGCCTACATCGGCCCGCACGCGTTCAGCGGCCAGGTCCCCCTACTCAAGGTCGAGTACCTGCGGCGCACCGAGCAGTTCTTCGAGCGCCATGGCGGCAAGACCATCTTCCTCTCGCGCTACGTGCCGATCATCCGCACCTTCGCGCCCTTCGTCGCCGGCGTCGGACACATGGACTACAGGCGCTTCCAGCTCCACAATTGCGTCGGCGGCATCACCTGGGTCGGCCTGTTCGTCTGGGGCGGTTACCTCTTCGGCAACATCCCGCTCGTGAAGAACAACTTCGGCGTGGTGACGATTCTGATCATTGTGCTGTCGCTCATTCCGGTGGCCCTGGGCCTGCTCAAGCGCGACCCGGCCGCCGCGGGGAAGTAGGTTAGGCTCGATGCTGTCCGCCGAGTTCCACCCAGAAAGAACGTCCGCCTACCGCAACGGCGGCTTGGCGCTGCTGCTCGCCGCCGCGGTGATTCTCGCCGCGCTCGCCTTCGAGCACGTCGGCGGCTATGTCCCCTGCCCGCTCTGCCTCCAGCAGCGCTACGCCTATTATGCGGGCATCCCGCTCCTCTTCATCGCCATGGCGCTCGTCGCCGAGATGCCGCGCGTCGCCGGCCTGATCTTCGCCGCCGTGGCGCTGGCCTTCCTCGCCAACGCCGGCCTTGGCGGCTATCAGTCCGGTGCCGAGTGGAAGCTGTGGCCGGGCCCCGACACGTGCGGGGGCGGGCAGGCGCTCCCGACCTCGGCTGCCAACCTCATGAAGGAGGCCGCCGAAGCCAACGTCGTTCGATGCGACGAAGCCTCGTGGCGATTTGCTGGCCTGTCCTTCGCCGGATGGAACGTCGTCCTGTCGCTCGCGATCTGTGTGCTGGCCCTGCGAGCCGCCGTCCAGTGCGCCTCAAGGCATTGAACCTAGGACTTATTTATCGATTAGTCGCTTTTCCACAACGTCGCTTCGGCGACTGAAATCCCAAGCCGGCTGGGCGGTTACGACTTGTCCCTGTGCTGTTCGCGCAGCAGGTCAACCAAATACCTAGAGCCCGACAAATTCGTGCCTTCGCGTGGCCATAGTGCCACGGTCTATTGGGGTCATTCGCGGGAACGCAAGAAGGAACTCAAGGCACGGCGATAGCGTTCGTGGAGGGTCTCAAATGCACACAGTCGCGCGTACGCCTCCGCATGCATTACCGCCAAGAGCAGCCCTCGCCTCCCTCCGCGAGCGTCATTTTGCGGCGAGAGGCCCCGATGCCTCGGAGTTCGCCGCCGGCAGTGGTTCGCCTCCGTCTTTCAGTAAGCGTAGCGTCAGTTGCGTAACCGTACTGCGTAAGGTCGAGCCCTGTGTTGCGTTAGCGTATGGCTCTTCTCCCAAACACGCGCTTTTGCGAGTGTTCACAGACTTGAGGCGAGCGGCTCGGCTGAAAAGGTCTCAGCGTATCTCCGAGCGGCTCGCCCGCCCTGGCAGATGGGAGCGACGTGCGGTCGATCCCTCCGTTCGCGATTTGATCTGTGGCGCCCTCGCGCTTCGTAGACGTGCGTAAGACCCCTCCCTTGTTCCCGCGGGAACTACCTTCCTTCCCGCATCCGAGTACGAGAGGACGAAATGGCGTCTCAGTCGAGTTCGTGGCTTTCGTTGCGTGATGTGGTGGAAACGGTTCTCGCGTCGGCTTCCCCGAGCCCTCCGCCTGTCCCCGATCCCCAGCGTTGACATCTCGCGCCGAGTGAAATCCGGAGGCTCCCCTCGGGCCTCCAACGAGTTGGCAAGCATGCTTAGCGCTATGACGTCAGTCTTGTATGGCGCCGCATCCACCGGTCTCGCGTAGCAGCGCCAGGTGCTGGGCGTGCTTGCCTCCCTTTCTTCCCCAAGGAAGTCTCCGAGTCCCATGAGTCCCGACCACATCAACCCGCTCCAATGGCATCAGGCGGTCGGCATCGCGCGGCAGACCTGCGCGCGCTTCTTCCGCGACGGCGGCACGGCCGCCGACGCCATGGCAGCCTTCGGCGCGAGCACGGACAAAGTCCCGGCTGCCGATTGGAGCAAGGCCGTCGAGGCGATTGCGCGCGTGCTCTGCGCCGCGCCCGACCGGCGCGCCGCGTAGCGGACGCGATGTAAGCGAGAATCGGAAGGCGCGGCCGTTACGGCTCGAGCTCGGTATCCCAATAGAGATAGTCGAGCCAGCTATCGTGCAGATAGTTGGGCGGGAACAGCCGTCCGTTGCGGTGCAGCTCGAACACCGTCGGCCGGTAGGGCTGCTGGTGCGGCCGCATGCCCGATTCCTTCGGCATGGCCCCGCCCTTGGTCAGATTGCAGGGCGCACACGCCGTCACCACGTTGTCCCAGCGCGTCTGGCCGCCGCGCGAGCGCGGCACGAGATGGTCGAAGGTCAGATCCTCGCGCGAGCCGCAATACTGGCAGCTGAAGCGGTCGCGCAGAAAGACGTTGAACCGCGTGAAGGCGGGATAGAGCGCGGGCTTCACGTAGGTCTTGAGCGAGACGACGCTCGGCAGCCTCATCTCGAAGGAGGGGCTCCTGCACGTAGCGGTCGTATTCGGAGACGATGTTGACGCGATCCAAGAAGACGGCCTTCACCGACTCCTGCCAGCTCCAGAGCGACAACGGATAGTAGCTCAGGGGCCGGAAGTCGGCGTTGAGAACCAATGCCGGAAAACTTTCCGGCGCGGCAGCATGAGCATTCACAAGCTTGCTTCCTGTCGGTTCCTTCAAACCTCTCGAATTGGGTCACCTCCCGTTTAGGCAGCCGGATACTAGCGGCGCATGTCAGCTCTGTGAAGCGCCCCGGCCCGAGCTTTTTTGGGACTGCGGATGTGGCTGCAAGCGCGTTGCGAATGCAGGACTTTTCCCGCCGCACGTCCGAGATACGCACATGTTGCGTCCCGGATCACTTCGGCGCCCGCTTCGCGGTGACGTAGTGGGCCCAGAGGAGGCGCGCGGCGACGCCCCGCCACGGCCGCCAGCGCTCGGCGATGTCCTCGATCTCCTTGGGCGTGGGTTTCTCATCGAGGTCGAGCGCGGATTGGACCGCCAGTTGAAGAGCGAGATCGCCCGGCGCAAACGCGTCGCCGCGCCCGAGGCAGAACAGGATGTAGATGTCGGCCGTCCAAGGTCCGATGCCGCTGACCGCGGTCAGCTTGTCGTGGATCTCGGTCTCTGACGCGTTCTCGATGCTGTCCAGCGCAAGCGCGCCCGAGAGCACCGCCTCGGACATCGCACGCAGCGTCCTGATCTTGCCACGCGACAACCCGGCGGCACGCAGCGTCTCATCGCTCGCGCGGACCAGGCGCTCGGGCTCGAAGCGGCGTTACGGCTTCGAGCGTCCGGCGCCAAATGGCATTCGCGCTCGCCGCCGAGAGCTGCTGGCTGACGATGATGCGCGCGAGGCCCTGGAAGCCTGCGGGCTCGCGTCTCAGAGGCGGATCGCCGGAGAGATCGTGCATCCGCCGCATCGCCGGGCACTTCCGGCGCAGCGCAGCGATGCCGGCTCTGATATCGGCCGCGGTCTCGATCGTTCGGCCGCCATTCGCACTTCGCTTGTCTCGCTTCGTTGCCATGACGATTCTGCACTAAGGGACGCTTTCGCAGGCCGCGGCGGAAGAGTAGATTTCAGCTCTCGTCTTGCAACGCGCTGGTGTGGGAGTGGGGCCGTGATGCGAGCGTCGGGATATTGGAGACTTTTGGCAATAGCGGCAATCTTGGCCGCCGGACTTGCAGAAGAGACCGCGGCGGGCCGCGTGCGGTTCAGCGAGTGGACGAAGATCGAGAGTGAGCGCTACGGCTTTCTCATGGCCTACCCCGGTAGCGTGTTCACGCCGCGGCAACGAGCCGGCGGAAACGAGGGCCACGTTCTCGTCTCCCGCGACGGCAGCGCGCGCCTTCTCGTCGCGGCCTTCGAGAACGAGACCGAAACCACGCTCGAGGAATACCGCCAGCAGCTGCTCGACGAGAACTACAAGGGCGCCGATCTCGACTACGCGCCGATCAAGCGCCGCGGCTTCATCATCTCCGGAACCCAGGGCAGCATGCACTTCTACGAGCGCGTGAGCTTCACCTGCGGCGGCCGGCTCATCAACAGCTGGGCCCTGCTCTATCCGGTCGCCGAGCGGGGCTTCTACGATCGCGTCGTCGAGGCGATCGCCAAGACCTATACGCCGGGAGCCGGGCGGACCGGCGAATGCGATTGACGCGCCGGACACGCCCTTGCCCATGAGCGATCGCCCGGTTTTCCGCTTTGCGCCAAGCCCGAACGGGGAGCTACATCTAGGCCATGCGCTTTCCGCTCTCGTCGGCGCCGACATGGCGCGCCGCTTCGGCGGCCGCTTTCTCGTCCGCATCGAGGACATCGACCGCGAGCGCTGCCGCGAGGAGTTCGTTGCGCAAATCCTCGAGGATCTTGCCTGGCTCGGCCTCGCCTGGGAGGAGCCCGTCGCCCGCCAATCGCAGCGCTTCGCGCTCTATGAGGAGGCGGCAACCCGCCTCGAGGCCATGGGGCTGCTCTACCCCTGCTTTGCGACCCGCGGCGAGATTGCCGCGGCGGCTCACACCGATCCGACCGTCGATCCCGACGGCGCCGCCTTCTATCCGGGTCTCCACAAGAACCTCGACGGGGTCGAGGCCGCGCGCCGCCGGGCGGCCGGCGAGCCCTTCGCCTTGCGCCTCCATATGGACCGGGCCGTCGCCGCGGCGCGCAAGCTCGCCCCAGGGCTCAGCTTCACCGAGATCGATGGCAACGGCCGGCCGCGAGCCGTCCCGGCCATGCCCGAGAGGTGGGGCGACGCCGTGATCGTGCGCAAGGAGTTTCCGGCTTCCTATCACCTGGCGGTCGTCGTCGACGATGCGAGCCAGGGCGTGACCCACGTGACCCGCGGCCTGGACCTTTTCCCCTCGACCGGGCTGCAGCGGCTGCTTCAGGTGCTGCTCGGCCTGCCCGAGCCCCGCTACCACCACCACCGGCTCATCCTCGACGAGACCGGCCGCAAGCTGTCGAAGAGCGCGCGCGACACCTCGCTCGCCGCCCTGCGCCGCGACGGCGTGAGCCCGGGGGAGGTGCGGGCGAGGCTCGGCCTCGAGGCGCCGCATTGCGGCCACGCGATCGACAGAACCGTCTGGTAAATCAAGTTTTTATATTGGTTGCGCAGGATGTTGCCTCTTATAGTTCAATTCCGGGTGCGGGCTTCGGGCCGGCAGTCTCGAGGAGCGTCGGCGTGAAGAAGCCGGTCAAACGCAAACCGAAGGGCAAGCGCCGCCAGCCGGCCGCGAGGCCTATGAGCCCGCCTGCGCCGCACCTCGCGCAACGGTCCCCCATGGCGGCCGCCCCCCGTAATGCCCTGAATTATAAAGATTTCATCTGGTCCACCGTGCACCGGATGTCGTCCGGCCTTGCGCTCGGGCAGGCGCGCGCTGAGCGGATGGCCGTCGACGCGGCGGCGTGGGCACGCCCGCATTGGCGCGCCGCTACTGCCACGCTCGCCCACGTCCTCGACCCCGGTTTGCTCCCGCCGCTCGGACGGGACGCGCGCCGAGCCGTCGCCCGCGCCGCACGGTATTACGACGACGACCGCGAGACCGTCGCCCTCCTTCTTCTCCCGTTCCTGCTCATGGCGACGGCGATCGCCATGAGCCAGTCGCTGCGGCCGACGGCCTTGCTCGGGCCCCCCCTCGTCCGCGAGGAGAGCGCGCCACCTGTCGTCGCTGCAGCACCCCGCTACAACCAGCCTCTCCCGCTGCCGAGCCTGCCCGCCGCACCCTTGCCGGCCACAGCGCTGCCGCCGGTCTTGCTGCCGGCGACGGCACGTGCGCCGATCTTGCCGCCGGTCGCAGTCGTGCCCGAGATCGGCGCGGCGACTACGGCGACTGAAACTGAAATCGCTCTGCTGTCACCGTCCGTTGCGGCCGCCGACATCCCCGCGAGCAACGTTCCGGCATGGCCGGAGATCGCAGTGCGCGATGCCGAGCCCGAAGTGGCAGGGCCGGGGGCAAGGGGCATCTGCGTCGCCTCGGCGGCGGCCAAGGCCGCGCCTTCCCCGGCCGCGGCTCCTGACAGTCCGAAGCCGTTCGGCCTGCGCCTTGCGGCGGCGGCCCGCGCACAACTCGAGGACTTCGTCATCTACAACGACAAGTATCGGCTCATCTCCTATCCCATGGGCGACGTGGCGCCGTTGTTCGGCGTGTGCACAGACGTTATCGTGCGCGCCTACCGCGCCCTGGAGCTCGATCTCCAGACACTCGTGCACGAGGCCCGCGTCGGCTCCGGTGACACCAACATCGACCATCGCCGCACCGAGGTGCTGAGGCGCTTCTTCGCCGCGCGCGGCGCCGCGCTGCCCATTACCGACTTTTCGGAGGACTATCGTCCCGGCGACATCGTCACCTACTACCGCCCGCAGAACCGCGGCTCGCGCTCGCACATCGCCATTGTCTCGGACGTGATCGCGCCATCCGGCCGGCCGATGATCATCCACAACCGAGGCTGGGGACCGCAAATGGAGGACGCGCTCTTCGTCGATCGGATCACCGGCCACTACCGCTACCAGGGGCCGAATGCGCGGCCCGAGATGAAGAGCGCAGAATCGAGCGCAGCCCCAGGCAGTTTCACGAAGGAGCGCACGACCCTTGGAAGCGCCCGCGTCTTGAAAGCGTCGTTTGCGTCTTCTCGGGCGCGCGGATCTGCGCGTGCGCGCTCGAACTGACCCTGTTCCTCATCCAGAAAGCCCGCGCTTCTTGAGGAGCCCCGCGATCGTCGGCGGCCGGCCGCGGAACGCGACGTAGGCCTCCATCGGATCCTGCCGGTTGCCGGCCGCATAGATATACTTCAACAGCCTCGCAGCGGTTTTGGCATCGAACGGGTCGCCGGCCTCCTCGAACGCCGTGAAGGCGTCGGCGTCCATCACCTCCGACCACAGATAGCTGTAATAGCCCGCCGCATAGCCGCCGATGATGTGCTGGAAGTGGAGCACGCGATGGCGAGGCACGATCTCGGGGGGCATGCCAATGCGGGCCATGAGATCCGCTTCGAACTTGACCACGTCGACGGGCTTGGCCGGCGCCAGCTCATGAAGCTCCATGTCGAGGAGCGCGGAGGCCAGGTACTCGACCGTCTGGAACCCCTGATTGAACGTGCGCGCGGCCTCGAGACGGCGGATGAGCCGCTCGGGCAACGGCTTTTCCGTCTCGTGGTGAAGCGCGAAGCGGCGCAAGACCTCGGGCCTCAGCAGCCAGTACTCGAAGAGCTGGGACGGCAGCTCGACGAAATCGCGCAGCACATTGGTGCACGAGAGCGAGGGATAGGTCACGTCCGAGAGAAGCCCGTGCAGACCGTGGCCGAGCTCGTGAAAGAGCGTGCGCGCGTCGTCGAACGAGAGAAGCGTCGGCTCGCCATCGCCCCCGCGGGCAAAGCTCATGACGTTGACGACGATCGGCCTCACGTCGCGGGTCAGCTTGTTCTGGCCGCGAAACGTCGACATCCAGGCGCCCGAGCGCTTCGACGGGCGAGCGAAGTAGTCGCCCATGAACAGGCCGACGTGCTTGCCCGAGCGCGTGCGCACCTCCCACACTCTCACGTCCTCGTGGTAGACGGGAATGTCGTGGCGCTCCTCGAAGCGGATACCGAACAGGCGCGAGGCCGTGTCGAAGGCCGCCGCGATCATGGCGTCGAGCGCGAGATAGGGCCTGATCTCGCCCTCGTCGAGGTCGAAGCGGGCGCGGCGCTCCTTGTCCGCGTAGTACCGCCAGTCCCACGGAGCGATACGGAAATTGCCGCCTTCGCTGCGGGCGAGCTCCTCGAGGGCATTGCGCTCCTCGGCGGCGCGCGTGATCGCCGGGCGCCACACCTGGTCGAGGAGGCCGCGGACGGCATCCGGCGTCTTCGCCATCGTGTCCTCGAGGGCGAGCGCAGCGTAGGTCGGAAAACCCATGATCTTGGCAAGCTCGGCCCGCAGTGCCACGATCTCGGCTGCAATCGCCCGATTGTCGGTCGAACCCGCGTTCTCTCCACGGCGGACCCAGGCGCGCCAGGCCTCCTCGCGCAGATCGCGGCGCGCGGAGAACTGCAGAAACGGCTCGACGCTCGAGCGTGCCAGCGTGATGGCATGGCTAGCGCGCTTGCCGAGGCTTTCCGCGGCGCGAGCCGCTGATGCGCGCAGTGCCGGCGGCAGGCCCGCGAGATCAGCTTCACTCTTAAGCTCGAGGGTCCACGACTGCTCGTCGGCCAGTACATTCTGGGCGAAGGCGGTCGCGAGCGTCGCGAGCCGGCCGCTGATCTCGGCGACGCGCTTCTTGCCCTTGCGGTCGAGCTTGGCGCCCGAGCGGACGAACGCCGCATAGGTCCGCTCGAGGACCCGCGCCTCCTCGGGCCCGAGGGCGAGCCGGTCGCGCCTCTCATAAAGCTCGGCAATCCTCGCGAAGAGCTTCGCGTCGAGGAAGATCGCCGTCTGATGCTTGGCGAGACGCGGGGCGATATTGCGCTCGATCCTCTGCAATGCTTCGTTGGTGTGCGCCGAGGCGAGATTGAAGAAGACGTCGGCCACCTTATTCAGAAGCTCGCCGCTCTTCTCGAGCGCGCCCAGGGTACTGGCGAATGACGGCTTGACGCGGCTCTCGGCAATGGCACGGATTTCGGCCTTGTGCGAGGCGAGCGCGCGCGCGAACGCCGGCGAAAAGTCGCGCACCTCGATACGATGGAACGGAGGCGCGCCGAACGGACCACCCCACCTCCCGAGCAGCGGGTTGGAGCGCGGGGCGCGCCCCTGCTTCTTGGAGCGCGGGCGCTCCCCATTCGCTCGACGTTTCGCTGCCTTCTCTTTGGCCATCGCCTCACACCGCTCCGGGATCGTGAAAGGCACGATGGTTAGCCGAGCTGCAGCCTCACCGCAAAGAGAGAAGGGCCGGCGGGGAACCGGCCCTTCCACGGGGAGAACGGACTTAGAAGGTAATGTTGCTCATCGGCCCGGTTCGACGCGATTGCCCTGGGGGGCTGGGGGCTGTGTCTCCAAAGCTCTCGCGGGAACCGGGCCTTGGTGGCAACAATCCAAGGGTCTCAATCCTTTGCGGCGCGCCAAGGGCCACTGCGCGACGTCAATCTGTCCAAGAGAAGGAATTTCCTTGTCGGCTCAAAGAGAACGGCCGTTCAGCTGACGGCCGACAACGCCGAGGGACATTGCCGGAAACGGGGGAAGGTAAGGTAGGCCCGGTCCACGGAGAAACGCTCGGAGGGGGTTGGGGGCTGAAATCCGAGACAGTCAGATGGAACCGGGCCTGTTCAACGATCCCTAGTCTACGCGCCAATACGGCCCGGCAAGGGAGGCTTTATGGCGGACGTGTGAAAAGTGTGACTCAATGTTACAGTGGCCGTTCGCGGCCGGCTTCTGCACTCCGCGTCTTGAATTTCCGGGTGTCAGAGCAGATCATATTCGAATGGCGAGGGAGGCGCGCTTTGAGCGAAATCGAACCGATACAATTGCGCCCGCGGCATGCGGGCATTTCACACCCATCGACTCCATTCCTTGGATCGGGGCGAGATGCGCCCCGGATCACGACGTTCAACCGAGACGAGCTTCTCGAGATCCTTGCCGTCTACGGCCGTATGGTGGCCACGGGCGAATGGCGCGACTATGCGCTCGACATGGGCCGAGACCGGGCCGTGTTCTCTATCTTCCGGCGCGCCTCGGAGTGCCCTCTCTACAGGATCGAGAAGAACCCGCGCCTCGCGCGCCGGCAGGGTGCCTACAGCGTCATCGCCGCGACGGGCTTGATCTTGAAGCGCGGAGCGGACCTGAGGCGGGTCCTCGCCGTGATCGACCGGCCGCGCGTCGTCGAGGGCTGAGGCTTCGCGGTGAGAAACGGAAAAGGGCCCCGCACTGCGGGGCCCTTCGCTTTTTGGCCGTTCAAGTCTCGCCTTCGGCTACTCGCGGCTGCCGAACAGGTTGAGCAGCGAGACGAACAGGTTGATGAAGTCGAGGTAGAGCGACAGAGCACCCATGATCGCGCTCTTGGCCGCCATCGCCGCATCTCCGGCCACCATGTAGTAGGTGTCCTTGATCCGCTGGGTGTCGTAGGCGGTGAGCCCAGCGAACACCAGCACGCCGACGGCGGAGATCGCGAACTGCATGGCACTCGACTGCAGGAAGAGGTTCACGAGCCCGGCAATGATGATGCCGATGAGACCCATGAACAGGAACGAGCCCCAGCCCGTGAGGTCCTTCTTCGTCGTATAGCCGTAGATCGAAAGGCCTGCGAACGCCGCCGCGGTCACGAAGAACACCTGCGTGATCGACTGCCCCGTGAAGACGAGGAAGATCGACGACAGCGAGACGCCCATTACCGCCGCAAACAGCCAGAAGGCGATCTGAGCGGCGCTGACGCTCATCTTCTGGACGCGGAACGACAGGTAGAACACGAACGCCAGCGGGGCCAGCATGACCACCCAGCGCAACGGCGAATTGTAGAGCGCCTCGCCGAACGGGGTCAGCGCGACCTGTCCGCCGACCCTCTCGGCGATCGACATCGCCGAGGTGACATAAGCGGTAAGGCCTGTCAGCGCGACACCGGCGGCCATGTAGTTGTAGACGCCCTGCATATAGGCGCGCAGACCCTCGTCCACGACCGCTCCGGTCCGCGTAGCGCCACCCGGTAGCGAGTATCTGTTGTCAGCTTGAGCCATCGTCCCTTTTCCTTGCGACCTCGTGTGCAAATTCCTAACACTTTGCCCTCAGCATATGCTCTCGGTACGCGACCAATTCAAGGACCGCCGGGGCAAATCGGAAGTTGCAGTATAACCGAGGACTTCCCGGCGTTCGAGGCCGTTAACCAGCCTTTTTCGGCCTATTCCGAGCGAAGATAGGGGACGGGACGGGCGCGGAGCACCGCAGAGGTGCCAATCCCGCCAAACAGGGCGACGAGCGAGACCGCGAGCGCGAGGGCTTCGAGCACAGGGCCCCAAGAGAACGTGAACTCGATTTGCATGACGTGGGCGACCGCGAACCACGCGGCAAGCGACCCTAGGACCACGGCAAAGACGGCCGTGACGGCGGCAAGGCTGAGATACTCGGCAAAGTGCGCGATCAGGATACGCCGGCGCGTCGCGCCGAGCACCTTGAGGATGACCGCCTCGAGAATGCGGCGGCGCTGCGCGGTCGCGAGCGCGCCGGCAAGGACGAGCGCGCCTGCGAGGAGGGTTACGCTTCCGGCGACGCGAACGGCGATCATAACCTTTGCGAAGACGGCGTTGAAGGCGTCGATGGCGTCCTTGACGCGGATCACCGTCGCCGCCGGATAGGCCCGGCCGAGCACGCGCGCGAGCCTCGCTTCCGAAGCAACCGCGGTCTCCTTCGGCAGCGTAATCGTCGCGAGCAGGTTGTGCGGGGCGCTTTTCAGCGTGTTGGGCGAGAACACCATGACGAAGTTCAAGGCGAGGCTCTCCCACTTCACCTCGCGCAGGTTGGCGATGCGCGCCGTGACGTTGCGGCCGAGCACGTTCACGGTGACGCTGTCGCCGATCTCGAGGCCGAGATGGCCGGCAAGCTCAGCCTCGAACGAGACGAGGGGATCGCCGTCGTAGTCTTTCGGCCACCACTCGCCCTCGATCACCTTCGAGCCCTCGGGCACGGTGTCCGAGTAGGTGAGACCCCGGTCTCCCGAGAGCACCCATTGCGCCTCGGGCGGCGCCTTGATGTCCTCGACGTTCTCGTCCTTGAGCTTGATGAGGCGCCCACGCAGCATCGGGGCCTCGTGAATCTCTGCGCCCGGCGCCTCGTGCCGCGTCAGCTCGGCGAAGCCGGGAAAATCGCCCTTCGTGATGTCGAGCACGAAGTAGTTCGGCGACTGGTCCGGCATGCGGCTCGTGAGCTCGCTGACGAGGGAGGCGTCGGCCAGCGCCACCGCGACGAGGAGCGAGAGCCCGGCCCCGAGCGAGACGGAGACGGAGCGCGTGAGCCCTCCGGGCGCGCCGATGTTGCCGATGGCGAGCGCGAGCTCGGGCACCTTGGGGCGCGGGATTTTGCGCGCCGCCCACGTCATGAACGTGCCAAGCGCAGTGAAAACGGCGAAGACCACGATTAGACCGATGCAGAAATACGACGCTATGCGCGGCGAGTCGGACATGGAGATCGCCACGCCCAAGAGCGCCACGGCGACGGCAGCGATGAGCGCGACGATGCGCGCCTTGGGGCGAACCCGCTCGGGCGCCACCTCGTCGCGAAACAACACGCTCGCGCTCACGAGTTCGGCCCGCCCGAGCGGCCATAGCGCGAACATGAGGGCGACGAGAAGACCGTAGAGCGCACCGGTCGCCAGGCTCGCCGCCGACAGCGAGAGTTCGGCCTTGATCGGCACGGCGTCGCCGTAGAGGCTCGTCAGCAGCACCGGCACGGCCATTCCGAGCGCAAGCCCGATGACGACGCCGACGCCCGCCATGGCAAGGACCTGAACGAGGAAGATAGCGAAGATCAGCCGGCTCGTGGCGCCGAGGCTCTTCATGGTGGCGATCACGTTGCGGCGCCGGTCGATGAAGGTCGCGACCGCATTGGCGACGCCGACCCCTCCGACGAGAAGCGCCGTTAGCCCGAGAAAAGTCAGAAATTGACGCAGCCGCTCGAGCGTGCGCCGCACCTGCGGCGAGGGATCGCGCCGGTCGGCGATGGTGAAACCGGCCTCGGGGAACGCCGCCTTGGCGCGGCTGCGAAATGCGGCGAGCTCGGCCGCGCTTTCCCCCGCGCCATCGGTAAGCTTCATCGCATAGCGCCAGCGCACGAGCGTGCCGGGCTGAACGAGACCGGTCTTTTCCAAGGTCTTGAGCGAGATGAAGATGCGCGGTCCGAAAGTCAGACGGTCGGCAATGGCGTCGGGCTCGGAGACGATGGTGGCGGCGACGACGACCTCGGCCTCGCCGATCCTGAGCCGCTCGCCGGGCTTCACCCCGAGCCTATCGAGGAGGACGGCGTCGGCGACGGCGGTGAGCGGGGCTTGAAGCGCCGCGGCGAAGCTCGCGCCGGCGGTCTCGACCTTGCCGACCATCGGGTAGGAGCCGTCCACGGCCTTCAACTCGACGAGCGCCTGATCCTCGCCGTCGGGCCGGCGCGCCATGGCCCGCATGGTGGCGGTCTCGCTGATCCGGCCCTGCCCTTCGAGCCACTGGCGCTCGGCCCCGGTCGCACGCGCGTGCATGCGCGAGAGCACGACGTCGCCACCGAGGATCGCCTCCCCCTGGCGCTCGAAGCCGGCGCGCAGGGCGTCCGACAGCCCGCCGACGCCAGTGATCACCATGACGCCGAGGGCGACGCAGGCGATGAAGACGTAGAAACCCTTGAGGCCCGAGCGCAGCTCGCGCAGCGCGAGCCGGAGGACCTGCCGAGGCGCGGCGCGCCGGACCGGCACCGCGAGCGCGATGTCGATCGCTGTCATGCGGCGGCCGCCTCGCGGTCCGAGACGATGCGCCCGTCGGCCATGCGGATTGTGCGCTCGCATTCGGCGGCGAGGCGCTCGTCGTGGGTCACGAGCACGAGGGTGGCCTGGCGGCGGCGCTGGAGCCCGAACAGGAGATCGATGACGTGACGCCCGGTCTTGCCGTCGAGGTTGCCGGTCGGCTCGTCGGCGAGGATGAGCTTGGGCCGCGGCGCGAGAGCGCGCGCCAGCGCGACGCGCTGCTGCTCGCCGCCGGAAAGCTGGGCCGGAAAGTGGTCGACGCGGCGTGCGAGGCCCACTTCGTCCAAGTGCTCGCGCGCGATCGCGAAGGCCCCGGTGACGCCGGCGAACTCGAGCGGGAGCGCGACGTTCTCGAGCGCCGTCATGGTCGGCACCAGATGAAACGACTGGAACACGATGCCGATCTCGGCGCCGCGGATGAGCGCAAGGCTGTCCTCGCCGAGGGCATTGAAATCGTGGGCGCCAATGCGCACCTCTCCGCTCGTTGCGCGCTCGAGCCCGGCGAGGATCATGAGAAGCGACGTCTTGCCCGAGCCCGACGGCCCGACGACGGCGATCGCCTGGCCGCGCCCGACGTTGAGGTCGACGCCGCGCAGGATCTCGACGGAGCCGGCGCGGCTTTCGAGCGTGAGGCGCACGTCCTTTAAATCAATGATCGGCGAGGCCACGGGCGAAGCTCCGGAGGTGTCGGGGCCGAAGGGCGTTGTCCTTACCGCGGTTCGGCACTACTAGCTAGCAGGAGCCTAAGGACGGACGAGGCGAAAAAATGAAAGCACTTCCTAGCTGGCGCCCCCCCCTGCCCCTGGCTCAAGTGGTGAGTTTGGCTTTAGCCGTCAACTTGGTCCTCGCGTCGACCTTCATGCCCTCGCACGCCGCCGGCTCCTCCCGCCCCATTCAAATCGTGGCTTTCGGCGACAGCCTGACCGCCGGCTTCAACCTGCGCCCGTCCGAGGCGTTTCCGGTCCAGCTCGCGAAGGCCCTCAAGGCCAAGGGCCACGACGTCGAGATCGTCAACGCCGGCGTCTCCGGCGATACGACGGCGGACGGACTCGCGCGCTTCGACTGGGCGATCGGCGACGGCACCGAGGCGGTGATCCTCGAGCTTGGCGCCAACGATGCGCTGCGCGGCTTGCCGCCGAAAGTAGCGCGCGCCAACCTCGAGAAGATCATCGCGAGGCTCCGGGAGCGCAACATCGACGTGCTGCTCGCCGGCATGCTCGCGCCGAAGAACTGGGGCGCGGACTACGGCACCGCCTTCGACGCGATCTATCCCGAGCTCGCCGCCAAGCACGGCGTTCTCCTCTATCCGTTCTTTCTCGACGGGGTGGCGATGAAGCCTGAGCTCAATCTCACCGACGGCATGCATCCCTCCGGCAAGGGCGTGGCGACGATCGTCGAGCGGATCTTGCCCTCGGTCGAGGAACTCATCGCGCGCGTCGCCGCCCGACGCCTCGCCGCCTCCAAGTCCTGATGGTCAGCGCATGCCCCGCCTGTTCACCGCGATCGAGATACCGAGCGCCGTGCGCGAGCGGCTGCTCCGCCTACGCAGCCCCCTTCCGGGCGCACGCTGGATCGAGCCCGAGAACCTCCATATCACGCTGAGGTTTGCCGGCGACGTCGACAATCTTGTCGCCTCCGAGCTCGCGAGCGCGTTGAGCTCCATCGACACGCCGGCCTTCGAGGCGCGCCTCGCCGGCGTCGGAGCCTTCGGAGGCAATGCGCCGCGTACCATCTGGGCCGGCATCGACGCCGGACCCGAGCTCGATCTCCTGGCCCGGGCCAACGAGCGGGCGGCGCGCAATGCCGGTCTCGCGCCGGAGAAGCGCCCCTTCAGGGCGCACGTCTCGCTCGCCCGCCTGCGCAACACGCGCCCCGACGCGGTGGCGAGGTTTCTCGAGAGTAAGGGCGCTCTAGCGAGCGAGCCCTTCCTGGTCGACCGGTTCGTGCTGATGTCGGCGCGCCCCAATGCCGGCGGAGGGCCGTATGTGGTCGAGGCCGCCTATCCGCTCGCCGGGTCGTGGGGCCTTGGCGACGGAGAGGCCGACGCGGCGTGGTAGCCCCCGGGGTTTGACGGGCCGCCGCGGCTTGCAATGGCCGGGCGGGTGCGCAATAAGACGGGCTCGACGGAGCGCGGGCGTAGCTCAGGGGTAGAGCATCACGTTGCCAACGTGAGGGTCGTGAGTTCGAATCTCATCGCCCGCTCCAAATCTCTCGAAATCTTCCGCCGTCATCACCGGACTCCGGGTTGGCTCGCGCTTTGCGCGCGGCTCCGCGGCCGCAAAGAGAGCGCAGGGAAGCCTCGTAATGCTCTGATCTATCATTAGATTCTTTCGCTTCCTGCTTTGATCTTGCCGCAAAGTTGCCCTTACAGCTCCACGAAAGGGTGGTTCCCTATCCTCATCAACCCGCTCCCTTCAGCAAGGAGGCCGTGATGCTCGAAGCTCTGGGATTTGTCGGTGCCGCTGGCGTGGTCTTCGCCGTACTCACCGTCAGCGATTTTCTCTGCGCCGCCGCCGCGCTCGACGATTGATGCGCGGCCCTCAGCGCGCCGCGCCCTAGACTCTCCGCTGCGCGCACTCGGTCCCTAGACTCTTTCCGACAGAACCGTTTGCTTTCCTCCCCCTCGAGGGGGAGGAAAGCCGGCGGCTCACAGGGTGGGGAACTCCTGTGCCATGTCCGGCGGAAGGGCCGGCGGCTCGGCGGAGGGCTTGGCGACCGACATGCGCGCGATGAGCTCGTCGGCGAGCGCGCGCACGGCGAGGCCCGTCGAGCCCGGATATTTCGCGAGATACGACCGGTCGAGGTTGTGAAAGCGGCCCGCCTCCTGCAAGGCCGCGGCGCGCGGGATCACGGTGTTGAAGCAGCGGTTGTCGAGGTTCTCCCTGAGCCAGACGTGATAGTCCTCCTCGGCGGCCGAGCCCATCTCCTTCATGTTGATGATCACGCCGAGGTTCTCGGCGAACCCCATCTCCGGATTGAGCGCCTTGAAGCGGCGGAACACCTCGAGCCCGCACACGGAGACGTAGTCCGCTTTCGTCGGCGAGACGTGGAAGTCGGCCTCCCGCAGCCAGCTCTCCGTCAGCACCGAAAGGCCTGGCGGGCAGTCGATCAGGATCACGTCGAAGACGCCGCGCACCTCCGACAGGAGGCCGCCGATGGCGAGGCGCAGGCGGCTGTGCAGGCTTTCCTTCGATACCTCGCGCTCGAACAGCGTGAGCTGCATGTCGGAGGGGATGAGGAAGACGGTGCGCGCGTCGTCCACGTCCGAGACGTTGCGCACGACGAAGCGCGTCCATTCGCAGTCCTTGCTCTCGAGCACGCGCGCGATCAGGAAATCGACGATGGTGAGCCCCTCGTTCTGCAGCTTGTGCAGGTTCGGCACCGTCATCAGCATGGCGGAGACGGTCGACTGGGCGTCGCTATCGATCACCAGCACGTTCTTGCCGTGGTAGACGGAGAGCGTTTCCGCGAGCGCAAGCACCAGGGTCGATTTGCCGACTCCACCCTTGGTGTTCATCACCGCGATCGTGTTGCGCATGGCTCTGAGCCCCCTCCCCTAGATCGCGATCGTCCACGATAGACACGCTCCGCGTCCATCGAGAACGTGAATCGCGACCTAAAATTCAAAATGTAAGAGCACGACCGTGCTCTAGAGCGCGCCCGGCCGAGTTCCGCCCTTCGCGCTTCCGGCCCCCCGATGTGCGCGGGGAATGTGGCAGCCTCGCGAATATGACGGCAAGAAGAAGCCGAAATTCTGAGCCCCGGCCGCCGGTTCCGGCGAGCGCCCCTCGATATGGCGGACAGAGGATTTGCGGTCGATGGGGCTAGAGCCTAAGAAGCCCGTTCCCGCCGGTGGAGGCTCATCCTGGCCGAGAAGCGCACGACGATCCTGCAGATCATCCCAGAGCTCGAGACCGGCGGGGCGGAGCTGTCGACGGTCGAGATGGTCGACGCCATCGTGCGCGCGGGGGGCCGTGCGCTGGTGGCGACCGAGGGCGGGCGGCTCGCGCCCCGGATCGAAGCCCTGGGCGGCGAGCTCCTTATGCTCCCCGTGGCCACCAAGAACCCGCTTTCGATGCTTCTCAACGTGGCCCGCCTCGGGCGCCTCATCGCGCGCGAAGGCGTGGACCTCGTCCATGCTCGCAGCCGCGCCCCGGCGTGGAGCGCGCTTGCCGCGGCACGGCGCGCAAAAATCCCATTCGTCACAACGTATCATGGCGCCTACGGCGAGAAGAGCCGCCTCAAGCGGGCCTACAACAGCGTCATGGCGAAGGGCGATCTCGTCATAGCCAACTCGCGCTACACAGCCGAGTTGATCCGCGTGCGCTACGCGACGGGTCCATCGAGGATCCGCGTCGTCCATCGCGGCATCGACGGGCGGGCGTTCGATCCCGAGGCCGTCGCGCCGGCGCGGATCGAGGCCTTGCACAAGCGATGGGGTCTCGGCCCCGACGATCTCGTCGTCCTCCATGCCGCGCGCCTCACGGGCTGGAAGGGCCAGCGCGTCGTGATCGAGGCGGCAGCACTCCTCGAGAGCGAGAAGCGGCTCGGCCGGGCGGTGTTCGTGCTCGCCGGCGGCGCCCAGGGCCGCGACGGCTATCAGGCGGAGCTCGAGGACATGATTTCCACCCGCCGCCTCGACGCCCAGGTGCGCCTGGTCGGCCACGTCGACGACATGGCCGCCGCATTCCTCCTCGCACGCCTCGCCGTAGTCGCCTCGACCGAGCCCGAGGCGTTCGGGCGGGCGGCGACGGAAGCACAGGCCATGGCGTGCCCCGTGGTGGCGACCGATCACGGCGCGCCGCCGGAGACGATCCTCGCCCGGCCGGGCGTTAGCGCGGACGCGGCCACCGGCTGGCTCGTTCCGCCCGGAGACGCCGCAGGCCTCGCAGCCGCCATTGACGAGGGGCTCGCCCTCGGTCCCGAGGCGAGGGCAGAGATGGGGCGCCGGGCTCGCGCCCATGTGGTGACTTCATTCACGCTCGAGGCGATGCAGCGCGAAACCCTTGCCGCCTATGACTTTCTCCTGGGAACGGCCCTCGCCGCCCGCTTCGAGGCGCTTGAAGCCGGCCGGCAGCCGCCAACCCCCGGTTGATTTTCCTTACTCTGTACCCCTGGCCGCCTTGACGAAGCGCTTTTTCTCCGGGATTCTTAGCCCCGCAAGGTAGAGTGGGCGTCTCTTCCCCGCAGCAGCGGGAAAGGGGAGCTGCTTTTTGTGCTGCCATGCAAGTGTCTGAAGCCACCAAAGGAGAGAGAACATCCGAAAGCCTATGCGCAGCTCGCAGGAGCGCGAGCCATCCGGCCCCAAGATTAATGACGCAATCCGGGCCCGCGAGGTCCGTCTCATCGACGAGAACGGACAAAATGCCGGCGTCGTCGCCAAAGTGGATGCGCTCGCCCGCGCCGAGCAAGCTGGATTGGATCTCGTCGAGATCTCGCCGGACGCCGAGCCGCCGGTCTGCAAGATCCTCGATTTCGGCAAGTACAAATACCAAGAGCAGAAGAAGGCCGCCGAGGCCCGCAAGCACCAGAAGGTCGTCGAGATAAAAGAGATCAAGATGCGCCCCGGCATCGACGACCACGACTACGACGTGAAGATGCGGGCGATCAGGCGGTTCTTCGAAGAGGGCGACAAGGTCAAGATCACGCTGCGCTTCCGCGGCCGCGAGATGGCGCACCAACATCTCGGCATGGACGTGCTGAAGCGCGTCAAGACCGATACCGAGCCGATCGCCAAGGTCGAGGCGGAGCCGCGTTTCGAAGGACGCCAGATGGTGATGGTGCTGGCGCCGAAATAGCCCGGACGCCGAGAATTCGAGCGCGTAGGACGATAGCGTCCGGCGTGCTTTGGCGTCAGCGCGCGGCGGCGAGGATGCGCATGCCGTCGGCCGGGCGAAATTTGCGCTTCACGAGATCCGTTTTCAGGCGCAGGGCGGACCCGTCGATGCACTCGAGGCGGCCGGCCCGGTTCAGGGTATGCAGCTTGCGGCCGGGCCATTCGGCACCCGGGCGCAGCACGGTGCGCACCACCTGCTCGTAGCCACCCTCGTCGAGCCGCACCACCTCGGCAAGACCGAGGGCCGCGCCGTAACTCGACGCGCAGTCCTGCACCGGACGCCAGAGCTTTCCGTTTCTTTTGACGAGATTGCCCGCCGAGCGCGCCTGGCGCCTGTCGATCAGCACCGGATTGCCTTCGAACGGTTGCCATGGCCCTTCGAGCGATTTCGCATGAAAGAGCGAGAGCGTATCGGAATGCGATCCGCCGCCCTCTCGGGTGGCGAGAAACATCCAGTATTGTCCGCCGTGATGGACGACCGTCGCGTCGCTGCCGGTGATGTCGGTCAAGAGCGTCGCCTCGCGACGCCATACGTAGGGAAAGGGATCGGCCCTATAGAGATGCACCGCACGGTCGGCCGAGCTCTCCGGAATCATCCAGACCTCGCCATCCTTGGCGATGAGATGGGGGTAGGAGAGATGCCAAGGCTCCTCGAGGACGACCCGCGCCGGCCCGAGCGGCCCGCCATCGCCGAACTCGGTCATCGAGATCACGCCCTTGCCGGTCGCGTGGTCGAAATCCTCGAAGAACAGAAACGTCCGGCCCTGCCAAACGATGGGAAACGGATCGGCATAGAAGTGCGAGCCCGGCCCGGGAAGCCTGCGCCAAGGGCCCGGCCCCAGCCGGTGCGTATCCACGACATCGGCCGAATCCACGAAGCGCCAGCCGATCTGCCAGTGCGGCGAGTAGCAGAGCGATCGGTAGACGGCCTTTGCCGAGGCGGCGGCAAGTGAGTTCAGGCGGCTTATGAGCAGATGTCCGGCTGTGCTCGGGGCGCGCTCGCGGACGATCGGCGCCAGCGGCGCGCTCTTCCCCGCCATCGCCGTCATGAGCAGGCTGATCAGGCGTGCATAGACGGCGTCCGCCGCCTCGTGGATCGAGGGCGCCTCGTCGCCCGCCGGCAGCCCGCGCGCCAGAATTTCGCCCGTTTCCCCATCGGCGATCTCGACGACCGGCATCCGCCGGGAAAACAGGATCGAGAAGAGCTCGGCCTCGTCTTGCTGCCCGTCATAAAGCACTCTGAGCGTTCGGGCAGCTCGAGGCAGCTCCGCAGTGCCGGAGAGATCGATAACGTAGTCCGGGGAACCCTCCTCGGGCGTCGCACGCGACTTGAGCGTCGAGAAGTCGATGTGCTCGCTCGCGGCGAAAGGAATATCGTGAACACGCCGCTCGAGCTTCAGAAGCCTCTCCACCGAGCCCGGAAGCGGCCGCGCTTCCCCTCTACGCACGTGCACACGGTGGCCGGCGCCGGCGAGACGCAACGCGAGGTCCAGGATCCAGGATCTGGCCCTTTCAGGATCGACGATAATAGTGGTCCGCATAGTCAATGAAGGCCTGTCGTCTCAACAACTCGATGAGTTTAGAGGAGCCGATGGCATGGATTGGCAGGCCCCGCTTAGCGTCCGGAAAATCGCTCCGATGCAATGCCTCGAGCCGGCTACTTCACGACCGCCACCCGCACGACTTCCCCCGGCTCCGCTCCTGGTCGTCTCTTCCGCCTCGAGCGATTCCATTTTGTCTGCGACGCGCCGGGTGATCTGGTAGGCGACCTTCGGGGCGGAGGATTGCAGGATTGGTGCCAAGGGTTCGGCAAGCGGCGCGCATGGCGTTAGGACCGCTGCGCCTGGCCAAAAAGGATGCATCACTGCCGACGGCGTTTCACCCACACACGCCGCTTGTGTTTAACCAATCCGTGTTTCAAATCTGGACGGTCCATTCTAGCCGCGGCGCTAGAGCGAGATCATCTCTCTCAAGGGTGGTACCGCCTCCCCGGAGGTGGTACCGCCTCCCCGGATCGAACGGGGGACCTCTAGATCCACAATCTCATCCCATGGACTTCTAATACATTGATTTTGATGTGAAAAATATCGAAACCCTGTTCGAACTGCGCGGAACTAAGCCAGAACTTGAGCCAACATAGCGCTACCGGGTGGCACACAGCAAAGTGGCACACTGCTGCGGTCGCAGACATTGCTCCCGGGCCGGCATCGTGAACACCACTTGGCGTCCCGGCTTTTGGGCATTATCGGACGTTGTCGCAAAGGTGAGCCACTTCGCAGTTTGACCCTAACCGCGCCTCGGAGTTGGCGCTGATTTTCCCTTTATTTCATGCTCAGGGTATCTCGTACTCACCCTCAGGACGTCATAGCCCGTGGTGTCAATCATGACAGAGTTTCAAAGTGGTTTTCTCCCTGGCAGCTCGAGTTGGCGGAACTGGGTCGGTAACCAAAGTTGCGTGCCAACCAAAGTCGTCACGGCGACAGATGAGCGCGAGGTTATCGAGGCCGTCCGGGAGGCGGGGCGCCAAGGGTTGCGACTTAGGACTCCAGGCTCTGGACATTCGTTCACAGGCGTTGCCTGTACCGACGGGATGCTGCTCGACACGCGTGGCTTGAACGGCATTTCGACGATCGACGCCAAAGCCCTCACCGCCACGGCAAGGCCCTCGACGACGATTGCTCAGTTTGGCGCGCCCTTGTGGGACGCGGGGCTGGCGCTGTGGAACCAGGGCGACATCGACACGCAGACCATTGCCGGTGCGGTCGCAACGTCCACGCACGGATCGGGCGCGGCGTTTGGCAGCTTTTCGTCGGTCCTGACGGCCTGCCGCCTGGTCGACGGTGAGGGCACCGTGCGCGAGTTGTCGCTCGAAACGTCACCCGTCGCCATGGCCGCCGCACAATGCTCGATCGGCATGCTTGGAGTGATGACCGAGCTCACGATCAGTGTTGCACGTGTCTACAACATTCACGAGCAGATCGTCTTCATGCCGATCGACGAAGTGCGCGAGCGCTGGAGCCAGTTGCTGGCTGAGTATCGTCACTTCTCGTTCTTCTGGATGCCGACTGACGCGTCATCGCAACTCTACGGTTTTCCACCCGCTAAGGCCGATCACTGCATGGTCAAGCTCTACCGGGAGACCGAAGAACAACCCGGCGCCCCGACTGTGCCACCGAAGTCGCTGCCGCCGAACGAGAGGATCGATCGGTCGTATCGGATCTATTCGCATGTCTTCGAGCCGAACTTTCACGAACTCGAGTATTTTCTCCCGGCAGAGGCCGCCCGCGAGGTTTTCGAGGGCCAGCGCGAATTCATGCTGCGCAATTTGCCCGACAGCATCTTCCCCATGGAGGTCCGCTTCGTGCGGGGCGACCAGGCTTGGCTCAGCCCAAACTATCAGCGCGACTCCGTGGTGATTTCAGTCTCCGGCAAGCCGGGCACCAACTATTGGCCGTATCTGAAACTGTGCGACCAGAGGCTGTATGAGCAAGGAGGCAGGCCCCATTGGGGCAAATTGCATTTCATGACCGAGGAGCGCTTGCGGACCCGGTTCCCCAAGTTCGAAGCGTTCAAGGCGCTGCGGCGCGACTTCGACCCCTCCGGCATGTTCCTCAACGATCACCTGGCCCCGATGTTCGGGTAAACGATGTCCGCGGCGGCCAAGGAATTTGGAGTTTGCGTCAACGGCAGTTCCTGGCCCTCAAGAGACATTGCAACTCGCGAGTCGCGGATCATGCAAGCATTCTGTTCGAATTGATTGCGAAAAGCTGACGTTACGCACACACGCTATGCATAATCGATGTAACAACAAATCTAATTGGCCTGATGATCGGACGATTGCCATTCGGCTGCCTCACGTCGCGGTGACGATGGGCAGGAGGCTTGAAGTTACCATCAAAAAAGCGCGCAAATCCGAGCAAAATGCGCAAACGAACCGCCAGCGCACCGCTTGGCGAGTTAAATGCAAAAATCGGCGGGAGGGGGTGGCACACTGGGGTGGCACACTGGAAAAATTTGGGCGAGCTCAGATTGCGTAACTGCTTGATTTCATTGGTACCGCCTCCCCGGATCGAACGGGGGACCTCTAGATCCACAATCTAGCGCTCTAACCATCTGAGCTAAGGCGGCATCGCGAGGGGTGGACGCGCCGTTGGCGCGCCGCCCTAAAACACAGTCGCGGGCTCTATCGTCAAGAAAATAATCCCAAGGCGGCCCGCCGCCAAGACCGCGCTGCTCGGGGGACATGGAGGTTTCGACAGGCGCGATGGCTCGGTGCCGGCTGGCCGCTTACGGCTTCGCCTTCTGGGCTGCGTCCGCCATCATGCGGCCGAGCTCCTGCGCCTGCTTGGCATAGTCCTGCATCTGCCGTTGCGCATAGCGAGACTGGATCTCGAGATAGTCCTTGAGATCGCGGGCGCGCGCCAGGTCGGCGGCGAACTTGAAGCTCGCGTCGATGTTCTCTTCCGCGTAGCGCATCGCCTTCGACTGGATGTCGAGCGCCCCCGCCGTGATCGCGCCTTGCTGCTTGCTAACCATGTCCTGGGCCTTGCGCGCCATGTCCATGAACTGGGAATAGGCGGCGCGCGCCTGCTCGACATTTCGCTCCGCGAGCTCCCGAACCGCCTCGGGAATCTCCAATTGGGGCTTGTCGTACATGGCCGTTTCCCTCTGCCAGCGCTCTTGGATGCCGGGCCTTCAAGGGGCTCAGCGGCACGGGCGAGACTACAGCTATTGTCGCGCGAGGAACAGCCTCGGTTTGATCAAAGCTGTGCCGGGGGGAGGAAACTCTCGCCCCCGTTCATGGACGCGCCGAGCCATTCGAGCTAACAGTCGAGAGCGCATCAAGTTTTGTGATGACCGCCAACGCCATGTTGCTTTGCGATATCCATCTATCGCCGCGTGCCGGCGCCGCGCTCGAGGCCGCACGCGCGCCCGCCTGGATCATCGAGCCCGAGGGCGCGCGTGTCGTCGCAGCTAACGGCGCCGGGCTAGAGCTGCTCGCACTGACCCGCGACGGCGCGAACGCCGCGCTCGACGGCGCGATGCCAGCCGTTGCGCGCCTGCGCGCTCTGCTTTCTGGACCGGACGCGCTGCGGGGCTCCGCGGCGACAAGCCAGAAGCTCGTGTTCTGGCGCCCCGCCGGGGCGCTTCGCCTCTCCTGCTCCGTCGCGGTCGCGGACGGCACGCCGCCCTCGCTCCTTCTCGTCACCGCCGAGACGAACGACGAGGGCGACGGCGACGTGCAAGCGCCATCGACCAAGCCGCAAACCGACGATGCCGCTACTCTCAAGGAGATCGCCCGGCGCATTCGCGCGGGCCGCAAGGAGGCCGGACCGGCAGCGCCGGCTCCGCCGCCGCCGGACGTGACCGAGCCGAGCGGCGAAGACTTGCGGAGCGACG
>CAVUEM010000049.1:0-42011 GCA_963740475.1 uncultured Alphaproteobacteria bacterium | reverse complement strand
CGCTTCATCCGTCGTTCGCGTTGTCGCAATGGCTGATGGGAGTTCTCTGCCCGGTTTTTCTTCCAGCGACCTGTGTCGTGTCGCCGTGCGACACCAAGTTCGCGCAGCGCAGAGCGGTAGGATCCGAGCTTGTCGGTCACGATGGTGGCTGGAAGCACGCCCTGCTTCTTCAGGAGTTTTCGCATCAGCTTGAGCGCCGCCCTGCGGTCTCGCCGTGGCTGAACCAGGATGTCCAGGACCTCGCCTTCGCTGTCCACAGCACGCCAGACGTACCACTGTCTGCCGTTGATGGAGACAAACACTTCGTCGAGATGCCACCGCACGTCCGGCCGAGGCCGTCCTCGTCGCTCCAGCTTGCGTGCAATGATCACGCCTAACTTCAAAGCCCAGCGGCGGACCGTCTCGTAGGACACGTCGATACCACGCTCGGCGAGCATATCCTCGACGTCGCGGTAGCTCAGAGCGAAGCGGAAATAAAGCCAGACGGCCTGCTGGATGACGATACTCGGAAAACGGTGGCGACGGTATGAGAGCTTGTCCATCAGCCAATGCTATATGGCCCCTCTGTACCAAGCCAGTGTGTTACTGTGACAGTGCCCCGGCAACATCGCCTACGCCGACGCGGGCAATTACGCGATGTCGCGATCGGCGCGAGCCTCTCCGCGCCAGCGAGCGAAGTGAATTGATTTCTGTTCGAAGCGGAGATAAATCATCATGACTTGCGTCGCTCTTGTTACAGGCGGAACCAGGGGTCTTGGAGCCGCGATCTCGCGAACGCTCAAATCGCATGACTGTCGTGTGGCGGCCGTCTACCACGGAAACGATGGAGCGGCACGCGATTTCGCGGGTGCATCGGGAATCCCGAATCTTCAAGTGGGATGTTGCGAGTTTCGACGCCTGCAAGGCGGGGGTGGCCGAGGTGAGCCGTGCGCTCGGACCACCCGATATCCTTGTCAACAACGCTGGCATCACGCGCGATGCGACACTGCATCACATGACAGCAGATCAATGGTGGGCCGTCATCAACACCAATCTGGGCTCGATGTTCAACATGTGCCGCAACGTCATCGAAGGCATGCGTGAGCGCAACTTCGGACGAATTATCAATATCAGCTCGATCAATGGTCAGAAAGGCCAGTTCGGCCAGACCAATTATTCGGCCGCCAAAGCAGGAATACTCGGATTCACCAAGGCGCTGGCTCTGGAAGAAGCGAGCAAAGGAATTACCGTCAATGCCATTGCACCTGGATATTGCGATACGGCCATGGTGGCGGCCGTTCCTCAGGATGTGCTGAAAACAATCATCTCCGCCATTCCCGTTGGCAGGCTCGGGAAGCCAGAAGATATCGCGCGCACCGTCGCGTTTCTTGCGAGCGATGAGGCGGATTTCGTTACGGGCGCGACGTTCTCGATCAACGGCGGTCAGCTTATGGCGTGACCTCCGGCACCAGAACTTTCTCGGCCCGCCTGCGTGCGACACGTTTTGAAAGGATAGACACCAATGGCCAAACGTGAAGTCGTGATTGTCGCGCCCGTTCGTACTGCGATCGGAACCTATAACGGTGCCCTCAAGGACACGCCGGCAGTAGACCTAGGCGCTACGGCCATAAAAGCCTGCCTGGAACGCGCGGGCGTCGCGGGCAAGGACGTCGGGACCATTGTTATGGGCAACGTCATTCAGGCCGGCAACAAGATGAACCCCGCCCGCCAGGCCGCCATTGCCGGTGGTATCCCCGTCGAGGTTCCGGCCATGACCGTCAATCGTGTCTGCGGCTCTGGCGCACAAGCCATCGCAACAACATCTGCTGAAATCCAGCTCGGGCTCATGGACACAGCCATAGCAGGCGGCATGGAGAACATGGATACCGCGCCCTACCTCTTGTACGGCGGGCGCTGGGGCTACCGCATGGGGAACGCACAAATCTATGACGCGATGCTGCAGGATGGGTTGAATGACGCGTTCTCCGGCGAGCACTCCGGCTGGCACACGGAGGACCTCGTCACAAAATATCAGATCACGCGCGACGCTCAGGACGCCTGGGCGCTGCGCTCTCAGCAGCGATTCTCAGCCGCTCAGGCTCAGGGAAAGTTCGAGGCCGAAATCGTTCCAGTAATGGTGAAGTCACGCAAGGGCCCGCAGCCCTTCGTCAAAGACGAGCACAACCGGCCGGAAACAACAGCCGAGAGTTTGGCCAAGCTGAAGGCGGCATTTCGGAAGGATGGGACGATCACTGCTGGAAATGCGCCTGGTCTCAATACGGGCGCGGCAGCAATGCTTCTGGCCGAGCGTGGGTGGGCCGAGAAGAACAAACTGAAGCCCCTCGGCCGCCTGGTGAGCTGGGGCGTTGGAGCTGTCGAGCCAGGCATGTTCGGCATCGGCCCCGTGCCGGCCGTGAAACAAGCGTTGGCGCGTGCGGGTTGGTCTGTTGGTGACGTCGAGCGGTTCGAAATCAACGAGGCCTTCGCAGCAATCGCGCTCGCCGTGATGCGTGACCTCGGATTACCAGAGGACATCGTCAATGTGGAAGGCAACTCGATCGCCCACGGTCACCCGATTGGCGCGACTGGCGCCATCCAGACCACCCGCCTGCTCCACTCTATGCAGCGCGACGGCATCAAGCGAGGGATCGTCACCATGTGCATTGGCGGTGGTCAAGGCATCGCGCTCTGTCTAGAGGCCTAAAGTGAACGACGGACGTGAGAGCCTGAACCTTGGCCTTGTAACGAAACCAACGCGCTATCTATTCTTTACCGGCAAGGGAGGC
Source organism: uncultured Alphaproteobacteria bacterium (assembly GCA_963740475.1). Lineage (GTDB taxonomy): Bacteria > Pseudomonadota > Alphaproteobacteria > Rhizobiales > Hyphomicrobiaceae > Hyphomicrobium_C. The sequence continues at coordinate 39,246 of CAVUEM010000049.1, read as the reverse complement.
GTCGGAAAGAGCTTGTAGCCAGCCTTTGGTGCCCCAAACGGTGGCAGCGCGGTGAGAGCGCCGGAGTGTGCCTGGAGCCACGCTACCCATTCGGGCCACCACGAGCCATCATTACGCGGCGCTGCTGAAGGCCGCCGCGTAGACGCCGCCGTCGCCGACCAGAGCGGCGCTCGGTCAATTCAGCCCGGCCACAACGCCCCCCTTGATCGACGTCAAGGAACGCGCCGAGAAGGAGGTTCCATCTGTCATGATGAAGGCGTGGTTACACTCAGCTGCTCTGCGAGTCCGCCTCTCTGGACGCAAAGGTGGAGGACGGTCAACGCTTTCTCGGCCAGAGGGAGGCTCGCACTGAAGGATGCGGCGCCGGCGCGCAAATCCGGCTGAGACCAAGCCTTCTGCACCCGCCCCAATGAGGCTATGCAACATGGCACACAAGCAGGTTCTGTGAGGCAAGCGCCTTGTTGTCGACAAGGACACCACGACCATCATCGGCTCCTCGCTACCTGATCCGCGATCGGGACCGGGTCTATGGAGCCCCCGTCACACGCCGATTACGGGCCATGGGCATCCGTGACAGGCCCATTGCCTCAGGCTCGCCGTGGCAGAACGGCTGCGCCGAAAGGCTGATCGGATCGATCCGTCGCGAGTGCACCGACCATGTCGTCGCCTTTGGCGAGGGGCATCTGCGCCGGGTCCTACAAGCCTATGCGCGCTATTATAATGCATCGAGGACTTATCGCTCGCTGAACAAGGACGCCCCGGTGCATCGGGCGATCGAGAGCCGCGGCGCCATCATTTCACGGCCAGTCCTCGGTGGACTTCACCACCGATATTTCCGAATTTGATTTTTCGGCACACACAGGACGACGAGCAGACATCATGTTGCCGCGTGCTACTGACCCAGGGAGGCGCTATTCTCGGCGCTCGTTTCTAATGGCGTGAGTAGAGAGAGCAGAAACTTTGAAGCCGCATAACTGCCCGCCCATCCCGCCATCAGCGGAACTCTACCCCTCCCCCGCGAGTTCGTTTTTAAAGCTCGCGAGCCCACCAATGTTCCATAGCCCGTTGGGTGGCCAATAGATCACGAGTCGCTGATTGGCTGACATCGCCCAAGCTCAGGATGCCGACCATCCGTTTGCTCTTGTTGATGACCGGCAGCCTGCGGACCTTGAGTTCCTCCATGTGCTCCACAGCCTTGGCGAGGTCATCGTCCTCGCGGCAGCAATGGATGCCTGAGGTCATCACATCACGCGCTGTGGCGCGTCGGGCATCGAAGTTTTCGTCCGCCAGCCCCTTGCAGACAATATCGCGGTCGGTCACCATACCGATCAGCTGGTCCTTCTCTCCGATTGGAATGGCGCCAATATCTTGCTTACGCATCAACTTGGCGAGCTCGGTGACGGTGGTGTCCGGACTAACCCACTCGACACCCTTGTGCATGGCATCTTTGACTTTCATGGCGGACCTCCGTTGCTGGCGTTGCGCATAGTCGCTGAAATCTCAGTGCCGATCCCACCAGTTCCCTTAGATAACTATACCCACGGCAGGTGAGCAACGGTAGGCCCGGAAGAGCTGCGGCCGGCGGAAGGGGCCTTCTTCGCTGGGCATGCGACCTTCAATGGTCGCCACCTTGGCAGAGAGAGGAAATCGGACAGGTGATCGGAGAGGTGCTATGTTCATTTGATATGGCACTCAATTTCCCAAATCAGAGTCGGAGCTACGATCGACGCGGGCGCCGCGTGCGCTTTTGGGGCCATGATGGTACGTTCGAAATCTGCTTCTTTGTCGAACAAGAGGCCCTTGGCCACATCAATCCGAACGCTAGGCGGGACGAAGCCGGTCTGCTCAACGCATTCGATCGCAATCGCGATAATCTCAAGGTCGCGGGCAAAGTCTATTCTCGGTACCGCAGGGACGCGTACACGTTGCTGGCTTCAGATTTCTGAGAAGGCTCCGGCCGCGATCGCCTATGCGGTGACCTTTGACTTTGAGAATATGCAGATTTTTCTACAGTGGAAGCTCTGATTCAACGCGGGAGCGTTGCGTCGGCACACTGAGGTCGCCTAGCTTCGCCTCACCGGCCTAGCCGTGAGCCGTTGCAGCCGGACTTGCATGCCCTGCTGAGCGGCGCCAATGAGGCAGCCCCTTATGTCCTTGTCGGGCATTCCTATGGCGGCCTCATCGTGAGGCTGTATGCGAGGGGCTTATCGGGGTTGTCATCCGCGTCATCGCAACCCATCTGCTTAATAACGCCATCGGGTGAGATTTGGAACGCAGGCTCACGGGCCATTTGTGGAACAAGCATGAGAGGAAGCCGCGGTGGCCTATGCCACTAGCATCGAACGTCTCCTGGAAATCCTGCATGCGCGCGCTCCGGTAAATGTCGACGCGCTCGCTCTTGAGAAGCGGTGCGTGCCCCACGGATTGCTCTCGGTCGGGCTCAAATTGCACTGCCTCGGAGACGAAGATCTGTTCAGCCCTCTCATCGAGGCCTTAGGCGGCGAAAAGAGTGTGCTCGATTGCAACGTGTATAAGCGCTCGCAGGCCAAGTTCTGCCTGGTGCTGCCGCCGGTGGGGAGCGCCCACGCGGCCATTCTTCTCCTGGAGTGCATCGAGCAATATACGCGCTGCAGGGTGTTCAACAACCCGAACATCCAGTTGCAAGTCTGCTCGCCGGGGCGCCTCAACCGCCGCAACGCGGCGCTGCATGCCATCGGCTTCTATCTGAGCTCGGATACGCTGCGCCAATACGCGCTCGACGACTTCGCGACCACGGTCTCGGAAGACTACTATCATCGTGGCAAACGCATCGTCATCTACGATGCCGGACCGAATGGCGACTTCGACTGTGCGTTCGCCTGGTGGGCACGCACCGCTGACGCACTGACCATTCGCCCAAGTTTGCCGTTTCTCAGCGGCCGAACCGACATCATGGTTGGGCCCGGCAGCAAGGTGGACATTCACAACATCAACGTGCTGGCGACACTCCTCGTCCACGCACAATCCATCGACGGCGATGGTTACTGGAGTTCGCTCGGAGAGTTGTTTGCCGGCGACTTGGTTTCACTTCTCGATCGGCACCTGCTCGCAGGTCTGATCGAGGCGCCGTGGATCTGCACCTCTGATATTGAGGGCACAGCAAACGATCACTTGTTCTTGAGTGCCCTCCAGGAACTCACCGCATACGCCGCGGCGGAAGCAACCCGCCTCGACCAAGGGAGCCTCTCGGCGCGTCTTTCAAGTTTGCAGGACAAGGAGCCCGGCGGGATCTTGAACGAGATGCAAGAACTCCTTGCTACCTATCGCGCCATCGTAACATCCATTTCGGAGGAAGAGCACGGAGATGCCACATGAACATCGCGCACCAACCGGGCTCGGAACCGCTTACGATTCCGGAGCAGATCCCCAATCCAGCGGTTCGACCGGTTGCGCCGCCGCGGAGGCCTGATCGCAAAGAGCCGGTGAAAGTCCCCGAAAAGGTGCCTGCAAATCGCGTCCCGGCTTTTGTACGAACAGCGCCCAAGGCTCGGTCATCCCCGTATTGCGGACTGGCTCCGTCAGGGGCGCACTGGACCCCGGAAAGCTTCGTGAGCTGGTCGAGTGACGATGGGCCGCCTCGTGTCAGCTTCTGATGCTGTGGACGGCTCCTCCCACTGGGCGCGCAAGCGCCTTGGAATCGGTTGCCGATGAGGCGCCCACGATCCGGAGGAGCTCATCATGCAGGCAATCACGACGGTCGGCCTCGATATCGCAAAGTCGGTCTTTCAGGTCCATGGCGTGGACGCGCGTGGCAGTGTCGTCGTCCGTCGACAGCTGAAGCGTCGCTACGTTCTCGCATTCTTCAAGAAGCTCCCGCCCTGTCTCGTCGGCATCGAGGCGTGCGCTACCTCGCATCACTGGTCGCGCGAGTTGCAGGCTCTCGGACATACCGTGCGTCTCATCCCTCCGGCCTACGTGAAGCCCTACGTCAAACGCCAGAAGAATGACGCTGCGGATGCCGAGGCCATCTGCGAGGCGGTGCAGCGGCCGAGCATGCGCTTCGTGCCGACCAAGACGCCCGAGCAGCAGAGCTGCCTAGTGCTCCATCGCACGCGGCATCTCTTCATCCGGCAGCAGACCGCGGTCATCAACACGATCCGCGCACATCTGGCCGAGTTCGGCATTGTTGCGCCGGTCGGACGCAACGGCGTGGAGGAGTTGCTCTACACGGTCGCCGATCAAAGGGACGAGCGCATCCCCGAGGTCGCGCGTGAGTGTCTCCAAGCCTTGGGAGCTCTGCTCGGCAAGCTCAAAGCGCAGATCCTGGAGTTCGACCGACAGATCAACGCGTGGCATCGCGCGAACGAGACCAGCCGGCGGCTCGACGAACTTCCTGGCGTCGGCCCTGCACTCGCAACAGCTCTCGTGGCGAGCGTTGCCGATCCGAAGGCGTTCCGATCGGGCCGCGACTTCTCGGCCTGGATCGGTCTGGTTCCGAAGCAGAACTCGAGCGGGGGCAAGGAGAAGCTCGGTAACATCACGAAGCAGGGAGATCGATATCTGCGCAGCCTGTTCACGGTGGGCGCGCTGTCGGTCATTCGCTACGCCAAGATCCACGGCACCAAGCACCGTCCGTGGCTTGCCAGACTGCTCGAGCGCCGGCCGACGAAGGTTGCCGCAATCGCGCTCGCCAACAAGATCGCGCGCATGGCCTGGGCCATGATGGCCAAGGGAGAGCGCTACAGGGAACCCATCGCACTCGCCCGATGAGGGCGACGGGTGAGGTCGCGCCAGTAGGCGCGGTGTAACGGTTGGAAAGGGCCGACAGCACGTAATGCAGAACCGGTCGATCCGGTGATCAGGACAACCCACAAGGGCCAGAGCATCGCCGAATGCGTGCTTATGACCGGGACCTGATCCGCGGAGGGCATTATGGCCAGCGGCCCCGTGATGCCGCGCTAATAGGCCGAACACATGGCTGCTCCGACCAGCGCTGCGACGTGATCAATCCCTTGACAACCCGGAGCCGTTCTCTAATCGCACTTCCCTTGTCAAGAGCCGGATCGACGGTGTGCCGCCCAAGGTCATGGTTCTCTTCGCGGTCGGCAAGCGCCGCCGCAATATCCGGTCCGAAGCGCAGACGCTGCAATGTCCACAACGAGCTCGCGCTTGGATCGCGCGGCCCAACGGCTTCCGTCGCAGTTGCCTGCACCTTCGCCCCGGGGGGCAACGCGTCACGTTCGACCGAAGTGGCGAACGAACCTCAATGAAGGATTAAGCGGCAACAATCGAGTCGCTCCAGCGGAATGGCGTTCCGGACCGCCACACGCTGTGCAGAATGACCGCCAGTTTGCGGGCGAGCGCCGTTCGCGCCTTGCCTGGCCCGGATCGCTTGGCGATCGCGAGCGCCCAGTCCTTGAGCCGTGAGGCGCGCTTGACCCGAGTCGGGATGACCACAGCCGCTTCGTACATGAGCGTTCGGGCCAGGGCATCGCCACAGCGCGATATCCTCCCACTGCGATCAATCTCGCCCGATTGAAATTGTCTCGGCGTCAACCCAAGATGCGCTCCCACCGATCGCGATCGGGTGAAGCGCTTTGGATCTTCAACGGTGCTGACGTAGGCGAGCACCGACAAAACTCCGATGCCCGGTACGCTCATGAGCAGCCGGCACGTCGTGCTCTGTCGGACAATCGCGTGAATCGCCTTGTCGAGAAGTGCTAGTTGCTCGCGCAACTGCCGCCAGGCGGCCAGCATTGGGCGCACGATCGGCGCGAGGTCGGCCCGATTGTCGAGCATGACCTCGACGCGGCGATCGAACGCAAGGCCGCGCATCGTACCGGGCAGGAGGCCGAAGGTCTTGAGCACTCCCCGCCGAGTTCTGCGAGACGCTGAGGCGCTACGGCGTCAGCACACTGACGGGGGATAGGTACGCAGGGGAGTGGCCGCGCGAGCAGTTCCGCAAGCTCGGCGTCAACTACCGGATCTCCGAGAAGCCGAAGTCTGATCTCTTCCGCGACCTACTGCCCGTACTCAACAGCCACAGAGTTGATCTCGTCGACAGCGAGAAACTGATCAATCAGCTCGTCGGCCTTGAGCGTCGTGTCTCTCGTGGTGGGCGCGAGAGTATCGACCACGCTCCGCACGCCCACGACGATCTCGCCAACGCCGTCGCCGGCGCGATCTCGTTGCTGGCGCGGGAATACCGACAGCCCGTTGCCCAGTTCGGCACCTGGGGATGAACCAAGCCCGTTCGTGCCGAAGCGCCTTCGTCGCCGCGGCGCACCAAACTTTCTGGTGTCGGAGGTAGAGCAAACTCATAGCTGACGTAGCGCTGACAGCCGTCTTTGACCCGAAGGCGACGAAGCGGCTCGCGAGCACCCATCGCGCCGGTACGGCAGCTCTCGCAAATTGCTGACGAGGCCGCAACGGTGTCGCGTCAACGTGATGGGCCGTGTATGGCCGACCTCGGCTCGCCGTTCGGTTGCCCCTTGTAGCGCGAGAGCCCCGGCTCCATGGAGGAGAAGCCCGATTGGGTCGAGAGAAAGGAGCGATTGTGCACCCGGCCATTCGCAACCCATGATGCGTCACTCGATCTTGAGCGCTCCCAATGAAAATCAGTCGGCAAGGAGACATTGTGGTCATCGGTGATGGCACGGGCGCCCGTCTTGGACTGGGCGTGCTCGTGCCGGCGATCCTCGTTGGCCTGGGCTCTACCCTAATCTGGCCGCCTGCGGCAGGGCACGAGCGCTTCGACATTGGCGCGATCTTGTTCGTCGCCACGGCGTTGTCCCTGGCCGTGCTCAACTCCCCGCGGACGGCCGAATTCGATCTCAAGCGGCGCGAGGTCCGGCTCACGATTGGCTGGCCTCCGATACTCGGCCGACGTAAGTCTATTCCCTTCGACACCATACGCGAGGCAAAGGTCCGGCAGCTCTTGCGTTTGGACGATGATCTCGGATCCGCGAGGCCCGCTCTCGTTCTCACCACCGGCGAAACGATCTTATTGTCGACCTACAAGCGATCGCCTAAACGTTGTCGCGAGATCGTCGAGCAAGTTCGATCTCTCCTCGATGCAGACGGCGCCAACACCTGAAAATGAGGTCCCGTCGATCGGAAACGCTCGCCGAGGCAGTGCGCGCTCATCACTTGGCCGACGGTGCACCGGGCTCGCATTGATGCTGGCGCATCATCTCCTCGACATCGCCGCGGTTGTCGCTCAAGGGCGGCCCGAGTTTGTCACTTGCGATCAGCAGCCCCTGCCAATGCTTGCAAGCCACGGCAACGTTGTTCTTGGAGAGGCAGTCCTTGGCTGCCATGACTTCGCGTCCGAACCCCATCATAGCCATCATTCCCGCTGGCGCTCCAGGGGCATCCCATTTGTCGTAGAATTCTTCGCAGGCCGGCATGCCGGCCGACGGCTCGGTGACGAGCAAGAAACGCCCTTCGGAATGGGCGACCGAAAGGCTTGCAACAACACTCATAATCAGCACAGCGAGAACGAATTTGGTCATGGCCTTCGCGCCTCAATTCACGACAGGTTGATCGCAATTGGGCCCAGTTAATCCTTTCGGACACTTGGGCACTTGGAAGATCGGTCCCTTCGGCTTGGTCATAACGTCGGGCTGCCGCTGCGTTGGCACCGGGAATTTCGAACTCGGCACTTGTTCAACCTTACCCCTCGTGGAATTGAACGGCGGCGGGTCACGCGAGGTGTTATAGCCGCCGCCCGTGCAGGCACCGTTAACGTAGGTTGTGCCGGGCGGGCAGCAATTGGGATACGTGCCGAAGGGGCGATCCGGCGGGCACACGTTCGGCTGCTGTTGAGGCGCCTGTGTCTGAGCTTTCCTCAAGCACCTTCCATTCGCGTAAGACGTGCCCTCAGGACAACAGTTCGGCCACGACCCAACGGGGCGCTCGGATGGACAGCCCCGCGCCTGCACCTTGTCGCTTCCGGACGTGCCCGCGCTACCTCCCGTTCGGGGCATCTGCTGAGCCGCGGCCCTCAGGCACACTTGGCCGTTGAACACCGTCTCCGCGGGGCAGCAGTTGGGCGGCGTGCCGACGGGGCGCTCGGGTGGACAGACCCGCGCCTGCACCTTGTCGCTTCCGGAGGTGCCAACGTCGACTCTCGTCCTTGGAACCTGCTGAGGCGGCGCAGCCCGCACGCATACGCCGTCCCTGAAGGACGTGTAGAGCGGGCAGCAATTGGGTGGCACCCCATTGGGCCGCTCGGCAGGGCACGTTCGCGCCTGCGTCGTGCTGGGTAATCGCGGTGGCTCGATTGCGGGGCGGACGGATGTTGGCGGCACCACGCGTAGGGGCACGGCATCGATCAACAGGGCCGAGGGCGCGCAGGCCCGTCCCTGCCACAAGGTGCCTTCGGGGCAGGCGCAGCGCCCCGCCGCGTTCATCATCATGCCGCCGAAGCATCCCGCATGCACAACGCCAGGCTGAACGAAGATGCCGCCGAGATCGACGGGGGTTTTGATGTCGGGGCGCGCGGTCGGGCTGTGACAGGCGCCGCGGCAGGATCCCTTGAGACACGCGTTGGCTGAGACCCTCGGTACATTGGCCGCAAGCTGGCCGGGATTATTGACGTTTATATTACCGGGCGGTGAATAGCGGCACACCGCCAACTGCCACGGTCCGTTGTAGTTGTCTTTGTTGGGGGGAGCTGGGGGCGGGCAGGAGGCGACGGCACAGCCGACCTGGGTCGTGGTCTGCCAAACAATCTGCGTGAAATGTCCGATTGCAGGCTCGCTATTCGAGCTAGGCCATTTTGGCGCATCAAAATTGTAGTCTTTGATCTCACCGTACCAAGAATCCACAGCATCCTTTGGGGACAGAGTTGGCCCCCTCCAATAGAGATTCTCTCCAACCTGTCCACGTTTCTCATCATGCACAAACTTGCAGCTGTTGGCATAACTCTGTGCGGCCGTCGCAAGCTTGGCCGACCAACTCAGCATGGGCGCACAATGCTTGTCCCGATGGGCGTTGTGGGCATTTAGGAATTCATTGTCGCCCGGCGAAAGAGACGCGTCGTAGCTGCAGCCTGGCTTGAGCCCGCACTTCACGCAGCGGCCCGCCGAGCCCTCCAGCGAGCCCTCCATCTCGAGGCAGAACTCGCACGGTCCGGCGCAGGTGAGCGTGGGAGGCGACGCTTTAACGGCATGAGCCGTGCCGGCGGACCCAACCAGCAGCAGTGCCGCCATGGCGCCGATCGCAGCCGACGCGGCAAGAGCTCTCGGCATGCCACGCGCGCTCCAGTTTCGAGGCTGTAAGCTCCTCATGTGCTCGCTCAGGCTGCTCGTGATCACGGCACGTCACTTCTAGTTAACGACGGGCTGGTCGCATTTCGGGCCCATTAAGCCCTTCGGGCATCTGCAGTTTGGCCAGGCGCCAATTTGATAAGACGGACATTGCTGGCGCGGCGTGATGTCGATGGGCGGAATCTTCTGCGGCCTTGGCACCTGCTCCACCTTGCCCTTCGTGGAATTGCGCGGCGGCGGCTCGCGCGAGGTGTTGTAGCCGCCGCCCGCGCAGCCAGCGTTAGTGTAGGTGGTGCCGGGCGGGCAGCAATTCGGATAGGTGCCGACGGGGCGATCCGGCGGGCACACGTTCGGCTGCTGTTGAGGCGCCTGTGTCTGAGCTTTCCTCAAGCACCTTCCATTCGCGTACGACGTGCCCTCAGGACAACAGTTCGGCCACGACCCAACGGGGCGCTCGGATGGACAGCCCCGCGCCTGCACCTTGTCGCTTCCGGCGCTTCCTCCGGTCTTGGGGATTTGCATCGGCGCTGCTCGCACGCACGCTCTGCCGTCGAACGTTGTGTCCCGAGGGCAGCAATTGGGTGGCGCGCCGACGGGCCGATCCGACGGGCAGAGTTGGACCTGAACCTTGTCGGCATCGGACCGGGGCGTCTGCCCGGTTCGCACGCAGACGCCGCCACGGAAGACCGTGTACAGCGGGCAGCAATTGGGGGCCACTCCATTGGGCCGCTCTGCGGGGCACGTTCGCACCTGCGTCGCGTCGGGCAATCGCGGCGTCACCGGCACCGGCACAACGGACGATGGCGGCACTCCTACTGAGGGCACAGCATCGATCTTCGCCGCCGAGACCCTGCAGATGCGGCCCTGCCACAAGCTATCCCCGGGGCAGGCGCATCGTCCAGCCGCGTTCATCATCATCCCGCCGAAGCATCCTGCGTGCACAGCCTTCGGCTGAAGAACGAAGAGATCCGGTGGCAGGGAGGTTTCGATGCCGGGGCGCGCGCTCGGGCTGTGACAAGCTTTGGCGCAGGATGCGCTTTTCTTGGGATGGCAATTGTCGCGGAGGTCCCTTTGTCTCTCGCTATCTTCAACTTGCGGCAAAGAGGGATCGACAGACATGCACCAATTCGCCTGGTTCTCCTCATTGGAGTCCCAGCGTGGGGCGCCAATGAAACCGCAGCCGCGAGCGATATTCTCATCGTTCTGCTTTTTCGCGATCGCGGCGTATTGAGTGCACCTGTTATTGCGCGCGCATATGAATTTTATTGAGCTACTACTCCAGTTCACTATCGGTCTTTCGCCCCGTATATTATTGTCCCAGGTGACGCCCTCGATGTTTCCATCACCGAACACGTAGCCGGTGTAGTGCCCATTGGGACCGCCCTGCCACTGGATGTCGAGACTGAAACTAATTCCGTCGAAAGTTCCGGTAACGTCGCCCCATATCATGGGCACAAGTTCCTGAGAGTTATCCCAAAAGTGCGCCTTGCCCGTGACTTTACCGTCAATGACCTTCATATCGGCGAAGGTGATAACGATTTCGCCCTGCGTGATATCGAATACCTTGGGCAAGCGCCACGCTTTGCAGTCCGCCATGGCGGTGGACGGGGACAGTGTGAACAGGATTGCGAGCGCGAGGCCTAAAAAAGAAGCGCAATGCCAGCTGGAGCGTCGCGATAGTTTGCCTATTCGCTTAAGCTGCAACGAGGGCTGCGTCTTGTTGCTTCCGGCTCTGTGCGTGTCGGGCAACACGTGCAGTGTAGGCTTAGATTGCCCGGACAGTTCTTCTTTTCTTTCAGCTGTCACGTCGGGTCGTCCGCGGGGACACAGCCGCCGTCGTAGTGCACGACCAAGAGACAACGAGACCAGCACGAGCGCGGCGCGCACAAATGCATTAAGTCCGACATAGAGATCAGACGCTGCCATTGCGCCGATCGCTGCCAACGCGGCAAGTGCTCTCAACGAGACACGCGCGATCCAGTTCTGAGGCTGCAAGCTCGTCATTCGCACGGGCCCACTCGCGTTCAAGTCGCCACTCTCCGACGCCCGGCCATTCTCACTTCCTTGTCCGTCAATTCGGTGCGCGGAACACTTCCTCGCATTGGCCTTTGCTGTTGCGCTGCTGGCCCTTGGGGCATTTGACGAGGATGTCGCCGAAATTTCCCCGCGGATTGGTGAGGATTCTGTCCTTGTCGATGACGCCGTCGTTGCTGGGCGCCGTCGGCTTGAAGCACCCGGCTTTGCCCGGCGTCTGGCCGGTCGGGCAGCAGATGGGCGGCGTGCCGACGGGGCGATCCGGAGGGCAGACGTTCTGCTGCTGCGGTGGTTGGCAATCCGGCGGGACGCCGGTCCAACCGGGGGTGCACTTCAGCGGGTAGCAGCCTCCCTTTCTGTATTGCGTGCCATCCGGACAGCAGTTCGGCGGCGTGCCGTTCGGACGGTCGGGCGGGCAGACGTTCGGCTTCTGCTGCGGCTGTTGCGGCCGCGGACACTTCTTCCAGACGGGGACCGTCGAGCCGTCAGGACACGACTTGGTCAGATCGAGTTTCTGCGGCTGTTGCTGCTGTGGCTGGGGCGGCGTCCGGCACTTGCCGCGTTTATATTCCGTGCCCGTCGGACAGCAATTGGGATACGTGCCGACGGGCCGATCCGGCGGACAGACTGGCTTGGCCTTCGGCGACGTCGCGGGCTCGCCGGCGTCGACGCACCGGCCGTCGTTGCGCATGACTTGGCCCTTGGGACAGGGCGGACGGCTCTCGGGAGGCCGGGCCGGAGGCTCGCGTGAGGTGTTGAAGCCGCCTCCCGCGGCGTCGGCGACGCACTCCCGGCGCTGCCAGGTCGTGCCCGGAGGACAGGCGCAGCGCCCGGCCTTTGTCAGGACCATACCACCATGGCAGGTGGCGGGAGACGGTGCTTGTTCCGGCGCACCGAGCGGGATCTTGGCGCACGCCGGCCCCGCGCCGCCCTTGATCTCGGCGCAGTTCTCGATCTCCTTGGCGCCCGTGTCGGCGCGCAGCCCGAAGTTGACCTTGAGCGTGTCCTCCTTACCTGCGCCGAGCGGTCCTGGGCGCGTGCAGAGGAAGCGCGCGGGTTTCGAATTCTTACAGGTCCATGGCGCGTTCGCCTCGGCGCGCAGGTTGGCGGAGGCGGCGATCGCGCCATCGGCCTTCACCGTCTCCTCGACCTCGATCGGACCCGTGAAGGGCGCGGAGCCCGTGTTCCTGACGACGATGTCGAACGTGCAGCCGCCGCCCGCATCCGTGCAGCTTGAGGCGGTCGCGGTCTTCTCGATCGTGAGCTGCGGCTGGCCGCTGGGCGCAGACGAGGCCGTGGCGGGCTCGAGCTTGACGTCGTGGCAGTCGGCGGATTCTGAAACCTTTCCGCCTTGCGTTGCCATCGCGCGCGCTCGCGACTCGGCTTCGGTCTTGCCCACTTGCTGTTTGGCTGCCGCGGCCGCCTCAGGGCTGGAGAGGATCGCGCAATTCTTGAACGAGCCGCTCGTCGGCGCGTTGGCCGGAAGCCGGATGGTCATGGTGTACTTGTTGTGCTCGCCGATCTCGAGCTTCATGGGCCCCGTGCAGCTGAACGAAATTTGCGTCGGGGCCGGCGTGCACGGGAACGGATCGGCACCGGCCGCCGGCGTGATCGAAACGATCTGCGCCGAGTTGAGGCCAGTTAAGCCGTCGACCACCGTCACGGGGTCATCGTGCAGAATGGGACCGGGATTAAAGATATCGAGATCGAAGCGGCACTCCCCGCCCGGCTGGCACGACTGGGCGCCGGACTTCTCAATCTTCAACGCGAACGGATCGAGACGGATTTCTGCACACACCTGCGGGTGCGCTATGTCCGGGTCGTTGCTGGCGGGGTCGTGGCTCACCTGCGCGCAGTTCTTGAGGATGTTGTCCTTTTGCCAAGCGTCGCCAGGAAAAATCTTGGCGATGAACGTCTTTTTCTCTTTGGGCTGCAACGACTCCTGACCGAAGAAGGTGCAGCGGGCGATGCTCATTGGCTCACCCTTTCCGACATTGCAGTCGATCGGCAGGCCGGCGCCTTGCGGCAAGACCTCGAAAGAGGACACCTGGCTCGGAGTGATCTGCTCAATGACGGAGAGCTTGCCTTTGTACTCGGCCGTGCCGGTATTGGTGATGGTCACTTCGAAGTCGCACGGTCCGGCGAGCGCGCATGTCTCGCTCAGAGCCCGTTTCTCGGCCATGAGTTTGGGCTTGCCGATGAGAACATCGATCGGGATTTTCGGCAGCTTCTCGACTTCTAATGGCGGCACGGGCGGCTGGCCCGGCTGAGTAATTGGAATCGTCGCGCACGCCTTGTTCGCCGTGCCTTTCAAGGTGGCGCAGTTCTCGATTTGCTTGACCTGTCCAACGCCCGTGCCCAGAGAAAAGCTCTTTTTGAACGATACCCGGCCGGGCTTGGCTGGGATTTTGGCGTTGGGGTTCGTGCAGGTAAAGCTCTGCCCAGTTTTCTGGCAATCCCAATCTGCACTGCCAGGGTTGTTCCCGGTCTTGTCGATCAATATGCTCGTCGAGCCGAACAGCGCGCCGTCTCCGGTCACCACGTCCTCGATGACGACGGGGCCGGTAATTTCTTTGTCGGTCTGATTGATGACGGTGATCATGAATGTGCAGTCGCCAAAGGTGGCGCAGGTATCGACGGCCTTGATCTTCTCGATCGTGAGCGGACCGGTCTGCTGTGGGGCCGGCGCCGGAGCATCGGGCTCGATCGGGATCGTCGCGCACTGCTCGGGCGGGGGCACTGGCGTCCCGGCCGGCGGCTGACCGGGTGCGTTTTGATCTCCAGGTCCCTGAAGGGCCTTTCCAACCGGTGGGTCCAGGGGAATGGATGTATCGGGAGCTCCACCACTCGCGTCGTCGCCCATCTCGACGTTGACGCGGTTCTTGAAGGAGGTCGCAGAGGTTCCTGGTGGCACCTCAGGCCGGAACGTCACCCGCAAGGTTACACTTTGGCCCTTGGCAAGACTGGCATTGGGAAGTCTGCACCCAGTGGCGAACAGGTCCTTTCCGGCTGCGTCCCTGCCGCCGAGGAATTCCGAACATTGCCAACCGTCTTTCGATGGGGCCACCGATTGGAGACGACCGGCCGGAAAATCCGAGCCGGCAAATTGCGTCAGCGTCGCATTTAAGTTCCCCGTTAGTGTTTGCTCATTGGGATTGGTGATCGTGATCTCCCATTCGCAGCCCCCCGCCGTAGGCGAGCACTTCGCCGAGACCGGCTTGGACTCGACCTTGAGGGCCTTGGGTTCACCCAAAGGTCCCGGAGCGGGCGGCGTCGGCCCAGCCGGTGCGGGCGTCTGTTGCACCGCCGCGCAGTTCTTGACCGCCTTCGTCTCGGGCCCCGTATTGGGCGCGAAGGTCAGCTGCAGCAGGAAAAATCCATTCGCGGCGAGAGGTCCCGGATGCGTGCAGCTGAACGGCGGCGCCTTGGTGCAGGTCCACGGCGCGTTGGGGCCGGCGGTAATTGCCGACTGGGGCGCGTCGATCGTGTCGTCGATGACAATCGGTCCAGCGATGGGAGCGGCACTCGTATTCGTCACCGTGATCTCGAACGAGCAACCGCCCTTGGGCGAGCACTTGGTTGCGGTCGCCTTCTTCACGACATTGAGGGCCCCCTGCGGTGCAGGCGCCTCGTCCACGACAGGCGGGAAGCCGGGCGGCGCGCCCGCACCACCGCCTCCTCCGCCGCCTTGATCGACGACGGGGGGAAATCCCGTGCCGCCTCCGCCTCCGCCTCCACCCTGATCGACGACGGGGGGAAATCCCGTGCCGCCTCCGCCTCCACCCTGATCGACGACGGGAGGGAACCCGGGCCCCGCTGACGGCGTGCCTCCTCCGCCACCTTGATCGACTACGGGTGGGAATCCTGGACCGCCTCCGCCTCCTGCCCCACAAAGCGTAAACGCTTTGACATCGCCGATGGTGCCGCGCGCAAGCGGATCATCCTGGCGTCCGTCGTAGTCGATGAAGACGCTCTGCTGCGGTGGCGTGTTGGCCGGACGGGCGAGGTCCGCGCCGCTCACCTGCACGCCATCGACGGCGCTGCTCGCCGCCAGGTGATCGCCGGTCGCGAGCAGCGTTCCCTCGCAAGCGCCGGTGTCGATCGTGCCGTCCGTCTTGTAGGCATACTGCAGGCTGATCCCGCCCTCCGCCATGTCGTTGCCTTCCAGATAGCCCACCGCATAGGACTGCGGCTCGGGCGTCCAAAGGCCTGGCGTCGCCGGATTGTCCGGCTGCTCGAGAGCGTAGCGCAGCACCTGGGCTCCGCCCCCGTCGGTGAAGCGGCTATAGTCGTAGGCGCTCTTCTGCGCCGCGCGCTGCGCGAGCAGCATCCGGCCGCTGCTGTCGAAGGCGATGCCTGTCACCGGCAGCGGCTTCTGCGCCTTGACGAGGAGCTCGGAGCGCACGTCCGAAGCAAAGCTGCCGTCGGCGGTGAGGCCGACCGACCAGATCTCGGGCCCGTCGGCGACCGCGTAATAGAGGCGCCCGCCGTGCACCGCGAGCCCGTGCACGCGCCGCTCCGGCTGCGTGAGGCCCCAAGTCGACGTGTCGTCTGGCTTGAAGCTCTCGCTTGTGAGGTCGACCCGCTTGCCGTCGTCGGCGACAGGCGCCAGTACGCGCGACGGCCGGCCGTTCAAGCCGTGATCGAACTGTCCGAGATTGGCGCCATTGTAGTCGGTGGCGAACCGGTGGATGAGCCCGGTATCCAAGTCAGACGCGTAGATATTGCGGCTCTGCGGATCGAAGGCGAGACCGCCGAGACCCGGTCCGCTGTTCGCGACGCCGCTGAACGCGGTATCGGCGAACAGTGTCACCGCGCCGGTCGATCCATCGATCTTCCAGATGGCGCCAGGGCTCCCGCCCGGCAAGCCGCCGAATTGGCCGTCCATGAAGCGCGCGTCCGGCGCGCCGCTCTTCAAGCGTACCGGCTTGCCCTCGCTGTCCGGTTTGGGCCCGACAATTTGCAGGCCATAGGCGGATGTCGCGGCCGCGTAGAGATTGGGTATGCCGGTTGCATTGCTCTTGCCGTCGTCGAAGGCCAGCCCGAAAACCTGGCCGATATCCTTCGCCGGCACCTCGAACTTGACCGGCGGAGCAACGGTCTGGCCGGCCGGCGGACCACCCACCGTCGTCATGTCGAAGACGCGCAGCGCGGCGCCGTTGACATCGATGACGGTCTTGTCGATCGGATCGACGCCAGGCGCCAAGCTATCGGCGGAGAGCACTGTTCCCGAGAACCCCGACACCGCCGTATCGCCGGGACCGATCGGCGCCGATTGCGCGCTGGCTCGCCCCGCGACCAGAAGCGGGATCAGCATGAGCGCGGCGATCGCGCTGACGCTTAGGCCTTCACTTGGCGCCACCCTTGCCATCGTCGCCCCTGCGGCTCGGAGCGGAAACGGTCCGCGCGGCCCATCGGAGTGTCAGGTTCAAAAACGTGTACCCGCGCCTCTCCGATCGCGCCTCATCGGATAACGGCATTGCTCAGTTTTGAATTCGTATCCTCAAAAGCTTTCTTGGCAAGCTGAAAGTGGCCTTAATCATGTTTCGGCGGAGCCTGCCGACGCGAGCGCTTTGGTTTGGGTCTGGGTGTCTCGGAGCGGCGTGATTTCATCCAACCTTGGCTGCGCCAGAAGGGCTGGTCACCATCGCCTCTGCATCTTATGCTCCACGTTCGAAACCGGTACTGCGATGAAGACGCAATCTCCGCCAGACGGGTTGCTGAAGTCCCAGTACGGAGTTTGGCCAGCCCGCCCTTCTGTCGCCCGCGCTTTGCAAATTACTCGGATGGACAGGTACCAGGTACTATGAATAAGATGCAAGTTGCGCTCGGATGCTTGGTAATTGCCCTTTCGGCCGCGATGGCCGTCCGGGCCACGGCGGCCGACGTGGAGGGAGGCAAGGACCATCCGCTCGTTGGCCGTTATGCGCGCTCGAGCATCGTTTTTTATAAAACCTCCGATTTTGACCAGGCAGCACTCCTGCAGGCCGCGCATGATTACGCAAGCCTGCTTGAGCGCAACGCAATGGATGATCGCTCCGGCGCGGAATGGCTCAAACTCGAAGGCCGCGTCACCGAGATCCGATACGAGATACCCGAGGGTCGCTCGTCGCTCGAGGTCATCAGTAACTACGAGGTGGCGCTGAAGTCGAAGGGGTTCGCCGTCGCATTCTCCTGCAGCGACAAGGCGTGCCTCACAGGTGCGGTCCAGGACCCCTATCTCCTGGGTCAGCAAATCGACACCGGCAACGGCCTCTCGACAGCCTACTTCGATCATGCTCGCTAT
This sequence comes from uncultured Alphaproteobacteria bacterium, assembly GCA_963740475.1. Classification (GTDB taxonomy): domain Bacteria; phylum Pseudomonadota; class Alphaproteobacteria; order Rhizobiales; family Hyphomicrobiaceae; genus Hyphomicrobium_C. Next base: position 21,675 of record CAVUEM010000049.1, on the reverse strand, counting down.
CTCCTGGCAAAGCTCGATCGCCCGCAGGGCGCTGTCTACGTAAGCGTTATTGTTGGCGAGGACAAACAACAGGTGATCGCGTTCGCCAAGGTTGTCGAGACGAAGGCGATGGAGATCGACAAGATCGTGTTTATCAATGCCCAGGAGATGGGAACGGCCATCGACACGGGCGGGCGGGTCGACGTCTACGGCATCCTGTTCGACTTCGACAAGGACACCTTGCGCTCGGAATCGAAGCCAACACTTGACGAGATCGCCAAATTGCTCGGGAGCCGACCCGACTTGCGCTTGAACTTCGTCGGACACACCGACAACAAGGGGACCGCCGACTACAACATGAACTTGTCGACCCGCCGGGCGGCGAATGTTGTTGCGGCGCTGACGCAGAACTACGGAATTGCCGCCGAGCGGCTCAAATCGGAAGGAGCCGGCCTCTCAAAGCCGGTTGCAGAAAATGACACCGAGGAGGGGCGCGCCAAGAACCGGCGCGTTGAACTGATCGCCCAGTGAGTGGCGGCTGCCCTCATCTGCGGTGCCGGAGTGATCAGATCCCGAAGGGCTATGCCATTGGCGTTCTAGAAGTCTCGCAACGGTTTGTCGTTGTGGTGCTCACCGCAGTTTTTGCGTGTGGCAGGCCGGCTCCCCCCACGGAGTAGAAATCCGTGGTGATTGCTGGTCGCTCGCGATACACATCGGCAATTGACAAGGATCAGAAGAGGCGATCTCTCCCATGAGTGCGATTGGCCGTGGCCCTCCAGTACCCGCAGAGCTATTCGCTCGCATCAAGGGCATTCTCGTCGATCCCAGAGCGGAATGGCCGAAGATCGAAGGCGAGCCCGCGACGATCGCCGGGATTTATTCCGGCTACGTTGTCATTCTCGCCGCCATCTCTGTGATCTGCACTTTCGTCAGCAGCCTGGTTTACGGAGTTGGAGCATTCGGCCTCGTCTATTACCCTCCGTTTCTCGAAGCCCTGACGTCGGCCATCTGGCAGTTCGCACTCCAATTGGGTGTTGTAGCGATCCTGGCCCTAATCATCGAGACGCTGGCGCCGACCTTTGGCGGTCAGAAAGACCGATTGAGCGCCTTCAAGCTTGCCGCGTATTCCGCAACCGCCGGCTGGCTTGCCAACGTCTTCACGCTCGTGCCCGGGCTCGGCTTTCTGGTGATCCTCGGCGTTTATAGTCTGTATTTGCTCTACACCGGTCTGCCGGTGCTGATGAAGGTGCCGCAGGAAAAGGCGGTTCGTTTTTTGGCTACGCTCGTGGTCATCGGCATCGTGGTCGCCGTTGTTCTCGGGGCGATTTCGGCAGCGTTCTCGCCGAACGGCTCTTCAGATGTTGGGCAAAGTCCCGCTGAGCCGAAGGGCACGCTCAGCGGCCAACTCAATCTCCCGGGCGGCGGCAGTGTCGATCTGGGTAAGTTGGAGCAGGCCGCCAAACATATCGAGTTCGATGGCCAAGGGCGATAGCGCGCCTGGGACCAGCATCGCCGCGGATGATCTCAAGGCTCTATTGCCGGAGACCTTGCCCGGCGGCTTCACTCGGGGCGAGGTCTCTGCATCAAGCGGTGGGGCCGCCAACGTAACCATCGCAGATGTGAAAGCGGTCTACACCAAGGACGACAAGAGCATATCTCTCTCCGTCACCGACATGGGAATTGCGGGTGCCTTCGCCGCGCTCAGTGGCGCCTTCGGCGCCAACGCCACGCAAGAAACCGAGAGCTCGTACTCTCGGGTGGCCAAGGTCGATGGGCGCATGACGATGGAGGAGTTCAATCGCGAGACCAAGGCGGGCACTTTCAGTGTCCTGGTGGCGGAACGTGTCATGGTGAAGGCCGAAGGCACCGGAGCCAGCATTGATGAGCTTAAGTCGGCTGTCCGAACGGTCGACGTGGGCCGCATCGAGGCGCTGGCCAAGAATTAAGCGGTTGCAGAACAGTATGCCGCTGCGAGACAACCTCGCAACAGCACCTCCTAAATCATCTCCCCTGATGTGAATGAATTGTCTTCCGTCCTAAAACGACCCCGAGTTGACTGAGCGAATCCGGCTATTTCCACCTCGATGGAGGAGATCAGGGAATGGCACGGAAGCGATACACGACGGAGCAGATCATCGGACTTTTGCGCGAGGCTGAAGTCCGGCTCGGACAAGGCCAGACCATCGGCGCAATCTGCCGAGGGATCGGCATCACGGAGCAGAGCTACTATCGCTGGCGGCGCGAGTACGGCGGGCTCAAGCTCGACCAGGCCAAGCGGCTCAGAGATCTTGAGCGCGAGAACGACCGCCTGAAGAAGGCTGTCTCCGAGCTGACGCTGGACAAACTGATCCTGAAGGAAGCCCTTGAGGGAAAATACTAAGCCCTTCCCGGAAGCGGGCGTGCGTTGATCACGTGCGCTCGCATCTCGCCGTCTCGGAACGTAGAGCGTGCGCTGTCGTAGGACAGCCGCGTGCAACGCAGAGGCGGCATCTCAAGATGCCCGACGATGAAGCGGCATTGACGGCCGCCATCGAGCGGCTGGCATCGCGCTATGGCCGCTACGGCTACCGGCGCATTCGCGAGATGCTCGTTGCCGAAGGCTGGCGGGTCAACGTCAAGCGCATCTATCGCATCTGGCGCCGGGAAGGGCTGAAAGTGCCAAGCAAACAACCAAAACGGGGCCGCCTGTGGCTCAACGACGGATCATGCCTTCGCCTCAGGCCCGCACGTCCAAACCACGTCTGGTCGTATGACTTTGTCCAGGATCGCACGCAAGACGGTCGCGCCTTCCGCATGCTGGTCGTGCTCGACGAGTTCACGCGCCGCTGCCTTGCCATCGTCGTGGCGAGACGGCTCAGGTCCGACGACGTGCTCCAGTGCTTGACCGATCTCTTCGCTACGCATGGTCCGCCCGAGCATCTTCGCTCCGACAACGGCCCCGAGTTTGTGGCGGCCAGGGTTCGTGACTGGCTCGGCAGGGTCAGCGTCAAGACGCTCTACATCGAGCCGGGAAGCCCTTGGGAGAATGGCTACTGCGAGAGCCTCAACTCAAAGCTCCGAGACGAGCTGCTGAACGGCGAGATCTTCACGACGCTGCGGGAAGCTCAGGTCCTGGTTGAGAACTGGCGGCGCCATTACAATGCTATCCGGCCTCACTCCTCGCTCGGCTATCGACCGCCAGCTCCAGAAGCGATCTTGCCGCCAGCATCCGGTCTGCCCTACGCTCCGCTTCGGCCAGCACAGATGCTGGCTGAGCACAGCCGGATTTCTAACTTAGAGACTGGTATCGTTTCGAGGGGCAGGCCGAGCGCCTCGACCTTTCCGTTTTGCCAGTTCGCCCTCGAAAAGCACCATCAGACCAGAGACTGCTTGCCGGGCTTTGCATGGCATACCTTGATATCAGCCCACAGAGCCCTCCAAGCTGATGCCGATGAGCTTCTGCGTCTCGGCCATGAACTCCATTGGCAAATGCTGCAGCACGTCGCGTACGAAGCCGTTGACGACGAGCGCCACCGCATCCTCCTGCGACAGGCCCCGCTGCATGCAATAGAATAGCGTGTCGTCGGAGATCTTGGATGTCGTCGCCTCGTGCTCGAAGTGCGCGCTCGAGTTCTTGGCCTCGATGTAGGGCACCGTGTGCGCGCCGCACTTGTCGCCGATGAGGAGCGAGTCGCAGTTCGTGAAGTTGCGAGCGCCTGTCGCCTTGCGATGCGCCGAGACGAGCCCGCGATAGGTATTCTGCGAGTGTCCGGCTGCAATGCCCTTCGAGATGATGCGGCTCGAGGTGTTCTTGCCGAGGTGGATCATCTTGGTGCCGCTGTCCACCTGCTGGTAGCCGTTCGACACGGCGATCGAGTAGAATTCGCCGCGCGAATTGTCGCCGCGCAGGATGCAGCTCGGGTACTTCCAGGTGATTGCAGAACCGGTTTCGACCTGCGTCCAGCTAATCTTCGCGTTGCGCCCGCGGCAGTCGCCGCGCTTGGTCACAAAATTGTAGATGCCGCCCTTGCCGTCCTTGTCGCCCGGATACCAGTTCTGCACGGTCGAGTACTTGATCTCGGCATCGTCGAGCGCGATGAGCTCCACCACCGCCGCGTGCAGCTGGTGCTCGTCGCGCATGGGCGCCGTGCAGCCCTCGAGATACGAAACGAATGCGCCCTTGTCGGCGATGATGAGTGTGCGTTCGAACTGGCCGGTGTCCTTCTCGTTCATGCGGAAGTAGGTCGACAGCTCCATCGGGCAGCGCACGCCCTCCGGCACGTAGACGAACGACCCATCAGAGAATACCGCCGAATTGAGCGATGCATAGAAGTTGTCGGACTGCGGCACGACCGAGCCCAGGTATTTCTTGACGAGTTCGGGATGCTCGCGCAGCGCCTCGGAGATGGAGCAGAAAATGACGCCGGCCTTCTTCAGTTCGTCCTTAAACGTGGTGACGACGGACACAGAGTCGAACACGGCGTCGACTGCGACGCGCGGCCCCGTGACGCCGGCCAACAGCGCCTGTTCCTTAAGCGGAATCCCGAGCTTCGCGTATGTCCTTAATAGCTCGGGATCGACCTCGGCGAGCGACTTCGGGCCCTCCGTGCCTTTGGGCGCCGCGTAGTAATAGATGTCCTGGAAGTCGATTTTCGGGTAGGTGACGTTTGCCCACGTCGGCTCCCTCATCGTCCGCCAGCGCTCGAAGCTCTCGAGCCGCCAGGCGAGCATCCACTCGGGCTCGCCCTTCTTGGCGGAGATGAAACGCACCGTGCTCTCGTTGAGGCCCTTTGGCGCCTTGATCGACTCGATACTGGTCTCGAAGCCGTATTTGTACTGGTCGATGCCGATCTTCTTGACCTGCTCGATCGTCTCCTGAACCGCTGGCATATTCTTTCCCTTTTAAGACCTTACGTTTCTTCGTTCTTTAGGGCCGCCTTAAGCACTGTGTCCTCCTGGGCGTGAGAAGATCCGACCAATCTGGGGCCGCCGCGCAGGGATCGAACTCGTCCGCCAGCGGCGAATGCCGAACCCTCACAGTCTTGCGAGATCAAATTCTGCGGGCCAGCCTAAGCCGGATTAGAAAAGACAACGGCGGCCAATGTCTCGACCGCCGCATCCAAGACTCACGAGGTAGATGACACCGTTAGATGATGTCGATCTCAGCCGGGAGATAGCTCGTAACCTCGAGACCAACGGCCTGCTCGCGAATTTGCGGCTTGTTCCAGATTTTCATGGGGGTGTCCTTATTGCCGAAAAGGTGCCCTTCCACCGATCCCTGCTGTGTATCTGGGTATCCGCGCACATAAGTCGCCAATCACGTTTGCGTTTTAATCCTCGTAGCATGACCAAAAAGGCCTAAATTGACTGAGACGCAGCTGCAAGCTGCAAGGGCTCGTTGCATGGCCTCGATTGGACAGGGTATCAAGTCTCTCTTCCTCGCCGAATTCGTCTCGGCGTTCTTCCTGTGCATGCGCTACTTCTTCGCGCCGAAAAAGACGCTCAACTATCCGTTCGAGAAGGGGCCGCTGTCGCCTCGCTTTCGCGGCGAGCACGCCCTCAGGCGCTATCCCAACGGGGAGGAGCGCTGCATCGCCTGCAAGCTGTGCGAAGCGATCTGCCCGGCGCTGGCGATCACCATCGAGGCGGGGCCGCGCCGCAACGACGGTACGCGGCGCGCCACCCGCTATGACATCGATATGGTGAAGTGCATTTACTGCGGGCTCTGCCAGGAGGCCTGTCCGGTCGATGCCATCGTCGAGGGGCCGAACTTCGAGTTCGCGACCGAGACGCGCGAGGAGCTTTACTACGACAAGGAGCGCCTGCTCGCGAATGGCGACCGCTGGGAGCGCGAGATCGCGAAGAACCTGGAGCTCGATGCGCCCTACAAGTAGATGGCACAAGGAGACGCCGGCACGAAACTGACTTGCTGAAATACGACAGTATTAGCCCCTCTTCCTTGAGAACGGCACGGACTATGACCTACGTCGTCGATGAGAAGTGTATCAAGTGCAAGACCACCGATTGCGTCGCGGTGTGCCCCGTCAACTGCTTCTACGAGGGCGAGAACATGCTCGTCATCCACCCCGACGAGTGCATCGACTGCGGGGTCTGCGAGCCCGAGTGCCCGGTCGACGCCATCAAGCCCGACAGCGAACCCGGCGTCGAGAAGTGGCTCGTACTCAACCGCGAGTACGCGCAGAAGTGGCCGAACATTGTGGCCAAGAAGGACATGCCGAAGGACGCCCGCGCCTACTGGGACGAGACCGGGGAAATTCGACAAGTACTTTTCACCCAAGCCGGGTGAGGGCGACTGAGCAGGTGCATCCTGGAAACAGATGCAATGACCGCATATGGCCCTTATTGCCACTTCGCGGCGACGCACAAGGTCGTCAGCAGTCGAGGGTAGACCGTCCGTGGCGCGGACGTCGCCTCCACGGGAAATTTTGACCCGTCCCGGAAATCGCATCGAGGTTGGCGGATGGCGGATTCTGAGAGGAGAGCTGACCTTGTCGGAGAGTGCACCTGCTCCAGCAGCCGATCTTTGCCGTGGCTGATGTAAAACAATTGAATGTTCCCCCATATAGTGGTGATGGATAAGTTTGATTTTACTTTGCCAGCAGAGGTTTTCTCCGGCACGGGGCGATGGAGCCGACGGCCCATGACGTATCACCGGTTTTCTAATGGGGCAGAAGCTATTCGGTTCGCGATGGAGGACCTAGCTGCCGAAGCGCTTGCTGGTACGGTCATAGAAGTGAGCGAGTCGCGCTTCGACGCGGCGGAGATCCGCGCTCTTTACGAAAGCCCCGAGTACTCAGAAGCCCAAGAAACCAAGGCATTTGGTGCCAAGCGTTAGAACATCGGTCTGCGACGGTTTTGCGGGCGTCACATGCGGGGGCTCTGAGCCGGTGGCGCTGCAGTGAAACGCAGGGACCGATCGGCGCGCGCACTGTCCAGTCAGGATGACGTTGAAGGATGATGTCGGATGCCCACTGTACGGAATGTGCTCACCGAGGAGGGCCACGACGTGCAGACCGGAATAACCACCTACCATGAGCGAAGACGCCCGACGCTACGCCCCGGCCGTGGCCCGCAACCGGGATCCCATCTTCGAGGTGTTGCGAGGCTACCTCCCTTCCCAGGGCCTTGTACTTGAGGTCGCGAGCGGCTCCGGCGAGCACATCACGCACTTTGCTCAGGCGAGTGCTCCTGAGCTTATTTTCCAGCCGAGCGATCCAGACTCGGAGGCCCGTGCTAGCATCAACGCCTGGGCTGCGGCGCTCGGCTTGCGCAACATTCGGCCGGCAATCGCGCTCGACGCCACGTCAGAGGTTTGGCCGATCGCACGTGCGGACATCGTCCTCTGCATCAATATGATCCATATCGCTCCCTGGGCGGCAGCAGTCGGTCTAATGCGTGGTGCGGGGAGCGTGCTGCCGCTGGGCGGCATGCTTTACCTTTACGGGCCCTTCCGCCGAGACGGCCGCCACACGGCGGCGAGCAATGAAGCTTTTGACCGCGATCTCCGAACGAAAGACCCCGCCTGGGGCGTGCGTGACCTCGAAGCGGTGGCGGCGCTGGCCGCGACCCACGGTTTCGCAGAACCGATAGTCACGGAGATGCCTGCCAACAATCTTTCACTCATCTTCGAGCGGCAGGCGTAACGCCAGCCCGAGAGAGCACCCAACCTCTGACCCAGACGGGAAGTCTGCCGACGACTTCGGGAAGCAAATAGTCGACTGTTCAGCGCGAAGATGGGGGCGCCCGAGGCGGACATCGGACATGTTTTCCTGGCTGACTAGGGAACGCCATAAAATTCTGACCGCCCGGCCGCTATCGGGGGTAAAGCGTCCGTGGAGCGGACATAGCCTGCGGGCCCGCGGAGAAGTCGCTCCGCTTACTCGCCATGTCACGCTACCTCTGTTGCCGGACGCTCAGTTGGCCGCGGGCCCGGGAGATCATGCGCCGCCGGCGCTCGCACCTGAGGAAAGCCTTACGATCTCGCTCTCCCGCGCCACCCGCTCGAACAATTCCGCGGCGGACTTGATCCGGTACATGAACTCCCCGCACTTCGCGCGGCAGGCGGCGAACAATCTTTGCCCGATCTTGTACTTGTGCTGCGACGATTGCGACATCCATGCGCTCCGATTATGAGATTTGAGTTTGCCGCCTCGAAATCACGCTCTGCGCGAGCGAGGAGGCAGGCGCGTAGGCGCAGAACCGCGCGTTATTTGGCGATCACTGAGGCAATTTTCCTGAACGGCGGCGCAGGCGCGAGCGCTGATCGTGGACATCAGCGGCGCGGCGCCGCCCGGCCGCGTCTTTGCGACGGCTGCCACCTGCATGTCATGCCAGATTTCGTTGAGCCCCTGATCGAGGAGCTCCAACGCGGCAGCGCTAAATCCTTGGGGATGTCCGTTGAAGGGTGGCACCGCGATCCTCTTCACCTACAGGCGGGAGCGCGACGCGTCTCTCAGCCACCGGCGCCTGCGGCAAATGCCCGATCCAGTGATGAGTCAGTATGCATGCGGCCGGGTGATATGTCGATGAAATGCTTAGGCGGCACAGCAAGCATAGCGCGCCGATGAATTGAATCTCATGTCAGTTCTCTTTTTATTTGCTTTGTGCGCCGATAAGACCTATATGCGCTCATCGACTTTGGCCGGACGACCGGGCCGCTACGCCGTGGCATTGCCAGGCGCAGGTTCAGAACCCCTCCAAAAATCGACAAAGCAGTGCTGGCGCGCGCGTTTCGTCGCGGGTGCCAGCTCGTGAGCAATCATGCATGGATCAAAAAAGGAAACTCCATGGATAAGGGTACCGTTAAATTCTACAACGATCAAAAAGGCTTTGGCTTCATCGCCCCGGACAACGGCGGCAAGGACGTGTTCGTCCACGCGACTGCTCTCGAGCGCGCGGGCATGCGTAGTCTCTCGGAAGGCCAGAAGGTTTCGTTCGACACCCAAGAAGATCGCCGCACGGGCAAGATCGCTGTCGCCAACATTCAGGCTGCGTAACGACAATCGCCGCGCGCTCGCGTGTTGGCCAGACGGCATGAGCGAGCCCGGTCCGATAAATTCAGAGCCGCTCTCGTCCGAGGGCGGCTCTGTCACGTCCAGCACCTAGAAGCGATTTGCCTCGGTCAGGAATGCCTTCGGCGCAATTGGAGAGTGTGGCCTTGATCGAGAAAGCGGCGAACGACACGCCGGAACTGGAGCGGCTCTCACCCTGCAACTCCTGCGGCGCATGCTGCTCGTACTCGGCCGACTGGCCCCGGTTCACGACCGAGGACGATGACGCGCTCGGGCGCCTGCCGCGGGAGTACATCGATAGAAGCCTGTCGGGCATGCGCTGCGACGGCACGCGCTGCTCCGCGCTCGCGGGAGAGGTCGGCGTCTCGACATCATGCGCCGTCTACGCCGACCGCCCCGACGTCTGCCGTGCGTGCGACGTGGGCGACGACGCGTGCCGGATGGCGCGCATCAAGCATGGCTTGCCTTTTATTTCCGCCTAGTCCTACTTCTACTCATGGCCCTGACCGCCCGGTCTCGCCCACTCGCATGATCGTCCGCTATCGGGGGTAGCCGAGGAAGTTTAGGTTTACCCGCAGTGTGCCTTCACCGGTGTCAGGCATTTTTCTCGTGCGAACTAAAAATGCGGCGTTGGGAGTAGATGACCTTTCCCACACGATGCCTCGCTGCTAGTCCTCGTCGTCCTCGCATGGGACAGGATATTCGATGTCCGGGTCCCAGCAGCTCTCTTCCTGAATAGTCGCCCGTACCGGGGCTAGCGGCCCGACGCCGACAACTGCCGCAACAAGCACCGAGACTATGAGCCGTTTCATGCCTGCGGGCACCTCACCCTTCCCCACCTGCGGCGTTTGCCACCGAGAGCCTCAAGACCTCGCACTCAGAGTGCACGCTCCACACCAAACTTGGATTTATCCCCTTTGATTCCGTGGCTTCGTTTACTGCGGATGCCTGCTGTGCCTCGTACGCCGTCGGCATTGGCGGCAATTTGAAGCGCAGGCAGGCCTCGCTCCAACGCAGAGCCGGATCAAATTTGCAGCTAGGGCGTTGTTGACTTACTTTACCGCCCAAACGGAGCGACCTGATGATTTCCGGCATCCAAACGATCATCTACAGCAAAAACGCGCAGGCGGACCGCGCCTTCTTCAAGGACGTTCTTGGGTTCCCTGCGGACGCTGGCGCGGATGGTTGGCTCACCTTCACGCTACCGCCCTCTGAGCTGGCTTGTCTCCCCGCGCAGGAAAACGATCGGCACGTTATGTACTTCATATGTGACGACCTCCACGGCTTGATACGTCAGCTTGCCGCTCACCGCGTGCGGTGTAGTCCAATCCTCGAGGAGCCGTGGGGACTTCTGACACGACTGCAGTTGCCAGGGGGCGGCGAGATAGGTGTCTGCCAACAAAAGCTCCCGCCCACCATCGGTGCAAACGACCCCTCCACACGCGGGCTCGCCGAAAAGGATACGGCCGCCTAGCAACGAGGAAGGTGTCCATCACGGCCGCCTTATCGGCACAGCGCAACGAGTACGGAGTCTGGTGCGTGGGAACGCGAATTTGCTTGTCGCCCGCGGTGTCGCCGGAATTGCGCAAGTCAAGGCGCTCGATCGCGACGCCTCGCCGCTTGGCTTCGATCAAAGCGCCGCGGATAGCAAGATGCCCACAGGCGTCGGCCGGGCCGATTGCCCGCTCGTCAAAGGCCTCTATCGCGTACAAGTGCGGAGCCGCCAACAGCGATAGATAGGAGGCGATCCTGGCGCCGACGCTCCTGCATCGAAATCGCGACGTTGCGAGCGTTGGCGGTATTGCGTCGGATGCCGTCTTCGAAACTGACATTCCCGCGCGTCTGGACCGATTGCCGTGGGGACGTTTTCACACTCTGGTCGTCGTCGCCCTCGGTATTACTTGGATACTTGATGGACTAGAGGTGACCTTGGCAGGCTCTGTTTCGGGCGCCCTGAAGCACCACTCCTCTCTTCACCTCAGCAATTCCGATATCGGGCTGGCGGGCAGCGCTTATCTTGCCGGCGCCGTGTTTGGGGCGTTGTTCTTTGGCTGGCTGACCGACCGACTGGGTCGCAAACGGCTCTTCTTTATCACGCTCGCCGTCTATATGACGGCGACGGCAGCGACGGCGCTTTCCTGGAATCTCTGGAGCTTCGTCCTCTTTCGGTTCCTCACCGGCGCTGGCATTGGCGGTGAGTATACAGCCATCAATTCGACCATCCAGGAGCTTGTTCCAGCACGCGTCCGCGGCTGGACCGACCTCGTCATAAATGGCAGCTTCTGGGTCGGTGCGGCGATCGGCGCAGCCGGATCGATCGTCCTTCTCGATCCTGAGCTGCTGCCAATCGACGTCGGTTGGCGCGTGGCGTTCCTGCTCGGCGCGGGGCTCAGCGTCATCATCTTCTTCATCCGGATGTGGATCCCCGAAAGTCCGCGGTGGCTCATAACTCATGGTCGCGCGGAAGAGGCCAAGGCGATCGTTGACAGAATCGAGACGAAGCTCTCAGAGGCTGGCCACACGCTTTCGCCCGGGCCGTTGCCGACGATTCGGCTGCGAGCTCGCTCACATACGCCGCTTACTGAGGTCGCGACGACACTCTTTCGATCGCAGCGGGAGCGAACCCTCGTGGGACTTAGCCTGATGGCTGCGCAGGCGTTCTTCTATAACTCAATCTTTTTCACGTATGCGCTCATCCTGACGGAATTCTACGACATCCAAGCCGACCATGTTGGCTGGTACATCCTGCCGTTCGCCGCTGGCAACTTCCTTGGCCCAGTGCTCCTCGGTCGGCTATTTGACACGATCGGTCGCCGTCCAATGCTGATCTTCACTTATGCCATCTCCGGTGTGCTGCTCGCGGGCACAGGTTACCTCTTCGCACACGATCTCGTATCGGCAGGAACTTTGACAATTGCGTGGATGGTTATCTTCTTCTTTGCTTCGACGGCAGCGAGTGCGGCGTACCTTACGGTCAGCGAGACATTCCCACTTGAAATCCGCGCCCTAGCGATCGCCTTCTTCTATGCGATCGGCACGGGTGTCGGCGGTGTCTTGGGCCCTTGGCTTTTCGGCCTCCTCATCGACACCGGCTCGCGCGTCACTGTCTTTGTAGGCTACTTATTGGGGGCGGGTCTTATGATTGGGGCTGCAATTGTCGCAGCGCGCTGGGCGGTCGCAGCGGAGCGCAAGCCGTTGGAGACAGTGTCCCGGCCGCTGGCGTCCATAGACTGAAGCTTGCTCAGCCGAGACTTCTCAGCGCTCGGTTTAGGCCAGGCTTTCAGGTGGCGTATCGAGGCTGCCGAAACAGCCGGACGGCTTCGATCTGCAGCTCTGATGCATCCCACCTTTGCTGGCGAACCAACTGCATCACGAGGTCGGCAAGCTCATCCCTCCCGGCCTTGTCGTCGGCGGCAAGCTCGAGCTGAGCACACGCGCCGTTATACGCAGTGAGCAAGTCGTGGACTTCGTTCGTATCGAATTGCGAGCGGGGGTATTTGACCGTCAATGGATCCTCCAGCAGAGGCGCTCGAGCCCATAGGACGGGGGTGAGCGTGGTCACACCGCCCATTAGAACGATGAAGGTCGTGCCAACTTACCTTCGAGCCCAATGATCGAAGAGTAAATCCGATCGCGCAGATCTAGGCCGTGCCTCGCTAGCCCGGGCGCGACGCGCACCAAGAAGCGTGCCGGGATTGGGACGCATCGAGGTTGCGATCCGCGTCATCGCAACCCATCTGCTAAATACCTCCTCGGTGTGAGCTGAAACGCCGGCTCACAGACCATTTGTGGAGCAAGCATGAGGGGAAACCGCGGTGGCCTATGCCGCTAGCATCGAACGTCTCCTGGACATCCTGCATGAGCGTGCTCCGGCCAAAGTCGACGCGCTCGTTCATCAGAAGCGGCGCGTGTCCCACGGATTGTTGTCGGTCGGGCTCAAGTTACACTGCCTCGGGGACGAAGATCTGTTCAGCTCCCTCATCGAGGCCTTAGGCGGCGAAAAGAGTGTGCTCGAGCGCAATGTGTTTAAGCGCTCGCAGGCCAAGTTCTGCCTGGTCCTGCCGCCGGTGGGGAGCGCCCACGCGGCCATTCTTCTCCTGGAGTGCATCGAGCAATATACGGGCTGCAGGGTGTTCAACAACCCGAACATCCAGCTGCAAGTCTGCTCGCCGGGGCGCCTTGACTGCCGCAGCGCGGCGCTGCATGCCATCGGCTTCTATCTGAGCTCGGATACGCTGCGCCAGTACGCGCTCGACGACTTCGCGACCACGGTCTCGGAAGACTACTATCATCGTGGCAAACGCATCGTCATCTACGATGCCGGACCTAATGGCGAGTTCGACGGTGCCTTCACCTGGTGGGCACGCACTGCTAGCGGACTGACCATTCGCCCAACTCTGCCGTTTCTCAGCGGCCGAACCGACATCTTGGTTGGGCCCGGCAGCAAGGTGGACATTCACAACATCAATCTGCTGGCGACACTCCTCGTCCACGCACAATCCATCGGCGGCGATGGCTACTGGAGTTCGCTTGGAGAGTTGTTTGCCGCCGACTTGGTCTCACTGCTCGATCGGCACCTGCTTGCAGGCCTGATCGAGGCGCCATGGATCTGCACCTCTGATAGGGAGGGCACCGCAACTCGGAACCTGCTCGCGGGCCTCGTCGCGGCGCCCTGGAGCAGCACCGCTGATAGGGAGGGCACCGCAAAGGATCACTTATTCTGGAGCGCCCTCCAGGAACTCACCGCATATGCCGCGGCGGAAGCCACCCGCCTCGACCAAGGGAGCCTTTCGGCGCGTGTTTCAAGTTTGCAGGACAAGGAGGAGCCCGGGGGGATCCTGAACGAGATGCAAATACTCCTGGCCACCTATCGCAGCATCGTAACGTCCATTTCGGAGAAAGAGCACGGAGATGCCAGATGAACATCGCGCACCAACCGGGTTCGGAACCGCTGACGATTCCGGAACAGGTCCCCAATCCAGCGGTTCGACCGGTTGCACCGCCGAGCCCCGAGCGGAGACCTATAAAGAGCCGGTGAAAGTTCCCGAAAAGGTGCCGGCAAATCGCGTCCCGGCTCTTGTGGCGGACTGATAAACGTGTGACCAGGGCTCTCCGCGGAAGTCAGCTCAAGGGTAATCCCGCGGCGCTGTCAGCAAAGCGTCATCGCCTCGTCTCGGGAAGGCTGGCACGCCGCGCTCGTCGCCTCATCCGTCATCTTATCATTTCGCATGATGTCGCTCGTGTGCTCGTGCTCCCCTTCTTTGCGAGCGGCCCCGCAAGTACGGCCGCAGGCGTTACTGCCATGAGTCCTCCGAAGACAGCGTTGTTCTGATGAATGTGCCGCTCATTGCTGTTCCTCCTAGATGATTGAGAAACTGGCGGTGTGACGGGCAGCCCGATCCGCCTTACCCAGGCGGTCAACCTATCTCACGCAAGTGGGATCAGCTCTGGGCGCTCGCCAGCTTCGAGAACGATCGTGTGATAGGGAGAGCGCGATAGCCGCGCATGCCGCCGTTCTCGCCTCCTTCACATCGATCGATCGAATCTGGCCGGATTCGATCTCGTTTGTCTTGGCTACTTTGACATACTCAGCCATGGACTTTTCCTCTCGTGTGTTGCACCGCGGGTGCCGTCAGGACCAGGCGCGGCTGAGGCCGCCTTGGACTCTCTACTCATGGCGAGGCGAGCGTCAGCCCGGATGCGCTCGACCATCGAGGCGAACCCGTTTGAGCGCTGCGGCGTGAGATGCTCGGCCAACCCGAGGCGCCGGAACACGTCCCGCGCGTCGATTCCAAGGACCTCGTCCGCGCACCTGCCCGAGTAGATCGCAAAAAGAATGGCGATCAGCCCCCGCACGATATGGGCGTCGCTGTCGCCTTTGAAACTGAGGCGAGGCGCGGTCCCCGCGGCTGCGCCATCGACGTCGGTCGCGAGCCAGACCTGACTGGCGCAGCCCCGCACCTTGTTGGCCTCCGTGCGTGCCGCTTCGGGCAGCGGCAGGAGGCCACGCCCGAGCTCGATCACGTAGCGATAGCGATCCTCCCAATTATCCAGAAGCTCGAAGTCGGCGAGGATGCTCTCGAGTGTCATGTGGCTTGAAGCTCATCGGCGGCAGCGGTCGCCACCACGGCGGCGCCGGCCGCTGCGCCAGTTCATATGTCGCCTTCACCAGCTGTCGGAGAGAAGTACTTTTCGAACTTGCCCTTCCCGTCCCGGTATTGGTCGGCGTCGGGTGGGGCATCCTTCTTGGCCGTGATATTCGGCCACTTCTCGGCGTACTCTCGGTTGAGCTCGAGCCATTGCTCGAGACCGGGCTCGGTGTCGGGCTTGATCGCGTCGACCGGGCACTCGGGCTCGCACACGCCACAGTCGATGCACTCGTCGGGATGAATGACAAGCATGTTCTCGCCCTCATAGAAGCAGTCGACCGGGCAGACCTCCACGCAGTCCATGTACTTGCACTTGATGCAGGCATCCTTGACGACGTACGTCATGGTTCGCTCCGTCGACCGCCAGCGCCGGGCTAACGCCGTGGCTGGCGTGAAGGCGCTGATGCAGCCTCAGTTCATTGAGAGGGAGGGACAATCATGTCGTCCGGGCCGTGCCGCGTGTCCGCTCCTTCCCAGTTCCTTATTTGTACGGAGCATCGAGCTCCAGGTTCTTCGCGATCTCGCGCTCCCACCGGTCGCCGTTGGCGAGAAGGCGCTCCTTGTCGTAGTAGAGTTCCTCGCGCGTCTCGGTGGCGAACTCGAAGTTCGGCCCTTCGACGATGGCATCGACGGGGCAGGCCTCTTGGCAGAGCCCGCAGTAGATGCACTTCACCATGTCGATGTCGTAGCGGGTTGCCCGGCGCGTCCCGTCGTTCTGCCGCGGCCCCGCCTCGATGGTGATGGCCTGCGCCGGGCAGATCGCCTCGCACAGCTTGCAGGCGATACAGCGCTCTTCGCCGTTGGGATAGCGCCTGAGCGCGTGCTCGCCGCGGAAGCGCGGCGACAGCGGCCCCTTCTCGAACGGGTAGTTCAGCGTCTTCTTCGGGGCGAAGAAGCAGCGCATTGACAGGAAGAACGCCGAGACGAACTCGGCCAAGAAGAGCGACCGGATTGCTTGGCCGCCGCGGACCATGGCGTCGAGCCTCCTTGTTGACCGCCTTGTCAGTCATCAAATCTATCGTTTGCTCGAAAGCGGATTGCCGCATCACCGTGACCGCCATGGTTGGTGTCGATAAGCCAGGCTCGCGCGCTCAATGAAGCGTGTGGTCCATATAATCCGATGCCTCCCTATCTGTCGGCGGCGCAATGTCGGCGAGAGAGACGCCTTCCAGGAACAGCAGGATGTAGCTGTTGAGCGCCTCCCAAAGGAGGTCGGTGCCGCCGAGCTTGTCGAGTTCCGGGTCGCCCAAGTCGCGCGGCGCAAATGAGCGGTCCTCCACGGCGCGCGGCTCGCCGAAGGCGCGGAACACCTCGGCCACGGTGATCCGGTGCGCCGGCTTGCTCAGGTAGTAACCGCGGCCCGGCCCGCGCGTCGCTTTGACAAGACCGGCCGTGCGCAGCTCGGCCATGAGTTGTTCCGTGAACGACACGGAGCAATTGATCGAGCGCGCCAGCGACTCCGTCGGGCAGGCCTGATCAGGCTCGCGGGCCGCCAGACGGGCGAGGGATTCGACGGCGAAATATGCGCTGGAACTGATCTTCATACCTGTGCCTCGCGCATTCCGCGCATCCATGGATGCGGGTAGTATAATAGCGAAACAAAACTAATCTTCACGTCTTCCCTTGTCAATATGGTTTTGTAACGCTACTATTAATTGGCAACTAGGAGACCGAAAATGAGTGAGCGTGCAGTGGCCGAGCTGATCGTTCACCTCGGCCGCATCGCCCGGAGTGACGGCTTCGTCAGCGGCCTCACGCCGACGCAATGGACCGCGCTGCGCTATTTTGCGTCGGCCAACCGCTTCTCGCGGACGCCCTCCGCCTTCGCGGAATTCCACGGCACAACCCGCGGCACTGCTTCACAGACCACCGAAAGCCTGGTCGCTCAGGGCTATCTCCTCCGAACGCGATCGGAGGCTGACGGCCGCAGCACCTGCCTCGAGCTCACGGATAGGGCCAGGGCCATCCTCGTGGACGATCCGTTCGAGGTCCTGGTCCGGGCCGCGGCCGCTCTTCCTCCCGGCTCCCGCGACCATTTAGCCAACGCGTTGGAGCGCATGCTCGGTCACGTCGCTCGGGAGTGCTGCAAACGGCCGTTTGGCACCTGTACGTCGTGTGAGCATCTAGAAGGCGACGGCCGCTGCCGGGAAGGGGAACCTCCTTATCAGTGCGGCTTCGTCGGCGTGCCGCTGGCCGAGACGGAACTCCACCAGCTCTGCATCAATTTCGCGCCGGGGGGCAACTCGGCGATGAAGCGCTCCTTTACCTAAGAAAGGCCGAAGTGAGCGACCTCCAACAGTCGGCCATCATGATCGGAGACGGAGAGTTCGCCATCGCTCGGCATCCGCTCGCGCAATAGCAGCACTGTCGGGCGAGGCGCCCCGACTTTGTACAAAGGCGCCTTTCGTAGGCTCGCGTAGGCAAGTCACCAGCGCCCACGCGCCGAAACGAGGACCCGAGCGAGGTGGCCGATCGGCGAAAAGTAGAATGTCGTTACTTCCGGATTTGATGCTGTGGACGGCTCCTCCCACTAGGCGCGCAAGCGCCTTGGAATCGGTTGCCGATGAGGCGACCACGATCCGGAGGAGCTCATCATGCAGGCAATCACGACGGTCGGCTTCGACATCGCAAAGTCGGTCTTTCAGGTCCATGGCGTGGACGCGCGTGGCAGTGTCGTCGTCCGTCGCCAACTGAAGCGTCGGTACGTGCTGGCGTTTTTCAAGAAGCTGCCGCCCTGCCTGGTTGGCATCGAGGCATGCGCCACGTCGCATCATTGGTCGCGCGAGCTGCAGGCTCTCGGACATACCGTGCGTCTGATCCCTCCGGCCTATGTGAAGCCCTACGTCAAACGCCAGAAGAACGACGCGGCCGATGCCGAGGCGATCTGTGAGGCGGTGCAACGGCCGAACATGCGCTTCGTGCCGACCAAAACGCCTGAACAGCAGAGCTGCCTAGTGCTCCATCGCACGCGGCATCTCTTCATCCGGCAGCAGACCGCGGTCATCAACACGATCCGCGCACATCTGGCCGAGTTCGGCATTGTCGCACCGGTCGGACGCAACGGCGTAGAGGACCTGCTCTATGCCGTCGCCGATCAAAGGGACGAACGCATCCCCGAGGTCGCGCGTGCTTGTCTCGAAGCCTTAGGTGCGTTGCTCAGCAAGCTCAAAGCTCAGATTCTGGAGTTCGATCGGCAGATCAACGCCTGGCATCGCTCAAACGAGACCTGCCGCCGGCTCGACGAGCTGCCTGGTGTCGGCCCTGCCCTTGCAACCGCGCTGGTCGCCAGCGTTGCCGATGCGAAAGCGTTCCGATCGGGCCGCGACTTCTCGGCCTGGATCGGTTTGGTGCCGAAGCAGAACTCGAGCGGGGGCAAGGAGAAGCTCGGTAGCATCACGAAGCAGGGAGATCGATATCTGCGCAGCCTGTTCACGGTGGGCGCGCTGTCGGTCATTCGCTACGCCAAGATCCACGGCACCAAGCACCGTCCGTGGCTTGCCAGACTGCTCGAGCGCCGGCCGACGAAGGTTGCCGCAATCGCGCTCGCCAACAAGATCGCGCGCATGGCCTGGGCCATGATGGCCAAGGGCGAGAGCTACAGGGAACCCGTCGCATTGGCCCGATAGGGCAAGCGACGACGGGCAAGATCGCGCCGGCAACGGCGTGATGAAACGGTTGGAAAGGGCCGACAGCACGTAATGCAGAACCGGTCGATCCGGTGATCAGGACAACCCACATGGGCCATAGCATCGTCGAATGCGGGGTATTGACCGGGACCTGATCCGCGGAGGGCATTATGGCCAGCGGCCTTGTGAGCCGCGCTAATAGGCCGAACACATGGCTGCTCCGACCAGCGCTGCGACGTGATCAATCCCTTGACAACCCGGAGCCGTCCACACATGGCCCGAAACCGGTAGTCAGCGCGAGCCCAAGGAACGTCGCCTGGATTGGGGGTTAAGCCGACGATCAGCGGACGCCGTGTCTACGACGCCTTCTTCTGACCCGAATGTATGGTCCGGCCGTACCAATTTAGCCAACCGCTAACCGTTGCCTGCTATCCTAGACGGTCATGAAACCGCTGGCGGCCTTTCTCGGGTCATTCGCGTTCCTGGTTCGGGATTCTGTCCCCAAAACGGCGGACAGTGGTTTTGGGTTTCGAAAACACGTTGCGCCAGCTCGGCGTGTTGTAGTTCACGGCAGTTGTCTTTTCGTGCCGAGCCGCCTGATGTCGGACGACGTAGAAGGACCTGGCATCGGATATCCCCCCACTGACCTTCGTTCGAGAATTACCAGGCGCCTAGGGCGGCCCTAGCCCTTCTGGCCTTCGTCGCTCTGTCGTGTTGAGCCAGGCCTCGCCCTTCGACCAGACATGCGCTTCTCCGCATTCCGGGCACGTCATCGAGGCGGGTATATCTGGTAATTGACTCGAAGCTGATCTGATCCGCGTCTGACTACCGACCACGACCTCCCGACCCTGTCGTCGGGCACTTGATCATGACGTAACGCTCATTGTTCGACCTCCCTTCATGAAGTCGAGACCACGAAACTCCAGCTGATCAAAACTGCCGCGATCGTCAATAGCCTTCCCGTGCGACGCAGCAGAGAGCAGGGGGTGACATCTGGCCTAAGTCTCGGGTCTCGGGCAACCTCGGCTGGGTCAAGGTCAAGACCCGAAGTCGGCTCGATGCCTAAGGGCGTGAAAGTCGGCGCAGCCAAACACGCCTATCTCGACGTTCGCCGTCGAGGAGCACGCGGCGGCAATACGGCGCGGCTCCGCGCCGCGCACGAGGGGCGCAAAAGCAGGACCTGCTTGCAGCCGCGATCGCGGCGGAAGAGCGAGCCGAGCGTCCTGGTCACCGACGCGACGACGGCGTCGCCAAGCGCGTTTGAGATCACACGGTGGTGCCGTCGACGAAGCCACTGCGCCGGCCTCGACGCGGCAGAGGTGCCGGCATCCGGGCGTCCGATACCTAACGGAAGTGCGACGAGGGTTGCAATCGCTAGAGCAGCCGACAGGGACGTACGCGCGGACATGGGGTTCTCCTTGATCACGTTAGGTTCAGATCAGATTTGTGCAACTCCCACCCTTGGACGCCAGTACGATGCGACCGGGTCGTTAAGAGAACGTACAATCGAACGCCCGCCGGGCGTTGGAGCTACCACGCATCGGCTGCTTGCGATTGGGCGACCAGCGACCGCAGAAGTCAGCGACGCGAGGGATCCAAGCAGACTGGAGGCTCGTCATCAACCGACTGTTCCCCGGTGATCCCATGACCGAAGCGCTATAAGGAGGCTTTGACCGCCTCCACCAAGCAACACCTTGGCGTTGCAAGTCGAGGCCATAAAGCGGACATGAATTCGATGCGTGACACGCAACAATTCCGCCCGCTCATAAGAAAGTAGCAGACGTTGCCATCTGCATCGATTTCCGCGGTCCCGAAAGAGGACGAGCTTGCTCTGTTGAAATTTGCCGTGCCGGCAATGCTCGCGACACCTGTCATGGCGCCCGCCGCCAATCAGCGAGCAAGAGAGCCGCCGATCGGGGCGAAGCGGTCCAGAGCTCGCCGGCTGGGCGACCGTCACGGCTGTCCATTGGCTCAAAGGCCAGCGGGGTCTCTCTGTGCGACGCCGGCGGCAACGCGACAGGTGCCTGCGTCTCGAAGGGCCAGACCGGATACGATACGACGGTCGGCATCTACAGCGTCCTCGAGAAGGACGAGGAAGCGCAAGCGCCAGTCCGCCGGATGGCGCGCTATCGCAATCGGTCGTTCGGCGTCTCGGTGGATCGATCAAGGGGGTGGGCGCGTGTCGCCGTTTCCGAAATGCTTCGTGATTGTCTGTTGCGTCCTTGCGCTTGGCAAGTGGGCCGTAGGCAACGCGAGCGCTGCCGAGCAAGCCGAAACCGAACGCCTCGATCGCCGGCTGGCCGCCAAAGAGGCCGGCTCCGCTGCCCCTTCCGGGCACGCCCGATACGGAGACGTCGCTCTCTCGCCTCGCCGCCACAGGCGTCAGTTTGGGGGCTCGAGTACTTATCCGCATTTTCAAGGAAAAGTGGGAGCTCGGAGGTCTGGGTCGAAAAGGATGGAGCCTACGCCAGCTTCGCCACCTACCCGATCTGCTTCGTCAGGAAAGCTCGGTCCGAAGCTGCGCGAAGGCGATCGGCAACACCGAGGGTTTACACCATAACCGACGATCAGATGCACTTCGGCGACCGTTGGCAACGGTCTTTGGACATCGGCTATCCAAACACATTCGATCATGAGAACGGGCGGACTGGCTCGCTCATCCTCGTCCATGGCGGGTGCGATTCGATGGCTGTTTTGCCATGACGGACCGAGTCAGCTTGGGACTCTACGATCTTGTCTCGGCCGCCCTTCGCGCCGGCATGCGTCATGTCCCGGTGCACATCTTCCCTTCCGAATGACCGAGCACAACGTCGCCGCGCATGGCGAGGGGCCGTGGTCCGAGTTCTGGGGCGATCTGAGGAAGGGTATAGACTCTTTCGAGCGCACGCGCCGTCCGCCGCGCATCAGCGT
>CAVUEM010000048.1:10000-151932 GCA_963740475.1 uncultured Alphaproteobacteria bacterium | reverse complement strand
TCGATGCGATCCTCGGACATGATCGAGCCCACTTGGTTCTTCGCATCGGGCGTGAGCGTCATGTCACCCGTCACGCGTTTGAAGGAGGCGTTGCCGTTCAGTTGCAGCGCCGGCGCAGCCGTATCGCAGTTACAGGTATAGCCGTCCTCCAATACGGCATCGACAGTGACGACGCGAACCTGCTGCAAGTTGGTGGCGCCGCCCGTTGAGGCGGTAAATCCGAAGTGGGCAAACTGAGATCCGCCGAGATAGGCGTCGGCCAAGTCCTTCGTGAGGGTGGCGATCGTCTTCCCATCGAACGCGTACGACAGCTTATGCGTCTCCGCGTCCCACGTCACTTGCACAGCATGCCAATAGCTATTCTCAATGTTTCCGAGGCTGACGGCCCCGGTGACAAAGCTCACCGCGCGCGCCGCATCGGTATCGACGAACCGCGTGTGGTCGGTCGCAATATCGCCCGCCTGCGCCCCGTTGTTCCAAGTGTCAAATTCAATGGCCAAGCCGTTGCGAATGCCATAAGCACCTAGGCCATCGCCGGCAGCACCGATAGCACGCGACCCGACCGGATCGTTATGAAGGACAAAGGCGAGGCCATCACCGCCTTTATCGAATCTTCCCAAAAAGACATCGAACTCAATCGTAAAGTCGTGCGAAACGTCGAGGCGCACATCCGACATCATAGCGCCGAGCTTATGTTGCGCATTTTGCGTGAGCGTCGCCACGCCCGCGACGTCGTTGAAGCGCGCCCCTCCGGTCATGGTCGCGAAGTGGTCCAGATGCTCGACGGAAAAAAGCGAATCGCAATCCTCATGATCGCCGTTTGGCGGGGCCGGCTTTTCGTAGTGCGCCGTGACCGACGACAGGCGCACCTGCTGCGTATTGGACGACGTTTCCTGTTGCCGCCGTAAACCCAAAGTGCACCAAATTTGAGCCGCCGAAGTACGCGGCCGCAAGATCCTTGGTCAGGGTTCCGGCCAGTTTTCCATCGACGATATAAACAAGGGTCTTGGCCGCCGCATCCCAAGAGACGGCGACGTTATGCCATTTTCCGTCTTCGAGGTTGCCGAGATCAACCTTGCCCAGCGCGTGACTTTGCTTGACCGCGGCATCGGTATCGGTGATCGAGCCGAAATCATGCGCAAGGTAGGCTCCGGTCGCGGATTTGTTCCAGGTGTCAAACTCGATGGCAAGGCCGTTGCTGATGCCCGTCGCCCCTTCGATCGCATTGCCCAGTCCGATGGCATCGCCGCCGTTCGGATCGTTGTGAAGGACGAAGGCGATGCCCTCGGCACCGGCTTCCTGCGTGCCGAGATTGATCTGAAAATTGATCGAGAAGTCGTGATCGAGGCTGACCATCTCGTTCGAGAACAGGCTGCCGACGGCGCCCTTCGCATTCGGCGTCAGCTTGAAGCTGTTCCAGGCCGCAATGTACTCGGCGCTACCATTTAACGTCAAAAACGCTCCCGCCGCCGCAGAGTAAAGCTCCCCACCGGTATCGATGTGGATCGATGCGGCCATCGACGGCGTGCCCTTGTCATTGACAGCGAAGAGCATCCAGTAACCGGGGGTCACGATATTGGAATTGTTGGGGAGATCGACATGGAGCGTCCCGTCGTTGTCGACGGTGTAATTGAGGTCGACCTTACGCGCCTCCATGTTGAAGCTGTGCGTCACCGCGCCATACTTAATCAGCATCAGCCGCGAGATCGATGCCGGATCGTCGACGGTGATCGTGAAGTCTTGCCTTTGCGCGAGCTCGGTTGGCGCGTCGAGAATTTGCGGCCGGTCGGCGAGGTTTCCATTGCTATCGAACAGATAGGCGGGCTTATAAATTTCGCCATTGAGATTGGTGAGCGGACCCGGGGCGCCACCGCCGAGTGAAAGCACGGTTGCGTCCGGAAGGAGCAACGTTGTCGAATGATAGAGACGGGGGATCGCCGCTTCGCTTGCGACCGTCCAGTGGCCTGTTTCCGGATGCCAGATCTTGACGACGTTGTTGACGCCCCTGAGCGCGTATTCTCCAGACGTATCCACGGCACTGCCACCGCTCAGCATCACGGAACCGTCCGCCAGCAATGTCATGTTGGACCAGAGTCGGTTGCCGCCGGCATCCGCCGTTCGCGTGAATTTTAGGCCTCCGCCGCTGAAATCAGAAATCCAGACCGAACCATCCTTGGCCAGCGAGAGTGTCTTGTCCTCGTCGAACATGATCGAGGGGACCGTCCGGTCTTCGACAAATGGTGTGTTGTAGGTGCCGAGAATTCGTCCGTCGCCGGACGGGTCCATGATCAATGCCTTGCCGGCATTATCGGCACTGCCAAGCACGATTACCCGACCATCGCTGGCGAGCCAGGCCCGTGGATAATTCCAATCTTTTGCGATGAGACCGCTGGCTGCGCCATCCAGCGTCTTCCAGCCCACGCCCGGAGTGTAAAGTTCAGGTGTTCCGACGCCGGCCCCGTCGCCGTCGCGTCCGCCGAGCATCAGTGTCTTGCCGTTTGCAAGCGTCACGGCAGTCGGGTACCAGCGCGCGTACGTCATATCCCCGGTCGGCGAGGGGGACAAAGTCGTCGTTCTATAGTCGAAAACATTAACGTCAGCGACGCCATTGTTGATCTTGGCAAACGGTCGTGTATCTCCACCTGCAATCAGGATCTCGCCGGTCTCCGGCACGATCATTGCCGCGGAGCAAAAAAGATCCGTGTGCACAGTGTGTTCAAGGGTCTGATGAGTATTCGTGACCGGATCCCACACGTCGAATATGTGCTGGCCGCCCTGCTGCCCCTTCTGATCCGTACCAAAGGTGAGCACTCTGCCGTCGGGCGTCAGGATGCTATGAAGGCCAATTACCGGCCAACTAAAAACGTTGCTCCACCTGTCCGTCGCCATGTCAGATACCTCGTTTCGACACTGACTGAATTGCCATGGTGTCCCTGCTCTCGACATCTAGCCTCAGCGAACGGCCCCCGAGTCTTTGGAGACCGAGAAGGAAGCCGCGGAATGAGGTAGGGACATCGACAATTGCCTCCGCATCCTGAGCCGGGCAGAAAGCCCGGCTCGCCATGAGCGAAAATGCATGCGCTGTGCCAGTTTAACCCTATGGCCCACGGCGACGATTTGTGGGGTAGTGCCGCCTCGCGGAGATAAAGTCGCCCCAAATCGAGACGACCACCTCAGGTATCAGGCCCGGGCAGTATTAACGGCGGTTAACGGTTCGGCCGATGGGCCTCGGCGGAGGGCCCCGACGCCTTAGGCATGATCGTTGGCCGTCATGTCGGTCGCGTGGTGATCCTGGCTCATGTCGTCGCCCTCGAATACGGCGTCGACGCTCACAAAACGCACCTGATGCAGGTTGGTCGCGCCGCCCGTCGAGGCCGTGGCACCGAAGTGAACCAATTGGGATCCACCAAAATAGTCATCCTCGAGATGCTGCGTGAGAGACCCTGTCGAGCGGCCATCAAACGTATAGCTCAGCATATGCGTATCTACGTCCCAACTGACCTTGACCGAATGCCACTTGCCGTCCTCGATATTGCCGAGATTAATCGCGCCAGTAATCGGGCTTTGTGCTTGAGACGAGTTGGTATCGGCGAAACGGGTGTGGTCGCCGGCAATATCCTGATTGGCGGCGCCGTTATTCCAGGTGTCGAGTTCAATAGCCAACCCGTTCTCAATCCCGAACGCGCCAAGACCATCCCCGCCGAGCCCGATCGCACCTGCACCCCGCATGTCATTGTGGAGGACAAAAGCCACGCCGTCGCCACCCCCGTCGCGGCCGCCCAGAAAGACGTCGAACGTGATCGTGAAGTCATGGGTCAAATCAATGCGATCCTCGGACATGATCGAGCCCACTTGGTTCTTCGCATCGGGCGTGAGCGTCATGTTTCCCGTCACGCGTTTGAAGGAGGCGTTGCCGTTCAGTTGCAGCGCCGGCGCAGCCGTATCGCAGTTACAGGTATAGCCGTCCTCCAATACGGCATCGACAGTGACGACGCGAACCTGCTGCAAGTTGGTGGCGCCGCCCGTTGAGGCGGTAAGCCCGAAGTGGGCAAACTGAGATCCGCCGAGATAGGCGTCGGCCAAGTCCTTCGTGAGGGTGGCGATCGTCTTCCCATCGAACGCGTACGACAGCTTATGCGTCTCCGCGTCCCACGTCACTTGCACAGCGTGCCAATAGCTATTCTCAATGTTTCCGAGGCTGACGGCCCCGGTGACAAAGCTCACCGCGCGCGCCGCATCGGTATCGACGAACCGCGTGTGGTCGGTCGCAATATCGCCCGCCTGCGCCCCGTTGTTCCAAGTGTCAAATTCAATGGCCAAGCCGTTGCGAATGCCATAAGCACCTAGGCCATCGCCGGCAGCACCGATAGCACGCGACCCGACCGGATCGTTATGAAGGACAAAGGCGAGGCCATCACCGCCTTTATCGAATCTTCCCAAAAAGACATCGAACTCAATCGTAAAGTCGTGCGAAACGTCGAGGCGCACATCCGACATCATAGCGCCGAGCTTATGTTGCGCATTTTGCGTGAGCGTCGCCACGCCCGCGACGTCGTTGAAGCGCGCCCCTCCGGTCATGGTCGCGAAGTGGTCCAGATGCTCGACGGAAAAAAGCGAATCGCAATCCTCATGATCGCCGTTTGGCGGGGCCGGCTTTTCGTAGTGCGCCGTGACCGACGACAGGCGCACCTGTTGCGTATTGGACGAGTTGCCTGTTGCCGCCGTAAACCCAAAGTGCACCAAATTTGAGCCGCCGAAGTACGCGGCCGCAAGATCCTTGGTCAGGGTTCCGGCCAGTTTTCCATCGACGATATAAACAAGGGTCTTGGCCGCCGCATCCCAAGAGACGGCGACGTTATGCCATTTTCCGTCTTCGAGGTTGCCGAGATCAACCTTGCCCAGCGCGTGACTTTGCTTGACCGCGGCATCGGTATCGGTGATCGAGCCGAAATCATGCGCAAGGTAGGCTCCGGTCGCGGATTTGTTCCAGGTGTCAAACTCGATGGCAAGGCCGTTGCTGATGCCCGTCGCCCCTTCGATCGCATTGCCCAGTCCGATGGCATCGCCGCCGTTCGGATCGTTGTGAAGGACGAAGGCGATGCCCTCGGCACCGGCTTCCTGCGTGCCGAGATTGATCTGAAAATTGATCGAGAAGTCGTGATCGAGGCTGATCGTCTCGTTCGAGAACAGGCTGCCGACGGCGCCCTTCGCATTCGGCGTCAGCTTGAAGCTGTTCCAGGCCGCAATGTACTCGGCGCTACCATTTAACGTCAAAAACGCTCCCGCCGCCGCAGAGTAAAGCTCCCCACCGGTATCGATGTGGATCGATGCGGCTATCGACGGCGTGCCCTTGTCATTGACAGCGAAGAGCATCCAGTAACCGGGGGTCACGATATTGGAATTGTTGGGAAGATCGACATGGAGCGTCCCGTCGTTGTCGACGGTGTAATTGAGGTCGACCTTACGCGCCTCCATGTTGAAGCTGTGCGTCACCGCGCCATACTTAATCAGCATCAGCCGCGAGATCGATGCCGGATCGTCGACCGTAATCGTGAAGTCTTGCCTTTGCGCGAGCTCGGTTGGCGCGTCGAGGATCTGCGGCCGCTCGGCGAGGTTTCCATTGCTATCGAACAGATAGGCGGGCTTATAAATTTCGCCATTGAGATTGGTGAGCGGACCCGGGGCGCCACCGCCGAGTGAAAGCACGGTTGCGTCCGGAAGGAGCAACGTTGTCGAATGATAGAGACGGGGGATCGCCGCTTCGCTTGCGACCGTCCAGTGGCCTGTTTCCGGATGCCAGATCTTGACGACGTTAGTGACGCCCCCCAGCACGCCTTGTGCTGACGTATCCACACCGCTCCCACCGCTCAGCATCACGGAACCGTCCGCCAGCAACGTCATGTTGGACCAGAGTCGGTTGCCGCCGGCATCCGCCGTTCGCGTGAATTTTAGGCCTCCGCCGCTGAAATCAGAAATCCAGACCGAACCATCCTTGGCTAACGAGAGTGTCTTGTCCTCGTCGAACATGATCGAGGGGACCGTCTGGTTTTCGACAAATGGTGTGTTGTAGGTGCCCAAAACACGCCCTTCCCCGGACGGGTCCATAATGAGCGCCTTGCCGACCTGACCCTCACTACCAAGAACAATGATCCGGCCGTCGCTGGCGAGCCACGCTCGTGGATAACTCCAATCCTTCGCAATAAGACCGCTGGCTGCCCCATCCAGCGTCTTCCAGCCCACGCCCGGAGTGTAAAGTTCAGGTGTTCCGACGCCGGCGTGGTCGCCGTCGCGGCCGCCGAGCATCAGCGTCTTGCCGTTTGCGAGCGTTACCGCTGTCGGATACCAGCGCGCGTACGTCATGTCGCCGGTCGGCGAGGGGGACAAAGTTGTCGTTCGGTAGTCGAAAACATTAACGTCAGCAACGCCATTGTTGACCGTCGCAAAGGGTCGCGTATCGCCACCCGCGATAAGGATCTCGCCGGTCTCCGGCACAATCATTGCCGCCGAGCAGAAAATATCCGTGTGAACGGTATGCTGGAGAGTCTCGTGCGTGTTGGTAACCGGATCCCACACATCGAATATGTGCTGGCTGCCCTGTTGGCCGTTCTGATCCGTACCAAAGGTGAGCACTCTGCCGTCGGGCATCAGGATGCTATGAACCCCGATAATCGGCCAGCTAAAAACGTCGCTCCAGCTATCTTGCGGCATCGCTTGCTACCCTGAATTACAAATCGACTGACCGCGTGCCCTGCTTCCGAACACGCACGGCGGCTCGAGAGCTCCAAAAGCATTTTTCATGCAAAGGCCTTGAATACTCTCGGCAAGGGGCCGCAAAGCGGAGAGCAGCGTTAAGAGGCCTTAAACGAGCGCGCCGGCGAAGGGGTTAACGATCAAGTCTGCAGGTCCCTGCCGCAGAAAAGCCGCAGCAATAGAGAACAATAACCTTAACGATATCGCCCTGGGGCCAGCAGTGAACCTCGCCACAATTCAAGCCGCGACGAAAGGAATCCCGTACACAGCACCGACCAATGGAGCGATTTTATACAATACGGTGGTCGAACATAGATTCTCCAGATGCTTAGAACTCGGCTTTGCGCACGGCGTCGGAAGTGCCTATATCGCTGGCGGCCTCGCGGCCCTGGGAACCGGTGGATCGCTAATCTCCGTTGATGTCCCTGCCGCACTGAGCCGTAAGCCCGACATTAATTCCATCCTGAAGGGGCTAGACTTGGCATCGTTCGTCTCGCCCATTTTCTGCCCACTCGGGTATACGTGGTATCTCTTGGAATATATCGAGAGTAACGGAGCTTGCGAAGCGCCGTTTGATTTTTGCTTTATTGACGGCGCTCACACATGGGACGCTGACGGTTTTGCATTTTATCTCGTGGCGAGCCTGTTGACTCGCGGCGGACTGATTATCTTTGACGACCTTGACTGGTCGTTTACGTCCAGTCCCTCCCTCATGAATACCGATTACGTGACGGCGATGCCCGAGGCGTATCGCACCATGCCGCAGGTTCGAAAGGTCTTCGAGCTCTTGGTTAGACGTGACCCCCGGTTCAAATGTTGGGAGCGCGACGGATGGGGCTATGCACAAAAACTGACGTAACACTCGTCCTCAGAGACGCTGCATCGGACCGTAGCTCGATCCAGAATTATTGCACGGGTCAACGTGGTTGGGTACTTGCGCCCAGCGGGGAGACGGCCGTCGTCGGCCTCGGCCGAGAACCGAGACAGAGTGTGGCGAGCAACTATGCGACATCGGACACAGTTTCCTCGCTCAACGAAGGCGCACGTCGCCAAGTCCCCTCTCTCCAAAGGCGTGCGCCATAGCGTTCCGCCCTCTCGACAATTTCGGCAAGGTCATGCGTTCCGCTGCCTCTTAACCGCAGCGTGCGGAGCAAATCAACACTCGCGACCAGCGCCGTTGGTTGCCGCGCGGTTGAGCAGAGGACCACCAGATCTGCACCCGCAAGCTCGAGCGCAGCGACCAAGCCGTGGACTGCGCTAACATCAATGGGATCGGTCGATATAACCCCAATCAAGGCGGACGTGTTGTCCAGGCATTCATAGATGTTGGCCGCTAACTCCGACGCCCTCATCGCTGCAGGCTTAAGTGGTGCGAATGTGATTGCAGTCTCACCTGCAAACGCATCCGCCGAGCCAGTCGCCTGCGGCCCGAGCACTAGGATAGAATGCTTGCAAGAAAACGGGCCCCCAAACACAGTACGACGCAGGGTCGCTAATTGCGCGGCGGAAGTGAAGTGATCTTGAACAATCCTAAGAAGGTGCCAGCGAAGGCGCAGATTGCTTTGGGTAAAAGTAACGCATTCACCGACAGCGCGTTTGAAGGCCTCTGGCAACGGGAGTGACGACAGCTTGTCTTCAATTGTAAGGTCTTGCGCTGCGATAAGTAGCACGACCAAGGTGCGCCAAAGGTGGTGGGGATCAGCGAAAGTCAACGGATAAAGTCGTACTCTGTTTGCACTTGCGATCGTGCACGCAAAGGCGCACGCCTCTTCTGCTCCTGTATCGAGTGCGGCGGACGGCGGAGCTGATAAGAATTCGCCATTGGCAGTCAATCGCCGCATCGTGTGCGAGCATCCCACAACGTGGAGTGTGCGTCGTTCGAGGGGGATCGACTGAGAAACGCGAGTTAACACCTCTGCACCAACTAAGGGCGGAATGCTAGTGGGAGCGCTATCATCCAGATCAATGTCCTCCCGGAGGCGCAGGTCTGAGTCCCTTGCCACCAATGCCGTCGCGGCCTCATGTGTCTCTCTCGAAGTGAGGATGCATACAGGTGCCGCCGGCCAGCGCTCGCGAGCAGCCGAGAGGTCATCCGCCCCGGAGATTTGCTTCCGAGCATCTACCAGAATGAGATCAGGTTTTTGCTGGATTAAAAGGTCTGACGCCCGTGCGTCCGTGGAAATGCCGAGGGCCGCAGAAGCGAGCGCTGACTGGCCGCCGATGCCGAACACCCTGAGGTCACCATGCCTCCTACCAATATCAACACGCAGCGCCCTCACTTGCGCCAGGCCTTCGGTGTTGCGGTGGGCGTTACGCGCAATGTGCAGCAGCTTGCCCATGGGGCTAGCGAAACGTCGCGCGCGACCAACTGCAATCCCTAAGAGCGCGCGCCCTGGCTCGGGTTGTTCGAGCACGTAGAGCAGTGATCTTAACTTCGGCGAAATGCCCGCGGCTCGGCGGACAACAGCGGGCCATGCGCGATCGCTTTTTTGCGGGGCTACGCCGACTGAAGGGTCGTTGGACTCTTCCTTACATGAGCCCTCTCCCGGACACGAAGGAAGCAGAGTCGGCCCCAGGAAGTTGTCATCGAATCCTGAATACTTAGCACTTGCCGCATTTTCAAAGTATTCACTGCCAACCGCCCATGTGTGGCCGGCGCTGTGACGATGATACACGAAGCCAAAACCATGCGTGGAAAACACCGGAATTCGGTCGAGCCGCAATCGCTCGAAGAACGTGCGATCGACGGCCGTGGGCAGCTCCATAAAGCGATAATTCGCAAGCAGTGGACGTGCACTTAGCATAGTTCCACCAATAACTGTGTACCTCGGCGTTTCCGTTTTTCCGAGGTGGCGGTAAACGGTAACATTCTGCTCTTGAAAATATATTGCAGTTGCCCACTTTCCGACAACTGGCCCGCCGCAGAAGTCATACGCTTGCACAAGATCCGTGAGGTGATTGGGTCCATAAAAGTCATCATCGTCCATCTTTGCAATGAAATAACCGCTCGCCCGCTGCAACCCCATGTTCAGACATTGTCCGAGATTCCACTCCTCCGGGCACGGCACGGTGATATGTGAAAATGGGCGCTCATTGAGGCGCTGCCGAATTGCCTCTATTTCGAAACCTATTCCGTGCAAGCAGAGTATTAGCTCAATGGCGGGGTAGTCCTGACGCTCAATCTGCTTGAGCGCAGCGTCAAGGAGCTCCGGCCGCTTAGTGCAGAGAAGCACGGAAATTCTTCTCGGCGGCAGGATTGCAAATCCCACAGCGCTGAGCATCTCTTCTAGCCGCCTTACCATTGTATGGTTCGCATAGACCGTGCGCCGTGCCCTAACAGTAAAGCGCTCGCGATAGTCAATGTCCTTGAACTCTTGGTAACGTTGGATGATGGCGCCGTGGGTATTTGCCGCAGCGATAATCTGGTCCGACTCAGTGAGGGCGGCTGCGAGCTCGTCTGTTGCGATGACCGCGCCGCCGGCAGAGGTCACAGCAAGCACATAGGAAAGGAAAGACCAATTCGAGCCAAACCGCTCTCGCTCGAGAAGGACGGCTACAGTGCTCTTGATTCCTTGCAGCTGAGTAGGCTCGGCCGCGCCAATTGTAACGGGTGGGACCTTTCTTAGCGTGCACCGCTCTCCATAAAATTTGGTGAGATCGAGTTTTCCAAGCGGTAGATTTTCGCAGAGAAGTACCATTGGGCGCGATGGCATCCGCGGCCATGGCGAGAGATCTGCGCGCGAGGGATCCACACTTGGTGCAAGGGGCAATACTCCTTCGTTTCGCGCGCCGCCAACGAGCATTCCTAACGCACCCTCTCCTTCGACGACAAGGAAATCTGCCCACGGTGGGGGTGCCTCTCGCGCGCGATCGGAAAAGCAAATCGCAACGATTGGGCATCCCGCCGGTCTTGCGAGACGGGCCGCTTTTTCCGCCCTCGGGCCCTCGCGCACCATAACGAGGTCGGAACTTCTCGCGAGTTGGGCAATACTTTCCAAATCGGTCATCAACACGGTCGCTGAGGACAGCCAAGGCGAAGGTGTCCCGAACATAGCGATGCGAATGTGGCTGTAGCGCCCAATGCGCGGTCGGATCGGCAATGGAGATTTGAGCTTAGCCATTTCGGCCCTTTCCCACTATTGCGCGCAACACTCTCTCTCGGCTGCATCGCCAATTGAGCGCCTGCGCCGTCGAAAATGCCAAACGTGCCATCTTGGCTCGTTCCTCGGGAGCGAGCGAAAGAGCCAGTCTCAGAGATTTGGAAAAACCCAGAGGGTCCTCAGCATCATAGAGTATGCCTTCACGTCCATGCGTTATGAGCTCGGGCAATAGGCCAGCACACGGGGCGATAATTGGCGTCCCAAATGACAATCCGAGTATTGCAGACCCTGACGTCAGAATTCTTTGGAAAGGCAGAACGAGGAAGTCCGCGGCCCGCATATAGATCTGAACGTCTGCATCATCGACGCGACTGAGGTGCAATACCGCTCGCAGATGCGACCCCACTTCTCGCCTCAGGACCTCGGGATCCACCCCGAGGGGCTTGCCCGCGATGACCACCCCGAGTTCCTCGTCGGATTGTCGCGCGATGGCGGATAACTCCGCCAGAAGACGGCTGGTACCCTTGTAAGGGCGTATCTGGCCAAAGAGCAGAAATATGAGAGCGTTCGTCGACAGACCCAGCCTGGACCGGGCTTCCCTCCGGTCGATTGAATTCGCATACACGCCGACATAGTTTCCGTGTTCGGCGACGACGACCTTCGTATCATCAATCGGGAATACCTCACTTGCCGCTGCGATGGCCGCGCGCCCGTGCACGTGAATAATGTCGGCCCGCCGAGAAAGTTCGCGGCTTATCTCCGCCTCCAGCATTGCATGGGGGGTATCGTGAGAGGTGACATTATGGATTGTCCAGACGAACTTGCCACCACCAGCCGCGAAGGCCGATAGATCCCGCAGAAATTCCCCCGCCTTTGCCTTTGCTTCGGCGGGGCTCTCTGAGACGCCGATTACTGCCGCCAACCAATGTAAGTGAAAGACGCAGATCTCCGCCCGTGACGAACTTGCAAGGCAACTCAGCGCTTGATGAATATCGCCGGCTTCGATAGTGTAATTTGACCCATTGCGTCCATATAAAAGCGATTGATAGGGATTGCTCCGATAGTGTGGCCAGAAGAAAATTCTCAGCTTTCGTCCCGCGGTGTCGAGATCAACGGGGGCGGACGATGGCAAGGAACCGAGCAACGCTTGCGATGTAAAGGGCACGCGCGCCGGTGCGGTCACTTGGCTGCTTTTCCCACCCGTAAAATTGCGCATCAAGACCTTGCACTGGCTTATAAGCCCGGCTGACCTGCGCATTTCGCCCCCCGTCGCGGTTAGCGACGCCTAAGCGTTCGCAACCGCGTCACATTCTTCTAGTTGGAATGACCAGTGGTGCGGTGGAGTCACGAGGCCCCATGTGACCGAATAGACCGCCCGAGAGTGGAGAATTTCCCCCACCTGCTTGTAGAGAACTTCCGCGGAATTATGGATAAAAACCACAGGAATGTACCGCCCTTCATTTAGGCACATGTCATCTATCAACAACTTTGAGCGGACCTTCTCTCCCGCACGCACCCGCCGACTTTCGCCATTCACATCTGACGAAAAGGCGGTCACTTGCCTTCCGTCGACATTCCAAAGTGCTACGGAAACCACCAGTTGATCTATATCTCGCTTCGCCGTGAATTCAATTGCCAGCTCAATCTTACCTGAGGGACGCCACGGGCCTTGCAGCGATCGATCCAGAACGCGCCATTCGTGTTCGACTTCACACACGGCTGCGACATCATGAAATAAGGGTCCGATGAACGGGTATGGCTCCGATTTATCATTTCCCACCGCCACAGCTTTGTTGTTCCGCTGATGATATAGCACTGCTTCCTTGGCGTTCCCATCAAAGACAATCCTCCCGCGCTCAAGGACGATGCCTCTAGCGCAGAACCGCAAAATGTCCGCCATATTATGCGAGACAAGAACAAACGCTCGCGATTTCTTAATCTCGTTCAAAAGCCGCAGGCACTTTTGTCTAAAGACATAGTCCCCTACAGAAAGGACCTCGTCGAGTAGCATGATATCGGCGGCGGGTGTATGCACGGCAATCGCAAACGCGAGGCGCATCCTCATGCCGGTGCTGTAGCTTCGCATTGGCGCATTGATGAACCGGCCAAGCTCGGCGAACTCCACAATCGCGTCAAAATGCCTCCGCAGTTCGCCCGGACTCCATCCCAGCAATTCCGCCCTCAGTCGAATGTTTTCAGCCCCAGTCAGTGTGTCTGTCAGTCCAGCCTGAAGCCCGATCAGACCACCCATGCGCCCCCGCACGCGGACTCGTCCTTCGTCAGGGGGCAGACGCCCAGCGAGCACACTTAGCAAGGTGCTCTTTCCGGCACCGTTAAAGCCCATCACTCCGATCGAACTCGCCAGAGTCGACCGAGAGCGATACACCGCGCAATGCCCAAAATTCGTCATCCAAGGTGTCGATGGAGTCGGCATTGTGAGGCCGACCGAGTGCCGCGCGCGTGAAAGTTGTCAACGCCCGGTGGCGTTGACTCCGGATGCTCATCGCGAAGCGTTTGCCAACGTTCTCCAATCGAATGAGAGATGTTTTGCTCAACGCAGGATACCTTTGAGATGCATTTCTAACCGTGAAGACACCAGGAGTGCCCAGGCGAGCAGTCCAAATGCAATAAAGCTGTACAAGAAAAGGAGACCCGGATGTGAGATTTCACCACGCACGGCCAGATCCCGAAATGCCTCTAGCATCACAGCAATTGGATTGAATGCGTACAGCCAAAAGAGCGTACCGTCGAGGTGCAAAGGGAAAATAGCGCCGCTCAAGAAGACCAAATACCGAAGCAACAGCTGAACAACCCGCTCAATGTCGTCGGCAGCGATTGAGAAAAGACCTACGAGAATAGCGATCGCGACTGAAAGAGCCATAGCTGGTATGAGGACAAGAAAACAAAGCAGGGCGTCCCAACCGGGCGAGCGAACAAACACAAGAAAAATGGGCACGACAATCACCAGCCGCACAAGTGAATCGAAGGCGACCTGCCCGAGACCTGCGAGGAGCGCAGCCCCAGCCGGAAGGTCAGTTGACGAGAGTATTGCTCCATACCGACGTAGAACC
Organism: uncultured Alphaproteobacteria bacterium; assembly: GCA_963740475.1. Lineage (GTDB taxonomy): Bacteria > Pseudomonadota > Alphaproteobacteria > Rhizobiales > Hyphomicrobiaceae > Hyphomicrobium_C. The sequence goes on along the minus strand of CAVUEM010000048.1, from coordinate 138,011 downwards.
TTCGTCGAATTAAGAATGGGTTCTGTGACAAGATGCCAGACGAACATTCCAAGCGTAACGAAAAGGATTGGATGCATATCACCGCCGCCGCCGCCGGCGACGAGACGCAATGCAATGTATGCAGCCATCGGAACGAGCGGAGTTATATAGACCCAAAAAATACCCAGCAGGGAACCCCGGCGTCGCGAAAGAAAATCTCTTAAAAATAGCCGCCTGACAGCCCAACGCCACCGCCAGAGGTTAAGGAGTTCAGAACTCTATCGCGTCCATCGGCTTTTTGGCTTCAGGATAAAGATCCCGCAACCCCAAAACATCCGCGCCGGTATTCCGTTTAGCATCCATAACAACACGGCCAGCGAAGGTTGAAGACATCAAGCCTCCTTCTCAACATCGCGCGCTAAACCAGCCGATGCCTTTTGAAACACGCTCCGAGACATTGGCACCAAGTAATGGAATGCCGCCTTGAATAATCGAGTTCCTGTCCTTGGGTACTCGAGCACGGCACGCCCCAAACGGCCTGCGGCTGAGCGGTACTGTCGCTGCTCGAGATGCTTGCTTGCGAGCAGGAGTTGAAATTGGGAACGCATCCGTCGGCGGACCGTTGGCGGTGCAGCGTACAAATCGGGTTCGTATTTTCGGCTTAAATACTCGACTGCGCGGTAGTAATTTTGAATGTTACGGCTCACTCTTGGACCACTTGTTACGGCGGAAAAGTTCAAATTATGACCGCCATCATACATTACAGGTGATATCTTGGCCAATCGAACAAAAAGGTCATAGTCTTGCATTGCCGGAAGTAGCGGATCGAAACCGCCAACACGTTCGAACAGGTCTCGCCGCACCGCCAATGCCGAGGTGACACCCACGAAGTTTCGGAACAAGATATCCGGCCAGACCCACCCGCTTAAATGCCCTGTAGATCGGTGTAGAAGTCTTCGCTGATCAGATGTCTCGTCAAAGGCAAGAAGCCCCGTGTACGTCCAACCGACTGCGGGATTGGTTTGATAGAGTTTAAGTTGCGCCTCGCATTTGGTAGGGGCCCATTCATCATCGTCATCAAGAAACATAAGAATATCGCCGCTTGCGGCGCGCGCCCCCGCATTCCGAGCCGCCTGAACGCCTTGTCTCGCTCCCAGCTTGAGAAGTCGTATATGGAAATTCCCGCGAAGCGATTCCAGTTTCTCATGGGGCGACGTGTCCGAGCAATCATCCACAATAACAAGTTCCGAAGGCGCCCGAGTTTGCTGCAGAACGGAGCGGGCAGCTCGCATCACGAGCTTTGGTCTGTTACAAGTGGTAATCACAGCAGAACAGGTCAGCATCGCTCGTCCTTCTCAATGGATCCCTCGGGCGGGTTCTATAAGCTAAGCGCGTCGGGATTGACCACCGAAGCTTAGGCGAGCCAGCTCGCCTAGGGCGCCGATCCACAACATGAAACTCACTGCTAGAGCCTGTAATCTCGCGCTGTATGCGCAGTCTCGACGACGCAGCAACACGCGGAATTCGGCCACGAATGAGCCTGTCACGTAGCGAAGCATTCGCACCATGCCTAAGGCACCCGCCCCCAACTCGGCAGTCCACCTGCCACCGACAGTCCGTTGTCTCTTGCCAATTAGCGCGGCAACTGTCGAACGTGCAGGGTGTCGTACGATCGCGGACGCCGCGTAGCGAATGGGGTGGCCGTTCTGACTGAGGCGCCGCGCGAGACGCATATCGGCACCTGACTTTAGGCGATCCTCAAACCCTCCGAATTGCACCAATAGTGCCTTGGGGCTCACCCAATTAGCCGTCACACAAGTACCATTTCGCGCGTTTTGCTCTTGGTTGAACGCAAATATTTGCTCAAAGCGGCTGGCCCACGTTGGTCCTTTCGGAGGTGGGGAAATCTGCACGCACCCAGCAACGACACCAATTCTGGGTGTCTCCTGGGCAACTTTAATACTCTCGATAAGCCAGTTAGGTTCGGCTTCACAGTCTGAGTCAATGAAGGCGACGTAGTCACCCGTGGCATGCGCTAGACCGAGATTGCGGGCACAATACGATCCCGGACGCTTCTCGTTTAAAAGTGTCATCTGCGCAAATGACTGCGCGACCGTTGCGGACTCGTCAGTTGAACCGTTGTCCACAACAATAACCTCAAGCCTGTCTCTCGAGTAATTCAGTGCCTGCAAGGCAGATAGGCACTTGCGAAGTCGTGTCGCGTCATTCCATACGGGAACCACGACTGAGACGCGGGGCAGTTCAGGTTCAGCCATAGTTGTCCGATTACTCGCTGTTAGTGGTTCAATGCTACCGCAGCGTAGGCAAGCCATATTGTCAATGTGGCTCAATTAGTTGCCCACAATTCCGTAGCGCTTGACAACGCGTGCGCGTGCTGCAGGGCGCTTCGCGTCGAGTTCCTCTCGCACAACGCTCACCACCTGTTCGTATCGGAGCGTCCTTAGCGTGCCCTCGTCCCGTGAGGAATGGTTCAAGCGCGGTGATAGGGATGCCCGGCGATCAGGGTCGCGGCGCGGTAAAGCTGCTCGCCGAGAACGACGCGGGCGAGCCCATGAGGCAGCGTGAGCGAGCCCAGCGACAGCACCAGCGTGGCGGCGCGGAGCGCTGCCTCGCCGTGGCCGTCCGGGCCGCCGATCAGAAGGGCGAGCGTGGAGACGCCGCCGTCGCGGCGGGCGGCGAGCCAGCGCGGCAAATGCCTCGCTCGTCATGGCTTTGCCGCGGGCATCGAGCACGAGCGTCGCGTCGGCGCCTTGCGCCGCCTTGAGGAGGCGGGCGGCCTCGTCAGCCTTTCGCGCCTCGGCCTCCACGGCACGGCCCTCGGCAATCTCGGTGACCTTCAACGGGCCGATCGCAACGCGCCGGCCGAGCGCATCGAGCCGGCTGCGGTAGAGGTCGAAAAGCTCGCGCTCAGGGCCGGCCTTGAGACGCCCGGCGGCGACCAGATGAAGCCGCATGGGGCCTCACGACTCCCGCGTCCGGGCGGGAGTCGAGCCTCCTCGACCGAACAGGGTTCAATGGGCGAGCTGCTCGACCGGCCGGTCGGCGGACCACATCTTCTCGAGATTGTAGAAATCCCGCACCTCGGGCCGGAATACATGGACGATGATGTCCCCGGTGTCGATCAGGACCCAATCGCACGCCTCGATGCCTTCGACGCGAACTCTGCCAACTCCGGCATCCTTGAGCTTCTTCCTCACCTGGTCGGCGATGGCGCCGACGTGGCGGTCAGAGCGCCCACTGGCGATCACCATGAAATCGCCGATGGAGGACTTGCCCTTGAGATCGATGGTGACGACGGCCTCAGCCTTGGCCTCGTCCAGCCAATGGACGATCTCGCGGAGCACGGCTTTCGAGCTTTGGCTTTGAGGCAAAAGCTCGGCAGGAGGCGCACCCCTACGGGCGCCCTCGGTGGCGGTTCGCATCTTTGGGTGAATGTCCTTTCCTCATCAAACCCTAGTGGATTAGGGCGGGTACCTGACCCTCGTCCGGCGGCGCGCATGGACGTGCGAACCACCATACAATAAAGATAATCCGAGCCCCCCACCTCCTTCAAGCCCCTGCGGGGGCCCGTCTGCCGAAGCCTAAACAGGCGGGGCGCCATTCACACACCCTCGCAAAGGCTCGTGTCCGAGCGATGACAATAGGGATCTGGGGAGGTGGTCCGGCTCGAGTTGCCTATCCTCGCCCTAGATCGCGATCGTTCTTGATGGAGACGCTTCGCGTCCATCAAGACCGTGAATTGCGATCTGAATTCAAAGTGTAGAGCACGATTCACGCCTGACATGGATCGCGGATGCTATCCAAATCAGACGATCGTGCTCTATGGCGCCGGCGGCCCCGAATCTCGGTCGAGGACGCCTTGGAGAGGCGCGAATCGAGAAAGACCCAGGCCGGAGGCCGGGCCGCCGCTAGGCCTCGTGCATCTCGATCGAGATGGCGTCGGCGCGCGAGCGCCCGTGCGGCCGGCGACGAGAGCGCCTTGAGGCGCCAGCCGGGCCGGTCCACGACCGCGATCGCAACCGCTCCCGCGATCCCCTGCCAATCCTGCCAGCGATGAAAGGAAGCCAGGTTGTCGGCGCCCATGATCCACACGAAATGCGTGCCGGGAAAGCGCCGCCGCAGGAACCGCACCGTCACCGCGGTGTAGGGACTGCCGAGCGCCGCCTCGAGGCCCGTGACGACGATGCGAGGATCGTCGACGAGCCGGCGGCACGCGGCCATGCGCTCGGAGAGGGTCGGCAGGCCCTCGTTCGACTTCAGCGGATTGCCCGGGGTCACGACCCACCACAGGCGGTCGAGGCGAAGACGGCGAAGGGCGAGGCGCGAGATCGCGACGTGACCCTCGTGCGGCGGATTGAACGAGCCGCCCAGGATCCCGATGCGCTGGCCGGGGAGAGCGAGTGGCGTCGGCACCAGGATCGATCCGAAGCGGCGGCGATACTGCGGGCGTGACATCAACGGCTGCCGATGAGCGAGAGCGGGACGGCGCTCCGGCGAGGCCTGCCCCAGAGCAGAACGCTCTTGATGGACTGATCGCGCGTGCTCCTGCAAGGGCATTTGCGAAGTGTCCTTTCCATGGCTCGCCGGCGCAGCCTTCCCTTGCCAATGCTCCTGTGGCAAGTGCTAGACCAATGACCCATCCTCAACCCTCTCCCTCCTCGGACATCGCGGGAAGCATTGTACTGCTCACTGCGACGGCCCTTGCGCTCGTCTTCGCCAACACCGCGCTGGCGCCGCTCTACAAGGAGATTCTCGGCACGTCGCTGCGCATCGGCCTCGGCGACTACGCGATCGAGGACACGGCGAAGACCTGGATCAAGAACGCGCTGATGGCGGTGTTCTTCCTGTTCGTCGGCCTCGAGATCAAGTACGAGTTCATGGAAGGAGCGCTGTCGCGCCGCGACCGCGCCATCCTCCCCTTCGTCTCCGCCTTCGGCGGCATGGTCGCGCCGGCCCTCATCTACATTGCGGTCGTCCGCGCCGATCCCGAGCTCATGGCCGGCTGGGCCATTCCGTCGGCGACCGATATCGCCTTCGCGATCGGCATCGTCGGCTTCCTCGGCCGGCGCGTATCCCCGCCCCTGCGAGCGTTCCTGCTCGCGGTGGCGGTGATCGACGATCTCGGCGCGATCCTCATCATCGCCCTTTTCTATAACGTCGGATTGAGCCTGCCCGCGCTCGCGGCTGCAGCACTCGTCCTCGGCGTGCTCGCCATCCTCAACAGACGCAACGAGATGCGGCTCTTTCCCTATCTCGCGCTCGGCGTCCTCTTGTGGATTGCGATCTATCACAGCGGCATCAATCCAACGCTCGCCGGCGTGCTCGTCGCCCTTTTCGTGCCGATCAAGGGCGGGGAGGGCGAGGACCGCCCTCTCCATCGCCTCATGGATCTCCTCAAATTCGCAGTGACATTCGCGATCATGCCGCTGTTTGCCTTCGCCAACGCCGGCGTTCCCTTGGGCGGCCTCGGGCTCGCGTCCTTTGCGGCGCCCCTCACGCTCGGCGTGGCCCTCGGTCTCTTCGCCGGCAAGCCCATCGGCATCACCCTCGCCGCCTTTCTCGCCACGAGATCGCGCTACGCGAACTTGCCGGCCGGCGCGACGTGGCGCGAGGTCATCGGCATCGGCGCGCTTGCCGGATTGGGCTTCACGATGAGCCTCTATATCGGCGTGCTGGCTTTCGGCGACGGCCCGGAGCTCGATCAAGTGAAGGTCGGCGTTCTCGCCGGCTCCCTCGCCGCAGCGGCCCTCGGCGTGGCGCTGCTGTGGTCGAGCCCGCCCCGCACCCGAGCTTAATTCTGCGTAATCTTGATGGACATCAACGCGCTCTCTCAGGGAGCGCGCCATCCTTTTCGGCTGATTGTTCTTGAGCTGGGCCTCCAGTCGGGGCTCCGGCAGGGAGGCAAAGTGATGACCTCGAAATCGAAGTCTCTTATTGCCGCGCTCGCCGTCTTGGGTGCGATCGCCGGATCGGCCGGCGCCCAAGACACGAGCCCGGCCGACAAGCCCGGCACGGGCCCCGGGATGATGGGGCCCGGGATGATGGGACCCGGCATGATGGGGCCTGGTATGATGGGTCCCGGCATGATGGGGCCTGGTATGATGGGTCCCGGCGTGATGGGGCCTGGTATGATGGGTCCCGGCGGGATGATGGGTCGCGGCATGATGGGCGGCGCGTGCCCGATGATGGGCGGCCCCAGGTCGGAGTCCTACACGGCGGGCCGCCTCGCATTTCTCAAGGCCGAGCTTGCCATCACCGACGCGCAGGAGACGGCGTGGAAGACCTACGCCGACGCGCTCGCCAAGAACCTCGCCGGCATTGAGGGCATGCACGAGAGGATGCAGACGATGATGAGCGCCAAGACGCCGGTCGAGCGGCTCGAGGCGCATGTCGCCGCCATGGACGAAAGGCTGGCCGCCCTCAAGGAGATGAAGCCGGCGCTTTCCGGCCTCTACGACGCTCTCGATGCGAAGCAGAAGCAGAAGGCCGACGATCTTCTGACCGGCATGGGCTGCATGATCTAGGGACTGCCCGGCTCACGCACTCTGCCAGAGGTAGGCCGCGACCGGAATGGCGAGGAGGACGAGCGCCAGCCCAATGCGCGGAGAGCGGTACGTCCAGGCGAGAAAGAGCCCGGGCAAGACCAGAGCGACGTAGGGCAACGCCATCAGCATGGTAACGCCCTGGCCGATCGCCGAGCCGAGCGGATCGGTCGACGGCAGCATGATCGACGCGAATATGACGAGAGCGAGCGTCTCGAGCGTGCCGACGATGAGAGCGAGCGTGCGCAGCGAGGATGGCGGAGGCTCGGGGGCGAGAGCCGGCGGCATGCGATCTACTCCTTGCTCTTCGCGATGCGCTGACGCGTGCCGAACGCGTCCAAACTACGTCGCCTCGCCCTTGTCCGCCGCAAATTCGGCCTCGAGCTCGGTTTCGAGTTTCTTGAGGTCGTCCGGGATCGGCATGCCATAGGCCTTGAGCTCGTTCAGCTTCTCCATGAGCTGGAGATAGAGCTCGTGGCGGTCCTCGGGCTCGTTCTGCATGCGCGTGAAGAGCAGACCGATTTCCGCTTTGATCGCCTCGAACGCCATCGTTGTCTCCGTTGGATTGCGCCGGCGCCGTTTGCCAGACACGACACGTCTTATCATCGATCCCAGGCGATGGGGCCGAACAATGCGGAGGCGGGCTCCTCCGTCTGGTCATTGTCGTTGAAGACCGCGACGTAAACAAGCGCGGGCGGCGCCGTGCCGAAGGCCTGGCGATAGTCGGCGGCAATATCGCGCCGCTCGCGCTGCCACGTTCCGACCTCGGCGCGTCCGCGCAACTGGATATAGCGCAGGCTCTTGAAACGGCGCGACTGGAGCACCTGGCCATTGGCAATCTTCGTCGCCGTCCACGCATAAGCCAGCGTCGGGACATCCTTGTTCCCCACCGTCGGCTCGCCGAAAACGAAGAAGATGACGGCACCGGCATCCTCCTTGGCGAGGTCGCGGAGATCGGCGCTCTTCTGCAATCTGTCGACCCTCCAGGCCCAGGTGACGGGGCCGAGGGCCGTCCCGACGACATTGACCCGCTGATAGAGGCCCGACGCGGAAAGCTGTGGCGTGCTTCGCAAGACGAGGCCCTCCTCGCCGCGCACCGTGACGAACGCGTTCTGGCCGACGAAATCCATGCGCCGCGCCGTGGTGATCATGCGCCCCGGGTCGGCGAGGATCTCGCGAGGGGTGCCGCTGACGCGCCCGGCAGGACCGCAAAGCAGGGCGGCGGCCAGGATCAGGGCCGTGGCGGGGCCTCTACGCATGACAACGACACCTCCGCAGGTGCCTCGAGGATACGCCCGGGACCGGCGCGGCGCGACGCCTTTTGAGGACCGGCGTGCGCCCTCGATCATAGCGCCCGCGTATGGATTTGAGAGCAACCCGATATTTCAGCTTTGCTCCCAGCTCCGGCATAAACGGCTTCGGAAGCGCCGAGCCTCACGCCCGGCAGATCCAAGAGAGACCTGAACCCGACGCAACCTAGAACCCTGGAGCAAACACCATGAAGTCCTTCATCCTCGCCCTCATCGCCGTCTCGGCTCTTGCGACCGGCACGGTGGCCGCCAACGCCGACACGTTCGCGATCCACGGCTACGTCACCCAGTACGGCCGCTAAGAGCCACGAGATGCGCGCGGCGACGCGCGCATCGACACGGCACTCACACTCCAAGTCAAAGTCCTACGCACTTGCCACGTTCCCGCTGAGCGCTCCCCTCCCGCTCAGTTCGTGACGGCTGCGGGCTCCCCCCTCCCGCAGCCGATTTTTTTATTGCGGCGCGAGCTTGCCGGCCCCCTGCCACTGCTGGATGAACTCGAAGGGGTAGGCGAGATTGAGGATATTGAGGGTCAGGTTGTCGCGCAGGAAGACGACGAGGAAGACCTCGATCGCAACGATCAGAGCTACCGTGCCCCGTGTCGTGAGCCGCGAGGCGATCACGAAGCCCAGCGCCATTGCAGCCGTGTCCGAGATCGAGTTGACGATCGTGTCGCCCATGTAGCCCTGGGCGAGGTTGCTTTGCCGATAGCGGTTGATCACGAAGTCCGTGTTCTCGAACAGCTCCCACGCGCCCTCGATGACGAAGGCGGCGATGAGGCGCGCGCCGAACGACCAGCGCGGAAAGAGCCAGGCGAGCACGAGGTAGAAGATGAGCCCGTGCTCGATGTGGGTGAAGGTGTACCAGTCGGCGATGTGCTGCGACTGGCCCGAGTTGGGCGCCCCGTGCCAAAATTCGACGGTGCCCGATTGCGCGATCGGGAGCCGCCCGAGCGCCCACAGGCCGGCGGCCTGGGTGGCGAGGAGCGCGGCGATGATGAGCGCGGTCAGGGTCCAGGAGCTTGCATGTTGAGACTCGCTCTCGCCTCTCAACGCGTTGTCCGACATCTGCCCGCCCCTCGGTCCCACGCCTCGTTCTTAACATGAGATGACGCACATCCATCTAGATGTGCTCGCGGGCCATTTGCCTACCTGCCTCCCACCCCGTGATCGTCCGGCCGGCGAAGCCGGCCGCTTGTCTTGCGAGCGAAGCGCTTTCGCGCTTCGGACGATCACGGGGTGGGAGGCAGGGTGGGGCGGACCGGTCAATGCGACGCCGACATACTCTCGCGGAACTGGTCGGGGCTGGGATCTACTCTCGGCACCGCCGCAGCTTCCAGCTTCCTCAGCATGTCAGAGATAATGGTCTCATCATTGGGTAATCGCCTGTGGGTGGCGATCTGATCCAGGGCGCGAATAGCCAAAATCGCGTTAAAGGCTGCTCCTCGAGGCCTGTCTGAGCCTTTCCAGCAGACCTTGAGACTGCTGATGCATGAGTATCGCAGCGAGTGTCCCAGCGTGCGAATCCGAAATCTTGTTGGGCCTTATCGCGTCACCCTGAACGTCCGCAAAGTCCAATGTAGATGGGAAGCTATCAACCAACGCCCGTGCCCACGCAACCGCCCCATAGCAAGCTACCACACAGCTAGCGGTTCTCGCGCCGAGTATGGGAAGCTGACTGGCAAGTGCTTCGAAGACGATTGGTGGCACTGGCGAGAATCGCACATACGTCTCTCGGACCGCGAGTAGCTTCGGCGTTCGTTCGCAGCGCTTGCCAATACTTTAATGAATTCGGACTGCGCAATTACCTCCGTCAGTAGCGCAGAGGCGATTCGACCACGGTCCCGCCGCTCCTTATGTCTCTCGTAAAGAAAGGCAAGCAGTGCTGTACCGATCGTTGCCGCAATGGCGCCTATGAGGGCCGCCGTCAATTCTGCACCCATCGTGCCAGAGTCCAAAGCCACGTCACCTCACCCCCCTCCCCAACCGCCACGTCTCCTCCTGCACGCAGATGTCGGCCAGCATGCGGTCCAAGAGCAAGCACGTCCGCCTGAAAAGCTCTGACCCCCGCCGGTAGTCGGCCGGCGCGAAGAAGTCGACGCGCCCCGCGCGGAACAGCTCCTCGCACTTTCGGCGCGATTTCCCCGGCGTGTGGACCGCGATCGCGTGCCCGCCGTTCTTCCTCATCACCGCCATCGACGGCACATCCGTGTCGCCGTCGCCGAAGTAGATCATGTTCGAGAACGGGATCGGGCGGGCCGCCTCGTCCATGTGCTCGTTGATGTTCTCGCCTAGGTCCTCGATGCCCTTGTTGATGCGGAACAGGTATTGCGTCTTGCCGGTGTCGGTGATGACCCGCTTCGGGTACGGCAGCTCGTAGGGCTCGAACCAGTACTCGGAGGCGAACACGTTGTGAAAGCGCCCCCGGATGCTGGTCCCCTCGATGATCTCGGTCAGCCCCGACGAGACGAGGTAATGGCGGAGCGCCACGCCGTGGCTCTCAGCGCGGATCTTCACGTACTCCTGGATTTCGTCGAACCAGCCCTCGACGCCGGCGAAGAGCTCGACCTGCGCGCCCTGGGCGACGAGATCGGCGCGGTCGATGCGCACGTTCTTGGCCTTCGCCTTCTTGTACATGAGGTGCATGTAGGTGATGAGCGCGTCTGCAGACTCGGCCTTCGCCACGCGCCCGCACTCGGCCCAGAACTCCTTCGGGTCGAGGCCGAGCTTGGGCAGGAACGCGTACTCCTGCATGGGGCGCGGCGAGAGCGTGCCGTCGAAGTCGTAGACGAGCGCGATCGTCTTCTTGTCGTAGTGCGCGCGCGGCTGCTTCGTGGCGCGCTTGCCCTTCGCGGGGCGCCGCTCGTCGGCCTCGTCGTCGTTGTCGTGATGCCGCCCCGCTGCGCGCTCGATCATGGCCCGCTCCTCATGTTGTAGGGGCGACGATGGCCCGATTCGGGGGGCTGGATGAAGGCGTGCAGGCGCCCGCGAAGCGCACTTATCCGCTATTTGTGGCGGTGAGCCTTGTCGTGATCATGCCCACAGCACCCTCCGTCGTGATCATGGGCGTGGTCATGGTCGTGGGCATGCGCGCCGCCGCAGCACCCGCCCTCTCCGTGGGCATGGTCGTGATCGTGATCATGGTGGTGGCCGCCGCAGCAGCCGCCCTCGTGATGGTGGTGCTCGTGCGGATCGACGAGGGTCGCGGCGAGACGGCGCTCGATGGCGATCGAGGCCTCGCGCGGGGCGTCGCGCGCCTCGATCGCAAGCGCCATGACCTCGGCGCCGAGCCTCACGTCGTCCACCTGGCCGAGATAGTGGCGCCTGAGCCGCCCCTGCCGGTCGAACACGAGCACGGTCGGCGTGCCGCGGATCTCGTAGGCCTCCATCGTCTTCGGAATGCCGGCCCCGTTCGGCTTGTCGAGCGCAACCGCGAAGGGCAGCTCGTGCTCGGCGACGAACGCCTCGAGGGCTTCCGCCGTCTGCTTCTCCTGCTCCTCGAACGGCGTGTTGAGGCCAATCACCGCTACCTCGTCGTCCGAGAACGAGAGCGCGATGCGCGCCGCCTGAGGGAGACCGTGCTTCACCGACCCCGGACAGTGGGTCTGGAACGCAGCGAGGACGACGACCTTGCCCTTGAGGTCGCCGAGCTTGATAGGCCCCTCGGTATTGAACCAGCGCGCAGTCTCGAGCTCGGGCGGGCTCTCGGGATCGAACATGGGAACCTCTTTTCGGAAGGGGGCGCGGAGAGCGCGATCTCGCCCCGATCATAGCCGGAGTCGGTCGCAACCCGCAAAGGGCGGCCGTTTCGACCAATTTCCGACGCCAATCCTTGACACATGCCTATATCATCGGGAGAGCAAGTTGGCCCGCCCCAGGGTCCGGGAGGAAACGCAAAATGAAGATGGGACGCATCGCACTCGGTCTTGGCCTCGCCGCCGCCCTCCTCGCCGGGCGCGCCGCGGCTCAGAACATGCTCGACATGGTCGATCTCACCTCGGACGCCTTCACGAAGGCGGAGATGAGCCGCGCCGACCTCGAGGCCGCCATCGCCAAGCTGCCCCAGGGCGAGAAGCTCGATCTCTTCGGCAAGGCGCTGAACGGGCTCGATCTCTCGAAGATGGACCTGCGCCGCACCAACCTGCAGGCGGCCCGCCTCATGGGCTCTAACCTGTCGGGGGCCAATCTCGAAGGGGTGAACCTCGACTCCGCCTGGTCGCTCAACTCCGACTGGCGCGGGGCCAATCTCAAGGGCGCGAGCCTGTTTGGGACACAGCTCGTCGGCGCCAAGCTCGACGGCGCCGATCTTTCCGGCGCGCGCGTCGCGGGCGATTTCTCGAAGGCCAGCATGACCGGAGCCAAGCTCGACGGCGCCGATCTCTCGGCCGACGAGAAGAACCAGTCCATGGGCCTCATGCGCGGCACGTTCAGGAGCACCAACCTCGAGGGGGCCTCGCTCAAGGGAGCGAACCTCTCGCGCGCACTCCTCGAATATGCGTCCTTGAAGGGCGCCAGCCTCGAAGGGGCGAACCTCGCCGGCAGCGAGGTCGCCGGCGCCGATTTCACCGACGCCAACGTCACCGGCGCCGACTTCGCGGGCGCCGACGTGAACTCGGCCAAGATCGGCGCCATGCAGAATGCCGACGCGGCCAAGAACCTCGATCAGGCGAAGAACCTGGACCGCGCCTACCGTTAAGGTCGTGCGGCCCCCATTTCATAAACGAGAGGTTAGACATCATGCGACTGCTCCCCGCCTTGCTCCTGGCCCTTTGTCTTTCGGTGCCGGCGACTTTCGCCCAGGACGCGCTTCAGGGGATCGACATGACGTCCGACGCCTTCACCAAGGCCGAGCTGACGCGCGCCGACGTGGAAGCCCTGATCGCCGCCGCCGACCAGGCCGCCGCCGTGAGCCTCGAGAGCAAGAGCCTGAACGGCCTCGACCTCTCCGGTCTCGATCTTCGCCGGGCCGATTTCTCGAATGCGCGCATCAACAAGACCAATCTTGCCCACGCCAATCTCGAAGGCGCCAAGCTCGACAGGGTCTGGGGGCTCGAGGCCAACTTGACCGAGGCCAACCTCAAGGGCGCTTCTCTTGCCGGCGCGCAGCTCATTGGCGCCAAGCTCGACGGCGCCGATCTTTCGAGGGCGAAAGCGACGGCCAACTTTTCCAGGGCGAGCCTCGTCAAGGCCCGGTTCGACGGCGCCAATCTCTCGCCGGGTCGCAAGAACGCCCGCTCGATGGTGAAGCTCGGCTTCGAAAGCGCCAACCTCGAAGGCGCCTCCTTCAAGGGCGCCAACATGGTGGCCTGCGTCCTCGAATACGCCTCGTTGCGCGACGCGAGCCTCGTCGACGCCGTGATGGCCGGGAGCAGCCTCGGCGGCGCCGACCTCACCAATGCCGACGTCGCGGGCGCGGACTTCATGAGCGCGGACGTCAACTCCGCCCACATCGGAAAGCTCCAGCACCTCGAAGCAGCCAAGAACTTCGAGCACGTCGTCAATCTCGATCGCGCATACCGAAACTGAAGGCCCGGTCGCCGCGTAGCTCACGGTGCTGAAACCCTGTCCTTTGGAGGAAGTGCATGCGACTGCCCCTCACCCTCGTTGCCGCCGCTCTCGCCCTCAGCGCTTTGCTGGGCGGACTTACCGCTCGAGCCGCCGAGCGCCAGACCTTCGAGCCTGGGGCGTTCGCCGCCGCCCAGAAGGCCGGAAAGTCCATCCTCGTGCACGTCACGGCGCCGTGGTGCCCGACGTGCAAGGCCCAGAAACCCTTCATCGACGAGCTCACCGCCAAGCCAGAGCTCAAGGACCTCGTAGTATTCGAAATCGATTTCGACACGGGAGGTCCGGCGCTCAAGGCCGTCAATGCCCGCAACCAGTCGACGCTCATCGCCTACAAGGGCGAAACGGAGACCGGCCGCTCGGTCGGCGACACGAAGAAGGACTCGGTGACGGCCCTCGTCATGAGCGCGCTCTGAGGTCGCATCATGGCTCTCGGAACGCTGGCGCTCGCGGCGATCGCGGGGCTTCTTTCGACGCTCTCGCCGTGCGTGCTGCCGCTGCTCCCGATCGTGCTCGGCGCGGCGGCGGCGGAGACCCGTTGGGGCCCGGTCGCACTCGCGGCGGGGCTCGCCGTCTCGTTCACCGCGCTCGGCCTGTTCGTCGCGACGATCGGCTTTGCGATCGGGCTCGACGCGCAATGGTTCCGCAACGTCGCCGCCGTGCTTCTGATCGCGCTTGGCGCGGTGCTCCTCGTGCCTGCCGCCCAGATGCGCCTTGCCGCCGCCGCAGGGCCGGCGAGCAACTGGATCGAGCACACGTTCGGACAATTCTCGACGAAAGGCGCCGGTGGCCAATTCGCGTTGGGCCTTCTCCTCGGCGCCGTATGGGCGCCCTGTGTCGGACCGACGCTCGGCGCCGCTTCCATTCTTGCCGCACAGGGGAAAAACCTGGGCGAGGTTACGCTGACGATGGCGCTCTTCGGCCTCGGCGCGGCGCTGCCCCTCCTCCTCCTCGGCCTCCTCTCGCGCGAGGCGATGGCCGCCTGGCGCGGGCGGCTTCTCGGCACCGGGAGCGGCGGCAAGGCGGCGCTCGGCGGGCTTCTCGTCGCGGCGGGCCTGTTGATCCTTACCGGCCTCGACAAGGCGATAGAAGCGAAGCTCGTCGCGGCCTCGCCCGCCTGGCTAACCGAGCTTACGACGCGCTACTGACTCTGGTCCCGCTTGCCTCCTTGCTGCCAGACGATAAAGCTCGCGTTGTGGCTCGTGCCCATCGCCTCGATGACGGCCATGTTGTCGAAACCCTGGAGCCGCGCCTGCATCGCCTTCAACAGCTCAGGCTCGCCCGCTTGTCCCATCTCGACGACGAGGCTGCGGCCCTTCTCGCGCCCGGTCAGCACCCAGAAGAGATCGGGGGCGAGCGGACCCGCGTCGCTGGTCAGGATCGTGACGCTCATGAGATCGGCCCATGCGAGACCTTCCTCCGCCCCGTCGCGCCGGGGAACGGTGATCGCCACGCTGTCAAAGCGCACGCGAGGGCCCGGCACTACGACGGGTGTCTCGGGCGGCTTTGCGTGCCCCGCAATGCGGTTCCAAAGCCAACTCAGCATTCCCATTGGTCCATGAGAGTGTGCGCCTCGCACTGCGAGGGGCCAGCACTCGCTCAGCATAGCCGAACGAGGCGGCCGACGCGACCGGTCGCAACAAAAAAGCCCCGGGAAAATTGGTTCCCGGGGCTGCGTTGTTTGCAGGGCGTCGCGCGTCAGGCGAGGCGTTGCTCGAGAGCGCTGAGCTCCTCGGCGAGGCCTTTCGGCAGCTTGGCGCCGAAGCTCGCGAAATGCTCGCGAATGAGCGGAAGCTCGGCCTTCCAGCCCTCGGCATCGACCGTGAGCAGCTCGCGCAGATCGTCCGCCGAGACCTTGAGCCCCGAGACGTCGATGGCGCCTTCGGTCGGCAGCTTGCCGATCGGCGTGTCGACGGCCTGAGCCGTGCCGTCGCAGCGCTCGAAGATCCACTTCAGCACGCGGCTGTTCTCCGCGTAGCCCGGCCATATGAACTTGCCGTCCTTGTTCTTGCGGAACCAGTTCACGTAGAAGATTTTCGGCATCTTGGCGCCGCCCTTCTCACCTATCTTGAGCCAGTGGGCGAAGTAGTCGCCCATGTGGTAGCCGCAGAAGGGGAGCATGGCCATCGGATCGCGGCGCAGGTCGCCGATCTTGCCGGCCGCGGCCGCGGTCTTCTCCGACGCCATGATCGCGCCGAGGAAGGTGCCGTGCTTCCAGGACAGCGCCTCGGTCGCGAGCGGCACGACGGAGGCGCGCCGGCCGCCGAACAGGATGGCGTCGATCGGCACGCCCTTCGGATCCTCCCACTCCTTGGCGATGACGGGGCATTGCCCGGCGGGCGCCGTGAAGCGCGCGTTGGGGTGAGCCGCCGGCCGCCCGGAGGATGGGTTCCACGAGCGGCGCATCCAGTCGACGGTGTGCGCCGGCGGGCTCGAAGTCATCTGCTCCCACCATATGTCGCCGTCGTCGGTGAGCGCGACGTTGGAATAGATGATGTTGGCGTTGAGCGTCTTCATCGCGTTGAGATTGCTCTCGTTCGACGTGCCCGGCGCTACGCCGAAGAAGCCGGTCTCGGGGTTGATGGCATAGAGCCGACCGTCCTCGCCGAACTTCATCCAGCAGATGTCGTCGCCGATCGTCTCGGCCTTCCAGCCGGGGATCGTCGGCACCAGCATGGCGAGGTTGGTCTTGCCGCACGCCGACGGGAAGGCGGCCGCGACGTACTTTGCCTTGCCCGCGGGGTTGGTGAGCTTGAGGATCAGCATGTGCTCGGCCATCCAGCCCTCGTCGCGTGCCTTCACCGACGCGATGCGCAGCGCATGACACTTCTTGCCGAGCAGCGCATTGCCGCCGTAGCCCGAACCGTACGACCAAATCTCGCGCGTCTCGGGGAAATGGGAGATGTACTTGGTCTTGTTGCACGGCCACGGCACGTCGGCGGTCGTCGGCGTCGACAGCGGATAGCCCACCGTGTGCATGCCGCGCACGAAGTCCTCGCCCTGGCCGAGCGCCTCGAGCACCTTGGTGCCGACGCGCGTCATGATGTGCATGTTGGCGACGGCGTAGGCGCTGTCGGTCACCATCACGCCAATGCCGGCGATCGGCGAGCCGATCGGTCCCATCGAATAGGGCAAGACGTACATGGTACGCCCGGCCATGGCGCCCTCGTAGAGCTTGGTGAGCGTCGCCTTCATCTCGACGGGGTCGAACCAGTTATTGGTCGGCCCAGCGTCGTCCTTCGACTTCGCGCAGATGTAGGTCTGGTCCTCGACGCGGGCAACATCGAGCGGGTCCGAGCGGACAAGGATCGAATTGGGGCGCTTGGCCGGGTTGAGCCACATGGCCGTGCCGCCGTCGACGAGCGCCTTCAGCATCGCCTGGTACTCGGCCTTCGAGCCGTCGCACCAGTAGACCTGCTCGGGCTTGAACAGGCCTTTTGCCTCTTCGACGAAGGCGAGGACCTTGGGATTGGTCGTCGGAGGCGAAGCGTTAACAGTGGAAAACTGGACACTCATCGGGGGCGTTTCCTCAAGGTCGAAGCGTTGCGGGGTTGATTGAATTTCGGCCGGTAGAAGCCTAGCCAAGCTCTAGCATCTAAGTTGCAGCCTGTTCAAGGAATGGCCGGGAATCTAGCGGTGTCCACGTCAGGGCCGATTGCCGCGTTCACGGGCGTCCTGAGCGAGGCGGACCAGCTCCTCGCGCGCCTCCCCGGGCGAGGTCACCCGCACGTCGAAAAGGACGCGGCGCGCGTCCTCGCCGCAGACGATGTCGCAGCCGTCGGGATCGATCCCCGTCATGCGCCACGGCGCCCCCCGGGGCGCCGAGGAGTGCGGTGGCGTAGGCCTCGAGCGCGCCGGCGTGATCCTCGTTCATATGGGCGACAATGTCGGCTTCCGCCGCGACGAGGGCCTCGGCGCCCGCGAGGTCGGCGAGAAGATCGGCCGGCGCAAGATCGACGATGCGGCCGAAGCCGCCGATGAAGTGCGCGCGCTCGGGCCGCAAGGCGTAGAAACGCGAAATCGGGGAAATCCGCATAGCCCGCGCGCCGCCTCGTGGCGGGCGAGAAAGCGGGCCCGCGCGGTCGGGCCAGGGTCGTCTCGACGTGGCCGATCACGCGTCACGCGGCCGCCGGCCAACGGATCGCCCGCCGCGCCGGTGCCGTCGAAGAGAAGGCTCGCGCGCGGATCGGCGGCGAGATTTTGGGTGTGGAGGGCGAGCTTGGATATCAACAGGATTGGCGTGCCGTCGGGCTCGGTCGCGACCGTCACCAGCGAGGCGTAAGGATGGCCGGTTGCGCGATCCAAAGTGGCGAGCGAGGCCTTGAGAGCGCGGCGCATGAGGCGACGCGCGGCTTCTGCAGGCGTTGCCGCCGCCTCCATTTCCGCTTGCGATTTCCTGATTTTATCCTGCATCAGAAAGGCCTTCTCCGCGCTTGCCTCATCGGCTGCACTCCTCTATTAGCCCATTCAGATAAGGTTCAGGCTGCGTGGCGATAGTGAACCTGCCACAATTGATCCACCTTGGGGCCATAAAGCGCGAAGGTCCGGGTTGGGAGCAGGGGTGATCACCACATGAAGGAAAAGAGCACAATCGCGCTGGTCGATGACGAGCGCAACATTCTGACCTCGCTCGGCATGGCGCTCGAGGCCGAAGGCTACAAGGTGCGCACCTACAGCGACGGCGCCTCCGCGCTCGAGGCCCTGACCGAGGACCCGGCCGATCTCGGCATCTTCGACATCAAGATGCCGCGCATGGACGGCATGGAGCTCCTGCGCCGCGTGCGCCAGCAGTCCGACATGCCGGTCATCTTCCTCACCTCGAAGGACGAGGAGATCGACGAACTGTTCGGACTGAAGATGGGGGCCGACGACTACATCTCCAAGCCGTTCTCGCAGCGCCTCATCGTCGAGCGCGTGCGCGCCATCCTGCGCCGTCTGCAGCCCAAGGACGGCCAGGGCGCCGAGCCGCTCGTCGCCAACATCCTCGAGCGCGGCAAGCTCAAGCTCGATCCCGAGCGCCACACCTGCCATTGGGACAACAGGCCGGTGACGCTGACCGTCACCGAGTTTCTGATCCTCCAGGCGCTGGCGCAGCGCCCCGGCGTCGTCAAGACGCGTGACGCGCTCATGGATGCGGCCTACGACGATCAGGTGTACGTCGACGACCGCACGATCGACAGCCACATCAAGCGGCTGAGAAAAAAGTTCAAGCAGGTCGACGACAGCTTTGATGTGATCGAGACCCTGTACGGCGTCGGCTATCGCTTCAAGGAAGAGTAGGCGGGACCTAGCCTGGCGGCGGGTCCATGCGCGGAGGAGAGATGGCGCTCGAGACGGAGCGAACCCCGGCCCCTGCCGGCACTCTGGGACAGCGTGCGATCGGGCTGGCCGAGCGCGCCGCAGCGGCTGGCGCCGGTTTGAGCCCCGCTGGTTCAAGCCGCTCGGCCGCTGGGCCGGCTCGCCTGGCTCCGACGCGCTTCATCGCCGGCAGCCTCGTGCGCCGCATTCTCGCGGCCAACCTTGTCGGCCTCGTCATCATCGTCGGCAGGCATCCTCTACTCAGACCAGTACCACGATTGGCTGATCGACGCGAAACGCGAGCTCGCTGCAGCGTCCAGGGCGAGATGATCGCCGCCGCCATCGCGAGCGACGCGCGTATCGAGACGGGACGGCTCGTCGTCAATACCAACAAGCTGCCAAGCCCCGGCGGATGCGCGCGACGGGGCTCGCGACGACGCGCTTCGCCGCGCTCGAGCTCTCGATCCGCCCGGAGCGCGTCGCGCCCATTCTGCGCCGACTGATCTGCAGCCGACGACGAAGCGGCGCGCGCATCTACAGCCGCGACGGCACGCTCATCCTCGATTCGGCGACGATGCTCACGCGCGGCCAGCTCTCGCGCCACGAGCCCAAGGTCGCGACGACGCCAAGCCCACGCACCAAGAACTTCTGGACCCGCCTCAAGTCGTGGATGATCGACGAGAAGGTGCCGGTCTACAAGGAGATCGGCAACGCCAACGGCACGGCCTATCCCGAAATCCGCGCCGCGCTCAGGGGCGAGACGACCACCATGCTCCTGCTCAACGAGAGTCGGCGAGCAGATCGTCTCGTGGCCGTGCCCATCCGCCGCGCCGACATCCGTCCAGGGCGTGCTGCTGCTCTCGACGCGCCCCGGCGAGATCGACCAGATCCTGGCCGAGGAGCGGGCTTCATCTGGACGCTGGCGGCGATCGCCCTCGTCGCGACGATCGTCACCTCGCTTCCTCCTCGCGCAAACGGTTGCCGGACCGATCCGTCGCCTGTCGGAGGCGGCCGATCAGGTGAGCCGCAACATGGCGGCGCGCACCGAGCTGCCGGAGTTCGCCGAGCGCACCGACGAGGTCGGCCAGATGGCCGCCGCGTTCGGCTCGATGACGGAGGCGCTCTACCGGCGCATCGAGTCGAGCGAGAGCTTTGCCGCCGACGTCGCCCACGAGCTGAAGAATCCGCTCACGGCGGCGCGCTCGACCGCCGAAGTCGCTCGCCTACGCCAAGACGGAGACCCAACGTGCCGAGCTCGTCCACCAGATTCAGAACGAGCTCAAGCGCCTGAACCGGCTGATCACCGACGTTTCCAACGCCTCGCGCCTCGATGCCGAGCTTGCGCGCCAGCAGATGATGCCGGTCGACGTGACGAGCGTCGTGTCGAGCGTTGCCCATATCTTCCGCGACATCCTGGCCGGCGACGGCAAGCGCGTCATAACCGTCGTCGAGCCTGCGCCTTTCGAAGGCGCGTTCTTCGTCAACGGCGACTCCGGACGGCTCGGGCAGGTGCTGACCAACCTCGTCGACAATGCCCTCTCCTTCTCGCCGGCGAACGGCACGGTGACGCTGCGCGTGCGGCTACGAGGCAAACACGGTCAAGCTCGTGGTCGACGACGAGGGTCCGGGCATCGACGAGGAGCACCTCAGCAACATCTTCGAGCGCTTCTACACGGACCGGCCGCAAACGGAGGCGGCGCATGGAAAGAACTCCGGTCTCGGGCTGTCGATCTCGCGCGAGATCGTGCGCGCCCATGGCGGAGAGATCTGGGCCGAGAACCGCAAGGCGAACTCGTCGGCTGGTGAGGCCGGCCGACACGGAGCGCGCTTCATCGTGAAGCTGCCCGCGATCAACATCGGCACGCGCGGAGGGATGACCGCCGGCACGCGCGGAGGAACGACGAGTGGACGGCGGCTCTGAGCTCGTTCATGCGACCGCGATCGCGGTCGGCGGGCGCGCTGCCGTCATTCGTGGTGAATCGGGCGCGGGGAAGTCCGATCTCGCGCTGCGATGCCTCGCGATGGCGCCGTCGCCGCTCGTCGCGCTCCCGGCCGTGCTCGTGGCAGACGATCAGGTGCGCCTCCTGCGCTCCGGCGATGCGCTCCTGGCCACGGCTCCGGACTCCATTCGAGGCAAGCTCGAGGTGCGCGGCCTCGGCATCGTCATCGTCCCTTGCACGCCCTCCGCGACCGTTTCGCTGATCGTCGATCTCGGCCGGCCCGAGACCATCGAGCGCATGCCGGGGCTCGATTCGCGCGCCGGGCTGCTCGGCGTCGACCTCCCTCTCCTGCGTCTTGCGCCGTTCGAGCCCTCCGCACCCGCAAAGCTCCTCGTCGCCCTCGCAACGCTCGCCGGGCAAATTCCGCTTGAAGGGTCGCCCGGCTAGGAAAACTCTTGCTTACGCCGCGAACCCTTGTAAGTCTCCGGCCGCCTCATGTGGCGGGGCCTGCGTTGCGTCTTCAAGCGCGCTGCGCAGCCGCCGCGGGCTGGGGAGAACCGGGGCAGCCCGCGCGGGTCGCGGCAGCGAGCCGCCCCCCTGCGGATTGCCGGGAGAGGGCGGCGGGGGTTCGGAGATGGTCGGGGAGCAGACCTTGCTGTCGAGACCTCGAGTGAAGAACGGCGCTAATTGATGATCGGACTTGTCATCGTGACGCACGGCGGCTTGGCGATCGAGTTTCGCTCGGCCCTCGAGCACATCGTCGGCCCCCAACCTAACCTGGAAACGATCTCGATCGGCGCCGAGGACGACATGGCTCAGCGCCGGGCCGATATCCTCAACGCCATTCGCCGCACGGACACGGGGCAAGGAGTGATCATTCTGACCGATATGTTCGGCGGCACGCCGTCCAATCTGGCCATCTCGGTCATGGACGAGGCCAACGTCGAGATCATTGCCGGCATCAATCTGCCGATCCTTGTCAAGCTTGCGAGTCTGCAGGACGGAGGTCGATCTCGCCGAGGCAGTGACGCTCGCCCGCGAGGCCGGCCGCAAGTACATCAAGGTGGCAAGCCAAGAGCTTTCGGGCGAATCCTACGGTTACCCCATGCCCGAGCTTCAAGACAGCAGGCGGCCCGAGGCCGTCGTTACGATCGTCAATCGCAAGGGGCTGCACGCCCGCGCGTCGGCAAAGTTCGTCAAGGTCGCCGAGACCTTCAATGCGAAGATCACGGTGACGCGTGACGGACAGACGGTCGGCGGCACGTCGATCATGGGCCTAATGATGCTTGCGGCCGGTCCCGGCTCGCAGCTCTTCATCACGGCCGAGGGCCAAGAGGGGCCGGAGGCGCTCGAGGCGCTCGTCACTCTCGTCGAGACCGGCTTCGGCGAGGAGCTCGCCGAGGAGGACTGAGGAAGCGCTCCTCTGGCTCAACAAAAAAGGGCGCCCGCAAGGACGCCCTCTTCTTCCGTTTCGAGCCCGAATCTACTGGGTGAGATAAAGCTGCGAGATCTTGAGGGCGATGTCGCGGAACGCCTGTTTCAGCTCCTCGCCGTTGTCGGCATTATAATACTTCGAGGAGTCCGTCGCGCACTGGCTCAGCGTGTCGATCGCCGTCTGGTTGCCGCCGAGATCGAACCCGACAGTGTAGACGGTGATCCCCTTGGCCTTCATGCCTGTGCAGAGGGCGCGTGCCTGAGTGGTCGCCGTGCCGTTGGCCGCCGAGCCGCCGTTGGAATCGCTCGTGCTGACGCCGTTCGCGTCATACTCGGTATTGTACTCGCCGTCGGTCATCAGGATGGCGATCTTCTGCAGGTTGGCCGTGCCGTAGGCTGCCGCATGGCTCGACGAGGACGACCAGATCGAGTTCCAGTTCGGCGACAGCGTATACCAGGCCCACGCGGTACCGATCTGGCCCGCCGTACCGCCCGAGGCGGTCAAGTTGGCGATCTTCGTCTTGAGAGCCGATCTTGTCGCTCGACAGCGGCACGAGCTCCCCGCTCGAGCCCAACGCGCAGTTGCCGCTCGAGTTATACCTCGTCATGACGTAGTTGCCGGAGCCGGGCGCCACGTCGGTGTACTTGTTGGCGCCCGTCCGCTCGACCACGCATGCGGTCCTATCGTACGTGCACGAGCCCCCGCCGCCCCAGCCGCCGCCACCCCAGCCGCCCCAGCCACCGCCGCCGCTGCAGACACTCTTGGTCGACGGCGGCGAGCCGCGGGCCCCCGCATTAGCGGAGGACGGAAGTCGCACCTCCTCAGAGAACGGGATGAGGGCGAGCTTTGCCGAGTATTGAGACGCGGTGTTGGGGATCGACGATTTCGACGAGGTCGGTCGCGGCGGCCTTGAGGTCCGTGATCTTCTGGCCCGCACATCGAGCCCGTCACGTCGGCCATGAGCGCGATCTCGACGCTTGCATCCGACGAGCCGCCGACCGCGAGCTCCGCCTTCGAGTACTCGGCCCCGGCCGTATCGAGCAGCGGCAGCTTCGGAATGTTCACAAAGCCGAGCAGCGGCGTCGAGATATAGCCGTTGCCCGATGCCGTAAACGCCGTGTTGTTGTCGGTTGCGTTGAAGGTGATGGTGTCGGTCAATAGCGGCAACCGCCCCTGCGTGTTCTCGATGTAGAATTTCTGTGCGGCGGCGATAGCGCCGGACACATCGTTGGGATTGAGCTGCAGCGCCCTGCCGCCGGCGAGCACGCCCGCATCCATGGCGGAGATCGTTTGCTGGCGCGCGTGCAGCCAGCGCCCGATGTCGACGCCGGCGCCGACGAAAAGGCACAAGGCAACCGTCATCAGCGCGAAAATTATAGCGACGCCGCCGTTCTTGTCGTTGGCAAAATGGCTCAGAGCAGAGCAGCCTCGCACCCGAAAGCCGGACATTGTACGCACTCCCACGAATTCTTCCATTGAACCCGGGAGGCTAGCGGAGTCGGCTTTATGAATTCTAAAATTTAGTTTTCGGCTTCAGTCACTATTTATTTTCCGTTACCGCCATCGGCAAAGTACGAAATAATTCGCGCATCCTTTCTTTACCCTCGCGCGCGCGTCCATGCTCACATGGCTTTCTTGATCTTCTCTGCAAGATCCGTCTTCTCCCACGAGAAGCCGCCCTCCGCGTCCGGCGGACGGCCGAAATGGCCGTAGGCCGACGTGCGGGCGTAAATCGGCTTGTTGAGGTCGAGGTGCTGGCGGATTCCGCGGGGCGTCAGGTCCATGACTGCTCCGAGCGCCGTCTCGATCTCCGCCTCGGCCACCTTTCCCGTGCCGTGGGTGTCGACGTAGATGGAGAGCGGCTTGGCGACGCCGATCGCGTACGACAACTGAATGGTGCAGCGCTCGGCGACGCCGGCGGCGACGACGTTCTTGGCAAGGTAGCGGGCGGCATAGGCAGCCGAGCGATCGACCTTCGTCGGGTCTTTGCCGGAGAAGGCCCCCCCGCCATGGGGCGCGGCGCCGCCATAGGTGTCGACGATGATCTTGCGCCCGGTGAGCCCGCAGTCCCCGTCGGGACCGCCGATGAAGAACTTGCCCGTCGGATTGATGTGCCAGATCGTGTCCTTGCCGATCCAGCCCTCGGGCAGCGCCTTTCTCACGTAGGGCTCGATGATCTCCCTGACCTGCCGGGAGGTCAGATCCTCGATGACGTGCTGATGGGAGACGACGATCTGCGTCACCCCCACCGGCTTGCCGTTCTCGTAGCGGACGGTGACCTGGCTCTTCGAATCGGGACCGAGCTTCGCCGCTTCCCCCGACTTTGCCTTGCGGGCGCGCGCGAGGTCCTCGAGAATCTTGTGGCTGTAGTAAATCGGCGCCGGCATCAGCTCGGGCGTCTCGCGGCACGCGTAGCCGAACATGATGCCCTGATCGCCCGCGCCTTCCTCCTGGTTGGTCGGCTGCTTAGCGTCGACGCCCTGGGCGATGTCCGCCGACTGGGGGTGGAGCAGCACTTCGACGTTGACCTTCTCCCAGTGGAACCCGTCCTGCTGATAGCCGATGTCGCGAATCGCCATGCGCGCCACGTGCGAGATCCAATCCCTGGTGACGGTCTCGGGCCCGCGCGTCTCGCCCGCGATCACCACCCTGTTCGTCGTCGCGAGCGTCTCGCACGCCGCGCGAATGATCCAGGGATCGAGCCCCGCCTTCGGACCTTCGCGGAAGAAGAGATCGACAATCTCATCGGAAATGCGGTCGCAGACCTTGTCGGGATGTCCCTCCGACACGGACTCGCTTGTGAATAGAAATGATTTGCGTGACACCCTGATCCCCTGTCATTGGCTTGGCCGCGCGCGAAGCGTCGGTTTCTTGCAACCTTTGCGTCCTGGGGTCAAGAACAATGACCCGCGGCGCATTTCCAGGGCCTTGCACTCTCTCGCAGAGTTCAATTCTGTCGGATCTGGTGCGCCAGCTTGGCGAGGCGTCAGCTCTCGAAGTCTGCGAGCGCCCGCACGAGATCGACGATCGACCGGCGCACGCGAGTATCGGTAACTCGGACAAAGGCCTTGTTGAGCTCGAGCCCCTCTCGGGTCGTAAGAAAGTCGACCACGAAACTTTCCGGCGGACGGTCGGCAAATCCGGTCGAACCGGCCGCCTGACCTTCGCCGGTTGGAGCATCGTCATAAAAGAATTGCACTGGGACGCCCAGAACCTGCGCCAGGTCGAACAGCCGGCTGGCTCCGATGCGGTTGACCCCCTTCTCGTATTTCTGCACCTGCTGGAACGTGAGGCCCAAGTGCTCGCCGAGCTTTTCCTGGCTCATGCCCAACAGCATGCGCCGAAGCCGAACGCGGCTTCCGACATGGATGTCCATCGGATTTGGGCGTCGCGAGCTGCGTTCCTCCGATTCAGTCTCGTCGAGGGCTTCCTCGTCTTTTTCTTCTTTTGCCATTCTTCTCATTTCCAACCGGGGGTAGGAGCCAGAGGTGAGCCATTCCTAGGTGCGCTCCGTCGGCGCGTCAACTATTCTGGCAAGTTTGTTTCCTTACCGGAAATGTAATGCACGCTCAGCGTGTAGCTGCGCTGCTGCTCGCGGCATTGCGACGGAGGTAGACGCCAATGATCGAGAAAAGCGCCAAAATGGCCCCAAAAGGCCAGTCGCCGAAGCGCGCATAAAGAGTTGGCGGCCGAGCGGCCGGCAGAGCGGTATCCAAGACGCCCCGCTCGTCAAGCTCAAGATATTTATAGACCCTGCCATTGCCATCAACAACAGCCGAGATGCCGTTGTTTGCCGCTCGCACGATCGGCAGGCCTTCCTCGACGGCGCGCACGCGTGCCTGATGGAAATGCTGGCGCGGACCGGTCGTATCGCCGAACCAGCCATCATTCGTGACATTGAGGAGAAATCCCGGTCTTTCGGCTCCCTGAACGACTGCGCCTGGAAAGATCGCCTCGTAGCATATGAGCCCCCCTGCGGGCGGAAGTCCGGGGACGATGAGATTGCGGCGGGGATTCGCGCCCTCGGAAAAGCCCCCGCGCATACGAGCGAGCTGCTCGAGGCCGAGGCTTTCGAGAACGGCTTGCATTGGAAGATATTCGCCGAATGGCACAAGGTGAATCTTGTCGTAGACGTTGATCAGTCCGCCGCCGGGCCCGAACACCATCAAGCTGTTGAAGGCGCGCGGGCGCGTCTCGCCGGGGGCGGCTACGGCCTCGCGCCTCAACGCCCCGGAGAAGAGATAGGTTCCGGGCGTGAGTAGCTCGCCGATCGCCGCGACGGCCTCGGGATGCTCGAGGGGCAGGAACGGCATGGCCGCCTCCGGCCAGACAAGATGGGTAATGCCCTTGAGATCGTCGCGCCGACCGCTCGCGTCGTGGCGCGAGAGCTCGAGGTGGTCGCGGAAGATCGGACCTTGATTCTCGGGCCGCCATTTCTCCCGCTGCGGCACGCTCGGCTGAACGATCCTGAGACGGACGGACTCGACGAAGGGCGCGGGAGGCTCGGCGAGGCGCACAGCGCCGTGGACGATGAGCGGGGCGAGAATGAGCAGCGATACCGCAATACCGTTGCGCACTGCGCGCCGCAGCTCGGGACCGGATGCGCAGGTGCCCGCAAGCGCAAGCGGGCTCGCGAATACGACGACTGCGAGCGGCGTCAGGCCGTAAACCCCGACGAGCGCGGCGCCCTGCATCAGAGCCAGTGGATAGGTGAGCGCATATCCGAGCACATTCCACGGGAACCCGGTGAGAACGTGCCCGCGCAACCATTCCGCGATGCCAAGCGCGACAGCGAGGATAAGGAGCCGCGACAGTCCGGGAGACCAGACGGAGCGTGCCGCCGCCGCCGCCGCCGCATAAAAGAGCGCGAGCCCTGCCGGCATGAGCGTGACGGCGAACGGGAGCGCCCAGCCGAACTTCTCGCTCTCGACCAGGAACGCTTCGCCGACCCAAAAGAGACCGCCGAGGAAATATCCGAAGCCGAACCACCAGCCCGCAAGGGCGGCTTGCCGGATCGGCTCGCGGCGCGACGGGTTATCGCCGCCCTCCGCGGCACCGTCGATCAGCCAGACAAGAACCGGAAACGTCAGGAACAGGACCGGCGAAGCAAAGAACGGCGCGAGCGCCAGCACCGAGACGAGCCCGGCCGCGAAAGCGATCGCGGCGCGCCGCCAACCGGTCGCCGACACGACTGCCGACCGCAGGTCGCGCAAGAGGCTCTCTGCCGCGCCTGCCTGCGCTACACGGGGGCTTGCTCGCACGCGTGTTATCCCTGGGCCGCTCTCGCCGCCCGAGGGCGCTCGCCCTCGGCTCTCGGTTTGTGCACCTTGACCTTCTTCACGCGGCGGGGGTCGGCGTCGAGAATCTCGAACTCGATGCCGGAGGGATGGCGAACGAGCTCGCCGCGCGCCGGAATCCTGCCGACAAGCGTGAAGATGAGCCCTCCCAGCGTCTCGATATCGGCTTCCTCCTCGGGATTGAGGAGGCTCTGGCCGAGGCGCTGCTCGAGCTCCTTGACCGGCGTGCGGGCCAGGGCGATGAGCCCGTGCTTGGGATCCTCGGTGATGTAGGACGCCTCGGCTTCGTCGCGCTCGTCCTCGATGTCGCCGATGATCTGCTCGATCAGGTTCTCGATCGTGACCAGGCCGTCGGTGCCGCCGTACTCGTCGACCACGAGCGCCATGTGAATGCGCGTCGTTTGCATGCGAAGGAGCAGGTTCATGGCAGGCATCGACGGCGGCACATAGAGGAGCTGGCGGCGGATCTTGACGACGGTGATCGGCCGCGAGAGATCGAGGCGGGACATGTCGGGACGCACGACCTCGTCGGCGCGCTTCGATCTCGATCGGAGCTCGGCCCCCGTCTCGGGCGTCGCGGCCCGCGGCTCGCCGCGGCCGCGCGGCTCGATGAGCGCACGCCCCGAGACCTCCGCCGACAGCCAGCGGAAGAGATCCTTGATGTGGATCATCCCGCGCGGATCGTCGAGCGTGTCGTGAAACACGGGAATGCGCGAGACGCCCGCCTCCTCGAACAAGAGCACGAGCTCGCGCAGGGGCTCGCTTTCCTCCACCGCGATGATGTCGGCGCGCGGCACCATCAGCTGCTCGATGCGGGTCCCACCGAATTGAAGGAGCCTCAAGAGCATCCGCCGCTCGTCATCGGTGAACGACTCGCCCCCTTTCACTCCCTCACGTAAGAGATCTTCCAGCGTGTCGCGCAGCGTCGGCGGCCTCGCCCAGCCGAGGTGGCCGCCCAGACGAGCGAGCCACGACCTCATGCGCAGGGCAGCGCCGCTTGCGCCCGCGGCTGCGTCGAACTTCGAATGAGGCTCCTCGCGGATCATTGCTCTTGTGCGGCGAGCAGAGGCTCGCCCCCGCAATAGGGATCGGGCACGCCGAGACTTGCCAGTACCTCGATCTCGAGCGCCTCCATGGCGCGCGCCTCGTCCTCGGTGTCATGGTCGAACCCGAGCAGATGAAGGAGCCCGTGAACGACGAGATGCTGCACATGATGAGCCGGCGCGACGCCGTCGCGGCGCGCCTCGAGGAGGACGGTCTCGGAGGCGAGGATCACGTCGCCGAGATTGCGCGGTCCTGAACCGGGGGAGGTCGTCGTCGGCGCTGCGGCGGGAAACGAGAGCACATTCGTCGCGCTGTCCTTGCCGCGATAGTGCCGATTGAGCGCGCGGACGGCGGCGTCGTCGGCAAGCGCAATGCAGGCCACGGACGGTGGCGCCTCTCTAAATCGGCGGTGGCGCGCCAATGCCGCCCCCGCCGCCAACGCGAGATCCTCGACCCCGTCGAGCTCCGCCCAATTGCCCGCTTCGTCGACAACGTCGAGGCAGAGCCACTCCTTGCCTGAGCTGAAGTGCGGAGAGCGCCAACTGTCGCCAGGTTCGGGCATCTCAGACCTTGCCTCCCGTGGCACGGTCATAGGCCTCGACGATCTTTGCCACGAGGTCACGGCGAACGACATCGGCGCTCGTGAAGCGGACCGCCTCGATGCCTTCGACGTCGTCCAGAAGTCGCACCGCCTCCTCGAGACCCGAGGTCATGCCGAACGGCAGATCGACCTGCGATGGATCTCCGGTGACGGCCATCTTCGAGTTTTCGCCGAGGCGCGTGAGAAACATCTTCATCTGCATCGTGGTCGTGTTCTGCGCCTCGTCGAGAATGACGAAGGCGTTGGCGAGCGTCCGCCCGCGCATGAAAGCAAGCGGTGCGATCTCGATCACGCCCTGCTCGAGGTCCCGCTCCACCTTTTCGGGCGGAAGCACGTCGTAGAGCGCATCATAGAGCGGACGCAGGTAGGGATCGATCTTTTCCCTGAGATCGCCCGGGAGGAACCCGAGCCGCTCCCCGGCTTCGACCGCCGGCCGCGACAGGATGATGCGCTCGACGAGACCGCGCTCCAGGCACTGGGCGGCGTAGGCGACGGCGAGGTACGTCTTGCCCGTGCCGGCCGGCCCGATGCCGAAGACGAGGTCCACCCTTTCGAGCGCGCGGATGTAGACGCTCTGAGCCTGCGTGCGCGCCTTTACCACGCGCCGGCGCGTCGCGATCTGAGCCTGCCCGTCGGCTGGCCCGGTCTCGCGGCGTGCGTGGCGGATGAGGCCGTCGAAGTCGCCGGCGCCGATGGCTTCTCCCTTGACCACGCGCCCGTAGAGAGTCTCCAAGACCTCGCGTGCGATCTCGCAGGCACTTGCCGAGCCGGTCAGGATGACGACGTTGCCGTGCGCGTGGGCCTCGATCCCAAGCCGATCCTCGATCAGGGCGAGATGCGCATCGTATTCGCCGAGAAGACGGTTCAGGTGACGGTTGTCCTCGAAGGGCACAACGACACGCTTGCTCGCCGGTTCCGACTTCTGCGCGCGCCCGGAACCGCCGACCGGCTGGCCTCGAAATCCTGTCAAATCAAGGGCCTCCATTGCCCTGGCACGTCGAATCGTCTCCTTGCCCGCGACATTCCTATCATAGGGCGGCCCCGGCGCTCGAATCAAACGGCCCGCCATACGTAGGCTACCGCGGGTCGGGAAGAACGCCGAGGCCGTGGGCAGAGTTCGGAATCGGGGCTCAGCGTCTGGTTAACAGGCGTTTCATGGAGCTGAGATGACGCCAGCGAGGCTGTTCATGCCCGACGCGTCAATTTCGACGGGCACGATGCGCCCCAGCATCTCGTCGCCGGCCTCGGCGTGGACAGCCTGGAGGTAGGGCGAGCGCCCGACAAGCTGGCCGGCGCGGCGGCCCGGCCTCTCGAACAGAACGGGCAGCGTTTGGCCGACGCACGACGCATTGAAACGCGTCTGCTGGGCCTCGAGAAGCTCCTGGAGACGCGCGAGCCGCTCGGCCTTGATGCCGTCCGAGATCTGGTCCGGCAAACCCGCCGCCGGTGTGCCGGGCCGGGGGCTGTACTTGAAGGAGAACGCCTGCGCGAAGCCAACCTCGCGAACGACCCCGAGCGTCGCCTCGAACTCCTCCGCGCTCTCGCCGGGGAACCCGACGATGACGTCAGTCGAGAGCGCGATGCCGGGGCGCGCCGCACGGATGCGGTCGACGAGA
Source organism: uncultured Alphaproteobacteria bacterium (assembly GCA_963740475.1). Lineage (GTDB taxonomy): Bacteria > Pseudomonadota > Alphaproteobacteria > Rhizobiales > Hyphomicrobiaceae > Hyphomicrobium_C. The sequence goes on along the minus strand of CAVUEM010000048.1, from coordinate 107,367 downwards.
CGCAGGTAGTCGCCGGCGGTGTGCTTGCGGTTCATCGCCGCGAGGATCCGGTCGGACCCCGCCTGGAACGGCAGATGCAGGTAGGGCATCAGCTTCGCCTCATAGCCGTGGGCGGAAATGAGGTCATCGTGCATGTCTCGCGGATGGCTCGTCGTGTAGCGAAGCCGCTCGATCCCTTCGATCTCGGCGAGGCGGCCGATGAGCTTGGCGAGCGACCAGGGGCGCCCGTCGGGGCCTTCCCCGTGGTAGGCGTTGACGTTCTGGCCGAGGAGCGTGATCTCGCGCACGCCGAAGCCGGCAAGGCGGCGCGCCTCCTCCTCGAGCGCGTCGACGGGGCGCGAGAACTCCATGCCGCGCGTATAGGGCACGACGCAGAACGTACAGAACTTGTCGCAGCCCTCCTGCACGGTGAGAAAAGCCGTCGCGGACCGCGTGGCGCGCCGCGCCGGCAGCTCGGAGAACTTGTCCTCGTCGGGAAAGCCCGTCTCCACGATGCTGGCCGGCGCCGTCCTAGCCTCGGCGAGCAGTGCGGGAAGGCGGTGGTAGCTCTGGGGGCCGACGACGAGATCGACCACCGGGGCGCGACGCACGATCTCGGCACCCTCGGCCTGCGCGACGCAGCCGGCAACCGCGACCAGCGTCTCCTTGCCGGCCCGCGCGCGCCGCTCCTTGACCTCGCGCAGGCGGCCGAGATCGGAGTAGACCTTCTCGGCCGCCTTCTCGCGGATGTGGCAGGTATTCAGGATTACGAGATCGGCGGCCTCGACGTCCTGAGTTTCCTCGAAGCCGTCGGCGGCAAGCGCCTCCGTCATGCGCTCGGAATCGTAGACGTTCATCTGGCAGCCGAACGTCTTCACGAACACCTTGCGCGGGCCCGGGACGCCATGGGCTGGGCGCTCCGTGTCGGGCTGCGGCTCAAGCGTGTTTACAGTGTCCATTCCACCTCGAGGTGTGGGCCGTCCGCTGGTTTTGCTGCATTGCAGCATCAGATCACGCCCTTGTCCAGCCGATTGTGGCCGGGCTTTCGAAACAGCGTTACTTCCACTTGCCCCTAGCCTCCCTCGCGGCCGGGGGCCGCCGCCCGGCGTCCTGGGGGGGAGCGACCGCGAGGGGCGTCCCGTCGGGCCGCGACCGCAAGATGCGCACGACCTCCTCGCGCACGTGCCTTTCGCTCACGCGTGCGAGCTCCTTGCGGTCGGCAAAGCTGTCGAGCGGAACCGGTATGCCAATGCGGATGCGCACGTCGAGCGGCCCCGCCTTCAAGAGCTGCCAGGCGTGCGACGTCATCTCCATGTCGCCATACCAGCCAACGAGAGGCCGGTCGGCCCGGCCGAGCGGGACCCCGTGCAGGCGCGTATAGACGAGCGACAGCGTCTGCACGACGGCGCCAGACGCGGCCGCGCCGGTCTTCTCCGACGGCTTGGCGGCGGCGAACAGCGAGGTCAGGAACGGGAGCACGCGATTGCCGTCGCTCGAGGTGCCTTCGGCGAACAGCACGATCGTGTCGCCCGATTCGAGGCGCGCCGCCATCTCGCTCGTCGTCTCGCCGACCGCGCCGCGGCGCGCGCGATCGACGAACACCGAGCGCTGGAGACGGGCGAGCGCGGAGACGAACGGCCAGCCGGCGACCTCCTTTTTGGCGACGAACGACACCGGCGCCACCGCGGAAAGGACCGGAATGTCCAGCCACGACGTATGATTTGACACGAGGAGCACGGGGCGGTCGGGAGCGACCTCGCCCTCAATCGAGAGTCTGACCCCGATCAGCCGGCAGACCTGGCGGTGGTACCAATGGGGAAAGCGGCGCGCCAAGCGCGGAGACGTTCGCACGAGCACGGCCTGCACCGGCATGAGCGGCACGGTCAGCGCGAAGAACCCGGTCAGTATCGCTGCGGCTCTGAGAGTTCCCATGCAGCTCGTCCCCCCGATCGCTCAGGACGACTTCTTCTTGCGATTGACGGCCACCCCATAGAGCTCCAGGCGGTGGCCGACCAGCTTGAAGCCGTGATCGCGCGCGATCTGCTCCTGCAGCTTCTCGATGTGCTCGTTGCGGAACTCGATCACGCGCCCCGTGGCGATGTCGATCAGATGATCGTGATGACCTCGTGCCGTCTCCTCATAGACGCCGCGGCCACGCCCGAAATCGTGGCGTTCGAGGATACCCTTCTTCGCAAAGAGATTGACGGTGCGGTACACGGTCGAAAGCGAGATGTGCGGATCGACCTCATGCGCGCGCCGGTAGACCTCCTCGACGTCGGGGTGGTCGCGCGCCTGCGAGAGCACGCGGGCGATGACGCGGCGCTGCCCCGTCATGCGCAAGCCCTGCTCGGCGCACAGGCGCTCGATGCGCGTATGGCTCTCGTCTCTCGAGCCTGGCATGGCCGCACCGATCTCGAATGGAAGCGTATGTGCCGCCTTATAGGTGAGGCCCGCGCGGCCGTCCACCGAGGTTCTGGGATGGCGAGCGGGCCGCTCAGAGCGCGACGGCAAGATTGATTGCGTCGACTGCCGGCGCGCCTTTGCGCTCGTAGTAGCCCTTGCGCCGGCCGACCTCCTTGAACCCGAGGCCGCGATAGAGGCCGAGGGCCGCGCTATTGTCGGCGGCAACCTCGAGATGAATCTTGCGTCCCTCGGAGCGCTTGACCGCCCGCATGAGCCCCTCGACCAGCTTGCGGCCGAGCCCCTGGCGCTGATAGGGCTTGCCGACGCCCATCGAGAGGATCTCGGCCTCGTCGGCGGCGATCTGACCGAGCACGAACCCCACTGCCGTCCGCGGCGAGCCGACGACCGCGACGAAGGCGGTAGACGCCGGATGATCGAGAAGGCTCGCCACGCTCGCTTCATCCCAAGGCGCATCGAACAGCTCCTGGTGAAGGCGTGCGATCTCGGGGGCACGATCCGGTCCTGCCCACAAGAGGCTGACGTGCTTGGGGTTGAACGGCGCCGCGCCCGTCATGAGATCCTCGCGATCGAGAGGCTCTCCTGGGGCTTGGCGTCAGGAGGGCGCAAATAGAGCGGCCGCGGCGGACCGCCGAGCGGGGCGAGCTTTGGGGCGAGCCCGAGGAGCGCCGCCGCATCGGGCTCGAGGGGGATATTCCAAACGTCGATGATCCGCCCGAGGCCTCGGGCGGAGGCGCCGACGGCCTCCGCCCCGGAGCCGGCAACGACGAGAGCACCCGAGCCGAGACGCGCTGCGCCTTCAACGGAGAGACGCGACGGCGGCGTTTTGGCGTCGAGCGCGCCCGACCCGAAGAGCTGCGCGTAGACCTCGCCGCGGCGCGCATCGACCGCGATCAGAACTTGGCGCCCCTCCCGCTCTGGCCCGAGCCGGGTATAGACGTCGGCCGCCATCACCGCGAGAGAGGAAAGCCCGACGAGGTCGGCCCCGGTCGAGAGCCGCAACGCGCGCCCCGCCGCGACCCCGATCCTCGTTCCGGTGAACGTGCCGGGCCCGAGCGTCAACGCAATGCGATCGAGGGCGTCGAAAGCGAGGCCAACCTCCGCCATCGTCCGGCTCATGAGCGGCATGAGCGCTTCGGCATGGCCCTTCTGTCTCAACTCGAAGCCACGCGCGACCTCGCGCGTGGGCTTGGTCATGTCGCGGCCCACCGCCACCGAGACGGCGCCAAACGTGGCATCGAATGCCAGAATATTCATGGGGCCCGCCTATACTCGCGCATTCTCGCGCTGGCCAGACCTTCGTACACCCAGTCTTGCCCAACTTCACACGATCTTCGCCATTTCGTCGAAGGCGAAGCGCGGGGAACGCGGAAAAAGTCCCGCGGGGGCGCCATAGCCCAGATTGCAGAGGAAATTGCTCTTCACGTCGGTGCCGGCGAAGAAATCCCGATCGACGCCGGCGTTGTCGAACCCGGACATCGGCCCGCAGTCGAGCCCGAGCGCGCGGGCGGCAAGGATGAGGTATGCGCCCTGCAGGGTCCCGTTGCGGAATGCCGTCGTCGCGATGTGATCGGGCTTGCCGGCAAACCAGCTTCTCGCATCCGTGTGCGGGAAGAGCTTCGGCAGGTGGTCGTAGAACTCGAGGTCGTAGCCGATGATGGCGGTCACCGGCGCGGCCATGGTCTTATCCCTGTTGCCTTCGGAGAGATGCGGCTTGAGGCGCTCCTTCGCATCCTTCGACTTGACAAAAATGATCCGGGCCGGAGAGCAGTTGGCGCTGGTCGGACCCATCTTGAGAACGTCGACGAGCTCTCTCAACAGCGCGTCGGGGACGTCCTTGGCTTGAAACGAATTGTAGGTGCGGGCGCCAAGGAAGAGCTGGGTCAGCGCGGTGTCGTCGAGACGGGCGGACATGGGGCCTCCTCGCTTGGCCTAACCATCAGAAACCCCGCCGGTTAGGCGGGGTTTCTCAATCGCGGGAAAAGGCTAGGCCGCCTGCACGGCTTGAACCGCCTCCACCTCCGGACAGAAATGGCGAAGCAGGTTCTCGATCCCGTGCCTCAAGGTCGCGGTCGAACTCGGGCAGCCCGAACAGGCGCCGCGCATGTGCAGATAGACGATGCCGTCGCGGAAGCCGGCGAACGTGATATCGCCGCCGTCTTGGGCCACTGCGGGGCGCACGCGGGTCTCGAGCAGCTCCTTAATCGTCGCGACAACCTCCTCGTCCTTGGGGTCGTAGGCGCCGACCGCCGCATCGGTCGACTGGCCGGAGTCGATCGCGGCTGCGCCCGACATGTAGTGTTCCATGATCGCCCCGAGAATTATCGGCTTCAAATTCGGCCACTCGGACTGGCCCTTGGTGACCGCGATGAAGTCAGAGCCGAGGAACACGCCCGTGACCCCGTCGATCTCGAACAGGCGCCGTGCGAGCGGCGAGGATTCGGCCTCGCCCTTGGCGCGGAAATCCGCCGTCCCGTCCGCGAGCACGGGCTTGCCGGGGATGAACTTGAGCGTCTGCGGGTTGGGCGTGGCTTCGGTCTGGATGAACATGGCGCTGGTCTCCCTGCCCCAAAGGTCGCCGCTCACGCGGCGGCCGATAGTTTAGAACTGTTCTAGTAGATAGGCGAGGCGAGGCTGAAAGTCGAGGCCCGGCGTCGGAGATGTCAAATCACGCCAGCGCGAGGATGTCGTCGAGGGAAAGGTTGCCCGGCACGATCGTGACCGGAATCGGGAACGAGCCAGCAATCTTGCCCGCCGCCAGCGAGGAGACGAGGGGTCCGGGGCCTTGCGGGTCGGTCGATGCGCCGAGCACTAGGATGGCCACGTCCTCGTCCTCATCGATCATGGCGTGGATCTCGTCCGCCTTGTTGCCTTCGCGGATCACCTCCTCGCACGGGATGTTCTCGAACCCGACGAGGTTGAGCTTGCGCCGGAACAGGCGGAAGAGGGCGCGGGCCTTGTTGGTCTCCTCGTCGAGCTGGACCTGGCGCACGCCGACCCAGTGCTGGAACTGCTGCGGCTCGATGACATAGAGCATCAGGATGATGCCGGAGGAGCGCGCGACGCGGCTCGCGGCATAATAGAGCGCGCTCTCGACCTCCTGGCTATCGTCGACCACGAGCAGGAACTTGCGCGCATGTCCCGATTCGAACGAGCGTCTCTTTCTAACGGTCGTCATGACACCCGATGCTGCCACGTGATTTGAGAGACCACAACAAGAGCCTGGATCGGCGACGGCCGCGCGGCCGGATGCGAGGCGGGCGTTTCACGACCTGATGAAGCCGACCACGTCCTTCACCTCGTCCATGATCGGCGTCGCGATGGCCCGCGCGCGTGCCGCTCCATCGGCAAGGACCGCATCGATCTCGGAGGGATCGGCGGTCAAGCGCCGGATCTCGTCCCCGATCGGCGTGATGCGGGCGATGAGCGCGTCCGCGAGATTCTTCTTGAATGTCGAGAACTGCGATCCTCCGATCTCGGCCAGCACGTCCGCCTGCGAGCGCCCCGTGACCGCCGCATATATCCCGACGAGATTTTCTGCCTCGGGCCGCCCCGCGAGTCCGGCCGCCTCCGACGGCAGCGAATCGGGATCGGTCTTGGCGCGCTTCACCTTGTTGGCGATCTCATCGGCACTGTCGGTGAGCGCGATGCGCGACTGGTCCGACGGGTCGGACTTGGACATTTTCTTCGTGCCATCGCGGAGACTCATCACGCGCGTCGCCGGTCCCGTGATCACCGGCTCGGGCTGGGGAAAGAACATGCCGTCCGCGTGGCCCGCCGCCTCGATCGAGCTCCTGAAGTCGTTGTTGAACTTCTGCGCGATGTCGCGGGCGAGCTCGAGGTGCTGCTTCTGGTCCTCGCCGACGGGGACGTGAGTGGCGCGGTAGGCGAGGATGTCGGCGGCCATCAGGTTCGGATAGGCGTAGAGGCCGACGGAGGCGTTCTCGCGGTCCTTGCCGGCCTTCTCCTTGAACTGCGTCATGCGATTGAGCCACCCGAGGCGGGCAACGCAGTTGAACACCCAGGCGAGCTCCGCATGCTCCGGCACCTGGCTCTGATTGAATAGAATGCTCCGCTTGGGATCGAGGCCCGAGGCGATGTAGGCAGCCGTCACCTGGCGGATCGCGTTTTTCAGCTCCTCTGGCTCCTGCCAGACCGTGATCGCGTGCATGTCGACGACGCAGTAGATGCACTCGTGCGTCTTCTGCATCTCGATCCACTGGATCATGGCGCCGAGATAGTTGCCGAGGTGCAGACTGCCCGTCGGCTGCATGCCCGAGAACACGCGCTCTTTGAATTTCATCTGACCAACCCTTGGGACCGGCGCGGGTTATGGCGCGACCGCCCTGGCCGCGCAAGGCTTAAGGGGGCGCCGGCGGCGACCCTCGCCGAAGCGCGCCGGCGATCTGGCCGAGTCGGGCGGCCCCGCTTGCCTGCGCGATCACGAAATAGACGGCGGCTCCGGCCCCGACCAGGACGGCGAGCGCCGTGAAGCGCACGACAAGCCCTTCGCTGCCGCCGAGCCACGGCTCGAGAAAGCGGGCCAGAACTACGAGCACAGCGCCCATCACCAGGCTCGAGAGGACGATCCGTGGCAGCGCGCGTCTCAGCCGAGGATCGGCCTTGAAATGGCCGTGGCGCACGAGACCGCTCCACAAGAGGAGCGCGTTCATCCACCCCCCGAGCGTGGTCGCAACCGCAATGCCGAGATGGGGCATCACGCCGAGGCGGCGAAACAGGAAGAAGAGCCCGATCGAGCCCACCGTGTTCGCAGCGAGGCTCCAGCCCGCGTAGCGCATCGGCGTCCTCGTGTCGTGGCGGGCGAAGTAGGCGGGCGAGAACACCTTGATCAGCACGAACGCCGGGAGCCCGAGCGCGAAGATCGCGAGCGCGTTGGCGGTATACGGCGTGTCCGCGGCCGTGAAGGCGCCGCGCTGGAACAGCACCGTCACGATCTCGTGGGGGATCGCGGCGAGCGCCACGGCGGCGGGCATCGTCAGCAGCATCGCGAACTCGAGCGACCGGTTCTGGCTGTCCATGACGGCGGTATGGTTGCCGGCCCGCAAGTGGCGCGACACATCCGGCAAGAGCACGACGCCGATGGCGATGCCGACAATCGCGAGCGGCAGCTCGTAGACGCGGTCGGCGTAATAGAGGTGCGAGACGGCGCCGTCCTGGAGGGAGGCGATCATCGTCCCGATCGCGATGTTGAGTTGCGTGATGCCGCCCGCGACGATGCCCGGGATGCCGAGCGCCACCAGCTCCTTCATTCTCGGGCTCCAGCGCGGCCTGACGAGCTTCATCCAGAAGTCCGAGCGCCAAACGCCCCACAGCAAGAGAGCGAGCTGGAGGAGCCCCGCGACGAAGACACCCCACGCCTGCATGGTACCGGCGGCCGGCTCGTTCCTGTAGCCGAGCCAAATGGAGAGCAGCATCGCTGCCGCCAGCACGAGATTGAGGATGATGGAGACGGATGAGCTTTCGACGAATTTGCCGAACGTGTTGAGCACGCCAGAGAGCAGCGCCACGAGCGACATGCACAAGAGATAGGGAAATGTGATGCGCGTGAGGAGAACTGCGAGATCGAACTTCGCGGGCGTGTCGGCGAAGCCCGGCGCGAGCAGGTACATGAGCCACGGCATGGCGATCATCGAGATCGCGGAGAGGAGCACGAGCACGAACACGAGCCCCGCCATCGCCTCCTCGGCGAAGGCCCGCGCGGCGTCGCGGCCCTCGCCCTCGAGCTTGCCGGCGAAAAGCGGCACGAATGCCGAATTGAACGCGCCTTCCCCGAACAGACGGCGGAACAGATTGGGAAAGCGGAAGGCGACATAGAATGCGTCGGCGACCGGCCCGGTGCCAAGCACGGCGGCGGCTAGGATGTCGCGGAGAAAGCCGAGGACACGGCTCACGAGCGTCAAGCCGCCGACGGTCGCGAAGGCGCGGTAGAGACTCATGGGGGCGAGGCGTAGCCAAGGCCCGCGTCGAGAGCAAGGCCAATCCATGAGATGCCCGCAGCCGCTTGGGCCGCGGCTCGCGCCATTCTGGACAAGCTCTGATCCTCGGCTAGAGTGCTTCGCGCCTTGCGGGGACGAAGCGCTGAGGAGGGTAGCCCATGTTTCCGATCGGCGACGACAACACGGGCCGTAGGACGCCGCCCATCGTCACCACCGTCCTCATCGCGATCAACGTCCTCGTGTTCCTCGTTGAGCTCAACGCGGGCGACGCCTTCATCGAGAAATGGGCCTTCATCCCGGCGCGGTTCTCCGCCGAGCCCGGCGCCGACGCCGTCACCGTGCTGACCGCCATGTTCATGCACGGCGGCTGGCTGCACCTGCTCGGCAACATGCTCTACCTGTGGATTTTCGGCGACAACGTCGAGGACCGCTTGGGGCACGTGCCGTTCCTGATGTTTTACCTCGTGTCCGGACTGGCGGCGACGTTCGCCCAGTATGCGGTGAGCAGCGGCTCGGCCATACCGAACGTGGGCGCGTCGGGCGCCATCGCCGGCGTGCTCGGGGCCTACCTCTACATGTTCCCGAAGGCGCGCGTCGACGTGCTCCTCGGCCGTCAGGTGGTGGCCATGCCGGCGTTCATCGTCCTCGGCTTCTGGATCGTGCTTCAGTTTATGAGCGGCGTGGGCTCGATCGCGCCGACCGAGGAGACTGAGGACGTCGGCGGCATCGCCTACATGGCCCATGTCGGCGGCTTTGTCGCGGGCCTCGCGCTCGCGGTGCTATTCGGGCGCCGGTCCGGCCCCACGACCACGGCCTAGCCCCCGGTCGGCGCAGGAGCAGCGGGCCCTGCCAGTACCTTCTCGAGCCGTTCCTTGATCGCCTTCTGGCGCGCCTCGTTCTCGACCTTCCTGCCGGTCAGGTCGGTGACGTAGAACACGTCGACCGCCTTTTCGCCGAAGGTCGTGATGTGGGCGGAAGCAATGTCGAGGGAGAGATCGGAGAGCGTGCTCGTCAGGTCGTAGAGAAGGCCCGTGCGATCGCGCCCCGCCACCTCGACGACCGTGAACGCATCCGACAGCGCGTTGTTGACGATGACCTCCGGCGCGACGGTGAAGGCCTCGATCCTCGGCGCCACGGGCCTGCGCTTCTCGAGCAGCGGCTTGAGGCGGACCTCACCCTTGAGGACCCGCTCGATCGTCTCGCCTATGCGTCGCCCACGCCGGTTCTCGTCCTCGTCCTCGTCGAAGGCGCGCGCGAGGAGGAAGGTGTCGAGCGCGAAGCCGTCGCGCGTCGTGGTGATGTGGGCGCCCGAGATGTTGGCGCCGTTCGCGGCGCAAGCGCCGGCAAACAGCGAGAGAAGCCGTGGATGGTTGGGCGCGAACACCGTGAGCTCGGTGATGGCGGTGAACGCGTCGGTTGTGAAGTCGGCGGCAAACGTCTGCCCCTCTTTCTCAGCGCGGCGCAGGAGACGCGCGTGATAGGCCTGCTTCTTGGTGTCGGTCCTGAGCCAGTAGTCGGAATAGTGGCGGCGGATGAACCGGTCGATGTCGGGCTGCGGCCAATCGACGAGCTCGGCCCTGAGTGCGCTCTTGGCTTCCCTGACGAGCTGGCTACGCTCGACCTGGGTGTGGCCGCCCGAAAGCAGCGGCTCGGTCTCGTGGTAGAGCGTGCGCAGGAGCTGGCCCTTCCAGCCGTTCCACACGCCGGGGCCCACGGCGCGGATGTCGGCGACCGTCAGCAGCAGCAAGAGCTTCAGGCGCTCGGGGCTCTGGACGATGTCGGCCAGGTCCCGCACCGTCTTCGGGTCGCCGATGTCGCGGCTCTGGGCGATGTTGCTCATGAGCAGGTGGTGCTCGATGAGCCAGGCCACGGTCTCGGTTTCGGCGGCGGTGAGCCCCAGGCGCGGGCAGAGAGAGCGCGCGATTCTCGCCCCGACGACGGAATGATCCTCGGTGCGGCCTTTGCCGATATCGTGCAGGAACGCCGCGACGTAGAGCACGCGCTGGTTCTTGATCGTCTTGATGAGGTTCGTCGACAGCGGCAGCTCGTCGACGGCCCCGCCGCGCTCGATGTCGGTCAGCATGCCGACCGTCCTGATGAGGTGCTCGTCGAGCGTGTAGTGATGATAGAGGTTGAACTGCATCATCGCGACGACGCGGCCGAAATCGGGAATGAAACGCCCGAGCACGCCCGCCTCGTTCATGCGCCTCAGCGCTCTCTCAGGGTTCACGCGCCCGGTCAAGAGCTCGAGAAAAATGCGGTTCGCCTCGGGGTCCGCCCTCAGCTTGTCGTCGATGAGACGCAGGGAGCGGCGCAGCTCCCGGATCGCGTCGGGATGAAGAAACGTGTCGGTGTGCTCGGCCTGGGCGAAGAGCCTGATGAGGTTTACGGGATCGCGCTTGAAGACCTCGGGGCCTGAAATGTTCATGCGGCCGTTGTCGATGCGAAAGTCGGTGCGCTCGCGCACCTGGCGGCGGATGCGCCAGGTCAGCGGATTCAAGAGCCGATTGATCCCGGGCGTGCTCTTCAGCTGCTGCATCTCGAGCGCCGCACAGAGGATCGCCGTCAGGTCGCCGACGTCCTTGGCGATGAGAAAGTAGTGCTTCATGAAGCGCTCGACGGCGCGCAGGCCGCCGCGCTGGCGATAGCCGAGCCGCTCGGCGAGAACGGGCTGGAGGTCGAAGGTCAAGCGCTCCTCGGCGCGCCCGGTGACGAAGTGGAGCAGGCAGCGCACCGTCCACAGGAACTCCTCGCACCGGCGGAACGTCGCCACCTCCTCCTTCGTGAAGATGCCGGCCGCGAGCGTCTCCTGGCCGACCTCGTGGCCGAAGAGGTACTTCGAGAGCCAGTGCAGCGTGTGAAGGTCGCGCAGGCCGCCCTTGCCGTCCTTGATGTTCGGCTCGACCTTGTAGCGGCTCTCGCCGGCGCGCCGGTGGCGCTCGGCGCGCTCGGCCATCTTGGCATCGACGAAGGCCCGCTCCGTGCCCTTCACGACCTCCGAGCGAAAGCGCTCCTCGAGCTCGGCGTAGAGTTGGGCGTCGCCGTGGATCAGCCACATGTCGAGAAGCGAGGTGCGGATCGTGATGTCGGCCGCGGCGAGCTTCAGACACTGATCGACGGTGCGGGTCGCGTGCCCGACCTTGAATCCCAGGTCCCAAAGCACGTAGAGCATGTACTCGGCGACGCTCTCGCCCCACGGCGTCTGCTTGTAGGGAAGCAGGAACAGGAGATCGATGTCCGATCCCGGGGCCAGCATCTCGCGCCCGTAGCCGCCGGTCGCCACGACCGCCATGCGCTCGGCATCCGACGGATTGGTGGCGCGGTAGACATGAGCGACCGTGTAGTCGAACAAGAGGCGCACGAGCTCGTCCTGGAAGCGCGCGAGCCCCATCGCGCAGCGCCGCCCGTTGCCGTCGTTCTCGAGCTGGGTGCGCGCCGACTCGTGCGCGATGGTAACGAGCCCCTTGAGCCGATCGACGACGGCCGGGCGCGCCTCGACTGCGCTCCCGCCGGCGTTGAAGAGCGCGGTGAGCTCGACCCTGAGCTCGGCGGGTTCGAAGTAGGGAGCAGCCGGTAGTCTCGTCGTGTCCATAGAAGCCTGATTTCAAACCATCGAGCCGGCGACAGTGTTAGCGTGCGGCACGTTTCGTTACGCCTAACGCTATGGTTTTTCCACTTTCAGTTGCTTGAGCCGGTAAAGGGCCTCGAGCGCCTCGCGCGGCGTCAGCTGATCGGGATTGAATGCGTCGAGCGCCGTCTCGACCGGCGACGGTCCGGCGGGAGTTAAAGCCGCGGTCGCCGATTTCGCGGCTGCGAAAAGGGGAAGCTCGTCGAGGCTCGCGCCGCCTACTCCACGCCGTCCGCCGCCCGTGCGTTCGAGAAGGGAGAGAACCTCGCGCGCGCGCTGCGACAACCTCCTTCGGCAGGCCGGCGAGCTTGGCGACCTGGATGCCGTAGGAGCGGTCGGCGGCGCCGGGGCGCACCTTATGTAGGAAGACGATGTCGTCGTGCCACTCCTTGACCTCGATCGTCACATTGGCGACGGCAGTCGAGGCGCCCGGCAAGGGCCGTCAGCTCGTGATAGTGCGTCGCAAAAAGGACGCGCGAGCGCGAGACGTCGTGCAGGTACTCGAGCGCCGCCCAGGCGATCGACAGGCCGTCGAACGTCGCCGTGCCGCGCCCGATCTCGTCGAGGATGACGAGCGAGCGGTCGGTCGCCGATTTGAGGATCGCCGCCGTCTCGACCATCTCGACCATGAACGTCGAGCGCCCGCGCGCGAGATCGTCGGAGGCGCCGACGCGGCTGAACAGCCGGTCGACGATGCCGATCACCGCCGACCGCGCCGGCACGTAGGAGCCCATCTGCGCCAGCACGGCGATGAGCGCGTTCTGGCGCAGGAACGTCGACTTGCCCGCCATGTTGGGACCGGTGACGAGCCAGATCCTCGCGTCCGGCAGCTCGTCGAAGCCCGGCGGCAGGTCCGGCCCGGCGCGGCCGAGCACGCAGTCGTTGTCGACGAAGGGTTGCGCACGCGCGCCCCGCAGCGCCTGCTCGACGACCGGGTGGCGGCCGCCCGCGATCTCGAACGCGCGCTCGCCGTCGATCTTCGGGCGCACGTAGCCTTCGGTACGCGCCAGCTCCGCCAACCCGACCGTGTGGTCGAGCTCGGCGAGCCCGGCGGCCACGTCGCAGAGCGCCTGCTCCTCCGCCGCGACGGCGGCAGCCAACTCCTGGAACACCTCCTGCTCGATGGCCGCGGCGCGCTCGGCGGCCGACGCGATCCGCCCCTCGATCTCGGCAAGCTCCGCGGTCGTGAAGCGCACGGCGCTCGCCATCGTCTGGCGGTGGCGGAACGTGTCGGAGAGCGGCAGGGCGAGCAGCGGCTTGGCGTTCCCCTGGCCCACCTCGATGTAGTAGCCGAGGATATTGTTGTGGCGCACGCGCAGCGACTTGATACCCGTCTCCTCGACGTAGCGGCCTTCGAGCGCCGCCGATGACGCGCCGGCTGTCGTCGCGCAGGCGGAGGGCCTCGTCGAGCTCGGCCCGGAACCCAGGCCGCACGAAACCGCCGTCCCGCCTGAGAATTGGCGGGTGATCGACGAGCGCCTGTGCGAGGCGCACGCCGAGGGCCTCACCGGCGCGCTCGAGACGCTCGGCCATGCGGCGCACCTCGTCGGGGAGGCCGATGGCGCCGGCCTTTCGCGCCACGCGCGCACTCGCGGCCTTAGCCGCGGCGATCCCGTCGCGGATCGCGCCGAGATCGCGCGGCCCCCCACGTCCGAAGGCGAGGCGCGACATGGCGCGCGCGATGTCGGGAGCGTGACGCATGCCCTCCCGCACGTCCTCGCGCAACGCGTCGTCCTCGACGAAAAGCTGCACCGCGTCGAGGCGCGCCTCGATCGCGTGCCGATCGGTCAACGGCGCGGCCAGCCGCGCCGCGAGCTCGCGCGCCCCGGCGCCGGTCACGGTGCGGTCGACGGCGGCCAGCAGGCTTCCCTGCCGCTCGCCCGACGCCGACCTTGTCAGCTCGAGGCTGGCGCGGCTCGCCGCGTCGATGACGAGGATCGCCCCGGCGCCGGATCTGCGCGGCGGACGAAGCACCGGCGACTTACCGATTTGCGTCAGATCGACATAGCGGAGCACGGCGCCGGTCGCGGCCAGCTCGGCGCGGGTGAACCCGCCGAACGCGGCAAGCTCGGCGACCCCGAGCCGACCTTTCAAGGTCCGCTCTCCGGCGAGGCTGTCGAAGGACGCGGCCGGCACCGGAGTCGCGGCGGCCCCGGCAAGCTCGATCCAGCGCTTGAGCTCCGCGTCGGCGAGAAGCCCGTCGGCGACAATCACCTCGCGCGGGGCGAGACGCACGAGCTCGCCCGCGAGATCGAGGCCCGACACCTCGCCGATCTCGAGTTCGCCGGTCGAGATGTCGAGGGAGGCGAGCGCGACCGGCCCCGCCGAACCGATCGTCCCTCCCTCGGCGCCGGGGGCACGAAAGAGCCCGGTCAGATAATTGCGGGCCCGCGCGTCGAGGAGCGTCTCCTCCGTCAGCGTTCCCGGCGTGACAAGGCGCACGACGTCTCGGCGCACGACCGCCTTGCTGCCCCTCTTTCGCGCTTCGGCCGGATCCTCGAGCTGCTCGCACACGGCGACCCGGTAGCCGAGCCGGATCAGGCGCTCGAGATACTCGTCGGCGCGGTGGACCGGAACGCCGCACATGGGAATGTCCTGGCCCTGATGCTTGCCCCGCTTGGTCAACACGATGCCGAGCGCGCGGGCGGCAACGACGGCGTCCTCGAAAAAGAGCTCGTAGAAGTCGCCCATCCGGTACCAGAGCAGACTGTCGGGGTTGGCGGCCTTGATCTCGAGGAACTGCGCCATGGACGGCGTCGCCTCCACGGCCGGCGGCGCGCTTGCGCCGAGCGGGTCGGCGCCGCCGGCCACCGATGCGCCCTCGGCCGATGCGTCGGAGGGCTCCGCGGCAGGCCCCCGCACGCGTCCCCCGTCTCTCCTCTGTGCCGCCATGAGAGCGCTAGGCTCCATCTCGTGCTGTCCCGAGGCACGCATACCCCGCCCAGCGGCTCAAGGGAAATGGCGACGATGCGCACGCGCCTTGCAGTGCACAACGAGCGCTGCACGGGAACCGCAGGCCGAGTCGAGCTGGAAAAACGACGCCGAGTTAAAAGGTTAGCGGCGCCGATGGCTGTTGTGAAAAGCTCTCGCCGCCTCTAGTCTTGGCCTCTCCCAGTCATTTTCCCAAGCTCCCGCTCCCGCGACTGGGCCGGGCGTGGGCTCGCGACCCGGACCCACGATGGCGACGAAGCAGACACGCACCCGCATCACCGCAGAGGAAGCGCTCCAGTTTCACGCGCGGGGCAAACCCGGCAAGTTCGAGATCTCGCCCACCAAGCCGCTCGCGACCCAGCGCGACCTGTCGCTTGCCTATTCTCCGGGAGTGGCCGTTCCCGTGAACGCGATCGCGGAGAATCCGGCCCTTGCCTACGATTATACGAACAAGGGCAATATCGTCGCCGTCGTCTCCAACGGCACCGCCATCCTGGGTCTCGGCAACCTCGGCGCGCTCGCCTCGAAGCCGGTCATGGAAGGCAAGGCGGTCCTCTTCAAGCGCTTCGCCGACATCGACGGCATCGATCTTCTCGTCGACACGGAGGACGTCGACGCCTTCGTCAATTGCGTGCGCTACCTCGGTCCGAGCTTCGGTGGCATCAATCTCGAGGATATCAAGGCGCCCGACTGCTTCATCATCGAGGAGAAACTAAAGGAGCTGCTCGACATCCCCGTCTTCCACGACGACCAGCATGGAACCGCCATCATCGCCACGGCGGGGCTTCTGAACGCGCTCGAGCTGACGGGACGCGAAATCGACGGCTTCAAGCTCGTCGTCAACGGGGCGGGCGCCGCCGGCATCGCCTGCCTCGAGCTCCTCGGCGCGATGGGGCTGCCGAAGAAGAACGTCATCCTGTGCGACACCAAGGGCGTCATCCACCAGGGTCGCAAGGACGGCATGAACCAATGGAAGTCGGCCTACGCTTCGAGAACGAAGGCGCGCTCGCTGGCCGAGGCGGTGGCTGGCGCCGACGCCTTCTTCGGCCTCTCCGTCAAGGGCGCGATGACCCAGGATATGGTGCGGTCCATGGCGAAAAAGCCGATCATTTTCGCGATGGCGAACCCCGACCCCGAGATCACGCCCGAGGACGTCCATGCGGTGCGCGACGACGCGATCGTGGCCACCGGGCGCTCGGACTATCCGAACCAGGTCAACAACGTGCTGGGATTTCCTTTTATCTTTCGCGGCGCGCTCGACGTCCAGGCCTCGACCATTAACGAGACCATGAAGATCGCGGCGGCGCGCGCCATCGCCGAGCTCGCGCGCGCCGAGGTCCCGGACCAGGTTATGGCCGCCTTCCTCGGCCGGCGTCCGACCTTCGGGCCCGACTACATCATTCCCGCCCCGTTCGATCCGCGCCTCATAAGCCATGTCCCGCCCGCCGTCGCCAAGGCGGCGATGGATTCTGGCGTCGCCCGCCGTCCACTGATCGACCTAGAGGCCTATATCGGCCGCCTCAAGGGGCGCCTCGACCCTGTCGCGGGCTGGCTGCAGTCGACTTTCGAGAAGGTGCGCAGCGAGCCCAAGCGCGTCATCTTCGCCGAGGGCGAGGAGCCGGCCGTGGTCCGCGCGGCGAACACCTACCATTCCCAGGGGTTCGGCAGCCCGCTCCTCGTCGGCACGGCAGCGACCGTGCGCGAGAGGTTCGGCGAGCTTGGCATTCGCTTGCGCCACGAGTTCGAGATCCTGGACACGCGCAGCTCGCCCTACACCGAGGAGTTCACGGACTACCTCTACGCGCGGCTCAACCGGCGCGGCTACCTCAGGCGCGACTGTCAGCGCCTTGTTCTCAACGAGCGCAATGTGTTCGCGGCCCTGATGGTGGTGCACGGCTATGCCGACGCGATGGTCTCGGGCGTCACGCGCAACTGGACGAGCGTCTTCGAGGATGTGCGCCTTGTCGTCGACCCGAGGCCCGGCCGCAACATGATCGGCGTCAGTCTTGCCCTTTGCCGTGGCCGCGCCGTCCTCGTTGCCGACACGAGCGTGCATGACATGCCGAGCGCCGAGGAGCTCGCCAACATCGCGACGGAGGCCGCGTACGCGGCGCGCAAATTCGGCATCGAGCCGCGCATCGCGCTGCTTGCATACTCGACGTTCGGGCAACCACGCGGCGAACGCTCGGACGTCGTGCGTCACGCGGTCGAGATACTCGATGAGCGCGGCGTCGACTTCGAGTACGATGGCGACATGGCCGCCGACGTAGCGCTAAACCGCGAGCTCGCGAAGCTCTATCCGTTCTGCCGCCTGACCGACACCGCGAACGTGCTCATCATGCCGGCCTTCCATGCCGCCTCCATCTCGACCAAGCTCTTGGGCGAGCTCGGCGGAGCCATGGTCATCGGTCCGATGCTCGTCGGCCTCGAGCATCCGGTGCAGATAACGGCGCTCGGCGCGACGGATGCCGATATCGTGAACCTCGCCGTCCTTGCAGCCTACGATCTGGGGCGATGAGGCATCGCACCGACAATGGCTGATCGAGCGCACGAGGATCCTCTTCGCCCGTTCGATGCCCGCATGCTCGACGTGGGACAGGGCCATTGGCTCTATGTCGAGGAGGTTGGGCGCCGCGACGGTATTCCCGCCCTGTTTCTCCATGGCGGGCCCGGCAGCGGCGCGCAGCACTTCCATCGCCGGCTTTTCGACCCGGCCCAGTTCCATGCGATCCTCTTCGATCAGCGCGGCGCCGGTCGAAGCCATCCCTATCTCTCGCTCGCCGCCAACACTACCCAGCACCTAGTCGCCGACATCGAGGCGATCCGCGAGCATTTCGACATCGAAAAGTGGCTGGTGGTCGGCGGCTCGTGGGGCTCGACGCTGGCGCTGGCTTACGCGGAGAGCTTCCCCCAACGCGTGAGCGCCATCGTGCTGCGCGCCGTCTTTCTCGGGACGAGGGCCGAGACGCACTGGGCGTTCATCGACGGGCCGAAACGGTTCAGGCCTGATCTCTTCGCCGATTTCGCGGCCGCTCTATCCGAGGCCGAGCGAAAGGACCCGCTCGCGGCCTATCTCGAGAGGCTTGCCGACCCCGATCCGCCGGTTCACGGACCCGCCGCGCGGATGTGGCACGCCTACGAGCGCGCGCTCTCCGAGCTCACGCCTAGCGCAACGCGGCTCCCGGACACTTCCACGGCCGGACGCGGACCGCTCCCGCCCACGCCCTTCGTGGAAGCCCACTACATCCGCAACGACTTCTTCCTCGAGCCGGGCCAACTCTTGCGCGAGGCCTGGCGGCTCCGCGAACTCCCCGGCGTCATCGTTCAGGGCCGCTACGACCTGCTTTGCCCGCCGGCGAGCGCCCACGCTCTCGCCGCCGCTTGGCCCGAGTGCCGCCTCACAATGATGGAAAGCGCGGGCCACGCGATGACCGAGCCCGGCGTCATGGAGGCAATGTCGCGCGCCGTGCGCTCGCTCGCGTCATGAAGACAATCTTGTAAGGATTCCGCCCTGAAACGGTCCCATTGTCGGGGTGCCGTCCTCGCGCGCCATCGCTGGGCGACAAGGAGAGCACCGGTCTCGTCATGCTCCTCTGGCTCAAGACGACGAACTCCTGGCCATTGAGACTGCGTCTTGCCGTGGCCGCGGCTGCCCTGTTCGGGGCATATCTTTTCCAAATACCGCTGGAGACAGTCGCGCCCGGGGAGCCGTTCCTGCTCTTCCTGGTCGTCGTCATCGGGTGTGCCGTCGTGTTCGGCCGCACCGTTGCCTTTCTCGCGCTTGGCGCGAGCACTCTGCTCTCCACGCACTTTTTCGAGCCCGGCCTTTCGCTGCAAATAAGCCGAGCGGGGGACCTCATCACGGTCGAGCTTTACGCCATCCTGGGGACGGTGGCGGTCATGATGCTCACAAGTCTTATGGACGCCATTCTCGACAGCTACGAAACCACGCGCGCGCTGGCCGAGGCCGACAAGCACAAGACGCTTCTGCTGCGGGAAATGGCGCACCGGGTCGCGAACAACTTCGCTAGCGTGGCGACGCTCATCAATCGCAAGGCGGCATCGATCGCCGATCCGAACGCGAGGTCCGCGCTCGGCGAGGCCTCGAAACAAGTGAACGTGATGGCGCGGATCCACACGTGCCTGACCCCGGACGAGGACGGCCTCTCCGTCGAGAGCAGGGATTTTCTCCTCGGCCTCTGCCAGGATTTGCGCCTGACGTTGCCTTCCCCTCACGCGGTCTCGATCGAATGCAGTGCCATCAACACGGCCATACAGTTCACACAGGCAGTCTCGCTCGGCCTCATCGCCAACGAGCTTGTCACCAACGCGGTGAAGCACGCCTTTCCGGAGGGGCGTCAGGGTCTGGTGCGCGTTGCGCTGGAACATCGGGGAGAGAGGCTATGCCTCTCGGTTGCGGACAACGGCAACGGCGTCGGGGGGCAGACCAAGGGCAGCGGCCTAGGGCGGCAGCTGACGGCCGCGCTCGCAGAGCACCTCGGAGGCGAAATCAAGACGATAACCTCGAAAGAGGGAATGAAAATCGAGGTTACATTCGTGCCCTTGAGGCAACCGGCTCGCGCCACGCGGTCGCTCGCCCAAGCGCCGTTCCTGCATTGAGCCTCCACCGCGGAACGCGATGGGAAACCCGCCGGTCAAGCTTCCATCGCGACCCGGCACTTGACCTCGTCGGGCGCGCCGAAGTGCTCGAAATAGCGCGGGTCGATCTTCTCGACCGGAAGAATGATCAGCACGTCGGTCGTGCCGAATTGGCGATCGATGACGGCGCCGTCGCCGACGAACGCGCCGAGCCGCAAATAGCCCTTGATCAGAGGCGGCATGGCCTTGAGCGCCGCCTTCACGTCGACCTTGTCCTTGGGCAGAAGGTCCATGCGCTGGTAGAGATGGTCGTGCGCCGGCAGCGCCACTCGGAAGGCGCCGCCGCGTAGTGATGTAGAAAGCTGAGCGCCATGGCATGACCGGCGGGATCGGTCCCGGCGAAGCTCGCGCAGCCGAGCATCACGTCGACTTTGTGCTCGCGGATATAGGTCCAGAGTCCGTGCCAGAGGAGCTCGACCGTGCGCTTGTTGCGATAGGGCTTGAGCACGCAGGAGCGGCCGAGCTCCATGAACCTGTAGCGCGGGGATTTCGCGGCCACGAGCGGCGCGATGTCGTACTCGCCCGCCGTGTAGAAACCGAGCCGCCGCTGGGCGGTCTCCTGGCGCAGCACACGATAGGTGCCGACGACTTTCGGGCCGCGGGACGACGCCATCCACGCCTCCCCGCCCCCGCTATTCGCGTGATCGACCACGAGCAGGTGATCGCAAAGGCCGTCGTAAGGGTCCTGGTCGAGCCGCCGGACGCTTGCGATCACGCCGGGGGTGGCCGACATCTCCTCATAGAAGACCTCGTAGCGCAGCCGCTGGGCGCGGAGGATGTCCTTGCGCGAGGTGGCCAGCCTCACCTCGAGGTCGCCAATGCGCCCGTAGACTTTCTCCGGAGCCGGGCGTCTCGAACGCGAGACTGCCGCGGGCTTTCTGATCGAGGGCTTTCAAAGCCAGGAGGCCGCGCGGAGCAGACCTCAGCGCGCCGCGTGCGAGCGTGCCGACGATCTTCCGGCTCATCGCTTTCATGGTGGCCCCCGTCCCGTCCCTAACCCGGAACGCCGCGTCTTCTCGGCTCTTTCCGGGCTGACCCTGATTCGCCCCGAACTGCGATAAAACCATGAGTCCGAGACAATTTTGCGACGGCAGCCGTTGCGCCGGCAAGAGCCCGTCATGGCTTTGGCGTCACTGGCGATGGGCTGTCGTCGAGCGACCGCGCGGCCTCGGCGGTCATGATCGGGACGCCGTTGCGGATGGGGTAGGCAAGGCGGGCTTTGCGGCTCACCAGCTCCTGCCTCTCGGCATCGTAGACGAGGCGTTCCTTGGTCAGCGGACAAACCAGGATTTCGAGCAGCTTCCGGTCGGTACGCTCGGGACTCTCCTGTTGTCGATCCGGCGGGTCCATCGGCTAGCCTGTCTCATCCAAGATCATTGCAGAGTTCCTCCCGAGCCGCCGCGACCGGCAAGCTCCATCTCGGCCAGTGCTACAAGGACGTCGGCCCTCGACTTCAAGTCCGGCGCCTCGAGAAGGGCCTGCTTCTCCTCCGGGCCGTAGGGGCTCATGACCGAGAGCGCGTTGATCAGCATCTCGCTCGATGCCCTGCCGATCACCTTCCAGTCGGCCTTGAGGCGGTTCTCGTCGAGATAGCGCCTCAGCGCATCCATCAGCTTCACTCGGTCCACTTCGTCAGCGCCGACGTCCTCCGTGAGATCCGAGGCGAAGCGGTCGTAGCTCACTCCCATGACGCGGTACGGCTTGGCGATCGCAGCCTCGTCGATGATATCGAAGCGGGCGAGTCCCGTGAGCGTGATCATGAGGCGGCCGTCGTCTAGCTCCTGGTAGGTGGTAACGCGCCCCGCGCACCCCACGCGGCGCAGATCCACGGTCTTGCCCTGCGGGGCTTTCCTCGTCGGCCCCGGCGGGCTGCACGATTCCGATGACGCGCGACCCCGACATAACGTCGTCGAGCATTGTGAGGTAGCGCGGCTCGAAGACGTTGAGAGGTAGCGTAGCCCGAGGCAGCAGAATGGCGCCTCGGAGAGGAAAAACCGGGATCCGCGGCGGAAGGTCGGCAGCCCGACGATAGCGTTCAGCCAAAGGCACGACCTCATCCTTCACGAAAAGAGGAGCGAGGACAGCCGTCGGCGCCCCTCCATTGTGAGCGCATCCTTGGCGCCCCAGGCGTCGAAGAGCTTGACGAGCTGCTTGCGTGCGGCCTGATCGTTCCAGTTGCGGTCGCGGCGCACGATCTCGAGCAGGTGATCGAGTGCGTCCTGGTTGCGCCCGCGCGCGGCCGAGGCAACAGCCAGGTCGAAGCGGGCCTCGTGGTCGGCGGGATTGGCCTCGAGGCGGCGCTCGAGCTCGCCCCGGTTGTCGGATTTTCCCGCCAGCTTGGCGAGATCGAGGGCCGCTCTCACGCTCTGGACCGCACTCACGGAGCGCTTGTCCGGCGGCACGAGCGCGATCGTCTGCTCGGCCCGCTCGGCGTCCCCGCTCTTCAAATAGCATTTGGCAAGTCCGGCGAGGGCCGGCGCGTTCTGCTGGTCCTCCTGGAGGACCGCAGCGAACGCCTCGGCGGCCCCTTGCAGATCCCCCGCATCGAGCGCCGCCTCCGCCGCCTCGAGAACACCGGCGATGTCGGATGCTGCCTCCTCGCCGAGGAGACGGTCGATGAACGCACGCACTGCGCTCTCGGGCTGGGCGCCCATGAACCCGTCGACCGGGCGGCCGTCGCGGAACGCGAAGACGGTCGGGAAGCGATTGGACGCGAAGCTGGGCGGCGACGGCGGAATGCTCGTCCGTGTTGATCTTCACGAGGCGGACCCTGCCGCCATAGCTGCGGACGATCTTCTCGAGAATGGGAGTGAGCTGCTTGCACGGCCCGCACCACGCGGCCCAGAAATCGACGAGCACCAGCGCCTGGCGCGAAGCCTCGAGCACGTCCTTGGCAAAGGCCGCCGTCGAGGAGTTTTTGACGACCTCGTCCTTGGCGGCACCGCCGGGCTTCAAAGCTCCGAAATCCATTCCTGCTCCCAACAGCGCCCCGCTAGATCGCGATTGTTCTTGATGGAGACGCCTCGCGTCCATCAAGGGCATGAATTGTCATCCAAATTCAAAGTGTAGAGCACGATTTACGCCCGATCGTGCTCCAGGCACCCGGTCTAGAAAATGGGGGCTCTCCGACCGCCGCGCCAGTCCGGGGGCACGTCTCTTGGAAATGAAGCGCAAAAGTCGTGCCCGCGCAATCGCGGCCGCTCGCCAAAATATGGGACTTCTCAGCCGAACGCGCCCCAATGGTGGGAAATGCCGGTGCCGATCTCGCGCACCATCTCGTAGGCCGCCTCCATGGGCTCGAGGATCTCCGTCTCGATGCGCCCGTAGTCGTCGATGCCTTGGGGCAAGTAGGTCGCCGGCTCATT
This sequence comes from uncultured Alphaproteobacteria bacterium, assembly GCA_963740475.1. Classification (GTDB taxonomy): domain Bacteria; phylum Pseudomonadota; class Alphaproteobacteria; order Rhizobiales; family Hyphomicrobiaceae; genus Hyphomicrobium_C. The sequence goes on along the minus strand of CAVUEM010000048.1, from coordinate 84,427 downwards.
GAAGGCCGCGGCGTCGCTCGCGGCCGAGATCCGCCGCGGAAAAGCCTGGCGCACGACGGCCACCACGTCCGGGATCTCGAGCGCAAGGGCACGGCCGAAGATGTCGGCGTAGGAGACCTCGTTCGTCGGCGTGAAGCGGGGCAGCTGCGCGGCGAGGATGAAGATGCGCATGATGAGCGCGAGCCGTATCGCTTGCAGGAGATCGAGCTCCAAGCGATGGTCGTCGGGGATCTTGCCGCCTTCGAGCCCGATATCCTCGAGGATCGAATGCAGCTCGATGGCGTCGAGGCGCAGGTGATGGGCAAGCCCGTTGATGGCGCCGGCCCGTTCGTCCTCGAGCAGATGCGCGGCAAGCGTCTTGAAGGCCGCCTCATGCTGAGGCTCGCGGCCCCAGGACGCGCGCAGCGCCCAGAAGCCAGCGTCGAAGGGGATGGCGTTGGCGCCGACCGCATTGAGGCTCGAGAGCTGCTTGGCTCTGGCGATCATCTCGATCAGCGGCCTCAGACGCGACGAGCCCTTGGCGAGCTCGACGAAGTGCTCGCGCTCCGAGCCAACGGCGGCGCCGAGCCCCGCCACTACGTTCGCGACGTAGCCGAACTGCTGCAGGATGGCGTTGTTGGGGATCGCGCGCATGCGGGCGGGGTCGCCGCGGTCGGAGGCGTGATCGCCCTGGCGCTTCACCGGGCGCGACCCGGTCTTGAACAGAAGGTTGGCGCCGAACGCGCCGAGCAGCGCCCGGTAGCCGGGGTGCTTGAAGAGATCCTGCTGGTAGGCCCTGAGGCGAAGCTGGAAGTCGAGGGGAAGATTGACGTCGGTATAGAACGGATCCTCGCCCTCGCCGGGGTCCCTGCCGCTCATGACGATGGTGGCGAGCGCGCGGGCGGCGAACTCCCGGTTGGCGAAGAACAGGTAGCCGTCACCGCCTTGGAAGCTCGTCTCGTGCTTGACGGGAAGATTGTGGCGGAAGAATCGCCAGCGGGCTTCGCCCGAAAAGACGTAGCGCAGGCGCCGCCGCAAGGGGCCGGGGTGGGCGCCGCGGCCCATGCTCTCGCCGTGGGTCGAGAAGACGAGCGTCTCGACGCCCTTGAGACCCGCCTTGTGGACGACGTCGGCGAGCCCGAAATGCAACCGCTCGTGGGCGAGCCCGGCCGCGATCTGGCCGATGAAGCGGCCCGCATCCGAGTAGCCCGTCTGCACGCAAAGCCGGCCGCGGCCGCGCACGTAGTCGCGATAGGCCTCCTCCGCGAGCAGCCGCTCGATCAGGCGCGAGCCCGTCTCGAGCGCCGCCGGCGTCTCGAACAGCGGCGAGATGTCTACGATCCTCTCGACCCCGAAGAGCTTGGCGAAGAATACTGCAATGAGGATCGTGGCCGGGCTCTCGCACTCGGCGATGAGGTAGCGGATCGGCGTGTCGCGATCGACGTGCTTCATGATCTGGGCCGCGAGCGCGAACTGGCGGATCGCGGTTGCCGTCTCGAGATCGAGCGTCTCGAAGTTGACGGAGTGGGGCTTGGCCGTGCGGATCATCTCGACGATACGCGCTTGCGCCTGGCGCTCGGTGAGGTCGCGCGTCCATGGCTCGTGGACGAAGGCGCGGAAGGCATTGTTGATCTGCACCGCGTTGACGCGCAGGTGGATGTGCGACGTGCCGAGCCCGGTCGCCTCGACGAGGCCGGTCAACGCGGCAAGCGCGCACTTCATCCCGCGGTCGGCCGTAAGCGTAGTCATCTCGCGCAGCAGCGCCGTGAGCGGCTCGGCGCTGACGAGATTGTAGCTGTCCTCGCGCGTGATCGCGTTCGCAGCCTCGGCGAGCGAGAACCCGCCTTCGCCCATCCCCTCCAGCGCCTTGATCTGCTCGCCCGCCGCCGCGATCGCGAGATCGAGCTTGCCTGTGATCTGGCGCGCGAGCCTTTGCGCGTCCGCTCCGTCGCCGAGCGACGGCTTAAGCGCGAGAAACCGGTCGCGGATGTCGTTGAGGGCGGCTTCCTTCTCCCTGAGCCTGATCAGGAACGAGAACGTCCATCTGATGTCCGTGCGCCCGTCGAGATCGTAGCCGACCCACGAGGCGAATGTGGCGAGCCTGGGCGAGAGCGTGAAGGCCCGGTCGCCGTAGGCGTTGGCGGCGGTGGCGTAGAATGTGCCGAGGAGATCGGTCAGCGCGTCGCGAAGGTTGCGGATCGCGCGGCTCGCGGCCCTGTGCTCGTAGTCGAGAGTGAGCGGGGCGTCGGGGCGATGCGGAAGGCCGATCGGCTCGTTCGCGGCGGCGCCCGCAACCGCGATCGCCGCCATTCGCTCGGTCAACGCCTCGGAGAGCCCGAACGTCGGGTGCGCGGTAAGCACGATGCCGTTGCGTGGCCGGCTCCAGCGCGCCTTGAAGGCCTCGAAGCTTGCGCCGTCTTTCGCGTCGCCGACGGTGCCGGCGACGAACTTCGCGAACTCCTCGCGCGTCTGCTCGTCGTCGACGAGGCCGATCTGGTCCTTGAGCCTCAGAGCGCGATGGACGCAAGCCCGGTCCATGAGGCGGCCGGCCAGCGCCTTCAAGTCGGCGAAGCTGATCGATCCCCCTTCGAGCCGGCGCGACAGATCAAACGCGATGTTGACGATTGGATTGAGGGAGGGCTGGTCCGGGATCAGCGCTCGCAGCGCCTTGATCTCGTCGCGCAGCTCGAACTCGTCGAGCCCGGGGTCGTCGCCGCGCACTGCCGAGAGCGAGCGCTTCACGATATCGTCCTCCATCCTCCCTTGCGTCTCTCCAGAGCGGGATATCCGCCAGGCGCGCCCTCCGCCGCCTGCCGGGCTTTGGTGCGCGCCCGCGCGCGCCGTGTAACGCCGGGGCGACGCCCCGCTATGCGGCCATGGACTTCGCCTTGAGCACCTTCTGCACCGTCGAGCCCATCTCCGAAGGCGTCGGCGCCATGACGACACCGCAGCCCTTCAGGATGTCGACCTTCTCGGCCGCCGACTCGCCGAACGCCGAGACGATGGCGCCGGCGTGGCCCATGCGCCGCCCCTTGGGCGCCGACAGGCCGGCAATATAGGCGACGACCGGTTTCTTGAAGTGGTCGCGGATGAACTCGCCCGCCTCCGCCTCCTGCGGTCCGCCGATCTCGCCGATCATCATCACGGCATCGGTGTCGGGATCGGCCGCGAAGTGCTCGAGCACGTCCTTGAACGAGGAGCCGTTGATCGGGTCGCCGCCGATGCCGACCGAGGTCGAGACGCCGATGCCGAGCGCTTTCAACTGGGAGGCGGCCTCGTAGCCGAGCGTGCCCGAGCGCCCGACGATGCCGACCCGGCCCTGCATGTAGATGTGGCCGGGCATGATACCGAGCATAGCCTTGCCTGGGCTGATCGTGCCGGCGCAGTTCGGCCCCGTGAGCACCATGCGGCCCTCTTTCTTGTAGCGGCGCATGTAACGCTTGACGCGGATCATGTCCTGGGTCGGGATGCCGTCGGTAATGCAGACGCAGTATCTGATGCCGGCGTCCGCCGCCTCCATGATCGCGTCGCCCGCGAACGGCGGCGGCACGAACACAATCGAGGCCTCGGCCTTGGTCTCCTCGACCGCGCCCTTCATCGTGTTGAAAACGGGGCGGCCCAGGTGCGTCGTGCCGCCCTTGCCGGGCGTCACGCCGCCGACGACGTTGGTGCCGTAGTCGATCATCTCCTGGGCGTGGAAGGTTCCGATGCGGCCGGTGAAGCCCTGGACCAGGATCGGGGTGTTCTCGTCAATGAAGATTGCCATGGATGTTTCCTCCTTCAGGCGGCTTTGGAGGTCTTCGCAGCGGCAACCGCCTTCTGCGCGCCTTCCGCCAATGTATCTGCGCTTATCATCGTGAGGCCGCTCTGATCGATGATCCTGCGGCCCTCTTCGACGTTGGTGCCGGCGAGGCGCACGACGATCGGTATCTTGATCTCGAGCTCCTTGATCGCGTCGACGACGCCCTTCGCCACCCAGTCGCAGCGGTTGATACCGGCGAACACGTTGACCAGGATCGCCTTGACGTTCTTGTCGCGCAGCACGGCCTTGAACGACTTCGTCACGCGCTCCGGCGAGGCGCCGCCGCCGATGTCGAGGAAGTTCGCGGGCTCGCCGCCTGCGAGCTTGATCATGTCGAGGGTCGCCATGGCGAGGCCGGCGCCGTTCACGATGCAGCCGATGTCGCCGTCGAGGCCGACGTAGGCGAGGCCGCGGTCGTTGGCGTACGTCTCGCGCGGGTCCTCCTGGCTCTTGTCGCGCAGCTCGGCGATCTGCGGACGGCGGAACAGCGCGTTGTCGTCGAAGCTCATCTTGGCGTCGAGCGCGACGACGGTCTTCTGCTTGGTGATGACGAGGGGATTGATCTCGAGCATCGCCGCATCGAGATCGCGGAAGGCGCGGTAGGAGCCGAGGATGACGCGCTCGAGCTTCGCAACTAGGTCGGGATCGACGCCCAAGCCGAACGCCACCTCGCGCGCCTGGAAGGCTTGCATGCCGACGGCCGGATCAACAGCGACCCTGATGATGGTGTCCGGCTGTTTGTGCGAGATCTCCTCGATCTCCATGCCGCCGGCGGCGGAGGCGACGACGACGATGCGCTCGGCCCCACGATCCATGACGAAGGCGAGATAGATCTCTTTGTCGATGTCGGTTGCCTCCTCGATATAAAGGCGCGAGACGAGCTTGCCCCCGGCGCCCGTCTGGATGGTGACGAGCTTCTTGCCGAGAAGGCCCTCGGCCGCCTTCTCGATCTCGCTGTCGGTCTTGCAGACCTTGATGCCGCCTGCCTTGCCGCGGGCACCCGAGTGGATCTGGGCCTTGACGACCCACCTTGAGCCGCCGATCTCGCTCGCGCGATAGACGGCCTGCTCGGGGCTGTAGGCGATGCCGCCGCGGGGGACCGGCACGTTGAACTTCGCAAGAAGCTCCTTAGCCTGGTACTCGTGAATATCCATGGGGTTTCTCTCCTGAAGATAGCATGCTTCTTGTTATCAGCGCTTGGCCGCTTTGATCGCGTCGGCGACGACGAGAACGTTGCGCGCCATGCGCTCGGACGCCGCGTCGATCATTTTGCCGTCGAGGGAGGCTGCGCCCTTGCCCTGGGCCTCCGCCTCCTTCAGCGCGGCAATAATCCGCTCCGCCCGCTCGACCTCCTTGGGGAGCGGCGAGAATACCTCGTTGGCGAGCTCGATCTGGCTGGGGTGGATTGCCCATTTGCCCTCGATGCCGAGAGCCGCGGCTCGCTTGGCGCCGGCCCGGTAGCCGTCGGGATCGGAGAAGTCGCCGAAGGGGCCGTCGATGGCGCGCAGCCCGTAGGCCCGGCACGCGACCGTCATCCGGGATAGAGCAAAGTGCCACTGGTCGCCGGGATAGTCGGGGTTCAAGCCGCCGATGACCACGGTGCGCGCCTTGTTCGAGGCGGAGTAATCGGCGACGCCGAAGTGGAGCGCCTCGAGCCGACCGCCATAGGCGGCGATCGCCTCGACGTTGGCCATGCCGAGCGCGGTTTCGATCAGAGCCTCGAGGCCGATGCGGCTCTTGAGCTTCTTTGCCGTCTCGATCTGGTTGCACATGGCTTCGACCATGTAGAGGTCGGACGGCACGCCGACTTTGGGGACGAGGATGGTGTCGAGCTTCTCGCCGGCCTGCTCCACGATGTCGACCACGTCGCGGTACATGTAGTGAGTGTCGAGGCCGTTGATGCGCACGGACACGGTCTTGCCGGACCCCTTCCAATCGAGGTCGTTCAGCGCCTGGATGATATTCTTCCTGGCCTGCTCCTTGTCGGGCGGGGCGACGGCGTCCTCGACGTCGAGAAAGACATAGTCGGCAGCGCTCGTCAGCGCCTTCTCGATCATCGTCGGGTTGGAGCCGGGAACCGCAAGCTCGCTCCGTTGGAGGCGCTGCTTGCGCAGGTGGTACATCGTGTGACTCATGGCGTTATCGTCCCTAGGTCAACTGTTGACGTGCACTCTCGCGAGTGGCCGGGCGTTGGCTCGTCCGAACCGCTGCTCACCGCATCTCGTGTTCTATGTGCGCCTCAGGCGGCCTTCGCCTTGGGAGCCTCGGCGCTGGTCGCCGACTTGGTCGCGGTCTTGCTGAAGTATTCGGCGGCGGCGCCGGTGCCGGAGCCGAGCTTGATGTTCACGCCCGTGTCCTTGAGCGCCATCTCGACGGCGAACAGGACGCCGCCGATCATGACCTCGTCGAGCGCGCCCAAATGGCCGATGCGGAACACCTTGCCCGCGACCTTGTTCAAGCCGACGCCGAGCGACGTGTTGTAGCGGTAGTAGGCGGCCTTCACGACAGCCGCACTGTCGATCCCCTCGGGGACCAGGATCGCCGACACGGTGTCAGAGTGCCACTTCGGCTCTTTCGCACAGAGCTTGAGGCCCCAGCCGTTGATGGCCGCCCGCACGCCCGACGCCAAGCGCGTGTGGCGCGCGAAAACGTTCTCGAGCCCTTCGGCAAAGATGAGATTGAGGGAGGCGCGGAGCCCGCGGATGAGCTGGGTCGCAGGCGTATAGGGGAAGTACCCCATTTCGTTGGCCTTGATCATATCCTCGAAAGAGAAGTAGCAGCGCTCCATCTTCGAGGACTTGTGCGCATCGAGGGCCTTGCCGCTCACCGCCAGGATGCCGAGGCCGGTCGGAAGCATGAAGCCCTTCTGGGAGCCCGACACGCAGAGATCGACGCCCCACTCGCCCATGCGCAGGTCGATCGAGCCGACGGAGGAGACGCCGTCGACGAAGAGGAGGGCGGGGTGCTTGGCGGCGTCGAGCGCCTTCCTGACGCCGGCGATGTCGCTCGTCACGCCGGTCGCCGTCTCGTTATGCGTGGCGAACACGGCCTTGATCTCGTGGGCGGTATCCTTGGCGAGGATGTCGGCGTACTTCTCGAGCGGTACGCCCGTGCCCCACTCCTCGTCGCACAGCACGACCTTGAGGCCGAGGCGTTCGGCCATGTCGACCCACAGCAGCGAGAACTGGCCGAAGCGGCTCATCAGAACCTTGTCCCCGCGATTGAGGGTGTTCGAGATCGCCGCTTCCCACGCGCCGGTACCCGACGAGGGATAGATGAAGACGCGGCCGTCCTTCATTTTGAAGACCTTCTTCAGGTCCTCGAAGATCGGCAGCGTGAACTTGGGAAACTCCGGGCTGCGCATGTCTTCCATGCGAATGTCCATCGCCGAGCGCACCGCTTCGGGGACATTGGTTGGGCCAGGGATGAACAGGTGGGGCAGTATCAGCGTCATTGCGTCTCCTCCAGTGTCAGCGGTGCTTTTTTTCACCAACTTTGGCACTTCCCTTCGTCCGTGTCAGCCGCAACGTAAGCTGAAGATCGGAAATTTTTCCGGCGCGAATGGGCGCCCCCCTCGGGACGCTTCTCGAAGTACAACGTGGAGCGCACAGCACAACACCCTTTGAGAGGGGCGCCTCGTCTCAGTTGGGTAGGCTCGAGCCTACCCACGCGCCGTCGGCGCCGGGAGCGGAACGCGATTACGCAAGTGCGAAAGAAAGAGGGAGCGGCGTGACGGTCAGTCGGAGCGCGACATGTAGAGCGCAACGGCCATCGCCCGGTTTCTGACGCCGAGTTTATCGTAAAGGTTCTTCAGGTGGTACTTCACCGTGTTGCGGGAGATGCCGATGCGGGACGCGATCTGCAGGTTCGACCAGCCGTTGGCGAGCGCGCCCAACAGCTCGCGCTCGCGCACCGTCAACGCGTCGAGCGGGTCCGCGACTCAAGGCGTCGAAGTCGATATAGGGGAAGCACAAGCGTCCGTGCGCGACCGACGAGATCGTCTCGACGATGACCGAGGGCTCATCGCTCTTGGAGATAAATCCCCACGCCCCGCCCTTGATGGTCTGGCGCAGCACGTCGCCGGCCGGCTCGCCGGTGTAAACGATAATACGCGGCGCCTTGTCGCATTTCCTTATTTCGCGCAGCACGTCGCCTCCCGTCATGTCGGGGAGCGTCCATCCGATGACGCCGATGTCGATGGCACGCTCCTTCGTCAGCTCGAGGAACGCGCGCCCCGTCGACACCGCGGCTGCGACCTCGAACCGCCCGTCCCTTTTGAAGATATCGGCAAGGCCCGTCCGAATGACGGGGCTCTTGTCGGCAATCGCGATCTTCTGTCGGTTGGGTATCGTCATGCGACTTTGGAAAAAGCGCCCGTCGTCGGCTCGCGGGCCAAGCGCGACAGTCTAGCGCCCCGTGCCGGTTGCGGACCAGCGGATCGCGCCCGTCGATGCGCAAAGGCTTAATGGCGGTCGCGTCCCGATCGCGAGAAGCCGGGCGATCAAGCAGGGCCGCGCTCCGCGTAGAGGCGGGTTGCCGCCACCAGCTCCGAGACGATCCCCGGCTCCGTCATCGCGTGGCCGGCGTCGGCGACGATGCGCAGGTCGGCTCTCTGCCAGACCTTCTTCAGGTCGAACGCGTTCTTCAAGGGCGTCACCGCGTCGTAGCGCCCGTGGACGATCGTTCCCGGCACCGAGCTCAGGCGGTGCGCATTGGTGAGCAGCTCGCCATCATGCGCGAAGAAGCCGCCGTTGATGAAATAATGCGATTCGATCCGCGCGAAGGCGAGCGCATAAGAGTCGCTGCCGAACCGCTTGATGCGCTCGGGGTCGGGCAGCAGCGACAAGGTCGTGCCCTCCCAAATGCTCCAGGCCTTCGCCGCCGAGAGCTGCACGCGCGGGTCTGGGTCGGTCAACCTCCTGTGGTAGGCGCCAATCATGTCGCCCCGCTCGGCCTCCGGGATCTCGCGCTCGAACGCCTCCCATGCGCAAGGGAACAGCCAGTTGCAGCCGTCCTGATAGAACCACTCGAGCTCGGATCGCCTCAAGAGGAAGACGGCGCGCAGGATGAGGGCGGTCACGCGCTCGGGGTAGGCCTCGGCATAGGCCAGCGACAACGTCGAGCCCCACGAGCCCCCGAAGAGTTGCCAGCGGTCGATCTTGAGGTGAGAACGCAAGCGTTCCATGTCGGCCAAGAGGTGCGCCGTCGTATTCTCCTCGATCGAGGCATTGGGGATCGACCGCCCGCACCCCCGCTGATCGAACAGAATGATGCGGTAGAGCCTCGGATCGTGATAGCGGCGCATGGTCGGATTCGAGCCACCGCCGGGGCCGCCGTGCACGACGAGCGTGGGCAAGCCCTCGGGATTGCCGCACTCCTCGAAATAGATCTCGTGTCCGCCGCCGACGGTCAATCGGCCTTCACGGTAGGGCTCGAGCGAGGGGTACAATAGGAGCTTCTCCGGCAGGATGGCGGCTGTCCCTCGATAGGGATCGGTCGCCGTAATGCTTCGCCAATGGCCGATCCCGCCGAGGATCGCTCGAGAGTGACCATACCCATTGCTACGGACTGCGACGATTTATGGACCGAGGCTGACCGTGACCATCGGGGCCGGTTCCACGCTCGGCTAGTCACTGAGTCGCTTGGTGCGCCGCTCTAGGCGCGCTTCACGGTCGTAGAGGATCTCGCCCCCGGGAACGCGAATGTCGCGGACGAGTTCCAGGGCGTGCCGGCTGGGAGCTGGCGTGAGCAGCGTCACGGAAATCGCCGCCGCGAGGGCGGCGGGAACGCCGAGCGCCGCAGCTAGCATGCTGTCGAGGCCGATCCAGCCCGCCTCCCCCGAGTAGATCGCGAGCACCGTCACTGCAAAGCCCGAGAGGAGGCCGGCAATGGCGCCGAAGACATTGGTGCGCTTCCACCAGATGGACAGGATCAGGATCGGAAACGCCGTCGACGCCGTGAGCGCGAGGGCCCACAGCATGAGCTTCAACGGGTCGGTCGGCGCCAGGACGGCCATTGCGGCGCCGAGGAGGAGAGCCGCGGCAAGGCCGATGCGGGCGATGGCGAGGCGCACGCCCGCTGCCGGCGCCGCCCACGAGAGCCCGGAGACCACGTCCTCTCCGAGCACATTACCGAGCGCCACGGCCGAGGCCCCGCCGGCGGCAAGCGCGGCGGCGACCGCTCCGGCCGCTGCCAAGTAGATGACGGAGTCGGGCAGCCCCGCGGCTGCGGGGAGAGCAAACAGGACGGCGTCGCGCTTGAAGCTCATAGCGGAGAGCGTCAGGCGCTTGGCCTCCCCATCGAAGGCCGCGACCCCTTGGGCCTTCATCGCCGTCAGCCATTCTGGGATGCGCACCGGTCCCGCCGCCGTCGCGATATCGGCGAGATAGTCGCGCATGAAGACGGCAATGGAGGCGAGTGTCAGGATGACGATTCCGAACAGTAGCGTGGCCCAGCCGAGCGACTTTCTCGCTTCATAGACGCCGGGCGTCGCGGCAACGCGCGGCAGCAGCCAGGGCGCCGCGGCGATTCCCGCCATGGTCGAGAGCGTGGCCAGAGGAAAGGCGAGGCTTCCGACGCTGCCGAGGGCGTCCGAAAACCGCTTGGCGATCGGCTCGAGCCCTTCGCCCGGAAGGTCGAAGGCAAGGGCGGGCGGAATGATGATCGGGAGCCCCATGGAGGATTCGGCGCGCCCCAGCATGCGGAGGACCGGCCCATGCGAGAGCTGCGGCAAGGGCAGGTTGGTGACGATGACTGCCACGATCGCGACCGGAACGAGAAGAGCAATGAGGGAGGCGATGCATTCGGCCGCCGTCGACCACGTGAGCGAACGCATGCCCCCGGCTGAAAGGGTGACCATGAGGATGAGGCCAAGAAAGCCGACCAGGACGGACGGCGCGACGGGAGCGTAAAGGTAGGACGCGGCGTAGGCGCCCATCCTGAGCTCGGCCGCGAGCACGAGCAGCATCGGCACGGCGAGAAGCGCCGCCGCGAGCACTCTCAAGACGCGGCTCTGAAAGCGGCGCCCGAGATAGCTCGGAATGGTGAAGGCGCCGAACTTTCTCAAGAACGGCGCGAGCATCACGGCCATGACCACGAAGCCCGCGAGTCCGCCGATGCCGAGACAGAGCGCGTCGAAACCGATCAGGAAGAAAGCACCCGTCAGCGCCACGATCCCCGTCGCGCCCATCGCGGTCTGCGCGAGCACGAGGCCGCTGTAGAACGCTGGAACGCGCCGGCCCGCCGCAAAATAGTCGAGGGGAGCGCTCGTCCACCCGGCGATGCCGATCGCCGCATAGAGCGCGACCGGACCGAGAAGCATGACCGCGCTCAAGGCGACCGGCGGGGCCTCGAGGCCCTCGAAAATCAGCGACAGAAGCGCGAGCGCGACGAACGCGCTCATGAAGATGCCGAAGTAGGTGCCGAGTCGCGGATTGACGAAGCGCGCGCGGGACGTGAACGGCGTCAAGGGTCAGTCTCCGGTGCTCGCGTCACAGATCCTCGTGCGCGCCGTGCCAATGATCGATCGCGTCTTGGCGATTGACGAACGTTGCGACCGTGATGACGGCGATGAGAAAGAGACCGTGGGCGGCGAGAAAATAGCCGAGCGGGAAGCCGAGGAACTTGCTCGAGTTCAGCCGGTCGGCATAGAGCGGGAGCACGATGATCACCGCAAGAAAGGGCACGAGGCTCGCGAGCATCTGCCACTTCGTGTGCAACCAATAGGGCTTCCTCTCCTTGCGCTCGATCATTGTCCCCGTCCTCCCTCGATCCGGTGCGCCGCGCCTTGCTCACCCCACTAGACCCCCTGTTGTGGTGCCAGTGAGGCAATCGGCGAGCCCGCCCCCTAACGGGTGCAACTGTTAGGCACCGGCACCTACAAATTGCCCGATGGCGAAGCCCTCCCGCGTCACCTAACATTCCTCGAGCCACTGAGCAAAGAGAGGGACCACACATGAAGATTCTCAAGGAGTTCCAGGACTTTGCCATGAGAGGCAACGTCATCGATCTCGCCATCGGCGTGATCATGGGCGCCGCATTCGGCCCGATCGTGACCACTCTCGTCGACAACATCGTGATGCCGCCGATCGGCGTCCTCCTGGCCGGCATCGACTTCTCGAGCCTGCGTATCACGCTGCTCGAGAATGCCGACCCCGCCAAGACGGTCGCAATCAGGTATGGCCTCTTCCTCAATGCGCTGATCAAGTTCCTGATCACGGCGTTCGCCATCTTCCTCCTGGTCAAGACCGTGAACGCCATGAGGAAGCCCGCGCCGGCCGCCGCGGCGGCTCCGACGCCGAGCGAGGTCTATCTCAAGGAAATCCGCGACGCGCTGGTGAAGAAATAGGCCACTGCATCGTCAGGAGCAGCTGCCGCCGCCCAGGACGCAGAACTTGGCGCAATGGACGTGACAGAGCTTGACGGCGCCGTGATCGAACATGCCGCCGTCGGCGCTCCCAGCCTCTGCGAGCGTGGCGCCCATCTCGAAGGCGGGTTCGTAGGGGAGCAGCGTGCAGGGCAGCACGACGGGGGCGTCCGCGCCCTTGCGCTTCACGACCATGCGCGAGGTGGCGCACATCATCTGGCTCGGATGCTTCTTCAGGATGCCCCAGCATGCGGTCGTGATCTCGGGCACGTCGGCCGCCGCGTCCATCTCCGGAAAGAGCACGAGCGCGCGCCGGTCGCCTGCGTCGATCGGCCAGCCCCGGCGGGCGAAAAGGCGCTCGTAGCCAGCGCGAGCCTCCGCCTCGCTCTCGCCCCAGCAGGTGCGCCCGGCGATTGCGATCGCAAAGCCGTTCTCCGCGAGCCAGTCGAGCCCGGCGATTGTCCGCTCCCAGCTCCCGTCTCCGCGCTCGGTGTCGTGGAGCGCCTTCGTGTAGTGGTCGAGGCTGACGCGGAGCGTGAGCTTGGCGGGAAAGTCGCGCAGAAGTGCCAGAAGCTCCGCCTTGATGGCCGGGCGCTGCATGGGCAGCATCGCGTTGGTGAGGACGAGGGCCTCGAAACCGCGGCCCAACGCGTCGCGGAGCATCGCGAGAAAATCGGGATTGAGAAACGGCTCGCCGCCGGTGAAGCCGATCTCGCGTGCGCCATGCGCCTGCGCCTCGTCGAGAAAGCGCGTCGCCTCGTCGGCCGTGATGTAGACGAGCCGGTCGTTGGTCGGGCTAGAGTCGATGTAGCAGTTGCGGCAGGTGATGTTGCAGAGCGTGCCGGTGTTGAGCCAGAGCGTGTCCAGGCGCTCGAAGGGCACGCTCGCGCGCCGCTCGGCCTTGGCGGTCCAGTCCGGGTGCTCGAATTTGCGCCGCCCTCGCTCCCTGTCGATCTCTCGAGCCTCGCGCGCCACGGCCCGCACCTCATCAAGACTTAAGACTAGTGTAGACTGTTGGTGAGACTAGCACGACCCCAAGCGGGACAGCCAAGGGCGCCCGCTTCACTCTACGTAAGCGCCATGCTAACGGTTGCGACGCGGCGGGCGTAGTTCAATGGTAGAACGGCAGCTTCCCAAGCTGCATACGAGGGTTCGATTCCCTTCGCCCGCTCCAATACGTCAGCCCCTGTCAGACCGCACTCGCGGGCGCCGCGATGGCCGCGGCTTCATCCTCTCCCTCGGGGCAGTCGCGTCGGCTGACACCCCCGTGCTCGGTCTTCTCCCAGAGATAAGGGGCGACCGCGAGCTGGAGAAGAGCGCGGTAGGCGGCGAGCGAGATCAAAAGCCAATAGGCCGGCATCAGGAGCGCGTGGACGGCGAGCGAACTCTGGCCACGGGCCCTCACCGCGACCGTGCCAAGCGCGACGCCGGTCGCGTAGCCAATGACGAGATTGAAGACGCCGAGCCACCACAGCGCGCGCCCCGCCCATGAGTCGGGAACTACAGTCAAGAGCCCGTGCGCCGCGTCAAGGGCTGCCAGCACGTAGAACCAGGGATGGACGAGGGCGGAGAGCAAGAGCCCGCCCATCAAGACCTGAAAGCCGAGAAACCGGCGCACTCCAAGCTCGCGGGCCAGGCGGAACGGCTCGCGCATGTGTACCAGATAGGTTTGGATCCACCCCTTGAGCCAGCGCGTGCGCTGGCCCCGCCATACGACGAACGAGCGCGGCGCCTCCTCCCACGTCGTCGAGGCGAGCACCTCGACGCTGAGGCCCGCCCGCGCGAGGCGAATGCCGAGGTCGGCATCCTCCGTTACGTTGAAGGGGTCCCACCCGCCCACAGACTCGAGCACGGCGCGCGGGAAATGGTTCGACGTGCCCCCGAGCGGGACGGGGAGGCTCAGACGCTCGAGCGCCGGCAGCAGGCAGTCGAACAGCGCCGTGTACTCGATCGTGAACTGGCGCGTGAGCCAGGTGTCGGCGGAGTTGTAGATATTGAGGCGCGATTGTACGCAGCCGATGCTCTGCCGCGACCGCAGCACCGCGAGCGCCTTCAAGAGCTGGTCCGGCTCGGGGACGTCCTCGGCGTCGTAGACTGTGACGTACTCGCCAGTGGCAAATTCGAGCGCGTAGTTGAGGGCGCGCGGCTTCGTGCGCGGCTCGCCCTCCGGCACGACGACGATGCGTGCTCCCTCCGGCAGCGGCCCGGCCTCGAGCGCCGCCCGCGTTTCGGCATCGAAGCTCTCGACGATGAAAAGAATCTCGAGCTTGTCGGCGGGATAGTCGATCCGCCTCAGCGCGGCGACGAGCGCCGGCACGACGGTCGCCTCGCGGAGGAGCGGGACCAGCACGCTATAGCGCGGAAGGCTCGCACCACGCGCGATCTCGGGGCTGCGCTCGGCCGATCGCGAGACATTGCCCGTCTGTCCGAGCGCGATCGCGCGCAGCACCACGACGCAGAAGAAGGGCAGCGCCAGGAACGCCATGAGGGCGGCCAGCGTCCCGCGCGGCGCCGTCACCGCTCCAGCCGCGATCGCCGCCGCGGCCCCGGCGAAGGCGGCTTTCTGCCAGGACCAGAGCGGCATCCCGGCCGACAGCTCCGGGCGTCTACGGCGCAGCGCGTTGACGGCGCGGTCGAGCCGCGAGGCCGCTGGGCAAAGGAACGTGCCGCCGAGACCGGGCCGAGGCGCGCAGTCGCGCTTCTGGACCCTCTGTCTGCGGTCTCCTGACGCCTTCGCGGCGCCGCAACCTGCTGACGCACCCCTACGCAACACGAAACGGACTAAAAGAAATGCTCCCCACGCGGCGGCGGCGAGCCGCCGCCGGCGATCCTGCCACACGGCTTTTCGGTTATACAGAGGACGTCGGCGAGATTCGCTCGACCTTTCTTGGAGCGGGGCATTTGAGGCACAGGGCCACCCAGCGCGGTCGAAAGAGGCTCTCGCTGGCCTTGGCGGCGGCGTTCGTCGCCAATCTCCCGCTCGCGTTGCCGGCTTCGGGCCAGGGTGCGGACCCGCCCGCCGCCGAGCAGAGCGCGGATGAGCCGCGCCGCGTCGTCGTCCGCTTCCTCACCGAAGGCGACTTCCCTCCTTTCAACTACTACGACGACGAGGGCGTGCTGGCGGGCCTCAACGTCGACCTCGCGCGCGCGATCTGCCTCGACCTCGCCGCTGCATGCGATATCAAGGTGCGACCGTGGGACGAGCTGTTTCTGGCGCTCAAGCGCGGCGAAGCCGACGCCGTCATCGCCGCGCATCAGGTCACCGCCAAGGCGCTGCGCGAGGTCGATTTCTCCGACCGCTACTTCTTCACGCCGGGCCGGTTCGCCGGACGCACCAACGGCCCCGAGCTCGACACGACCCCCGACGGATTGGACGGCCGCACCATCGCCGTCTCCAAGGGCACGGCCCACGAAGCCTTCGTCAAATCTTTCTTTCGAGACAGCCGGGTCCAGGTGTTCGAGAACCCGGAGCTCGCGCGCCAGGCGCTGCAGGACGGCAAGGTCGACGTGGTTTTCGACGACGCGATCAGCCTCGCCTTCTGGCTCAACGGCTCGCTCGCGCGCCAATGCTGCGAGTTCAAGGGCGGTCCCTTCCTCGAGCCGAGATTTTTCGGCGACGGCATCGCCATCGCTGTTCCGCGCAACGATCCGCAGATCAAGGCTCTGATTAATACCGCCTTGAAGCACGTGCGCGAAAGCGGTCGTCTCGAGGAGATCGTCGAGCGCTATTTCCCGGTCCGGGTCTACTGAGAAACTGGCAGCTCCTTCGCGATGCGCACGGGGAGCATCAAGACCATGCCGGCGATGAGGAACGCCGCGATCGAGGCCATGCCGAGGCGCTGGCTGCCGGTCCAAGCCGTGACGCTCGCGACGAGGAACGGCGCGAGGAAAGCCGTGACCTTGCCCGAGAAAGCGAATAGCCCGAAGAACTGTGTAACCTTGTCGGCCGGCGCGAGGCGTGCGAGGAGGGCTCGGCTCGCCGCCTGCACCGGCGCGGCGGCGAGGCCGACGAGGGCTGCAAACCCGAGGAAGGCGATCTCTCCGAGTGACGAGAACGGCGCGGACCCTGCGGCCCTTGGCGCGACCTCGAGCCCGTAAAGAATGTGGCCGGCGTCAATCGAGAGGAGCCCCAGCGCGCCTATAAGGATGAGTGCGAGCGCGGCGAGGATCACGGTCTTCGATCCGAGCCGGTCGTCGAGCACGCCGCCCACGAGCCCGCCGATGACACCCGTGACAATGACGATGAGGCCGAAAACCGCGAGATCGGTCGCCTGCCAGCCGAACACGGCCGCCCCGTAGATGCCGCCGAACAGGAAGATCGCCGAGAGCCCATCGGCGTAGAGCATGCGCGCGACGAGAAAGTAGAGCATGTCGCGGTGCGAGGGCAGCGTGCGGATCGTCGCCCACAGCTCGGCCCAAGGGGTTCGGCGCCGCGTTGGGGCAAGCCCGCCTCGACGGACGTCCGGCACGAAGAGGAAGAACGGCACCATGAAGAGCGCGTACCAGGCCGCAGAGAACGGCCCCGATAGCCGGTCCGCTTCGCGCGAGGCGGCATCGAGGACGAGGGCCGGCTCGAGGCCGAATAGAGTCTTGCCGGTCGCGGGATTGGCGACGAGGAGCCCGCCGAGGAGGGCGAGGCTCACGAGCCCGCCCGCGTAGCCCACGGCCCAGCCGGTGCCGGAGAGACGGCCGAGCTGATGCGGGGGCACGAGGCTCGGCATCATGGCGTTGGTGAACACGGTCGCGAACTCGGCGGCCGCGGTCGCGACGACGAAGGCCCCGAGCACCGCGGCGACCACGATCCCGGAAGCGCTAGGCACAGCGATCCAGAGCGCGGCCATACTCGCGACGAGAACGAGCGAGAAGAGCGCGATCCACGGCTTTCTCCGCCCGCGCCCGTCGGCGAGCGCGCCGAGCAGCGGGCTCCCGATCGCAATGAGGACGCCGGCCGCGGCCGCCGCGTAGCCCCACAGCGCCTGCCCGCGCGCGGGATCGCCGACGACGACGCTCGCGAAGTAGGGCGCGAAAAGGAAGGTCAGGATCAGCGTGTAGAATGGCTGGGCCGCCCAGTCGAACAGGACCCAGGATACGAGCGCGCGCGTCGGCGTCGGCTCGCGCGCGATCGCAGCGGTCTCACGCATGTCCTGCACTGGTGCCAGTCCCCCCTGACCTCCTTCTAGAGCATTTTCCGATCGGCTGAAACCATTCCCCATCGGTCATTCCTGCCAAGCGCCGCGACTGCGGCGGGCAGGGCTGGCTTCAGGCGCAAGATGTCCTCACTCGTCGCCGCACTTGACTTGCAGCTATGGTGAAATCACTATATTTGGAAACGTCGATGCCAACGATGCCCTTTCTCAAGCCACTCTATTGGATGGGCTCGACGCTCAAGGAGCTGCGCAAGAGCCCCGAGGAAGGGCATCGCGACGCCCAAACAGGAAATCGATCTCGTCAAGAAGCGACTGCGCGAGGCCATGGAGCACGGAAAGGCAGGACGAGCATGACACGGATCACTAAGAGCAGCGGCAAAGTGTATGCCGATCTCGAACTCAGGAATCCCGAGGAGCACGCGCTCAAGGCTGAGCTCGTTCGCCAGATCGCCGTAGCCCTGAAGGACGAAGAACTTACGCAGACTGCCGCGGCCCGACGGCTCGGGATCGCCCAGCCCGACGTGTCGAAAATGCTGCGGGGGCACTTCCGGCAATTCTCGGTCGAACGCCTGATGCGCTTCCTTGTTGCCCTCGGGCAGGATGTCGAGATCGTGGTGCGTCCCGGGGCGCGCGCCAAGCGGGCGCAGCTGACGGTCAGCGCACGCAGCTGAGTCGCGTGGCGGCGCGCTACGACGAGGATCACGTCGCGCGGGAAAGCGCGAACGACGGCAGCGGCAGCACGATCAGGTGATCGGGTAGCTCGTTGGGGTCTGAGCTGCCGGGCGGGAAATGCGCCGCGAGATGGGCGCCGACCGCCTCGATGGCCGCGACAAACCCGTCTCCCGGCCGGTTCCGTGCGAACGACGCAGTGAGATCATCGACGATCGCCTGCCACGTCCCCTTGGGGACGCGCGCATCGATGCCCGTGTCGGCCAGGATCTCGGCATAGCGCTCGGCAACCGAGACGAAAATGAGGACCCCGGTGCGCCCCGCCGTCGTATGGAGGTTCTGCGCCAGGAATTGCTCGACCGCGCGCCGATGGGCGTGCACCCGCTTGACGGAGCCCGGCACCAGCCAGTAGCGCACGGGGCGCGGCAGCAGCGCGGCGAGGAGGACCAGAAACACCGCGAGCTGGATGAAATAGATCATCTGCACGGGCAGCCAGGTGAAATAGATGAGTGGCCACGGGACGAAAAGCGCGATCAACGCCGCCCAGACGATCGGCGCATAGAGATAGGTGCTGCTTTCGGCGGCGACCACGGCGACGATCTCGCCCGAGGTCTTGCGCTCGGCCGCCGCAATCGCCGCGCCGATACGCTCGCGGTCGGCTTCCGACATGAGGGTCATGGTTTGACTATCTCCCTGATCCCGGCGCTCAACCATTACCAGCTCCCCGATCCGCCGCCGCCGCCGAAATCCCCGCCGCCCCCCGACCAGCCGCCGCCCCCGCCGCCCGACCAGCCGCCGCTGTCCCACGTCCCCGAATTCCCGCCCGGAATGATCACCGGCCCGCCCCAGTCGGCCCCGCGGCGGCGGCGCCGGCCGGCCGATTGCGGCATCTGCTGGGCATGGCGCATCTGGGCCCAAATCACGTAGACGACGATCGCGATCCAGAATGCGATGAGGAGGAGCGCGACCCAATCGACCTCGAGCGACTCGGGTGGGTGCTTGGCGCGTTCCTTGACCGCCTCGGCGTCGCCGAGGAGCACGTCCTTGATGTCGCGAACGCCGGCGCGAATGCCGCCCGAGAAGTCGCCGCGGCGAAACGCGGGAAGTATCGCGTTCTCGATGATGAGCTTGGAGAGGAGATCGGTCAGCGTCGGCTCGAGCCTGCGCCCGACCTCGATCCGGACTTTGCGCTCGTTCGGCGCGACGATGAGGAGCACGCCGTTGTCCTTGCCCTTCTGTCCGATGCCCCATTTGCGGCCGAGCTGATAGCCGTAGTCCTCGATCTCGTAGCCCTGGAGCGAGGGGAGGGTCACGACTACGAGCTGGTCGGTCGATTTCGCCTCGAGCGCCTCGAGCTCGTCGTGGATGGCGACACGGTCCTCGGCCGTGAGCAGGCTGGCGTTGTCGACGATGCGCCCCGTGAGCTCGGGAAACGTCGGCTCGGCGGCGACGTGCAATGCGAGGACAAAGAGAGCGCAGATTGCAGCGATGGCGACAGCTATCGAGCGACACTCGCTTCGCTCCGTCCAGGCCAAGCGCTGATTGCGGTGGTCCGGTCCAAATTCTCCCCTCCCCCTTTGCGGGGAGGGGACGGGGGTGGGGGGCTGAAATCGGTGAACGCCGGCCGTTCGCAAAGAACCGGAGCCGCCGATGATGGGGAGCAAAAAAGCTCGTCTCTCCAAGTCTTCACCCCACCCCTAACCCCTCCCCGTCAAGGGGAGGGGAATTTCGCCTGGTGAAACAGTCGCGCGATCGATCGCACGCGTTGCCAAATAACTCTGGGTTGGACAGCCGCGAGCGTGGCTTTGCTACCATGGGGAGCGGCAAAGTCTCTCTCCGCTCATCTTTCAAAATCCGACCGCCTGGCGAAGATCGGAGTTGCCTATTTGCCGGTGCCGAAGTCGATCTTTGGCGTCTTCGTTTCCTCGGCCGGAATGTCGAACGACGCCATCTCGGTCGCAGAGGGATAGAGGAACGCCTTCCACCAGCGGCCGGGGATCGTCGTGATCTCGGTGTTGTATTGGCGCACGGACTGGATGTAGTCGCGTCTCGCGATCGAGATGCGGTTCTCGGTGCCCTCGAGCTGCTGCTGGAGGGCGAGGAAATTCGCCCCCGACTTGATGTCGGGATAGCGCTCGGCCACCACGAGCAGCTGGCGCAGCGCGCCGCCCAGCGTGTTCTGGGCGTCCTGGAACTGCTTCATCGCCTCGGGGTTGGTCAGGATGTCGGGCGGGATCTGGATGCTCGTCGCCTTGGCCCTGGCCTCGGTGACTTGTGTGAGCACGTTGCGCTCCTGGTCGGCGAACCCCTTGACGCTCTCGACCAGGTTCGGGATGAGGTCGGCGCGCCGCTTGTACTGGTTCAGCACCTCGGACCAGGCGGCCTTGGCGCTCTGCTCGTAGGTCGGGATGTTGTTGACGCCGCATCCCCCCGCCGTCAGCGCGACGGCCATGAAAGCCCACAAGGTCCAGGGCTTCAGATGTCCTGCTGTCGGAGCGTGAGCCATGTCATCCATCCTGTCGGAGCCAGCCGATCGCTGTCATATTGTCTGCCGAAGCGAGGTGCAAGACTATGGCCGCGCCCCGGACAACACTTGAGCCCTCCATTGGCCCAATTATGCCGCCGCTCGTGTCCTTGACCCCCGCCACGCGCGAGAACTTCTGCCTCATCCGCGGCTGGCTCAAGAGGCCCGACATCGAGGCCTGGTGGGGACCGGCGTCGGCGACCGAAGCCGAGGTCAACATCGCCTTGTCGTCGGGCCATGCGCTGTGCCGCATCATCGAGGCCGACGGCCGCCCCGTCGGCTATGCCCACGCCGTCGACGCGACCGTCTGGGGCGACGACCTGCCCGAGGACATCGAGCGCGGCACCTGGGACCTAGACCTCTTCATTGCCTCCGAGGAGCACCGCGGCGTCGGTGTCGGCCAGGCGGCGCTCGCCCTCCTCAAGGAGGAGGTATTCGCGACCACACTCGCGGTGGCGGTCTGCGTGTTTCCATCGATCCGCAACGAGCGGGCGGTGCGCGCCTACGAGAAGGCGGGGTTCCGCTGGAAGAGGATCTGGAACGATCCCCACTTCGGGCCATCGTGGTTCATGGTCGCCGAGCGCCAGGCCCGCTGAGGCGCCGTCGCGCAGCCGTCGTACGGCCGTCATCGAAGCAAGAGATGCTCGCCCTTCGACCGCCCGTCCCGAGCCACCCTATGGCAACCTTTCTCCTTGCGGCGGGAGCAGCCTCGGCCCTACCGCTCCTTGCCCTCCTTCTCGCGACGCTCAGCGCCCCACACTTGCGGATCTGGCCGACGCCGGGTCCCTTAACCTGGCAAAGCATCGCTTTCTGGGGGCTCTTTCGCACGCTCAACGTCGCCACTCTCGGCCTAGTCACGATTGACCTCGTCGACGCAGCACGAGAGCCATGGCTGGGGCTTCCGCTCCCGGCACGGGTCGCGGGTGCCGCCGTCGCCGGCGTCTGCGGAGTGCTCTATCTCTGGTCGCTCTACTCGCTCGGGCGCGCCAACACCTATTGCCAGACCGGTGGGCTCGTGACCCACGGCCTCTATCGCTGGACCCGCAATCCCCAGTACGCGACGGTCATTCCGGCCTATGCCGGCTTGGCCATCGCCGCCAATTCGGCGGGCGTTTACGTCCTCTCGGCGGCGCTCATCTCCGTCTACGTCTTGATGGCCCGCGCCGAGGAGCCGTGGCTCGCACTCAAATACGGCGACGACTACAGGCGGTACTGCGCAGCCGTTCCCCGCTTCTTCAACGTCCGGCGCGCAAGGGCCTACGGCCACTTTGTCCACGGGAGGCTTCGCGCCGCTCCCGGCCTGGCCTTCGCCGGATCCAGGCCACACCCGTTAACGATACGGGGACAACGCACCAAATCCCGCCGGTTGTCACATTCCTGAAACCTGAATCTCCTTTGAAAGGGGGTATCGCACGTGATCCCCGTAGGCGACGCAAGTGGGAGGCCCGGCCTCATGGAGACAGGACTGCACTATCGCACGCTCTTTATATCCGACGTTCACCTCGGTACCCGTTCCTGCCAGGCCGAGCTGCTTCTCGACTTCCTCAGGGACCACGAAGCCGACACCATCTATCTCATCGGCGACATCATCGATTTCTGGCGCATCCGGCGCGGCGCGATCTGGCCGCAGGCGCACAACGACGTGATCCAGAAGCTCCTGCGCAAGGTGCGCAAGGGCACCCGCATCGTCTACATCCCCGGCAACCACGACGAGGGCATGCGCGATTTCTGCGGCATGCACTTCGGCGGCATCGAGATCGAGCGGCAAACGATCCACACGATGGCCGACGGACGGCGCTTTCTGATCATGCACGGGGACGAATACGACGTCGTGGTGCGCTACGCGCGCTGGCTGGCGTTCCTGGGCGATCGCGGCTACGAGCTCGCGCTGTGGGCCAACTGGCCATTGAACTTCGTGCGCCGCCGCCTCGGCCTCGGCTACTGGTCGCTCTCGAGCTATCTCAAGCTCCGCGTCAAGACGGCCGTGAATTTCATCGGCGAGTTCGAGCGCAACCTCGCGGACGAAGCGCGCCGCAAGAACGCCGACGGCGTCATCTGCGGCCATATCCACCACGCCGCCTCCCGCGACATCGAGGGCATCCACTACGTGAACACCGGAGACTGGGTCGAAAGCTGCACGGCGGTCTGCGAGACGAGGGAGGGCAGACTTGAGCTGGTGCGCTGGCTCGACGTCGTGCGCGCCACTCAAGCTCCCGCCGTGGCGGCAGGGACGCTTCGGGCGGCGTAATGCGCATCTTGGTCGCGACCGACGCCTGGAAGCCGCAAGTCAACGGAGTCGTCAGGACCTACGAACGTCTCGCGGAGGAAGTAAAAAGCCTCTCGGCGAGCCTCTCGTTTCTGACCCCCGTCGATTTCCCGACCGTCCCGTGTCCGACCTATCCCGAGATCCGACTCGCTCTGCCGAGCCCTGCCCGCGCCGCGAGGCTGATCGCCGCCACGGGCGCCGATGCCATCCACATCGCCACCGAAGGCCCCGTCGGCTGGATGGCGCGGTCGTACTGCCGACGCCGCGGCATTCCCTTCACGACGAGCTTCCACACACGCTTCCCCGAATATCTCGCCTCGCGCTTCGCAATTCCCGAGCGGCTGACCTATGCGCTTCAGCGCCGCTTCCACAACGCCGGCGCCGGCATCATGGTCGCAACTCCAAGCCTCGCCGCCGACCTCGCCCGGCGCGGTTTTGAGCGGCTCATGGCATGGACGCGGGGTGTCGACACCGACGCTCTTCCGGCCGCGCACCATCCGCCGCTTCGGCGCGGGACCGATATTCCTTTACGTCGGACGCGTCGCAATCGAGAAGAACATCGAAGCATTTCTCGCGCTCGACCTGCCGGGCGCCAAGGTGATCGTCGGCAGCGGACCGCAGCTTCGCTCTTCTGAAGCGCCGCTACCCGGCCGTCACCTTCACGGGCGACAAGTTCGGCGAGGAGCTCGCCGAATGCTATGCCTCGGCCGACGTGTTCGTATTTCCGTCCCGCACCGACACGTTCGGCATGGTGCTGCTCGAGGCCATGGCATCGGGCCTGCCCATTGCCGCCTATCCCGTCACCGGTCCGCTCGATATCGTGCGCCCGGGCGTCTCGGGGGTTCTATCGACGGATCTCGGCGAAGCCGCGAAAGGCGCCCTCGAGCTCGACCGCGACAAGGTGCGGGCGCTCGCCTCGCCAGTTCAGCTGGGGCCACGCGGCGCGCCTGTTCCTCAACAACATCACCCGCGCCGGCCAAAGATCGCGCCTAGGAGACGCCGCCGAGCCCGAGGATGGTCGAGCGGAGCCGGGCACGACGTTGCATGACGCTCTCGGTCAAAGCACGGCAGCGCCGGATCGAATGCTGCGCGATCTCACCCGATCGTGGCGCGCGTTCTAGTTCGCGATCGCCCTTGATGGAGGCTTCGGGTCCATCACGATCGTGCTCTAGCGTCGGGCCAACAACACGCTATGCTGGGGAGGCGAGCCCAAGAACGCCAGCCCCGATGCATCCACGTCTCAAGCAGGCCGCGATCCTTCTCTTCGGTTTGGGCGCGCTCGGCTTCGCGTTCGGCGCAGAGGCGAAGAACTGCCGCATGACAAGCCCCGACCTCGCCGTCGCGGGCGTGAAGCTCCTAGATCCGGAAAGCGCCGCCCGCGTCCTCGGCTCGGGGCCCCAACTCGTCGAGGACACCGAGGAGCTTCCCCATGCCCGCTTTGTCACCAAGTCGGGAGCCCAGGAGCTCATCGTCTTCGCCGGCTACGGCGCCGAGGTCGACCAATACTCCGAGGCCGAGGTTCGCACGGCCGGCAAGGAGGCCATGGTGCTGAATTCCCTCGATATCGACACGTTCGTCACCGGCAACGGCATCGAGCTCGGCATGAGCACCGCCGAGGTCCTGCGGCGCGTCGGAAAATGCGGGAAGATCGAGGAGAGGCGGGGGTCGACCGAGCTCGTCAGCTACGAGGTCTCCGACGCCGAAAAAGATCCCACGCTCAAGGTCTTCGGTTTTCCGGTCTATTACGCCGAGTACGAGTTCGAAAGCGGCAAGCTCGTGCGCTACCGCTTCGGTTTCGAGAGCCCGTGACGAACAACTATCGCGGCCGCCGGGACCCGGTCCCGGAGGCGGGCGAGCCCGGATGAGGCGCGGGCATCCTTGTGGCGAAAATTAATGCGGCCCTTGGTCAGGTCGTAAGGCGTCATCTCGACCGTGACGCGGTCGCCGGCGAGGATGCGGATGCGGTTCTTCTTCATGCGGCCCGACGTGTAGGCCACGACCTCGTGACCGTTATCGAGCTTCACGCGGCAGCGGGCGTCCGGCAGCACCTCGACGACCACGCCTTCGAACTCGAGCATCTCTTCCTTGGCCATTCACTTCCCTATCATGGCGCCGCCGCACCGGGAGACGCGCCGCGACGGCGCGCCGGCTTCGTCAGGTGCCTAATGTCTGTTGCGCCATCCCCCGAGTGCCTCATCCCCTGCCGAGGCCCGGCGCGAATCGCCGTCATCCAGATACGCTTTGGGGAGCAGATGCTTCCGCTCCCCGAACCTTGTGGTGGCTCTTGATCTCGCAGCTCAAAGCGGACGCAGATTGACCGCGGCAATCTTGCCGTTGCGCCCACGCTCGGTCTCGTAGGCGATCTTCTGACCCTCGCGCAGGGTCTGCAGGCCAGCGCGCTCCACCGCCGAGATATGGACGAAGACGTCAGCCCCGCCCTCTTCCGGCTGGATGAAACCGTAGCCCTTCTGACCGTTGAACCACTTGACAGTGCCGTTCGACATGTTCTCGCCTCTCCAAAGCAAAGTGCCATAGACCCCAAGCTTGGGGCTCGAGGCCGTCATCAAATCGCGCGATGGAGACGTCCAGTGTCAGCGCAGTCGGCGCCGTCGTAGAGCAAACCAAGGCGTGTTCGACCGGCCCTATATGAACCGTCTCACCTGCAAAGGCAAGATGTCGCGCCTCGCCCGCCGATAATGGTCAGTAGAGCACAATAACCTGAACAACAGACGATACAGTCACCTAACCGCATCAGGACTTCAAGAAATCTGCGCTAGCCCTTGAGAAGGCGGGTGTTTACGGGCGATTCGCGGCAACAATCGTCGGGGCTTTTCATCAATGGATACTGACTGTCGCAACCTGGCGATGGGCTTCCTGGCGGCCGTAATTTCCGTCGCCGCGGTTCACCAAAAGGCGTCTTCTCTCCAACCTCGCCCGGGGTCGAAAGTCGGCCGCCGTGGGCGACGGACCCCGGTGTGGCCGTCAGGGCCGTGCCCTTAATCGTCAATGGCATGTTCTGGGGCGGCAGCCGTCATCAACGCCCGGCTGAGACTGGCTGCTTGACGGTCGGAGCCGGACCCGTCCCGGGCGTTGCATTCGCGCGCACCCTCATATAATCACGGGGGCTCGAGCCGCCCGGCGGGGCATGCCGTGGCGGCTTTCGATGCTTTGCACAACATCCTGCGGCCGACGCTTTGACCGCAGCGCCTCCCGCGAGCCGGGTAGGCCGCGAACGAGAAAGGACGAGCAAAATGCCCAAGCTGAAGACCAAGAGCGGCGCCAAGAAGCGCTTCAAGATGACCGCCACGGGCAAGGTGAAGGCCCTGGCTCAAGGCAAGCGGCACGGCATGATCAAGCGCCACGCGAAGTTCATCCGCCAGGCGCGCGGCACCATGGTGCTCGACGACAGCGACGCCAAGATCGTCAAGAAGTACATGCCCTACAACCGCTGACTTGAGACCCCCAGCTTAGAAGGCAGGGGCCCATAGGCTTTCCGCAATATTGCACGGAGCAGTCCCATGGCACGCGTCAAGCGCGGCGTCGCCGCCCACGCCAAGCACAAGAAAGTCCTTAAAGCCGCCAAAGGCTATTACGGCCGGCGCAAGAACACTATCCGAGTGGCCAAGCAGGCCGTCGAGAAGGCGCTGCAGTACGGATACCGCGACAGGAAGCGGAAAAAGCGCACCTTTCGCGCGCTTTGGATTCAGCGCATCAACGCGGCGACGCGCGAGCACGGCCTCACCTACGGGCGATTTATCGACGGCCTCGGCAAGGCCGGGATCGAGATCGACCGCAAGGTTCTGGCCGATCTCGCCGTCAACGATGCAGCCGCCTTCAAGGCGCTCGTCGATCAGGCGGCCGCCGCGGCGAGGAAGACCGCGGCCTGAGCCGCCTCGGGGCATCGCCTTTGTCATCCTCGGCTTCATGCCGAGGATCCATCTATCGGCTGGCTCCGAAGCAAGAGACTTGATGGATCCTCGGGACAAGCCCGAGGATGACAAATAGGAGAGGTTCGTTTTTCTATGACCTCTGTCACCCAAGGCTCCGATCTACACGGCCTCGAGGATGAGCTCTTGGGCGAGATCGCGCGTGCTGCCGATCTCGCGGCGCTCGAGGCCGTGCGCGTGGCCGCCCTCGGCAAGAAGGGGCGCGTCTCCGAGCAGCTTGCCAAGCTCGGCACGCTGCCGCCCGAGGAGCGTAAATCGTTCGGCCAGGCCGTCAATGCCGTAAAGGAAAAGGTCGGCGCGGCGCTCGATCAACGCAAAGCGTCGCTCGAGGATGCCGCGCTCGCGGACAGGCTCGTCACCGAGCGCGCCGACATCACGCTGCCGGTGCGGCCCGGCCCCGAGGCGCAAGGGCGCATTCATCCTGTGTCGCAGGTGTTCGACGAGTGCGTCGAGATTTTCGCCGACATGGGCTTCGGCGTCGCCGAAGGCCCCGACATCGAGACCGACGAGATGAACTTCGGCAAACTCAACATCCCGACCGAGCATCCCGCGCGCCAGGAGCACGATACGTTCTATTTTGCGCCCAAGGCCGACGGCACGCGCCTGCTCCTTCGCACGCACACGAGCCCGGTGCAGATCCGCACGATGCAGACGACGAAGCCGCCGATCCGCATCATCGCGCCGGGGCGCGTCTACCGCTGCGACAGCGACCAGACGCACACGCCCATGTTCCACCAGATCGAAGGCCTCGTCATCGACGAGACGACCCACATGGGTCACTTGAAATGGGTACTCGGGGAGTTCTGCAAGGCGTTCTTCGAGGTCGACGAGGTCAAGATGCGCTTTCGCGCGTCGCACTTTCCCTTCACGGAGCCCTCGGCCGAGGTCGACATCGGCGCCGAGGCGATCGGCAAGCCCGGCCGCTGGCTCGAAATCCTGGGCTGCGGAATGGTGCACCCGAACGTACTCAGGAACTGCAGGCTCGATCCCGAGCGCTATCAGGGCTTCGCCTTCGGCATGGGCCTCGACCGGCTCGCCATGCTCAAATATGGCATCACCGACCTGCGCGCCTTCTTCGCCGCCGACTTGCGATGGCTGCGCCATTACGGGTTCTCGGTCCTCGACGCGCCGAGCCTTTCGGGAGGGCTTTCCGCCTGAGCCCAATGCGCGCCCCGGCTTCGTGAGTGCCCGATGCAGCTCGCCGTTCCCCTTCTCATCATGCTCGCCGTGCTCTTGAGCGCGTGGGGCCTGGGCGCGCTCGCCCGCGGGCGCCCCGACGGCGTGCGCTGGTCGCTCGCCGCGGCCGGCATCGCCCTTCTCTTTGCGCTGCCGCTCGCCTATGAAGCGTCGATCTTCGACGGCAACTGCTACGCCGACGACGGGGCGGCCTCGCCCTGTCCGCTCGGCGAGCGCCTGTGGCAGAGCTTCGGCCGCGGCTTCTCCTTCACCATTGCGCCGGCGATCTTTTGGCTCGCCATGTTCGTCCTCTCCTCGAAGGCGCCCCGCTAGGCGAATGCATTGAAAGACACTCGGTCATGAAATTCAGGCTGTCCTGGCTCCTGTGTCTTGTTCTGTTCTCCAACAGCAGTGTTGCGCAGGACGATATGCGCGCCTCCATTCGTCTCTCGGCTGCGGACGGCGAGCACCTGAGGCGCGGAATGCGCACCTACCTCGAGAGCGTTCAGGAAATCGCCCAGGCCATGTCCGACAACGACACGGCCGGTGTGGCTGCAGCCGCGGGAAAATCCGGGGCAAAGCTGATGGGGGACGTCGCGCTCACCGCGGTCATAGGCCTGCCGCCCGAGTTTGCGCTCTTGAGCGCAGCGACCCATCAAAAGTTCGACGATCTTGCTGAAGCCGCGAGAAACGGAACGTCGAGAACGATGGCTCTCAGGCGTCTCAGCGAGATTCTCGCAAGTTGCACGTCGTGCCACGCCATGTACCGGATTTCCGTGGAATGATTTAGGACTGAGGTCATGAAATTCACGCTGTCCTGGCTCAAGGACCACTTGAAGACCAAGGCCACCGTCGACGAGATCGCGACCAAGCTCTCGGCGATCGGGCTCGAGGTCGAAGGCGTCGAGGACCCGGCCGCCAAGCTCGGCGCATTCCTCGTCGCGCGCATTGTCGCCGCCAAGAAGCATCCCAACGCCGACAAGCTGCAGGTGGTCATGGTCGAGACGGCGAAGGGGAGGCCCCCGGTCGAAGTCGTGTGCGGGGCGCCCAACGCGCGCCAAGGGCTCGTCGGCGTGTTCGCCCCGCTCGGCATCTACATTCCGGGCTCGAAAATCACGCTCGAGAAGCGCCCCGTGCGCGGCGTCGTCTCGAACGGCATGATGTGCTCGGAAGCCGAGCTCGAGATTTCGGCCGAGAGCGAGGGCATCATCGAGCTCGATCCCGAAATGGCCGCCCACGTCGGCGAGCGCTACGTCGACGCGGCCGGGCTCGCCGATCCGGTGTTCGAGGTGAAGCTCACGCCGAACCGGCCCGACTGCACCGGCGTGCGCGGCATTGCTCGCGACCTTGCCGCGGCCGGCCTCGGCACCTTGAAGCCCGAGAAGGCGATCTCCGGCGTCGAGGGCGCCTACGCGTCTCCGATCGAGGTCAAGCTCGAATTCACGAAGGAGACGCGCGACGCCTGCCCGATCTTCGCCGCACGCTACATCAAGGGCGTATCCAATGGCCCATCGCCCTCGTGGCTGCAGAGCCGGCTGCGGGCGGTCGGACTGAGGCCGATCAACGCCCTCGTCGACGTCACCAACTACATCGGCCAGGACCGCGGCCGTCCGCTCCACGTCTACGACGCCGACAAGGTGAAGGGTCCGATCCGCGCTCGGCTCGGCCGCAAGGGCGAGAGGTTTCTCGGCCTCGACGGGCGCGAGCACGCGATTGACGAGACCATGTGCGTCATCGCCGACGACACCGGGCCGCTCGGCCTCGGCGGCGTCATCGGCGGAGAGGCCTCCGGAAGCACGGAGGCGACGAAAAACGTCCTCATCGAGAGCGCGTGGTTCGACCCCTTGCGTACCGCAGCGACGGGCCGCAAGACAGGGCTCGTCACCGACGCGCGCTACCGCTTCGAGCGCGGCGTCGATCCCGCTTCCGTGCTGCCGGGTCTCGATCTCGCGACGCAGATGATCCTCAAGATCGCCGGCGGCAAGCCGTCGAAGGCCTTCGTCGCCGGCAAGGTGCCGAGCCTCGGCCGCGAGATCAGGTTCGAGACGGCGCGCGTCGCAAGGCTCAGCGGCCTCGATCTCGAGGACGGCGAGATCCGCTCGATCCTCGAGGCGCTCGGCTGCGAGATCGACGGCAAGGGCGGGAAGCTGCGCGTGACGCCGCCGTCGTGGCGGCCGGACCTCCACGGTCCTGCCGACCTCGTCGAGGAGGTCGTGCGCATCGCCGGCATCGACCGCGTGCCGCCGACGCCGCTTCCCCGCACGAGCGGGATCGCGGCCCCCGTGCTGACCGAGCGCCAGAAGCGCTCGCGGCGCGCCCGCCGCGTGCTTGCCGCGCGCGGTCTCCTCGAGGCCGTCACGTGGTCCTTTATTCCCCGCGCGCAGGCACAGGCCTTCGGCGGCGGTGAGGAGAGCCTCGAGCTTGCCAACCCGATCTCGACCGAGATGTCGTCCATGCGCCCGAGCCTGATTCCAGGCCTGCTCACGGCAGCCGAGCGCAACAGCAACCGCGGATTTGCCGACGTGGCGCTGTTCGAGCTCGGGCAGGCCTACCGCGGCGACAGGCCCGAGGATCAATATGTGAGCGTGGCTGGGATCAGGACCGGCACCGCACGGCTCGCAGGCGCGGGACGCCACTGGGACGGCGTCGCGGCCGAGGTCGACCTCTTCGAGGCCAAGGCGGACGCCGCGGCGGTGCTCGGCGCGCTCGGGCTCGACCTCGCGCGTGCCCAGATCACGCGCGATGCGCCGGCCTGGTATCACCCGGGCCGTTCCGGCGCCGTCCGGCTCGGACCCAAGACCGTGCTCGCCTATTTCGGCGAGGTCCATCCGGCGACGCTGAAGTCCATCGGCGTCGCGGGCCCCGTGGCCGCCTTCGAAGTCTTTCTCGATGCGCTCCCGCCCGAAAAGCGCAAGAGCCGCGCCAAGCCGGCGCTCGCCGAATCCGATCTTCTGCCAGTGCGGCGCGATTTCGCCTTCGTGGTCGATGCCGCGGTCGCAGCCGGCGACGTGGTCAAGTCCGCCGCCGAGGCCGACAAGGCGCTGATCGCCGGCGTCTCGGTGTTCGACCTTTTCGAGGGCGGAACGCTCGCGGCGGAAGGCAAGAAGTCGATCGCCATCGAGGTCGTGCTGCAGCCCACCGAGCGGACGCTGACCGACCAGGAGATCGAGGCCGTGTCGCAGAGGATCATCGCCGGCGTGAAGGCGGCAACGGGGGGCGAGATCCGGAGCTGATCTCCCTCTCCCCATGCTAGGAGGCATGGGAAATCCAGAAAGCATCCGCCTTTGCCACCGGATTTGACGACTTCAATCTCGCGGACGACAGACAAGGACTGCACGACATGACCGTTGAAGCGCCCACTCAGTTCGTCGTCCCGAAGCCCGACCTGCACCACATCATCATCGTCGGCGGCGGCGCGGGCGGGCTCGAACTCGCAACGGGCCTCGGTCACAAGCTCGGCAAGCGCAAGAAGGCCGCCATCACGCTCGTCGACCGCGCCCGCACGCACATCTGGAAGCCGCTTCTGCACGAGATTGCGGCCGGCAGCATGGACGTGGGCCGCCACGAGCTTCCCTACCAGGCGCAAGGCCATTGGCACGGCTTCCAGTTTCGCTACGGCGAGATGACCGGAATCGACCGCGCGCTGAAGCAGGTGCACCTCGCCGCGACCCTCGACGAGGACGGCCGCGAGATCACGCCGAAGCGCTCCTTCGTCTACGACACGCTCGTCATCGCCATCGGCTCCGTCGGCAACGACTTCGGCACGCCGGGCGTCAAGGAGCATGCGATCATGCTCGACACGCCGGAGGAGGCCGAGCGCTTCAACCAGCGCCTCATCAACGCTTGCATCCGAGCGCATGCCCAGCGCGAGCCGATCCGCCCGGGCCAGCTTCACGTGACGATCATCGGCGCCGGAGCGACGGGCACCGAGCTCTCCGCCGAGCTGCACCGCACCGCGCGCGGCCTCGTCGCCTTGGGCCTCGACAAGATCGACCCCGACAAGGACGTCAAGATCACACTGATCGAGGCGGCGCCCCGCATCGTCCCGGCGCTGCCGGAGCGCATCAGCGAGGCGACGGCCGAGATCCTGCGCGATCTCAAGGTCGACGTCCGCACGAACTCACGCGTCACCCGCGTGCGCGCCGACGGGGTCGAACTCGCCGACGGCTCGTTCATCCCATCCGAGCTCGTCGTGTGGGCGGCGGGCGTCAAGGGCCCGGACTTGCTCGCCCATCTCGACGGGCTCGAGGTCAGCCGCACGAACCAGCTCGTCGTGAAACCTACGCTCGAGACGACGCGCGATCCCAATATCTTCGCCATGGGCGATTGCGCCTATCTCGTGGAGCCGGGCGCGAAGGAGCCGGTGCCGCCGCGCGCGCAGGCCGCCCACCAAGAGGCCTCCCACCTCGTGCGCCAGCTCCAGCGGCGCTTGAAGGGCGAGCCGCTCGAGCCCTACCGATATCGCGACTTCGGCTCGCTCGTCTCCCTCGGGGGCTATTCGACGGTGGGCAGCCTCATGGGCTTCATCACGGGCCGCAAGATGCTGATCGAGGGCTTCGTCGCCAAGCTCATGTACCGCTCGCTCTACAAGATGCACGAGTGGGCACTGCACGGCTTCTGGAAGGTCGCGCTCGACACGTTCTCGAGGCTGATTACCCGGCGCACCGAGCCCCACGTCAAGCTGCACTGACGGGGCAGCGTCAGCCGGTGTCCTCGATCGCGGAGCAGAGGAAGGTCGCGCTCGACTTGGCGTGGTCTGAAAGCGTGTCCTCGATGCTCAAGAGCGAGAGAGCGCCGTCGGCGACGATCATGGCGTAGCGGTTGGAGCGAACGCCGAGGCCGAACTCGGAGAGATCCACCGCGAGTCCCGTCTTGATTGCGAACTCGGCGCTCCCGTCCGCGAGCATGCGCACCTTGCCGCGCGCGCTGTGATCCTTGCTCCACCTATTGAGAACGAACACGTCGTTGACGGACGTGCACGCGACAAGATCGATGCCAAGGCCTTTGAGCTTGTCGGAGAGGGAGACGATCCCGGGAAGGTGCTCCTTGTGGCAGACGGGCGTATAGGCGCCAGGAAGTCCGAACAGAGCGACGCGGCGGCCCTCGAAGATCTCGCGCGTCGATTTGACCTCCGGAACTCCGCTTTCCATCACCACGAAAGTCGCATCGGGCAGCCGATCGCCCTCCTTGATCATCTCGTCACCTCCTGTAGCTCGAATGCGGGCGAGACCGGTTCTTGCGGCGCCGAGCGTAGGCATCAATGCGCGCGAAAGTTTGATGGCTGAACCACTTCCTCCATCGACGAGGTAGCCGTTCGAACTTGCCTGTTGCGCCGCATCAAGAGCGGCGCCCTTTGTCGCGGCCTTGTCTGGATCATCTCGCGAAATGAAGGGCTTGAAAGCTCTGCTTCGCCTCGCCGCACCGCAATACTCTGCCACACAAACGCCAACGATCATGTGTTCACTCACGACGCTATCAGAACGTGCATCTAATCTGGTCTCTCGCTCCGCGGCGGCTGTTTGCAACCAGAAGTCCGCGAAGTGGCGGAGCTTTGCCGCAGCGCATTGTGCCGAGCTCGAGGTTGCGTAGACGTGTCGCGCGAAGCGGATAACCAGCCCAACATCGAAGAGGTTCTCGCGTCGATCCGGCGGCTATTGGCCGAGGGCGCCGGCGAGGCGCGTGCCGCCGATGGTCCGCCCCCTGTTCTTCCGACGTTGAGCTTTCCGCCCATCGACGAAACCGAGGCCTTCGCCCTTCCCGCGATCTTTCGTCCCGACCCAGCCGAACCCGGCGCGCCCGAAGGCTTTGCCGCACAGGGAGAGCACCCCCGTGGTGGGGTCGAGGACCGAGGCTTCGAACACGTGCCCGACGCCGACATTCCGCGTGCAATGCCGTTGATCAAAGACCGGCTCATCGCTCGCATGGGCCAGAGTGAGCCGGCCGCGAGCGCCGTGCCCGATCCGGCACCCTCCCCTGACCGACGCCACGAGATCGGCGAGCGCCCAGCCATTCCCAAGGCCAATCTCGGCGCCGTCAACTTCCTGCTCGGCGAAGGGGCCGCGCAGTCCAAGGAGGACACAGCCGGAGAGCCCGCCGAGGAGCCGCTCGCCCCTCCGCCGGGCCGCGATCCCGTCTCCTTCCCGCCGGATCCCGCTTCGGTCCAAAGTGCGCCACACCGCATCGATGACACGATGGCCTCCCTGCTGCGCCCGCTATTGCGGCAATGGCTCGACGACAACATGAAGCGCGTCGTTGCCCGCGCGCTGCACATCGAAGCCGACGAGAAGAAGTAGAACCGGCAATGCCACCGGCCTAAGGACTTGAAACCGTTACTTGACAGGCCTACTTGGGTTTCATCTTCGAAGTTCGCCCGGCACCGGGGACAGGCAGGGTCGAGGGATGCGCATCAAGGACACGGCGGCTGGATACGGCCTCGTCACGCGCGTGCTGCATTGGACGATGGCGGTTGCCATCTTCGGCATGTTCGCGCTCGGGCTATGGATGGTCGGCCTCGACTACTACAGCCCCTATTACAACTCCGCCCCCGATCTTCACCGCAGCATCGGCATCATTCTCCTGATCGCGCTCACCTTTCGCTTCGTCTGGCGCCTCGTGAACCCCAAGCCCGACGACAGCGAGCTTTCGCCGCTCGAGCGCAAGGCCTCGCAGGTCGTACACTGGGGATTCTACCCGCTGCTGTTCGCGCTCATGATCAGCGGCTATTTGATCTCCACGCCCGACGGCCGGCCGATCGACGTATTCGGGCTGTTCAGCGTGCCCTCTCTCATCCAATCGAAAGGGCTCGAGGACACGGCGGGCTTCGTCCACGAGGTTCTCGCCTACGTCACCGTGGCGGTCGCCCTCCTCCATGGCGCCGGTGCGCTCAAGCACCACGTCATCGACCGCAACCTGATCCTGACCCGCATGTGGTCGGGCCCGCCTTCCGTCTAACCGTTTGTCAAAAGGGACACGACAATGAAGCTTCGTATTGCAGGTCTCGCGTTCTCCGCCGCTGTCCTCGTTCTTCCCTGCGCAACCTCCGCTGCCGACTATGTGATGGACACGAAGAACGCGCACGCCTCGATCAACTTCAAGATCAGCCACCTGGGCTTCAGCTTCGTCACCGGACGCTTCAATACATTCACCGGCACGTTCAGCTACGACGAGGCGAAGCCCGAGGCCTCCAAAGTCGCCGTCGAGATCGACGCGGCGAGCATCGACTCCAATCACGCCGAGCGCGACAAGCACGTCCGCAGCGGCGATTTTCTCGACGTCGCCAAGTTCGCCAAGGCGACCTTCGTCAGCAAGTCCGTGAAACCGGCCGGCGCGGGGAAGGCCGCTATCACCGGCGATCTCACGCTCCACGGGGTGACGAAGCCCGTCACCATCGAAGCGGAGTATGTCGGCGGCGGCGATGACCCATGGGGCGGACACCGCCAGGGCTTCCGCGGCACGACCACGCTCACGCTCGCCGACTTCGGGATAGACACGAGCAACCTCGGCCCGACGGCGGGCACGGTCGAGCTCTCGCTCAACGTCGAGGGCGTCCGCAAGTAGCCCCTTTCCCCTCCCGTTGGGGGGAGGACGAGAGCCCATCCTTAGAGCTTGACCATGACGTGGCGCGCGACCGTGTAGTCCTCGAGCGCATAGACGGAGAGGTCCTTGCCGTAGCCCGACAGCTTCAAGCCACCGTGCGGCATCTCGTTGAGGAAAATGAAGTGGGTGTTGACCCACGTGCAGCCGTAGCGGAGCCGGGCCGCCGTGGCCATGCCCCGCGCGACATCCTTGGTCCACACCGAGGAGGAAAGTCCGTAGTCTGAATCGTTGGCCCACTCGACCGCCTGCTCGGGATCGTCGAACCGCGTCACCGACACGACAGGCCCGAAGACCTCGCGCTGCACGATCTCGTCGGTTTGAAGCGCATTCGCCACCACCGTCGGCTCATAGTAAAAGCCGCCGCCGGCAACGTCCCGGCCGCCGGCGGTGACGGCGATATGCTTCTCTGCCGCCGCCCGGTCGACGAAGCCCTTGACGCGCTCGCGCTGGCGCGCCGAGATCAGCGGTCCGATCTCGTTCTCCTCGTCGCTGGGCAGGTTGTACTTGATGCTCTTCACGGCCGACGACAGGTCGGCGACGAGATTGTCGTAGACCTTTTTCGCCACGTACATGCGGCACGCCGCGGTGCAGTCCTGCCCTGAATTGTAGTAGCCGAAGGTCTTGACGCCCTCGACCACGGAGGAGACGTCGGCGTCGTCGAACACGATCACGGGCGCCTTGCCGCCGAGCTCGAGATGCGTGCGCCGGACGGTCGGCACCGCAGCCTCGATGACCTTCTGCCCCGTCACGATGCTTCCCGTCACCGAGACCATCGCGACCTTGGGGTTGCTTATCAGCGCCTGGCCGACGGTGGGGCCGCGGCCGGCGACGACATTGACCACGCCCTCCGGGAAAATCTCGGCAATCGTCTTGGCGAGCTTCAGCGTCGAGAGCGGCGTGATCTCCGACGGTTTGATCACGATGGTGTTGCCGCCGGCGAGCGCGGGCGCGAGCTTCCAGATCGCCATCATCAGCGGATAGTTCCAGGGCGTGATCGAGCCGATGACGCCGATGGGATCGCGGCGGACCATGGACGTATACCCGGCAATATACTCGCCGGTTGCGAGCGCGTGCATCGTGCGCGCCGCGCCGGCGAAGTAGCGGAAGCAATCCGAGCCCACCGGCATCTCGTCCTGGAGCATGCGAAGGCGCGGCTTGCCGCAATTCAGCGATTCGACGGCGGCAAATCCTTCCGCGTCCTTGTCGATGGCGTCCGCGAGCTTGAGCAGCAGGCCCGCGCGCTCCGCCGGCGTCGTCCGCGACCAGGTGCGAAACGCCTTGTCCGCGGCCGCGACCGCCGCCTCGACCTGGGCTGCGCTCGCTTCCGGAACCTGGGCGATCGTTTCGCCCGTCCTGGCGTTGAGCACCGGCTGCGGTTCTCCGGTTCCGG
The DNA here is from genome assembly GCA_963740475.1 of uncultured Alphaproteobacteria bacterium. Taxonomy (GTDB): domain Bacteria; phylum Pseudomonadota; class Alphaproteobacteria; order Rhizobiales; family Hyphomicrobiaceae; genus Hyphomicrobium_C. The sequence goes on along the minus strand of CAVUEM010000048.1, from coordinate 47,566 downwards.
CCACAAAGCTGGAGCCGATCAGCATGTTTGTATCGAGCACGTCCTATCCTCCACTTTGTGCAAGGTTCTCTTTATTTCGCCGAGCCGCCCGTGTGCTCGCCCTCGCGCGTCAGATAATAGGCGGCGAGGATCGGCAGCAAGGTGATGGCGATGACGAACACGGCGACGACGTTGGTGACGGGGCGCTGGCGGGGCCGGATGAGCTCGGACAGCATCCAGATCGGCAAGGTCGACTGCTGACCCGCCGTGAAGGTCGTGACGATGACCTCGTCGAACGACAGCGCGAACGCGAGCATGCCGCCGGCCAGCAGTGCCGTCCCGATCTGCGGCAGGATCACGTGGCGGAACGTCTGGAAACCGTCGGCGCCGAGGTCCATGGAGGCCTCGACCAGGTTTCCCGAGAGCCGCCGGAAGCGGGCGATGGCATTATTGTAGACGACGACGATGCAGAACGTCGCGTGACCGAGCACGATAGTCCACATCGAGAAGTCGAGCCCCATGATGTCGAAAGCCGAGCGCAGCGAAATGCCGGTGATGATGCCCGGGAGCGCGATCGGCAGCACGAACAAGAGCGAGATCGTCTCGCGCCCGAAGAACTTCGCGCGCGAGAGCGCCGCGGCCGCGAGCGTCCCGAAGATCGAGCGCCAGCGCCGTCGCGATCGCCGCGACCTTGAGCGAGAGAATCGAGCGGCGGCCAGATATCGGGCCGGTCGAACCAGGCGACGCCGAACCATGTCGTCGTGTAGCCCGGCGGCGGGAACTGGAAGCTCTTGTCCTCCGTCGTGAAGGCGTAGAGCAAGATCAAGCGCGAGCGGCAGATGCAGGAACAGGAGACCGGCGACGGCCGAGATCCGCAGGCCGAGCGGCGTGGCGCGGTTCGCTTCAGAGGACATCGAACGCCCCCATGCGTTTTGCCATCCACAGATAGACGCCCATGATCGCCATGGGCACGACGGTGAAGGCGGCGGCGAGCGGGATATTTCCGGCGGTGCCCTGCAGCGTGTAGACCGCCTGGCCGATGAAGAGGCGCGAGTTGCCGACGATCTGCGGGATGATGTAGTCGCCGAGCGTCAGCGAAAACGTGAAGATCGAGCCGGCGACGATGCCGGGGAGCGCGAGCGGGAAGATCACCGTCCTGAAGGTCTGGCCGGGATCGGCGCCGAGATCGGCCGCGGCCTCGATGAAGTTTGCCGGCACGCGCTCGAGCGCGGCCTGGATCGGCAGGATCATGTAGGGGATCCAGACGTAGACGAAGACGAGGAACGTGCCGATGTAGCTGAACGACAGCGACGGGCCGCCGATCACGGGCAACGCCAGGATTCCGTCGAGCAGCCAGGAGAGGTGGAGCGTCTCGGCGATCCAGGTCACGATGCCTTCCTTGGCCAGGATCAGCTTCCACGCGTAGACCTTGACCAGGTAGCTCGACCACAGCGGCATCATGACGGCGAGATAGAAGAACGCCTTCATCCAGCCCCGCGCGTAGCGCGCGGCGTAGTAGGCGATCGGAAACGCGATGACGGCAGAGGCGAGCGTCACCAGCGCCGCCATCGTCACCGTGCGCGCAATGATCTGAAAGTTCGCCTCGTCGAGGAGCTGCGCGTAGGTCGAAAGCGTGAACTCGTGGACGATGAGGCCGGAGAAATCGTCGAGCGAGTAGAAGCTCTGCAAGAGCAGAGCGAACAGAGAGCCCACGTAGACGATGCCGATCCACAGGAGCGGCGGCAGCAGCAGAAGGAGCGTGAGCAGCTTGGGGCGCGCAAAGAAGTAATCCGAGACGCCCTCGAGCATCCCGGGCCGTCGCTCCGCTGTAAGGACCGCCGTCATGCGTCGCTGTCCATGGTCACCATCGCCGACTTCGGCCAGATAAGGCGCACGGTATCGCCCTGCTTGACGCGCGCCGAGCCTGCGGGCACCTCCGCGATCAGGCGAACGTCCCCGGCATCGACGCTGACCCGCGTCACCGGGCCCTGGTAGCTGATCATCTTGATGGCGCCGTCGGCGTGCGCGTGGACCGCCGGCACCAGCGTGCCCGCGGCGAAGACGCCGATCTTCTCCGGCCTGAGGCTTGTCCACTTGGACACGCCTCCGTGCGCCGCGGCAAAGGCCGGCGAGAGCACGTTGGACGATCCCACGAAGTCAGCGACGAAGCGCGAGTTGGGCCGTTCGTAGACGTCGGCGGGCGATCCGAGCTGCACGATCTTCCCCTCGTTGAAGATCGCGACGCGGTTGGCCATCGACAGCGCCTCGCCCTGGTCGTGGGTCACGAACACGAACGTGATGCCGAGATCCTTCTGGAGCGCCTTGAGCTCCTCCTGCATCTGCTCGCGCAGCTTCAAGTCGAGCGCGCCGAGCGGCTCGTCGAGCAGCAGGACCTTGGGCCCGTTGACGAGGGCGCGGGCGAGCGCCACGCGCTGGCGCTGGCCGCCGGAGAGCTGCGTCGTGCGTCGCTCCTCGTAGCCGGCGAGCTTGACCATGGCCAGGGCCTCCCGCGCCTTCGCCTCGCGCTCGGGCCGGCTCATCCCCTTGATCATGAGCCCGTAGGCGACGTTCTCGCCCACCGTCATGTGCGGGAAAAGCGCATAGTCCTGAAAGACCGTGTTGACGTTGCGCTTGTAGGGGGGCACGCCCTCGACCGCCTCACCGAAAATTTCGATGTGCCCCTCGTCAGGCTGCTCGAAGCCGGCGATCAGGCGCAGACAGGTCGTCTTGCCCGAGCCCGAGGGCCCGAGCATGGCAAAGAACTCGCCGGGCTCGATGTCGAGGCTCACGCCATCGACGGCGCGTATCGAGCCGAAGCGGCGCGAGACGTTTCTGAACTGTACGGAGGGGGACATGGGACCATCACGAGAGCGGCCCGGCCCTCGCGGTCGGGCCGCTCTGGATTGTGCGCGTTCACTTGCCGAGGATCGCGATGTAGTCCTTGGCCCATTGCGAATAGGGCACGCAGGCGCCTTCCTTCTCGCACTTCGCGGTCGGCGTGCGCCAGAACCAGATCTTCTCGAAATTGTCGAAGCCGTTCGTCGCGCAGCCGGCGTCTGTCAGGAGCTCGTTGCCCTTGCAGGCCGCCGGCACCGCCGGGACCGAGCCGAACCAGGAGGCGAGGTCGCCCTGCAGCTTGGGAGAGAGCGAATGCTCGAGCCACTTGTAGGCGCAGTTCGGGTGCTTGGCTTCCGCGTGCATCATGGTGGTGTCGGCCCAGCCCGTGGCCCCTTCCTCGGGGATGGTCGAGGCGACCGGCTTCTTGTCGGTCGCGAGAAGGTTGACCTGGAACGGCCACGACGAGGAGGCGACCACACCCTCGTTCTTGAAATCGTCGACCTGCACCATGGCATCGTGCCAATAGCGGCCGATGAGCGCCCGCTGGGCCTGGAGTAGCGCGACGACGGCGGCGTACTGGTCCTTGTTCAGCTCATAGGGATTCTTGATGCCGAGCTCGGGTTTGGTCTTCATGAGATAAAGCGCGGCATCGGCGATGTAGATCGGTCCGTCGTAAGCCTGAACGCGACCCTTGTTGCTCTTGCCGTCGGGCAGGCTTTGCTCCTGGAACACGACCGCCCAGCTCTTCGGGGCGTCCTTGAAGATTTCCGTGTTGTAGGCCAGCACATTCGGACCCCATTGGAACGGCACGCCGTAATGCACGCCGTCGACCGTGTGCCACGGCGCGTTCTGCAGCCGCTCGTCCACCGTCTTCCAGCTCGGGACGAGGTCGATGTTGACGGGCTGCACCTTCTTGCCGGCAACCATGCGGAGCGAGGCGTCGCCCGAGGCGGTGACGAGGTCGAAGCCGCCCTGGTTCATGAGGGTGACCATCTCGTCGGAGGTGGCCGCCGTCTTGACGTTGACCTTGCAGCCCGTCGCCTTCTCGAAGCTCGTGACCCAGTCGTAGTTCTTGTCGGTCTCGCCGCGCTCGATGTAGCCGGGCCAGGCGACGATATCGACTTGGCCTTCGCCGTCGCCGACCGCCTTCAGCATTTCGGCGCGGCCAGCGAGACTGCTCACTGCGAGCACCGCCGCTGCCACGGCGATGATTTCCTTTGCGGACCTCATTGGTGTTTCCTCCGGTCACGACGCCACGACGGCGACCAGGCAGAGCGCAGCCGTCGCCCGAGCGGTCGCCCCCACGCAGGGTGGGACGCTCCATCTTAGTTGAGCGGCGCGGGGGGCGCCAGAACGCCGTCATGCTCAAGAAGTTGGCGATTAGTCCAAGACCGGGTCAGGGCGGCCGGCGGCGATGCTGGAGGGGGCGAATTAAGGACGTTTCTCGCAATGCCCACCCCTATGCACGCCTAGCGAGATAACCGATGCGCCCTCGGGCCGTCTCGCGCGGGTCGCTCCGGCCTGCCATCCTGAGCGGGAAGACGGTCTCACAAGCTCTTGTTCATGCGCCGGATGCGATTGGCCAGCACGTACATGACATAGAGGGAGAAGTTGGGATCGTGGCGCACCAGCTCCAGGAACGTGCCCTTGTCGATGATGGCCAGCTCGGTCGGCTCGGCCGCAATGGCCGCCGCGCTGCGCGGCGCGCGGTCGATGAGCGCCATCTCGCCGAATATCCCGTAAAGGCCGACGTTCTCCAGCACGTTTCCGTAGGTGACGATGGTCACTTTTCCTTCGATCACGACGTACATGTGCTCGCCGATATCGTCTTCGAGAAAGATCTTCTCTCCCGCGTCATAGCGTTTGAGCGGAATGGAGAAGCGTTCCAGGAACGTGAAATCGAATGGTAGGCGGGCCATGGGTTTGCCTCCAGATCAGCTCAGGCGATCCTACCGCTTCCGGACGAACACCGTGCCTACCGAATAGCCCGCGCCGAAGCTGCAGATGAGGCCTGTCTCTCCTGGCGCGAGGTCGTCGTGGGCGGCGTGGAAGGCGATGATCGAGCCCGCCGAGCTCGTATTGGCAAAGGTGTCGAGAATGATGACGTTCTCGCCGGGCGCCGGGTCCCGCCCGAGCACCTTTCTGCCGATCATCTCGTTCATATTGATATTGGCCTGATGCAGCCACAGCCGTTTCAGGCCGCGCGGATCGATGCCGAGGTCTTTGGCGTGTTCGACGATCATGTCGCTGACCATCGGAACCACTTCCTTGAAGACTTTTCGGCCCTCCTGAACGAAGAGCTTGTCCCTGGCGCCGGTGCCTTCCGGGGCGGCGCGGTTGAGGAAGCCGAAATTGTTGCGAATGTTGTTGGAGAAGACCGTCTTCAGCCGCGTTCCCAGGATCTCCCAACCTCCGACGGCCTGTGCGGCGTCCTCCACGATCACCGCGGTCGCCACGTCGCCGAAGATGAAGTGGCTGTCGCGGTCGGTGAAATTCAGGTGACCCGAGCAAATTTCGGGATTGACCACCAGAACCGCCTTGGTCGAGCCGCCGGCGACGAAGTCCGCCGCCGTCTTGATGCCGAAGGTAGCGGACGAGCAGGCCACGTTCATGTCGAAGGCAAATCCATCGATGCCGAGGGCCTGCTGCACCTCGATAGCCATTGCCGGATAGGGGCGCTGCATATTGGAGGCCGCGCAAATCACGGCGCCGATTTCGCTCGCGGGCTTCCCCCAGCTCCGAATGGCATCGCTCGCCGCCTCGACGGCAATCTCGGCGAGGATCGAGATCTCGTCGTTGGAACGCTCCGGAAGAATTGGCCGCATGACGAGGGGATCGAGGATCCCGGTCTTGTCCATCACGTAGCGTGACTTGATCCCGGACGCCTTCTCGATGAACTCTGCGGATGACGGGAGCAGCGCCGCGATCTCGCCGGCGGCGATGGCGTCGGCGCGCTCGGCATTGAAGCGCTCGACGTAGGCGTTGAAGGCTTCGACCAGCTCGCCGTTCGAAATGCTGAAGGGCGGAATGTAGAGCCCGGTAGCTGCAATGACGGAGCGGTCCAAGGCGGTGGTTCCGGTGAGGCACGTTGGCGACGGAGATTGATAGCACGATCAGAGGCCGTGCTAACGGCCTCCGAACACCCCGGCTCTTGCACCCGGTTAATTGGCGAAAAGAGCTGAGGTTTCCGCCAGTCCAGGTCTAAGATGTCTTATCAAGACCATCAAATGCGACCGAGGCCGAGCTAAACGAGGAGGAGAACACGACCCGGCAAGCAGTCATTCTGATCGAGCTCGGGGTCAGGACCGGCCTGTTCCTCGCCGAGGGCAATGCCAACAAGGCGGCGTTCTGCAAGAACGCCACCGACCTCAAGGGCAAGACCGACATCCCCAATGTCTGGGAATAGGGCGCGGAACCTCGAGCCAGTCACGAGAGACAGCCGCGCGCGTCTGCCCTGGCCCTTGATCCCGCCTCCGAAAACTTATCCCCCTCTCCTCCCGCGCGCTTACACTTGCTGCGCCCGTCCCGCTAGGGGTCGCCTCCGGGGGCGTACCGAAGGTCGAGGGGCGGGACGAGTCCGAAGGGAAAGTGCCGCACGCTGCAGCCATTCCTTCGCGCGTCTGCCAATCGCCGGTGGCAACATCGGTACCGCGGAGGCTTGCGGCTAAGCGAGGCGCGGGACGTTGGGACGTGCTTCACCCAACGCAAAGCTCGATCCTGTCGGAGACATGCCTCCGGCATAGGCGGGGCGCCGGTGCGCCTTTGAAAGTTACAAGCGGAAGACCGCGGCAATCCCGCGCCCCGCTCCCCTATCCCGCATCCCCTCGGGCCGCTGGCTGCGAGAACAAAATGCTTGCCGCACACCCTGTCATCCCGGGCTTTTCAAGGGATCCAGCGATCCGCGAACGTCGTGGAAGGATGGATCCCGGGGACTAGCCCAGGATGACATCTCGAAAGGTGCACCCGTAGACAATCTAAGCCTTGCCGACGAGGTAGCCGATGCGCCCCTTCGCCGTCTCGCGCAGGCGCTCGAGATGGTCGAGCAGCGCGCGCGGATGCAACGGCCGGCCCGTCATGCGGATATGGTCGTCCTCGAGAGCCTTGAGCGCGGGGACGACGCCCTCGGCAGTCTTGTGCAGCATGGCGATCACGGCGATGCAGCTGCGGCGCATGTTGCGCGGCACCTTGGGCACCACGGACGCAATCAGCGCCTTGGCGCGCGCCGAGAGGTAGCTCGAGAGCCGTCCGAACACCGCGACGAGCTTGATGAAGAAATCTTCGCGGAAGCGCCAGCCGCGCTTCTCCATCCATTCGAAGAACTTGGTCATGATCATGTCCTGGCGCCTCAGCGCCGAGGTCGCCCGATAGTCCTGCCATTCGGCGACGAGGTCGAAGGCGGGGTCGAGATCGATGTCGCCGGGCGCGAACGTCTCCTTGGCGCGCACGCCGATGGCGCGGAAAAACTCGCGGTTGCCCGCGGCAAAGCGGGTCTTGAACGCCGGCAGGCTCAAGGCCCCGCCGCTCGCGTCGAGAAAGGCCTGCTGAACGAGCTTGGCGCAGAAGAGCTTGCGCCTCCCCTTGAGACGCATCGAGAAGTCATAGGGAATGTGGGGCGTCTTGCCCTCGACGCTCGCCTTGACGCGCTCATGAACGATCTCGGCGGCGCGTGCGGCAAGCGCCGGATCCTTGTAGCGATAGACGACGGCGCGCCCGACCCCATGGTCGAGCACGTGCTCGAGCGTGTTGATGACGGAGCCGTCCTCGATCAGCGCCTCGACCACCCAGGGCTTGCCGTCCTTGTCGACGTAGATCATCGCCACGTGGGAGAAGAGCGAATCGACATCGCCAATGCGGGCGATCGCCGCGCTGTTGTGGGCGGCCCCGCGCATAAGAAGCACGTCCCCGGACTGGAAGGCGATGTTGCGGCCGGTATCGAACCTCGGGTGCACGAACGTATTGTAATCGGTGCCGGTGAAGGCGCGGCGCGGGGCCTCGCCCGGCGCGAGGCGCTGATGCCCGATCGCAAGCTCGCCCAGCATGTCGGAGCCGTAGCGCGCGATGCGGAACACGTCGCGCAGCGCGTTTTGCACCTCGCGCGTCATGAAACGCTTGGCCTGCCACTCGGCGATGCGGTCGCGGAGCGCCATGCGGGCGGCGAAGATGGCGGCCATCAGCTTCGGCGCGATGGCTTTGACCGCGGCGGCGTCGTAGCGCTCGAGATCGACGTCGTAGACGCCGTGGTAGATCTGCCGCAGGATCGCGGCGAGCTCGTGCTGGTTGTCGACGGGCCGGGCCACGAGAGCGCCGACGCGCGCGAGATCGTTCTCGAGGTTCTCAGTCACGGACTGCCCACCGGCGGATCCCCCGTCCTGACGCGTGGCCGGTCCCCCCGGACCCCCGGCGCAGCCCAGGGCTGCGCTTCGCGCGTTGTAGAGGCTAGCAAAGGACCGGGCAGGAGCGCAACGTCAGGCGCCGCCGCGCATGGCGGAGAGCAGCTCCGGCGTCGGATAGGAATCGGCGGGAAAACCGAGCTTCTGCTGCACCACTTTCACGGCCTGGCGCGTCTTGAGGCCGATCTTGCCGTCGATCTCGCCCACATCGAAGCCTCGCTTGACGAGGAGCCGCTGCAGCTCCTTCGACTCCTCGGGTGTCAGCACGGGAATGCCGGGGCTGCCCCGGCTCATGGCCGGCGCCCCGTCGATGCGAGTGGCGAGATAGGCCGCCGTCGTCGCGTAGTTGAGGGACTGATTCCACTGCAGATAGACGTCGAAGTTCGGATAGGCGAGGAAAGCCGGGCCGAACCGGCCCATCGGCAAAAGGAGGGAGGCAGGGAGCGAGTCATTGGGCAACGCGGCCCCACCACGGCGCGTCACACCCCACGTGGCCCATTGCGAACGCGGGTGCTTGATCGTGAGGTCCGCCTCCTCCCAGGCGAGCTTTTCGGGTACGTCGACCTCCTCGATCCACGGCTCGCCGCGCCGCCAGCCGAGGTGGGTCATGTAGTTGGCCGTCGTGCCGATGATGTCGGTGGGATTGGCGAAGAGGTTCGGATGGCCGTCGCCATCGTAGTCGATGGCGTGCTCGAGGTAGCGGGTCGGCAGGAATTGCGTCTGCCCGATCTCGCCCGCCCACGAGCCGATCATTGTCTGGGGCGTCATGTCGCCGCGATCGATGATCTTGAGCGCCGCCTTGAGCTCGTCGCGAAACATGGGCCCGCGCCGGCAATCGTAGGCGAGCGTCGCCAGAGCGCCGAGAATCGGGAACTTGCCCATGCCGGCGCCAAAATCGCTCTCGAGCGCCCAGAAGCCGGTGATGACGGGAGCCGGCACGCCGAACTCTTTGTCGACCCGATCGAAGGCGGCCTTGTTCTTGGCGATCTGAGCGCGCCCGCTCTGGACCCGGTTGGCCGTCGCAAGCTTGGCCGAGAAGTCGAGGAAGCTCTGCGAGAAGAAGCCCTGGCGGCGGTCGCGGGAGATGACACTTTGATCGAGGACGATGCCGTCGAGTGCCGAGGAGATCGCGCGCTGGCTGATGCCCTCGGCGGCCGCCTCCTTGCGGAAGTCGGCGAGCCAAGCCTCGAAGGATCCCGTGTTGCGGCAGTTGGCGGGCGCCGGCGGCGGGGGCATGCCGGCCGTGCTCGGGCCCGGGGTCTTGGCCGCCGGCTGAGGCGCACTTTGCGCTTGAGCCGGCGCGGCGGCGGGCGCTGCGGGCTCGGTCTGAGCTGGCGCAGGGGCCACCGCGGCCGGTGGCTTCGGCGCGGCCTTGCGCGGCTTTGTCGGCTTCTCCGGCGGGGCCAAGTCGAAGCCGCCGGCTCCTGCCGCCGAGGCCCACAGAACCGCCATCAACAGTGCCGCCGCGGCCTTGAGACCCAGTCTCGTCAAACCCATCGCCTCGTCCCTTCTGACTGCCCGGCCGCTGCAACTCAGCCCAGCGCTATGGCGGCGTCAAGACTTAAGGCCGGAGCAAATCCACCCCCCGTTAACGGGGCCCCCGTATGCTGGGGGAGACCGGCCGCAGGCGCAAAGTTCGGAGGGAAGCAGAATGGGCAAGCTGCTCAGGCAACTCTGGTCCGACGACAGCGCCGCGACCTCGATCGAATATGGCATGATCACCTTGATCATGGCGGTCGGCATGATCGCGATGATTTCGAACTTTCCGACGCAGCTCAATCAAATCTGGAGCGGCATCGCGGCCTGGTTCAACTAGCCGCCGGCGATTTTTAGGCCTCGCTTAACGCTGCTCGGCGACACTCAGGGACCATAAAGGGGCTCCCGCGAGCCCTATGGCGAAGAGGTCCGATCCCCGTGCTTGAGCATGCGCTCCTGCTCGTCTTCCCGGCCGCCATGGCCTTCGCCGGGGCCATGGACCTTCTCACCATGACCATCCCGAACCGCGTGTCCTTGGTGCTCGCGGCGGCGTTTCCGATCGCGGCCGCCTTTGCCGGCATCCCCCTCGATCAGCTCCTCCTCCATCTCGGCGCCGGAACGCTGGTGCTGGCCATCGGGGTCCTCTTCTTCTCGCAAGGCTGGCTCGGGGGCGGCGACGCGAAGCTGCTCGCGGCGGCCGCTCTTTGGATCGGGCTCGACGATTTGCTCACCTATTGCACCGCGGTGGCGATCCTGGGCGGAGTGCTCGCGCTTCTGATTCTGGCCTTCCGCCGCCTGCCGATCGCCGCTATGCCGGGGCCCGGCTGGGCACTGAGGCTGCACCGGTCGGGCTCTGGCATACCTTACGGCCTCGCCATCGCCGGAGCGGCCCTCTGGCACTACCCGAGGACGATCTGGTTCGCCGCCTTCGGCGGCTGATTCGCCGCCCTGAGCGGCTCAGGGCCGCCCCGCCCCGCCCCGCCGACCGCCCGCTCTGCACCGCATTGCGACGGGAGTTAACTCCCCGTTGACGATTGTCACGCAGACTCCCCTGAAACCGGTTCGGACACGCCGGGACTTCAGGGACTTGGCGCAATGAAACGTGCACAGCTTATCGGGATCGCGATCGCCGGTTCGGCCGGCGTCCTGGCGTTTATGATGATCCAGGGCGTCATGAACCAACCGCCCGTCGAGAGGACGGTCGAAGTGCACATGAAGTCGTCGGACGTCCTCGTCGCAAGCGCCGACATCGGTCTTGGCCAGGTGGCGAACGAGAACTCTCTTGCGCTGGCAGCCGTGGCCCGAGGACACGGCCAACACGGGTTTCATCACCAAGGCGGCGAATCCTAATGCCATTGCGCAATACGTCGGCGCCATCGCGCGCGCACCGATCTTGGCGGGCGAGCCGGTCACCAATCAGAAGCTCGTGAAGCCCGGACAAGGCGGAATCCTCGCTGCCATCCTTCCCGCGGGCATGCGTGCCGTCTCGACCAAGATCAAGGACGAGACGGCCGTCGCCAAGCTCATCCTTCCCAACGACCGCGTCGACGTGATCCTGATCCGCCGCCAGCGCGGCCGCAACGGGGTGGACGAGTTCGTGAGCGATACGCTGTTCCGCAACGTTCGCGTCCTCGCCATCGGCCAGCAGATCGACACCAAGGACGCCAAGAAGACCGCCGACGGGAACGCGAGCACGGCAACGCTCGAGCTCACCCCGCGCCAGTCCGAGCTTCTCGCCCTCGCCAACTCGATGGGCGAGATCAGTCTGTCCTTGCGGTCGATCTCCGATCTCGAGGCGGACGGAACCGGTCCGATCGCGGGCGACGATCTCGACAAGAACAAGAACGGCAATGCCATTCGGGTCCTGCGTTACGGTGTCAGCTCGCGTACGTACGGCGTGAACTGAGTGCTCGCTCAAACGTAGATCGTCGGAAGGCTAGAGGACCGATGCGAACTCTCGTGACGAAGCCCTGGCGCGGGGCTGTGCTGGCCCTTGCCGTCGTCGCATCGACGGCGAGCGCGCCCGCTCGTCCCGCGCTCGCAAACGGTAGCTCGTTCGGTGGCGGCACGTTCATTGCAACCGATCATCAGTCGGTCCTGCGCATCTCCGACTCGGACGCGCTGCCGCAGACGCGCGTGGTCCGCCTCGGGCGCAACAAGGCCATGCTCGTCGAGTTTCCCCGCGAATTGCGCGATGTCATGGTCTCGGCGCCGGAGATCGTCGATGCCGTGGTTCAGTCGTCGAACCGGGTCCACCTGATCGGCAAGAAGGTCGGCCAGTCGAACGCCTTTTTCTTCGATTCGAACGGCGAGCAGATCTTGACCCTCGAGATCGACGTCGAGGCCGATACGGCCGTTCTCGACCAACTGTTCGTGCGGCTCATCCCCGGCTCCAATATCAAGACCGAGATCTTGAACGACACCGTGATCCTCACCGGAACGGTGCGCAGCCCCATAGATTCGAACAGGGCTTTCGACCTCGCCTCGCGCTTCATCGTCACGCCGCCCGACAACGACAAGCGCGACAAGCTCAAGGTGATCAACATGCTGGCGGTGGAGGGCGAGGAGCAGGTCATGCTCCGCGTCGTCGTGGCCGAGGTGCAGCGCTCGCTTCTGAAGCAGTTCGGCATCAACATCGGCGCCGCCATCAACGCCGGCAACTTCTCGACGACGCTCTTGACGGAGAACGCTCTGCCGCTCACGGCGGCCGCGGGCCTCGGCGGCCTACCGCTGCCCGGCATCTCGACGGTGGGAAGCCCACTCAATCCGGCCATTGCCTGCCCTGCCGGCACGATGTGCAACTACCAGCCCAACTCGTCGATTCCCGACGCCTTCACCAACAGCGGCCTCGACGGCGGATGGTCGTCGGGAAATCAAAGGATCACCCACGCCATCCGCGCCCTCGAGCGCGACGGGCTCATTCGCACGCTGGCCGAGCCGAACCTCACGGCGGTGTCGGGTGAGGCGGCCAAGTTCCTCGCCGGCGGCGAGTTCCCCATTCCCGTCGTCGACGCCCAGGGGCAGACGACCGTGATCTACAAGGAGTTCGGCGTCGGCGTATCGTTCACGCCGACCGTGCTCTCGGAAGGGCGCATCAGCTTGAAGATCGAGAGCGAGGTGAGCGAGCTCTCCGACCTCGGCGCGGTGACGCTCAACTTCATCTCGATCCCGGCGCTCAAGAAGCGCCAGGCCAAGTCGACCGTCGAGCTGCCGTCCGGGGGATCGCTGGCGCTTGCCGGCCTCATCACCGACGGCGTGCGCCAGAACATCGACGGCTTCCCGGGCCTGAAAGACGTGCCGGTGCTCGGCACCCTGTTCAGGAGCCGAGACTTCGTCAAGCAGGAAAGCGAGCTTGTCGTCATCGTCACGCCCTACCTCGTGAAGCCCTCCGCGCGCCAGGACCTTGCGCGCCCGCTCGACGGTCTCGGCGACGCCTCCGACCTCAAGGGTGACTTCCTCGGCCATCTCAACAGGATCTACGGCTCGACCTCGGCGCCCCCGCCGGGCGACCTCAAGGGCGACTACGGGTTCATCGTGGAATGACGCGCGCGAGCGGAGAAGACCGATGCTGACGAGAGAGAGAGCGCTCCCATTTTCCCGCGTCGTCCCGGGACGGGCGGCACGGCGCGTTATGGCGGCTTCCCTGCTCGTGCTTGCCGTTGCCGGCTGCAAGCACGACGAGGAGGGCGCCCAGGTTGCGGGCTGGGCGCTCGTCGATCCCGCGCAGCGCCATCCGATCCTCGTCTCGCAGCAGCCGCAGACGCTCGAGATCCACATCGCCAAGGGCTCGCCCGGACTGTCGCCCAAAGCCCGCGCCGACCTCCTCGCCTTCGCCGATCGCGCACGGGCAAGCGATGCCGGCAACAGCCGGCTCATCATCTCGGCGCCGAGCGGCGGCCCCAACGAGGTTCCCGCAATGCAGGCGGTCGGCCAGATTCGCCGCCTCTTGAGCGACAACGGCTTTTCCGAGTCCTCGATCGCGGTCGAGGCCTATCTCGACGAGTTCGAGCGCGACCCGCCCATCCGCGTCTCCTACCTGCGCTACATCGCCGACGCACCCGAGTGCGGCGCCTGGCCGACGAACCTCGCGCGCGAGCCCAACAACCTGCCCTACCCCAATCTCGGCTGCGCCAACCAGCGCAACCTAGCCGCCATGGTCGCGAATCCCGCCGATCTCCTTGGTCCGCGCACCGAGAGCGATCGCGCCTCCGAGCGCCGCGACGTGACCTGGGACAAATATGTGCACGGCGAGTCGACGACCGCCAAGAAGACGGACGACGAGAAGGTTCAAGTGAAGACGACCAACTGAGGCTTTTGAGATGACGAAGCCTGTCTTTTCCGCTGCCGAGGCCGACCTCGGCCCCGCCACGGGTTACGCCGACGCCGCCGACGCCGCCGCGGCGTCGATCGAGCGCGCGCGGCCGATCCCGCGCATCTCGATTCAAGCCTTCTGCGAGGACTACGCCGTTGCCGAGATCATCCAGGTGGCGTCCGAGGATCGCCGGCTGACGAAGGCGCACGTCAGCGTGCAGATGGGCGGCGCCGAGGCCGCCGTGGCCCACTATCAGGAGAGCCCGACCCCGAACCTCATCATTCTCGAATCGAGTCTTTCCCACACGGAGCTGCTCGCGGAGCTCGACCAGCTCGCGCAGAGCTGCGACGCGGGAACGAAGGTGTTGGTCATCGGCCACGTCAACGACGTCGTGCTCTACCGCGAGCTCCTGAAGCGCGGCGTGTCGGAGTACCTGGTCGCGCCGATCTCGACCGTCGAGCTCATGGAGGCGCTCTCGGGCCTCTACAACAACCCGAGCTCCGACCCGGTCGGCCACGTGTTCGCCTTCGTCGGCGCCAAGGGCGGCGTCGGCTCGTCCACCATCTGCCACAACGTGGCCTGGACGTTGGCCGAGACGCTGAAGGCGAACGTCGTCATCGCCGATCTCGATCTCGCGTTCGGCACCACCGGACTCGACTTCAATCAGGATCCCGTCCAGGGCATCGCCGACGCGCTTCAGAACCCGGAGCGTCTCGACGAGGTGCTGCTCGACCGCCTGCTCACGAAATGCTCCGAGCACCTGTCGATCTTCGCCGCCCCCGTCGTGCTCGATCGCGACTACGACCTCTCGCCCGAGGCTTGCGAGACGGTGATCGATGTCGTGCGCCAGAACGTGCCCTACGTCGCCGTCGACCTGCCCCACACCTGGTCGCCTTGGACCAAGCGCCTGCTGATCCAGGCGGACGAGATCGTCATCACCGCCGTCCCCGATCTCGCCAACCTCCGCAACGCGAAGAACATCGTCGATCTCGCCAAGCAGTCGCGCAAGAACGACGCCCTGCCGCGCCTCGTCATCAACATGGCGAACATGCCGAAGCGGCCCGAGATCTCGGCCCACGAGTTCGAGGCCGCGCTCGGCCTCAAGGCGCTAGCGGTGATCGATTTCGATTGCGAGCTGTTCGGCCAGGCGGCCAACAACGGGCAGATGCTCGAGGAGATCAACGCGTCGGCGAAGGCGCCGCAAAGCTTCCGCGACATCGCCATGGCGCTGGCGCACCGCAAGGAGATCAAGCCCGAGAGGAAATCTCCTTTGGCTCCGCTTCTGGAAAAGCTCCGGCTGATCCGGTCTTAGGAGCCTTCGCCCCATGTTCGGCAAACGATCGAACGAAGCTGCGCCCCAGCGTAAGCCGCCCCAGCCGCAGCCGGCCGGGCTCGCGGCGGCCAAGCCCGTCGAGCAGCCGGCCCCGGTTGCCGCCGCTCCCCCGCCGCGCGTCGAGCCTGTCGAAGTGCAGCGCCGGCACTCGGAGGAATATTACGACGTCAAGACGACGGTCTTCAACGCGCTCATCGACACGATCGACCTGACCCAGCTCGCCAAGCTCGACTCGGCGGCGGCGCGCGAGGAAATCCGCGACATCGTCTCGCGAGATCATCCAGGTCAAGAACGTCGTCATGTCGATTGCCGAGCAGGAGGAGCTGCTCGAGGACATCTGCAACGACGTGCTCGGCTATGGACCGCTCGAGCCCCTGCTCGCACGCGACGACATCGCCGACATCATGGTGAACGGCGCCTCGACGACCTTCATCGAGGTCGCCGGCAAGGTCGCAGAAGACCTCGGTCCGCTTCGCCGACAACCAGCAGCTCATGAACATCTGCCAGCGCATCGTGAGCCAGGTCGGCCGCCGCGTCGACGAGAGCAGCCCGATCTGCGACGCCCGCCTTCCCGACGGCTCGCGCGTCAACGTGATCGCTCCGCCGCTCGCCATCGACGGCCCCACTCTCACGATCCGCAAGTTCAAGAAGGACCGGCTCACGCTCGAGCAGCTCGTCAAATATGGCTCGATCACGCCGCAGGCCAAGACCGTCCTCGAGATCATCGGCCGCGTCCGCTGCAACGTGCTCATCTCGGGCGGCACCGGCTCGGGCAAGACGACGCTGCTCAACTGCCTCACCGGCTCGATCGATCATGACGGAGCGCATCATCACCTGCGAGGATTCGGCCGAGCTTCAGCTCCAGCAGCCGCACGTCGTGCGCCTCGAGACGCGCCCGCCCAACCTCGAGGGCGAGGGCGAGGTCACCATGCGCGACCTCGTCAAGAACTGCCTGCGCATGCGCCCCGAGCGCATCATCGTCGGCGAGGTGCGCGGGCCCGAGGCGTTCGACCTGCTCCAGGCCATGAACACCGGCCATGACGGCTCCATGGGCACGCTTCACGCCAACACCCCGCGCGAAGCCCTGAGCCGCCTCGAATCCATGATCATGATGGGAGGCTTCACGCTTCCCGTGCGGACCATCCGCGAGATGATCGTCGGCTCGATCGACATCATCATCCAGGCCTCGCGCCTGCGCGACGGCTCGCGCAAGGTTACCCACATCACCGAGGTCACCGGCATGGAGGAGGACACGATCACCCTGCAGAACCTCCTTGTCTACGAGATCACGGGCGAGGACGCGAACGGCAGGCTCACCGGCCGGCACCGCTCGACCGGAATCGCGCGCCCTGCGTTCTGGGAGAGAGCCGAGTACTACAAGGAGGACGGCCGCCTGGCCGCGGCGCTCGCCGCAGCCGAGGTGCTCGACTCGAACGGCAACCCGCTCGGAGAGGCCAATGCTTGACCCGAGCATGATGCCGCTCGTCGCGGCGCCTGCTTGGCGCGACCGCGCTTGCGTCGATCGTGTTACGTGGTCACCTATCCCTATTTCTCCGGCGACCGCGAGCGCGACAAGCGCATCGCCAGCGTCACCGAAGGCACGCGCGAAGAAGGTCGCGACGCGCTCGGCGGCCGAGATCGCGGCAAGCCGCAAGAAAGCAGGTCGCCGAGACGCTCAAGGACATCGAGAGCCGCAACAAGGCCAAGGAGAAGGTGACGCTGCGCCTCAAGCTGCAGCGGGCCGGCCTCGACGTCGAGCCGAAGGCCTTCTGGATCGCGAGCGCAATCTTCAGGGCTCCTCTGCTCGGCCATCGCCTACATATCTCTCCCGCATTCGGCGCTGCTGCCACTAGCGACGATGACGGCGATGTTCGTCGGCGCGTTCGGCCTGCCGCGGTTCGTTCTGTCCAAGATGATCAAGCGGCGCCAGGCGAAGTTCCTGGCCGAGCTCGCCAACGCCATCGACGTGGTCGTGCGCGGCGTGAAGTCCGGCCTTCCGCTTGAACGAATGCTTGCAGGTCATCGCCCGCGAAAGCCCCGAGCCGATCGCCGGCGAGTTCAAGGAGGTGATCGAGCAGCAGCGTGTCGGCGTGCCGCTGTCGGAGGCCCTCGAGCGGCTCGTGACGTCGGATGCCGGTGCCCGAGGTCAAGTTTCTGACGATCGTGATCGCCATTCAGCAGCAGGCCGGCGGCAACCTGTCCGAGGCGCTCGCCAACCTCTCCGGCGTGCTGCGCGACCGCCAAGCATGGCCATGAAGGTGAAGGCGCTGTCGGCGGAGGCCAAGACGTCGGCCATGGTGCTCGCCTCGCTGCCTCCCGGCGTCATGTTCATGGTCTACGGCACCGCGCCCGAATACATCATGCCCCTTTTCGCCACGCGGACCGGCAACATCATGCTGATGGGCGGTCTCTTCTGGATGAGCTGCGGCGTGCTCGTCATGCGCAAGATGATCAACTTCAAGTTCTGATGCTCATGGGCGCACCTGATCGACAACCTCCTCAGTCCGCAGTTCATGGCGACGCTGCTCGGCACGATCGCCGTCGTCGCCACCGTGTTCGCGCATCGCCATGCCGCTCCTCGAGCCGGGACCGCATGGACCAGCGCATGCGCGTCATGGCGATCGAGCGCGACAAGATGCGCTCCCAGCGCCTCGCCGAGATGGCCGCCAAGGACCGCCAGGGCGCCAAGCTGCGGCAGTCCTCCGAAGGGGTTCATGCAGCAGATCGTCGACAAGCTCGACCTTCGCGCACAGTTCGACAACGAGGAGCTCAGGAACAAGCTCAAGACGGCGGGATTGCGCGGCCAGGCGCCGCTCGTCGCCTACATGTTCTTCCGCGTCGCGGCCCCGCCGATCGTGTTCTGCGTCGCTCTCTTCTACCTGTTCGTCATGTCCGACCTCGACTACTCGACGCATGATGAAGGTCGTGATGGCGCTCGGCGCGGGCATCTGCGGCTTCTATCTGCCCAACATCTTCGTCGAGAACCTGGCCCAGAAGCGCCAGCAGTCGATCAAGCAGGCGTTTCCCGATTCGCTCGACATGCTGCTCATCTGCGTGCAGTCGGGCATGTCGGTCGAGGCCGCGTTCGGCAAGGTCGCGAAGGAGATCGTCGGTCCAGTCGATCGAGCTCGGCGAGGAGCTGTCGCTCACCACGGCCGAGCTCTCCTATCTCGGCGAGCGCCGCCAGGCCTTCGAGAACCTCGGCAAGCGCACCGGCCTTCCGGGCGTCAAGGCCGTGGCGACGGCGCTCATTCAGGCCGAGCGCTACGGCACGCCGGTCGGGCAGGCGCTCAGAGTGATGGCGAAAGAGAACCGCGACATCCGCATGTCGGAAGCCGAGAAGAAGGCGGCGTCGCTCCCGCCCAAGCTCACGGTGCCGATGATCCTGTTCTTCCTGCCGGTGCTGTTCGTCGTGATCCTCGGGCCCGCCGCGATCACGTTCTGGAACCTGAACTGAGCGGGCGCCGCCGCGGCGACCGCTCGCAACCCTACCTCATCATCCTTGTCGCGCGAGCCTGCCGACATCGCACCGCGATGGCGGCGAGTGCGCCGGGATCAGTGCGTGGAGGGCTTGAGGGCAGGAGCCCCGGGTTCGGCCGCCGGCTCGGCGCTGGCCACGGGCTCTAGGGCCTCGTCCGGCCCGGCGTGCTCGGTCTCCGCGAGCGCGGGCTTGATGGCGGGCTGCTCGGCCGGAGCCTCGGCCACATCCGTCGGCGCGGTCTCGACCGGGGCCGCGGGCATCGCCTTCGGCTCGGCCGGAGCCTCGGCCACATCCGTCGGCGCGGCCTCGGCCGGGGTCGCGGGGATCGCCTTCGGCTCGGCCTTGACGATCTTGCGCAGAAGGTCGGCATTGGCCTTGGCGCTGTCCTGCGCGAGGTCGGCTGAGGCCACTTTCGTCGCCTCGTCGTACTTGCCCTGCAGCCCGAGAACGAGGGCGAGGTTCTGGCGCACCTTCGAGCTCGCGCCCTCAGCCGCGGCGGCCGTGCGCAGGAGGGTCTCGGCGCGGGCCGGCTCGCCGCTCATCGTATAGGCGAGGGCGAGATTGTTCAGGACGGAGGGGTGATCGGGCGCAATCGCGCGCGCCCGCTCGTAGAACTCGATCGCCTCCTTGTAGCGGCCCTCCTTGGCAAGCACCGTTCCGCGCGCGAGGATGACGCGCCAGTCGGGGGCGACAGGATCGTCGGCGGCCGCGAGGAGCTGCTTGGCGAGGCTCACCTGATCGAGGTCGAGGGCGAGACGGCCGTACTCGGACGCGAGCTGCTTGTCGCTCGCATGGTACATAGAGGCATTCTGCAGGACGGCGAGGGCCTGCGACTTCTGGCCCATGGCCTTGAGATTCTTGGCATACGACAGCACGTTGTCGAGCTTGCGCGGATCCTTGGCGTACTCCTTCGCCCAATAGTCCGTCGCCTTCTCGAGATCGGTCTGCGGTGGGCGCTGAACGTCGCCATCGGCAGCGGGGGCCGGCTGGCTCCCAGTCACGAGGGCCGCGGAGCCCACCTCGCCCGCAAGCTGCGAGCAGGCCCCGAGCAGCAGGCTTGCCGCCATGGCCGCGAGGATCCCGGCTCGCGGCAGCATGAGAACCGGCTCAGGCTTGGCGCGGGCGGCCATATCGTGTCTCCGCAATCATCGAATCAGAGCCGCTCTCTCGGGGCTGAGCATTACATTCTGGGACACGGGTCAACAAATCCTTAACCGGTCGGACATGGCTGGCAGCGCGTAGCACGGCGAGCGAGGGGGTCAGGCCGCCTGCTCGAGGCGGGCGCCGTCAGCCCACTCGGCGATTTCGGGCATGGCGAAGATCGTCTCGACGTAGGCCTCGGCGGTGCCGTCGTCGCCGAAGGGGGCGAGGTCGGGGATGTAAGTCCTGAACCGGGAGGCGACAGGGGCATACATGGCATCCGCCGCCGAAAAGTCGGAAAAGAGGAACGGGCCCGAGCCGCCGAACCGCTGCCGGCAGTCGCGCCAGAGCGCGACGACCCGGCGGATGTTGGTCTCGGCGGCCTCCGGCAGGTCGTTCTTCGGCGCGCGCATGAGAATGTCCATGGGGCAATTCTCGCGCATCGCCTGAAAGCCCGAGTGCATCTCGGCCGATACGGAGCGGGCGATGGTGCGCGCGTCTCGCCTCCGCGGGCCAAATCGGTGCTCGGGGTGGCGATCGGCCAGTGTCTCGATGATGGCGAGGCTGTCCCAGACGAGGAGGTCGCCGATATAGAGGGCCGGAACCTTGCCTGCCGCCGAGTGATCCAGATATCCGTTCCTTTGACGTTGGTTCCCGGAGCCGGATGTTGATTTCCTCGAACGGAAGCCCGAATCGCCGCATGACCAGCCATGGCCGGAGGCTCCAGCTCGACCAAGCCTTGTTGCCGATGATCAGCCGGTAGCGCGGCGCCTGCATGCCCTCGTTGTCTCCCTGCGGTTGTGCTTCTGGACCGGGGAGTGATAATGCCGAACCTCGCGCCGCCGTCCAAGCGGTCTATTCCCAGGGATTTTGACCACTCTCATGAAAGAAAATTCTCTGACCGGCCGCGCGCTCGTCACTTCGGACGTGTTCCTCGCCGAAGGCGCACCCGAAAGCCCAATTCCCATCTGCTTGGTGTCCGATTCGCGCCCTGTCGCGAGCGCCGGTCTCAGCGAGGCCGAGCGGCGCTGGCTCGAGGCGACCGGCTTCACGACGGCGGCCCGCAAGCAGGCGCTCGTGCCGGGCGCCGGCGGCAAGCTCGCGGCCGCGGCCCTCGGGCTCGGCAACGGTGCCTCGGGCGAGCCCTCGGGACCGTCGGAGCTGCTCGTCGGCCAGCTCGCCTCGAGCTTGCCGGCGGGCGCCTATGCTCTGCCTGAAGATTGCGCGGCCCCGGAGCTCGCGGCGCTCGCATGGGGCCTCGGCGCCTACCGGTTCCGGCGCTACAAGACAACGGGCGGCAACGACACGCCGGCCCGTCTCAAGGTGCCTGACGGCGTTGATCGCGCCGCGCTCCTCAACACCGTCGAAGCCGTCTGGCTCGGCCGCGATCTCATCAACACCCCGGCCTCCGACCTCGGACCCGACGAACTCGAGGCGGCGGCCTTCGATCTCGCCAAGCGCCACGACGCAAAGGTGGCGGTTGTCAGAGGCGACAAGCTTCTCGAGGAGCGGTTCGCCCTGATCCACGCGGTCGGCCGAGGAAGTCCGCGGGCGCCGCGCCTCATCGATCTCAAGTGGCAAAAGCCGGGCGGCTCGCCCCACGCTCCGACGGTGACCCTCGTCGGCAAGGGCATCACCTTCGACACCGGCGGCCTCGACATCAAGCCGGCCTCCGCCATGCTGCTCATGAAGAAGGACATGGGAGGCGCGGCGACCGCGTTGACCCTGGGCCATATGATCATGGGCCAGGGGCTCGACGTGAAGCTCAGGCTCCTGATCGCGGCCGCCGAGAACAGCGTCTCGGGCGAGAGCTTCCGGCCCGGCGACGTGGTGACGAGCCGCGCGGGAACCACGGTCGAAATCGGCAACACCGACGCCGAGGGGCGCCTCGTTCTCGCCGACGCGCTCTCGCTCGCCGACGAGGACGCGCCCGAGTGGCTGCTCGTGTTCGCGACGCTGACGGGCGCGGCGCGCGTCGCCCTAGGGCCCGACCTGCCGGGCCTCTTCACGGACGACGAGGCGCTCGCCGCCGATCTCATGCGCGCCGGCGCCGCCATCGGCGATCCCGTCTGGCGACTGCCGCTCTGGAACGGCTATGAGCGCCATCTCGACAGCGACGTCGCCGACATGAACAACGTCTACGATGCACCGTTCGCCGGCGCCATCACCGCCGCCCTGTTCCTGCGCCGATTCGTCAAGAAAGCGCGCCGCTTCGCGCACCTCGATCTCTATGGCTGGCGGCCGGCGGCGCGGCCGCTCGGACCCAAGGGCGGCGAGCCGCAAACGGCGCGTGCCGTGTTCGCCGTGCTGTCCAAGGACGCTCAGCGCATGACGGAGCAGCCGGCCATGAAAGCCAAGCCCGCGGCATCGGGCATGCAGCCGCTCGATCCCGCGCCGCAATGCCTATCGCCCCGACCTCGCGGCCTTGAGCCTCTCCGGCGCGGTCGAAGCGCCCGCTACGCGCCCGGTGCTGCCTTTCGCGTCGTGCGATCGGCAGTTCCTTTGCGCCGGCGGCCGGACCTCGAGTCCCCTGTCGATACGGAGGTGCTGTTCGGGGAGACCGTGACCGTCTACGACGAGGCCGAGGGCTGGGCCTGGGTCCAGCTCGAGCACGACCGGTACGTCGGCTACCTGCCGGCGGACGTGCTCTCGGCCAAGGGCGCCGAGCCGACCCACCGGGTGAAGGCGCTCGGGACGTTCGTCTATCCCGCGCCCGACATCAAGGCGCCGCCGCTGATGCACCTCTCCCTCAATTCGCTCGTCGTCGCGACAGGCTCAGCGAGGGCTTCTTCACGGCGCTCGCCGGCGGCGGCTACGTCGTGACGCGCCACGTGACGGAGAAGGACCGCTTTGCGCGCGACTTCGCCGAGATCGCCGAGCGCCTGATCGGCACGCCCTATCTCTGGGGCGGGCGCACGCGCGTCGGCATCGACTGCTCGGGGCTGGTGCAGACCGCGCTCGAGGCCGCGGGTCTCGCCTGCCCGCGCGACAGCGACATGCAGGAGGCGGAATTGGGCGCGCAAGTTCTCGGTGCCCGAGAGCCTCGAAGGCCTCGAGCGCGGCGACCTCGTGTTCTGGAAGGGCCACGTCGGCATCATGGCCGACGGCCTCATGCTGGTCCACGCCAACGCCCATCACATGGCCGTCGTCGTCGAGACGCTGCCGGAGGCCGCCGAGCGCATCGCGCGCCAGGGCTCGAAGATCACCTCGATCAAGCGCCTTCCCGCACTTTCGGCCGGGCATGGCCAGTCGCCCAAGCGTGGTACATCAGAGCCCGCTAGCGGCGATAGGGAAGGAAGTGGCGGTCGCGCCGCTCCGTTGCTTCGCGCGGGAACGGCCGAGGCGAAATCCTCGATGGTGCGGCCCTCGCGCCAGACCGATCCGTCGGCCAGCGTCACGATGGTCTCGACGGCGCGCTCCGCGCCCGTGGCACAGGCTCTCCCAGCGGCGCTGGACGACGTTGCCGGCTGCGATCGCCTCGAGCAGCGGCAGGAAGAGGTCGAATGACGGAACCGCGCGATCCCAGTACGTCTCGCCGCCGATCGTGATGTCGAACCGGCCGTTGGGCGCGGAGCGCGATCTCGACGGGGCAGGCCGCGGCCGTCTTGGGCTCGATCGTGATGACGAATGTGTCGCCGGAGCTGCGCTCGGCGATGTGGGCCACGTCGGCGATCGTCGGCACCCAGTAGCGCAGCGACTCTACGGTGGCGCGAAGCCGTGAGCGAAGAGCTTCGTCGGAGAGCATGCGCGGGCCGAACGGTTGGACTGCGGCGTTCGGCTCGGCACGATGAAGCAAAGTCACGGTGTTTGGAAGCCCCCTCGCCAACGCTGCACCGTTTATGTCGCGAGCGCCGCACGGTGCGCGACCTTGAGGTCGAGCGCGGCGGCGAGAAGCGCGCGCGTGTAGTCGGCTTTCGGCGCAATGAACACGTCCTCCGCCGGCCCTTCCTCGACCACCCGGCCGTTCTTCATGACGATCACATAGTTGCAGAGCGCACGCACGACCTTGAGATCGTGGCTGATGAAGAGATAGGCGAGGCCGCGCCGCTTCTGGAGATCGCGCAGGAGATCGACGATCTGCGCCTGCACGCTCATGTCGAGCGCGCTGGTCGGCTCGTCGAGCATGATGAAGCTTGGGCTCGAGCACCATGGCGCGGGCGATGGCGATGCGCTGGCGCTGGCCGCCGGAGAACTCGTGCGGATAGCGGTCGAGAGAAGAGGGATCGAGGCCGACCTCCTTGAGCGCCTCGCGCTACCTGCTCGCGCCGCTGCTCGTAGGTGAGGTCCGGCTTCTGGATGAGAAGCCCCTCCTCGATGATCTCCGCAACCGAGAGCCGCGGCGAGAGCGACCCGTAGGGGTCCTGGAACACGATCTGCATCTCCTTGCGGAGCGGGCGCATCTCCTTCGACGTGAGACCGTCGATGCGCCGCCCGACGTAGGCGATGGGACCGTCCGAGGAGACGAGCCGCAGGATCGCGAGGCCGAGCGTCGTCTTGCCGGACCCCGATTCGCCGACGACGCCCAGCGTCTGCCCGGAGCGAAGCTTGAGCGACAGGCCGTCGACCGCCTTCACGTGATCGACGGTCTTGCGCAGGAACCCGCGCTTGA
This sequence comes from uncultured Alphaproteobacteria bacterium, assembly GCA_963740475.1. Lineage (GTDB taxonomy): Bacteria > Pseudomonadota > Alphaproteobacteria > Rhizobiales > Hyphomicrobiaceae > Hyphomicrobium_C. The sequence continues at coordinate 23,008 of CAVUEM010000048.1, read as the reverse complement.
TCGGGAACCAGACCTTGAGATCGTCGGTCTCGACGACCACGGGCGCCGCGATGTCGTAATGCGGCGGCTTGCCTTTCGGCTCGGCCGCCAGCAGATGGCGCGTATAGGCGTGCTTCGGCGTCTTGAAGATGTCCTCGGTCTGGCCCTCCTCGACGATCGACCCGCTCTGCATCACGTAGACGCGCTCGGCCATCCTGCGCACGATGCCGAGATCGTGGGTGATGAGCAGCATCGCCATGCCCATCTCGCGCTGGAGATCGCGCAGAAGCTCGAGGATCTGCGCCTGGATCGTCACGTCGAGCGCGGTTGTCGGCTCGTCGGCGATGAGCAGGTCCGGCTCGTTGGCGAGCGCCATGGCGATCATGACGCGCTGGCGCTGGCCGCCGGAGAGCTGGTGCGGAAAGGCCCCGAGCCGGCGCTCCGGCTCGGCGACGCCGACTTTATTCAAGAGCTCGAGCACGCGCACGCGTGCCGCCGCATCGTCCATGCCCCGATGCAGCTTCAGGATCTCGCCGACCTGCTTCTCGATGGTGTGCAGCGGATTGAGCGAGGTCATCGGCTCCTGGAAGATGATCGAGATGCGGTCGCCGCGGATCCTCTGCATTTCCGCCTGCGTGACCTTGAGCAGATCCTTGCCCTCGAAATAGATCTGACCCGAGGGGTGCGACGCCGCCGGGTACGGCAAGAGCCTCATGATCGACAGCGCGGAGACGGTCTTTCCCGACCCCGGACTCGCCGACGAGCGCCACCGTCTCGCCGCGCCCGATGTTGAACGAGACGTTCTTCACGGCCGTCATCTCCGCGTCCCCGGAGCGGAACGAGACCGAGAGGTTCTTGACGTTGACGAGGGTTTCCTTGCTCACGGGGGCCCTCACCTGAACGTCTTGCGGGGATCGAGCGCGTCGCGGACCGCCTCGCCGATGAAGATGAGCAGCGACAGCGTGATCGCGATCGAGAAGAAGCCGGTGATGCCGAGCCAGGGCGCCTCGAGATAGCGCTTGCCCTGCAGGAGAAGCTCGCCGAGCGACGGCGAGCCCGGCGGGAGGCCGAGGCCCAGGAAATCGAGCGCGGTCAGCGCCGAGATCGAGCCCGAGAGCTGGAACGGCAGAAACGTCAGCGTCGCCACCATGGCGTTGGGGAGGAGATGCTTCCTCATGATCGTCACGTCGGAGAGGCCGAGCGCGCGCGCCGCCGTGATGTATTCGAAGTTGCGCGCGCGCAGGAACTCGGCCCGCACGACGCCGACGAGCGCCGTCCAGTGGAAGAGGAGCAGCACGCCGAGCAGCGTCCAGAAGCCAGGGACCAGCACGGAGGAGATGATGAGCAGCACGTAGAGATAAGGGATGGCCGACCAGATCTCGAGGAAGCGCTGGAAGAAGAGGTCGATGCGCCCGCCGAAATAGCCCTGGACGGCGCCCGCCGCGACTCCGATGACGGAGGAGGCGAGCGTCAGCAGCAGCCCGAACAGGAGCGAGATGCGGAAGCCGTAGATGACGCGCGCCACCACGTCGCGGCCCTGGTCGTCGAGACCGAGCCAGTTCGTGTTGCCGAGCGCCAGGAATCTCGCCATCTGGTCCGGCGGCGCCTCGCAGAACTTCGCGCTCGACGCCCACGGCGGCGGCGCCGGATAGCCGAGGCAAAGCCCGCCCGGGCCCTCGCGGCGCGGGTAGTCCTTGTTGATGGTGTCGTAGGAGAAGCGGATCGGCGGCCAGATCATCCAGCCGTTGGCCTCGATCTCGTCGATGATGACGGGGTCCTTGTAGTCGGTGATGGCGAGAAAGCCGCCGAACCTCGATTCCGGATAGTCGACCAGCACCGGAAACAGGAACTCGCCCTTGTAGCGCACGATGATCGGCCGGTCGTTGGCGATGACCTCGGCAAAGAGCGAGACCACGAACAGCACGAGCAGGACCCAGAAGCTCCAGTAGCCGCGCCGGTTCTTCTTGAAGTTCTCCCAGCGCCGCCGGTTGATGGGCGAGAGCTTGAAGCGAGGCACCGAGTCCGGAGAGCCGCGCGGGCAGCGCTCCGTCCCCTCCGTGTGATCGTGGGCTCGCGGACCGTCTCGCTCTCGTAGCGCACGTCCATCCTGCTCACACCTCCCGGCTCTCGAAATCGATGCGGGGATCGACGAGCGTGTAGATGAAGTCGGAAATGAGGTTCACGACGAGGCCCAGGAGCGAAAAGATGTAAAGCGTCGCGAAGACGACGGGATAGTCGCGCTTGATGACGGATTCGAAGCCCAGCAGCCCGAGACCGTCGAGCGAGAAGATCGTCTCGATCAGCAGCGAGCCCGAGAAGAATGCGGCGATGAAGGCGCCGGGGAATCCGGCGATGATGAGCAGCATGGCGTTGCGGAACACGTGATTGTAGAGCACCTCGCGCTCGGAAAGCCCTTTGGCCCTCGCCGTCAGCACGTATTGCTTCCTGATCTCGTCCAGGAAGCAGTTCTTGGTCAGAAACGCCATGGTCGTGAACGCGCGAGAGCGAGATCGCGATCAGCGGCAGCACCAGATGCCAGAAGTAGTCGACGACCTTGCCCCAGAGCGAGAGCTGCTCCCAGTTGTCGGAGACGAGCCCGCGCGAGGGGAACCACTGGAAGAACGAGGAGCCGGCGAAGAGGATCAGAAGCAGCACGGCGACGAGAAAGCCCGGCACCGCGTAGCCGATGACCAGCACGCTCGAGGTCCAGGAGTCGAACGGCTCGCCGTCGCGGACCGCCTTGCGGATGCCGAGCGGGATCGAGACGAGATAGGTGAGGAGCGTCATCCACAGCCCGAGCGAGATCGACACCGGCAGCTTCTCCTTGACGAGCTCGAGCACCGAGACGTCGCGGAAGTAGCTCTTGCCGAAATCGAACGTCAGATAGTTCTTCATCATCAGGAAGAAGCGCTCGTGGGCCGGCTTGTCGAAGCCGAACTGCTTCTCGAGGCTCTTGATGAACTCGGGGTCGAGGCCTTGCGCGCCGCGATACTTCGAGGTCACCGCGTCGGCGGTGCCCTGGCCGAACTGGGATCCAGGCGCCTGGCCGCGCATGCCGTCGCCGCCGCCGCCGCCGATCTGCTGGCTGATCGAGCTGTCGGTGCCGGTGAGCTTGGCGATGATCTGCTCGACGGGACCGCCAGGCGCGAACTGCACGATCGTGAAGCTGATCAGCATGATGCCGATCATCGTCGGCACGATGAGGAGCGCGCGTTTCAGGAGATAAGTGGACATCGAGCGGTCCGGCCTCCGTCAGTTACGGTTCAGTTTGGCATCCTTTGCCGAGTCGTACCACCAGGTGTCGAGCGCGCCGCGCTCATACTTGGGCTTTACCTCCGGCCAGGCGAGCTTGTTCCAGAAGGCGAGGTTGTGCGCGCCCTTGTACCACTGCGGCACCCAGTAGTGTCCGGCGCGGAGCACGCGGTCGCAGGCGCGCGCCGCTACGGTGAGATCCTCGCCGCGATTTGGCCGTGATGATGCGGTCGATCAGCGCGTCGACGCACGGGGTCGGCGATACCGGCCAGATTGAAGCTGCCGTTGGTCTTCGCCGCCTCCGAGCCCCAGAACGCCTTGAGCTCGACGCCCGGCGTCAGTCGCAGGCTGTAGCGCTGCGTCGTGAGATCGAAATCGAAGCTTTTGACGCGCTGCTCGTACTGGGAGGGATCGACGCGACGCATGGTGGCGTTGATGCCGATGGCGCGCAGATTCTTCACGTAGGGCCCGATGATGCGCTCGAAGCTCTCCTCGAACAGGCAGAATCTCGATGTCCAGTGGCTCGCCCTTGGCGTTCTTCAAGCCTTCGGGCGTCTGCGTCCAGCCGGCCTCTGTGAGGAGCGTCGCGGCCTCGCGCAATTGCGCTCGGTTGTTGCCGGAGCCGTCGGTCTTCGGCGGCTCGTAGGGCGCCCCGAATACCTCGGGCGGAAGCTTGTCGCGATAGGGCTCGAGCAGGGCCAGCTCCTCGGGCGACGGCGGCCCCGACGCCTTCATGTCGGAATTCTCGAAGAAGCTTGCCGTGCGCTTGTAGAGACCGAAGAACAGGTTGCGGTTGCTCCACTCGAAATCGAAGGCGAGATCGAGGGCGCGGCGCACGCGGATATCCTGGAACTTCTCGCGGCGCATGTTGATGAAGAAGCCCTGGGCGCCAGACGGGCGCTCGTCGGGAATCGTGAGGCGGAGGATGCGGCCATCCTTGACGGGCGGCTTCTCGTAGCCCGTCGCCCAATCCTTGGAGGTGAACTCCTCGCGAAAGTCGAAGTTACCGGCGAGCAGGTTCTCGAGCTCGAGGCCGCGATCACGGTAATAGTCGTAGCGAACCTCGTCGAAGTTATAGAGGCCGCGGCTGACCGGCAGGTCCTTGGCCCAGTAGTCGTCGCGGCGCAGATAGGAGACGTAAGTGCCGGGCTTGAAGTCGCCGATCTTATAAGGGCCTGAGCCGAGAGGCCGCTCGAGCGTCGTCTTGTCGAAATCGTGCGTTGCGTAATAGGCCTTGGAGAGAAGCGGCAGCATCGCGACGGTGATCGGAAGATCGCGCACGAGCTGGCCCTTGAATGTGTAGCGAACGGTTGCGGCATCGAGCGCTTCCGCCTTCTCCACGTCGCGGAGCGAAAGAGAGATGCTCGGGTGGCCCTTCTCCTTGAGCGTGTTGAACGAGAAGACCGACGTCCTCGGCGGAGACGGGCGAGCCGTCGGCAAACTTCGCCTCGGGCCTGAGCTTGAACGTGACCGACATGCCGTCGCCGGCGACATCGGCGGTCTCCGCCACGAGACCGTAGACGGCGTCGGGCTCGTCGTTGGCGCGCGTCATCAGGCTGTCGAACAGAAGCTCGAGCCCCTGCGCCGCGTCGCCCTTCAGGATGTAATTGTTGAAGCTGTCGAATGTCGTCCGCCCCGCCGAGCCGATCTGCGAGACACGCCCGCCCTTGGGGGCGTCGGGACTGACGTAGTCGAAATGCTTGAAATCGGCCGGATACTTGAGATCGCCGAAAATCGAGAGCCCGTGCCGCGGCTCCGCCGCCAGAGGCATGCTCTGCACCGCGACGGCCATCATCAAAGCCGTCATTCCGGACGCCGCACGCGCGAACAAGCGATTGCTGTCGCTCGGCCGGAATGACGGGTAAGGACTGCGCATCCTCGGAGAAGAGAACTGCGACCGCATTCGGCTACTTCCCGCGCGCGGCGGCGAGCGCCTGCTGCTTCGCCGGGATCGAGCCACCAGGCCTGGAGGAAGCCGCGACGTTAGCCGGGGAAGCGTTGCCGGCCGGCCGAAAATATCCCAGGTCGCGATCCACTCCGTGGGATTGTGCCACTGGGGCACCAGGTACCAGTTCCAAAGCAGCACGCGGTCGAGCGCGCGGGTCGCGGCCACGAGGTCGGCACGGTCCTTGGAGAAGACGATCTTCTCGATGATGGCATCGATCGCGGGGTTCTTGATGCCGATGGTGTTGCGGCTGCCCGGCTGGTCGGCAGCGGCGCTGCCCCAGAAATCGCGCTGCTCGTTGCCGGGCGAGAGCGACTGGGGGAAGCTGTCGACGACGATGTCGAAGTCGAAATTCGTCTCGCGCTGCTCGTACTGGGCCGGATCGACGATGCGCATCGTCGCCTTGATGCCGATCTTCTCGAGATTGGCGATGTAGCTCGAGACGTGGCGCTGGAAGCTCTCGGACGGCAGGAGGAACTCGACCGTCAGCGGCTCGCCCACCGCGTTGCACACCACCGTCTGCATCTTCTCGGAGCCGAGCCCGACCATCCGCACCGTCTTGCAGAAGAACCCGCAGTCCGGATCCTCGACCGTCTCCTGGTGCACCGTCCAGCCCGCCTCGCCGAGCAGCTTCATGGCCTCGGAGAGGTTCTTGCGCACGTCGTCGCGGTTCGCGTTGACCGGATTCTTCCACTCGGTGGTGAACACCTCGGCTGGAATGTCCTTCTCGACCTCGCGCAGGATCTCGAGCTCGCGCCCTTCGGGCAGCCCGGTCGCCTTGAGCTCGGAGTTGTCGAAAAAGCTTCCGACGCGGACGTACTGATTGAAGAGAAAATTCTTATTCAAATCCTCGAAATTGAAGGCGAGCGCGAAGGCATGGCGCACGCGCGGGTCCTGGAACTGCTTGCGCCGCAGGTTGAAGATGAAGGCCTGCATGCGCGCAACACCCGCGACGGGAATTGCTTCCTTCTTCACCCAGCCCTTCTTGATGGCGTCGAAATCGAACTGAGTGGCCCAGGAGCTCGCGGTATTCTCGCGCCAGAAGTCGGCGCGCCCGCTCTTGAACTCCTCGAACGCCGCCACGCGATCGCGGAAATACTGGAACCTGATCTCGTCGAAGTTCCACTGGCCGCGCGAGACGGGGAGGTCCTTGGCCCAGTAGTCCTTGACGCGCTCGTAGACGATATTGTTGCCGGTATCGAAGGACTTGATCTTGTAGGCGCCGTTGCCGAGCGGAATTTCGAGCGTGGTCTTGGTGAGATCACGCACCTCGCCGTTGGCGCCCTTCCCCTCCCAATAGTGCTTGGGCAGCACGGTGAGCTGGCCGAGGATATGCGGCAGCTCGCGGTTGCCGGTCTTGTCGAAGGTGAAGGTCACCTCGTGCTCACCGGTCTTCTCCGCCTTGACGACGTTCTTGTAGTACTTGCCGTAATGCGGGATGCGCCTTCTTCAGGGCCTCGAGGGAGAAGATCACGTCCTCGGGCGTAATCGGCGTCCCGTCGTGGAAGCGCGCCTCGGGGCGGAGCCCGAACGTCGCCGAGGAATAGTCGGGGGGAAACGACACCCACTCGGCGATCAGTCCGTACTCGACCGACTCCTCATCGGGGCTCTGCGCCATGAGCGAATCGTAGAGCATGCCGAGCCCGGAGGCTGGCATGCCCTTGATCGTGAAGGGATTGAGCGAATCGAACGTGTCCTCGACCGCGAAGCGAACCGTGCCGCCCTTGGGCGCATCGGGATTGACCCAATCGAAATGCTGGAAGTCGGGTCCGTATTTCGGCTCGCCGATCAGCGACAGCGCGTGATGGCGAGGCTGGCTCTCGGGATCGGCCAGCGCAGCGGGCGCGAAGAAGAGGAACGCGCCGAGAGCGGCAATCAGGGAACGGAGCACGGAAGAAACGACGGACATTGGGTACAGATCCTCATTCGATCGCTCCTGCCTATACGCAGGACGCGTTCGCGGCGCTCCAAAATCCCTAGCACAGCCCTGCGCGGGAGCGGATTAAACATCCGCAACATGAGAGCCAACTCCGCAATATCGCTCGCGGAATTGTCCACTGCTCACGATTGCGAGAGGTTACAGCTATCCTATTGAGGAAGCGGCGCGGGGCTGTCGGCCAGCGTGCGGATATAGGCCACGAGATCGGCGACGTCGCCTGGGTCTGGAACACCCGGAAAGATCATCTTGGTGCCCGGGAGGAAGGTCTTGGGGCTGTGGGCAAAGGCGGCGAGATCCTCATAGGTCCACTCTCCTCCCTTCCCCTTCATGGCGTCGGAATAGCCGCCGAAGTCCGCCTGTGAAGCGCGCGGACGCCCGACCACACCCCAGAGATTGGGACCGGCCTTGCTCGGCGCTCCCTTCTCGGCGGAGTGGCAGGCGAGGCATTTCTTGAACGTCCCCTGGCCGCTCTCCGGCTTTGCGGTCGCAATCATGGCGACGACCTTTGCCGCGTCGAACCCGCCGCCCTCTTTCGCCGCGGGTGCCGCTCCCTCAGTGCCAGCTGCCGGCGCCGCCCCCTCCTTAGGTGTGGGCAGGGTGAAGCCCAGCTTGGCGTCGAAGCCGTGCCGACCGAAGATCTCTATGGCCGTCCTCGACCCGAAAATAACCAGGAGGGCCGCAAGAACCGCGCCCACAACCTTGCTTAGCTCGAAGGAATTTATCATCGCTCCACCCTGCCGCCGACCGGGAAGCCCCCAAGTCTCGCCTGTCCCGCAAAGTTCCGGGCTGCTCCGCGAATCTCCGCGGCCCTCGTCAAAGGCCGAGCCCTTCTATAGGAGTTCCAGCGCGCCTTGCAACCCGGCTAAGGATGGGACTAGAGGCTTTCCGGGCGCAGTGGCGCCGGCGGATCAGAAGAAGCGATCGCATGACGAGCACATGACGAGCACATTGATCGTTATTCCGGCGCGAATGAGCGCGACACGGCTGCCGGGCAAGCCCATGCTCGAACTCGGCGGGGAGCCGATGATCGTCCACGTCTGGCGCCGCGCGCGAGCAGCCGAGATGGGCCGGGTCGTGGTGGCGACCGATACCGAGGAGATCATGGACGCCGTGCGCTCGGCCGGCGGCGAGGCCGTCATGACGCGGCCCGACCATGTCTCGGGATCGGACCGCGTGTTCGAGGCGGTCAATCGCGTCGATCCGGACGCCGAGGCCGAGATCGTCGTTAACCTGCAAGGCGACCTGCCGACGCTCGAGCCGCGCCTCGTGCGCGAATGCGTCGCTCCCCTTGCGGCAAGGGGGCCCGATATCGCGACACTCGCCGCCGAGATCCGCGATCCGGCCGAACGTACGAGCCCGAGCGTGGTCAAGATCGTCGGCACGCCGCTGACCGAGGCGAACCGCCTGCGCGCCCTTTACTTCACGCGTGCCACCGCACCCTATGGCGAGGGGCCGCTCTACCACCACATCGGCATTTATGCTTACCGGCGGCCCGCGCTCGAAAGGTTCGTCTCGCTCAGGCCCTCTCACCTCGAATTGAGAGAAAGGCTCGAGCAATTGAGAGCGCTCGAAGCCGGAATGAGGATCGACGTCGCCGTCGTTGACACGGTTCCGCTCGGTGTCGATACTCCGGCCGACCTTGAGCGGGCGCGCCGTCTCTTCGACCAGGGCGCGCGGCGCGTCTAGTTCTCCCACCATACCCAAAACCACAAACGCCGATGACACCTGCTTCGCGCGCCGGAAAGGGCTCAAGCCGCATCGCCTACCAGGGCGAGCCCGGCGCAAACTCGCATCTCGCCTGCGCGGAGGCGTTCCCCGGCTGCGAGGCGGTCGCCCATCCCACGTTCGAGGATGCGCTGGCGTCGGTGAAGTCGGGCCAGGTCGATCTCGCGATGATTCCGGTCGAGAACTCGGTCGCAGGGCGGATCGCCGATATCCATCACCTGCTTCCCGACGCGGGACTCTACATCGTCGGCGAGCACTTCCTGCGCGTGCGCCACCAGCTCATGGCCAAGAAGGGCGCGAGCCTCGCCACCGTGAAGTCGGTCATGAGCCATACGCAGGCGCTCGGCCAATGCCGCAATACGCTGCGCAAGCTCGGATTGAAGCCGGTGCCCGAGGCCGATACGGCGGGCTCAGCACGCATGGTCGCAGAGCAGGACGATTTGACCGTCGCGGCGATCGCCTCGCGGCTCGCCGCCGAGATCTATGGCCTCGATATCCTAAAGACCGATATCGAGGACGAGACGCACAACACGACGCGCTTTCTCGTGCTGGCGGCCGAGCCCGACGACGCAGAGCCCGGCGACGGCCCGGTGATCACGACCTTCATCTTCCGGGTGCGCAACGTGCCGGCCGCCCTCTACAAGGCCCTCGGCGGATTTGCGACCAACGGCGTCAACATGACCAAGCTCGAAAGCTATCAGCCCGAGGGCAGCTTCAACGCCACCATGTTCTATGCCGACATTGCCGGCCATCCGGCCGAGCGTCACGTCCAGCTTGCGCTCGAGGAGCTGTCGTTCTTCTCGACGGAATTGCGCGTGCTCGGCACCTACCGGGCAAGCCCGTTCCGAGCCGAGCAGGAGCGCCTCGCCGCGCCGGCCAACGGCGGACGCTAGCGCACGATCGTCTGACATGGAATCGCTTCCGCGATCCATGTCAGGCGTGAATCGTACGCTACACTTTGAATTTAGATGGCGATTCACGTTCTTGATGGACGCGAAGCATCTCCATCAAGAACGATCTCGATCTAGCTTTCCGGGAGGACCGTGGTGCGGCTCAAGGATCAAGTCGCGATCGTGACCGGGGGCGCGTCGGGCTTCGGGCGCGCCATCGCCGAGACGTTCGCGGCGGAAGGCGCCAGGGTGCTGATCGCCGATCTCAACACGGAGGCCGCAGTCTCGGTCGCGAGCCGCATCGGGGATGCCGCAGCCTCGGTCACGACCGACGTATCGAAAAAGGCCGACGTCGAGCGCATGGTGGCTGCGGCCGTCAAGCTGTTCGGCGGGCTCGACATTCTGGTCAACAACGCGGGCACCACGCACAAGAACCAGTCGCTGATGAGCGTCACCGAAGCCGAGTTCGACCGCGTCTACGCGGTCAACGTGAAGTCCATCTACCTCGCAACCCTGGCCGCGGTGCCGGAGCTCGAGAGGCGCGGAGGGGGCGTGATCATCAACATGGCGTCGACCGCGGGCCTGCGCCCGCGCCCAGGCCTCACCTGGTACAATGGCACGAAGGGCGCTGTGCTGACGCTCACGAAATCCATGGCGGCCGAGCTCGCGCCGAAGAAGATCCGCGTCAATGCCATCAATCCCGTGATCGGCGAAACGGGCATGACAGAGCAATTCATGGGAATGGTCGACACGCCCGAGAACCGGGCGAAATTCGTCACAGGGATTCCGCTCGGTCGCTTCTCGAAACCCTCGGATATCGCCAACGCTGCACTGTTCCTCGCCGAGCCGTCGAGCGCCTTCATCACCGGCGTCGCGCTCGAGGTCGACGGCGGGCGGAGCATCTAGCCTCGCTTCAATGAGCCCCATTCGCACGCTACCTTAAACTATTGGTGGCCTGAGCCCGTGGAGAGGTTCCCGATGGACGCAGTTGCGTGGCTGCTCTCGGCGCTGCTGACCGTGCTGTCGCTAGTTTGGAGCCTTGTCTGGTTCCTGATCAGCGGCTGGGTCTCGACGCTGCTGCAAATCGCGGTCCTCATTGCCGTGATCTATGTGCTGAAATACGGCTGGCAGCGCGCCCCGTTCGAGATCTGGAACAGAACGCAGAAGTTCGGCCGCTTCTTCTGGAATTGGATACGGGCGCGAGACCCGGCATCGGCGCCTCAGACTGAAGTGCGCGAGGTCGTTCGCGTCGTGAGGGGACATGACTTCGGCGACATCAACGTCTCGACGTTGCTGTCGCTGCTCACGATTGCTGGATTGGTGATCGTCGCGCAAACATGACGCGCAAAACAAAAACGCCGCCGGAGCGTGGGCTCGCGGCGGTGCTTTGGCCAGTCAAGGCAAAGAGGGGATCGCGATTGCGTGCATCGCGGACCTGATGAATTCGAATTCGGCTCACTGCTCGGCAGACCTGGCAACGACCTACTCTCCCACGTCTTAAGACGAAGTACCATCGGCGCTGGGGCGTTTCACGGCCGAGTTCGGAATGGGATCGGGTGCAGCCACCCCGCCATAGCCACCAGGTCGGCGGAGAAGTGAGCGAATTCTGGTCTTCCGTTGCTGTTCCTACGCTCATCAGGCGGCATGGCGACTCGCGCCAATGGCTGCAAACACCAGCATCCGAAGATGCCGGCGCTGCCTTCAGCCCCGGACGTGATCCGGGGCCGCCCTGCCGGAGCGGGGCCTGCGCGCTAGCGCAGATCAGCCCGCGTGAGGCATTAGATGAGCATTGCTTAATGAGAGCGATCGAAGTTCGATCGAGCTATTAGTACCGGTAAGCTGCATGCATTGCTGCACTTCCACACCCGGCCTATCAACGTGGTGGTCTTCCACGGCTCTCAAGGGAGAACTCGTTTTGAGGTGGGTTTCCCGCTTAGATGCCTTCAGCGGTTATCCCGTCCGCACATAGCTACCCTGCTGTGCCGCTGGCGCGACAACAGGTCCACCAGAGGTGCGTCCAACTCGGTCCTCTCGTACTAGAGTTAGATCCTCTCAATTCTCCTACACCTACGGCAGATAGGGACCGAACTGTCTCGCGACGTTCTGAACCCAGCTCACGTACCTCTTTAAATGGCGAACAGCCATACCCTTGGGACCTGCTCCAGCCCCAGGATGAGATGAGCCGACATCGAGGTGCCAAACGATTCCGTCGATATGGACTCTTGGGAATCATCAGCCTGTTATCCCCGGCGTACCTTTTATCCGTTGAGCGATGGCCCTTCCACACAGAACCACCGGATCACTATGGCCGTCTTTCGACTCTGCTCGACTTGTCAGTCTCGCAGTCAGGCGGGCTTATGCCATTGCACTCGACGGTTGATTTCCGACCAACCTGAGCCCACCTTCGCACGCCTCCGTTACAATTTAGGAGGCGACCGCCCCAGTCAAACTGCCTACCATGCAATGTCCCGGGACCGGATGACGGTCCGCGGTTAGACAACCATGTTCATAAGGGTGGTATTTCACATTGCGGCTCCACAAGAGCTGGCGCCCCTGCTTCAAAGCCTACCACCTATCCTACACATGCAAACACGATTGCCAGTGCAAAGCTACAGTAAAGGTGCACGGGGTCTTTCCGTCTAACCGCAGGAACCCCGCATCTTCACGGGGAATTCAATTTCACTGAGTGTGTGCTGGAGACAGTGGGGAAGTCGTTACGCCATTCGTGCAGGTCGGAACTTACCCGACAAGGAATTTCGCTACCTTAGGACCGTTATAGTTACGGCCGCCGTTTACTGGGGCTTCGATTCAAAGCTTGCACTTCTCCTCTTAACCTTCCAGCACCGGGCAGGCGTCAGGCCATATACGTCGTCGTTGGACTTAGCATAGCCCTGTGTTTTTGCTAAACAGTCGCCACCCCCTGGTCTGTGCCCCGCCCACCTGGTTGCCCAAACGGACGGCCTGCTTATCCCGAAGTTACGCAGGTAATTTGCCGAGTTCCTTCAGCACACTTCGCTCAAGCGCCTTGGTATTCTCTACCAGTCCACCTGTGTCGGTTTCGGGTACGGTCTATGTGGGGGTTATTTCCTGGGACACCTTCGCTGCCCGGGCAATCCGATAAGCCCAAACAACTTGCGGCGTCCGTCACTCACCCACTGGCCCACGAATATTAACGTGGTTCCCATCGACTACGGCTTTCGCCCTCGCCTTAGGGGCCGGCTAACCCTGCGCAGATTAGCTTTACGCAGGAACCCTTGGACTTTCGGCGGGAGTGTTTC
>CAVUEM010000048.1:0-5000 GCA_963740475.1 uncultured Alphaproteobacteria bacterium | reverse complement strand
AGTCTGCGCCGAACACGACGGTGCTCGCCAAATCGACATCGGAGGCCGACGACGCCGCGACCGATCTCGAGGAGGGTTTGAAGCGCGTCGTCAAGGCGGTCGGCGAAGGAGACAAGCTGCCGAAGATCTTGACCGACGCCGGCTCCGACACCTGGCAGGTGCGCGAGATCCTCGAGGCCATGAAGCAGGTCTTCCCTCAGTCCTCGCTGAAGCCCGGCCACGAGGTCCATCTCGTTCTCGCTCCCTCGCTCACCAGGCAGGACCGCATGGAGCCTGTCAGATTCTCCATCTACGACGATGGGCATGCGCACAAGGTGACCGTCACCCGCAACAACGCCGGCGAGTTCATCGCCAGCGCCACGCCTATCGACGAGGAGTCGATCGCCCGCCTTGCGATGACCGACGGCGATCATCCGCAAACCTCGAGCCTCTATGCGAGCCTCTATCACGCGAGCTTGCTGCAGAGCGTCTCGGCCGAGACCATCCTGCAGGTCATGCGGGTTCACGCCTACGGCACCGACTTCCGCAGGCGGCTCAGGGCCGGCGACTCCTGCGAGCTCTTCTTCGATCTCAAGGACGAGGGCGGCACCGAAGGACCGCCGGGCGAGCTTCTTTACACGTCGATCACCGCCGGCGGCGAGACCACGCGCTATCTACCGCTTCCGCACGCCCGACGGAGCGGTAGATTTCTACGACGCCGACGGGAGCAACTCGAAGAAGTTTCTGATGCGCCGCCCGGTGCGGGGCGAGGACGTGCGCCTCACGTCCGGCTACGGCATGCGTTTTCACCCGCTGCTCAATGAGAAGCGCATGCACACCGGCGTCGACTGGGCGACGACGCCTGGCACCCCCGTTCTCGCCGCCGGCAACGGCACGATCGAGGAGGTCGGCCGCAAGGGACAGTACGGCAACTACATCCGTATCCGCCACGCCAACGGCTATCAGACGGCCTACGGCCATCTCGCGCGCTTTGCCGAAGGCGCCGCCGAGGGCGTGAAGGTGCGCCAGGGCCAGATCATCGCCTTCGTCGGCTCGACCGGGCTGTCGTCCGGTCCTCACGTCCACTTCGAGGTGCTCGTCAACAACCAGTTCGTCGATCCGCTCTCGATCCAGGTGCCGAACGAGCGCCAGCTCGCCGGCCGCGATCTCGCCGAGTTCCAGAAAGAGCGCTCGCGCATCGACGAGCTCATGCGCCGGGCGCCGGTCATGACGGCGAGCAAATAGCCGCCCCCGCCGTTGCGGGACGGAGCGCGGCTGCGAAGCCGCCTCCGCCTCCACCGATCGTGTCGTTGAGCGTGAGGCGCCCGTCGCGGACCGAGATCTTGACCTTGTCGCCGTCCTTGATGCGCCCCTCGAGAATCAGCTCGGCGAGCGGATCCTGCACCTGCTTCTGGATCACGCGCTTCAAGGGCCGCGCGCCGTAGATCGGATCGTAGCCCTTGTTGGCGAGCCACGTCCTCGCCGTGTCGTCGAGCTCGAGCGTGATCTTGCGCTCGGCGAGCAGCTTCTGCAGGCGCTTCATCTGAATGTCGACGATCGACGCCATGTCCTCGCGCCGCAAGCGGTGGAAGACGATGATCTCGTCGATGCGGTTCAGGAACTCGGGGCGGAAATGGCGGCGCACGGCCTCCATGACGAGGCGATAAGCCTCCTCCTCGGACAGCACCTTGTCCTTCTCGCCCGGCGTGCCGAAGCCCAAGGGCTGGCGCGGGTCGGCGAGGAACTCGGCGCCGAGGTTCGAGGTCATGACGATCAGCGTGTTCTTGAAGTCGACCGTGCGGCCCTGGCCGTCGGTCAGGCGCCCGTCGTCGAGCACCTGCAGCAGCACGTTGAACACGTCCGGGTGCGCCTTCTCGATCTCGTCGAACAGCACGACCTGATAGGGCCGGCGGCGCACGGCCTCGGTGAGCGAGCCGCCCTCCTCGTAGCCGACGTAGCCCGGCGGCGCGCCGATCAGGCGCGCGACCGAGTGCTTCTCCATGTACTCGCTCATGTCGATGCGCAGCAGCGCATGCTCGTCGTCGAACAGGAACGCGGCGAGCGCCTTCGTCAGCTCCGTCTTGCCGACGCCCGTCGGCCCAAGGAACATGAACGAGCCCATCGGCCGGTTCGGATCCTGCAGGCCGGCGCGCGCGCGCCGCACGGCCGTCGAGACGGCCTTCACCGCCTCGCGCTGGCCGACGACGCGCTTGGCGAGCTCCTCCTCCATCTGGAGGAGCTTCTCGCGCTCGCCCTCGAGCATCTTGTCGACGGGAATGCCGGTCCAGCGCGAGACGACGGCCGCGATCTGATCGGGCGTCACCGCCTCCTCGACCATGGCGCCCTTGCCTTCCGCGCTCTCGATCGCCTTGAGCTTCTTCTCGAGCTCGGGGATGACGCCGTAGGCAAGCTCGCCGGCGCGCGCGAGATCGCCCCTGCGCTGCGCCTGGTCGAGCTCGGTGCGCGTGCTGGTCGAGCTCCTCCTTGATCTTCTGCGCCGAGCCGAGCTTCTGCTTCTCCGCCTGCCAGCGCTGGGTCAGCGCCGTGACTCTCTCCTCGAGCTCCGCGATCGACTTCTCGAGCCTGCGCGAGGCGATCCTTCGACGCCGCGTCGGTCTCCTTCTTCAGGGCCTCGCGCTCGATCTTCATCTGCATGAGGTCGCGGTCGATCGCGTCGAGCTCCTCGGGCTTCGAATCGACCTGCATCCTGAGGCGCGACGCCGCCTCGTCGATGAGGTCGATCGCCTTGTCGGGCAGGAAGCGGTCGGAGATGTAGCGATGCGACAGCGTCGCCGCCGCGACGAGCGCCGCTGTCCGTGATGCGCACGCCGTGGTGCAGCTCGTACTTCTCCTTCAGGCCGCGCAGGATCGAGATCGTGTCCTCGACCGAGGGCTCGTTGACGAAGATCGGCTGGAAGCGCCGCGCCAGCGCCGCATCCTTCTCGATGTGCTTCCTGTACTCGTCGAGCGTGGTCGCGCCGACGCAGTGCAATTCGCCGCGCGCGAGCGCCGGCTTCAAGAGATTGCCGGCGTCCATGGCGCCCTCGGCCTTGCCGGCGCCGACGATCGTGTGCAGCTCGTCGATGAACAGGATGATGCGGCCTTCCTCGGCCTGCACCTCGTTGAGCACGGTCTTCAAGCGCTCCTCGAACTCGCCGCGGATACTTGGCGCCCGCGATCAGCGCGCCCATGTCGAGCGCGAGCAGCTTCTTGTCCTTGAGGCTCTCCGGCACGTCGCCCTTGATGATGCGCTGCGCGAGGCCCTCGGCGATCGCCGTCTTGCCGACGCCGGGCTCGCCGATCAGCACGGGATTGTTCTTGGTGCGCCGGGAGAGCACCTGGATGGTGCGGCGGATCTCCTCGTCGCGGCCGATCACGGGATCGAGCTTGCCTTGCGCCGCGGCCTCCGTCAGATCGCGCGCGTAGCGCTTCAGCGCGTCGTAGGCCTGCTCGGCCGACGCGCTGTCGGCGGTGCGGCCCTTCCTGATCTCGTTGATGGCGGCGTTGAGCGTTCTCGGGCGTGACGCCCGCCTCCGCGAGAATGCGCGCGGCCTCCGAGCCTTCTCGAGCGCGAGCGCGAGCAGAAGCCGCTCGACGGTCACGAACTTGTCGCCGGCCTTCTCGGCGATCTTCTGCGCGTTGTCGAAGAGGCGCGCGAGCTCGGGCGAGAGGTAGATCTGGCCGGCGCCGCCGCCCGAAACCTTGGGCCGCTTGGCGAGCACGCGCTCGACGGCCGCCAGTGCCTCGCGCGAGCGGCCGCCGGCGCGGTCGATCAGCCCGGCGGCAGAGACCCTCCGGATCGTCGAGCAGAACCTTCAGGAGATGCTCGGGCGCGAACTGCTGGTGGCCGTCGCGCAGCGCCAGGTTCTGCGCCGCCTGGACGAAGCCCTTGGCCCGGTCGGTGTAGCGTTCGAAGTCCATGTCGTCCCTCCTCAGCGTCGCTCCCCCGCCCATTGGCGCGCGGCAAGCACCGTCACGTCAGGATGTTGTAGTGCCACCGCCGGGCCCGAAAGGCGCCCGCACGGCAGCCTCTCGAGATATGGGATTTGGGCCGTCCGCAAAAAGGGGCCATGCCTCGCGCCGATAGCCCAGAACGCCGCGAGGATCAATTCGGATGACCGTAGCCGAGCCCTCGCCGGCATCTACCGCTATCCCGTAAAGGGCCTCTCGGCGGAAACCATGACCGCGGTCAACCTCGAGGCCGGCGAGACGCTCGCCTACGACCGTGCCTGGGCGATCGAGAACGGCGGCCGCCGCTTCGACCCCGCGGCGCCGACGCATCTGCCCAAGATCCATTTCCTGATGCTGATGCGCGACGAGCGCCTCGCCGCCCTCGAGACGCGCTTCGACGAGGCGACCGAGACGCTAACTATTCATCGCGACGGCCGACGCCGGTCGTCAGCGGCGGGCTCTCCTCGCCCGACCGGACGCATGGTCATCGAGCAGTTCCTGGCCGCCTTCATGAAGCAGAGCCTGCGCGGGCGCCGCGGATCGTCTCCGCCCGGGCCACCACTTCACCAACTCCGCGCGAGAAGTGCGTCCACCTCGTCAACCTGGCGTCCGTGCGCGAGCTCGAGCGCATCGCCGGGCCGCCCGGTCGACCCGCTGCGCTTCCGGCCCAACCTCGTCATCGATGGTGTCGACGCCTGGAGTCGAATTCGTCCTGGGTTGGTCGCGACATCGCGATCGGCGCCGCGAGTTCACTGTGACAGAGCGCACCGAGCGATGCGCGGCAACCAACGTCGACCCGGCAACCGGCGCGCGCGATATGGACATCCCGGCCGTGCTCGCCCGCAAATGGGGCCATACGGACTTCGGCGTCTATGCGAGGTCGTCCATGGCGGGAACGATCGCACGCGGGGAAATCGTCGAGATCGAAGCCTGGTTACGGCATTGAAGGACACCCGACATGCTCTACCCTGCCAACAGGATAGAGCACGCAATGAGCCAAGACACTGAAACAGTCCTCGATCGCCGCCGCATGCGCCGCAAGCTCGGCCTGTGGCGCACGGCCGCCATCG
>CAVUEM010000047.1:0-457146 GCA_963740475.1 uncultured Alphaproteobacteria bacterium | reverse complement strand
CGAGATCGGCCAGCGCGGCATCCTCCCACAACGACGCGGTGCCCCTCGACGAGATCCCCATTTCATCATCAAGGCCACCCTCGCCACGGAGGACCGGCGCTTCTTCGAGCACTTCGGCATCGACGTCATGGGCACGCTGCGCGCCCTCGTCGAGAATTTCCGCGCCAACGAGGTGGTGCAGGGCGGCTCCTCGATGAGCCAGCAGCTCGCGAAGAACCTGTTCCTCTCGTCCGAGTGGTCGCGCGACCGCAAGATCAAGGAGGTGTTCTAGCCGTTCCTGCTCGAGACGCGCTTCACCAAGCGCGAGATCCTGAAGCCTATCTCGACCGCGCCTACATGGGCGGCGGCGCGTTCGGCGTGGAGGCAGCTGCGCAATACTATTTCGGCAAATCGATCCGAGAGGTGAACCTCGCCGAGGCGGCGATGCTGGCAGGCCTCTACAAAGCGCCGACGAAGTATGCGCCGCACATCAACCTGCCGGCGTCGCGCGCACGCACGAACGAGGTGCTATCGAACCTCGTGGAAGCCGGCTTCTACACGCCGGCGCAGGTGCACGAGGCGCGCCTGCACCCCGCCAAGACCATCGAGCACGTCGATACGACCGCCAGCCCCGACTGGTTCCTCGACTGGGCGTTCGAGGAGGTCCAGCGCATAACCGAGGGCAAGCACCAGTACGTGCTGACGGTGCGTACCACCGTGGACCTACCTGCAGAAGCAGGCGGACGAGTCGTGATGTCCAACATCCGCGACGGAGGGGCGGAGCCAGCCGCTACAACTCCGGAGCGACCGTTGCCTCGGAACCGACGGCGCCGTGCGTGCCATCGTCGGCGGGCCGGACTACGGCGAAACCAGTTCAACCGTGCGACGCACGCCAAGCGCCAGCCGGGCTCGTCATTCAAGGTCTACGTCTACGCGACCGCGCTGGAGAACGGGTATACACCCGAACCACGACGGTGCGCGACTGCGTCGCGGTCGTGCGGGCGGTGGCATCCGTCAAACTACGGCGGCGGCCAGGGCGGCGAGCGGGGCGCGCTGCCGTTGTGGAAGGCGCTGGTCAGGTCCTACAACACGGTCGCGGCCGAGCTGTCGTTCGCGGTGGGGCGTGAAAAGGTGATCGAGATGACGAAGCGTCTCGGCATCCGCGGCATCCGCAAGAGCTGCTCGATGGCGCTCGGCGACTACGGCATCCCGCCGATCGAGCACGCGGGCGGGCTCGCGACCTTCGCCAACGGGGGCAAGAGTGCCAGGCCCTACGCGATCCTCGACATCGTGACGTCGAAGGGCGACCTCATCTACTCGCGCGAGCGCGACGAGCCCGAGCCCCCGCAGCTCGTCAAGCGCGAAGTGGCCGAGAAGATGAACTTCATGCTGGCAGAAGGTTGTGACCGAGGGCACCGGCGGCCAGGCGGCCCTCGATTTCACCAACGTCGTCGGCAAGACCGGGACCAGCACCGGGCCCAACGACGTGTGGTTCGTCGGCTTCACCGGCAAGTACGTGGGCGTGGTCTGGCTCGGCAACGACGACAACCGTCCGATGTCCTCCGGCAACACCGGCGGCCATATGGCGGCGCCGCTGTGGCACTCGATCATGGCGGTCGCCCATACCGACATGAACATACCGACCATACCCGGCCTTGCGCCGCACCCGGTGCAGATCGCCGAGCAGCAGCGTCTCGCCGAGATGAGGGCCAACAACCCGGCGCTGGCGGCGGAGATCGACGGGACAGCCGAGGCCAATCAGCATTCCTCGAGCCTCATGCCCGACCCGACCAAGGAGTTGCTGAAACGCCTCGCCACCGCCTTGCGCAAGGCGGCCGGCATCGCCGAGCCCGCCGCCCCCGTCCCGGCTGCCCCCAACAGCGACGGCACGAAATCGGCAAAGCCGGAGAAGAGGGCCGATCGCGCGCCCACGCCCGACGACGGCGCACGCGGCTCCCGTGTCTCGACGACCGCTACCCCGCCGGGATCAGGCGAGGGGCCGCGCCGCCTTGTCCCTTGAGGCATTCCGAGGATGAGCTTTCTTGTCCACCGGTTGAAAAGCGCGCCGCCGCCGCGATGGGCCTCGCTGCGGACTGGTCGCTCTTCATCGGCATCGTGCTGATCGGCGGACTTGGCTCGAGCTGGTACATGGTCGAATTGGGCTTGCTCGGCTCACGACAGCGACGGGCGAACCTGGATGACCTGGACGTGGCGGCCGCGCGTCCCGACGCCGATCCCTATACGCGGGCCCACTACGCGCGCATCGGCGTGCTCCCCTTGAGCGCCGAGTTCGCGCAGACCTACATCGCCCGCACCGACAGCGACTGGGCGCGCCCTTCATTCGCTCTGTGACTACGCGATCGAGGGTCGAGACATACCCACCCATTGGTGGAGCTTGAGCGTCTTCGACTCCAAGGGCCGGCTCATTCCCAACGCCGCCCAGCGCTACACGTACACGAGCGACACGATCGCCCTCAATCCGGACGGATCGTTCACGGCCTCGCTCGCTCGCGACGCGAGAGCCGGCAATTGGCTGCCGACGGGGGGAGCGGGTCGACTTGCCCTTTCCTTCAGCGTCCTCGATCTCGGCGTGCGCGCCGTCGCCAAGGAGGGCGAGATCGAGGAGCGCCTTCCCGTTATCCGCAGACGGAGCTGCTGATGCGCGTGCTGGCAAAGCTCAGAAATACCAACTGGCACCTCGTCGCGCTGGCGTTTTTCGCTGTCGGCATACTCCACATCGTGGCCACGCTTGCCGCGCCGAGCCTCGTGATCTCGCCAGCCTACGATCAGATCGCCCAGGACCTGCCGCTGAACCGCATGCAGATCCTACCGCCCGTCACGCCCTCGTCCCAGCCGCTGCCGTTCCTGGCGCCCGACGCGCGCTACGCCCTCTGCCGGTTCGACACAACAGACGGCGCCGTCGCGATCACCGCGAGGCTGCCCGGGCCGGGGTGGATGCTCGCGCTCTACACGGCCGAGGGAGAGAACTTCTTCTCGACGGTAGCGCGCCCAGGGCCGGCGACCGACGTCTCGCTTATGCTGGTCCCGTCCGAGGACCGCTTCATGGGCCTCACGCCCGAGGCGCGCTCCGGGTACGAGGTGGCAAACAAGACATTGACAGTTGGCGCCGAGACGGGCTTGGCGATCATAAGGGCGCCCAGCCAGGGCGCGGCCTACGAGGCGCGCAATCTCGCGGAACTGAGGCGGGCACAGTGTGCCTTCCGCAAGACCTGAAACTTTCTGTCAGTCCTCGAGCTCTAGGAGGTCGCGGTGACGGGCCCTGCGGCTCCGTTTCGGCGCCGGCTCCGTCTCCCGCTCATAGCGTATGCCGGGAAAGATCACGATATCCGCGCAGCTCTGGCGCGCGGCCTCGCTGGTCGGGCTCTGCACCCGAGCAACTCGGGCCGGGAATTCGAGTATCGTCGCCATAGCGGCTTCCCCTTGGACTGCGCCATCGCCCGCGCGCGTGCTCCCGGAACTCGAACTTGCTTTTCTCGTTTGCGTGATTTGAAGGCTGCGTCGGTTAACGAAGAGTTAACGCGCGAAGCTGGTGTGGCGCATGCGCGACAGCGAAGCCTTACCGCTCGGGCTCGAGGAGCCAGCCATCGAGACCATGGGCGCCCTCGCGCGTCTCGATCTCGACGATCCAAAGGTCGGGATCGAACGCGCTTTCCCGGCTCAGATAGGCCTCGACCGCCGCGTCGGCAGCGCCCGACGGTGAGAGGCAGGGCTGCCAGAGCCGATCCTCCTCGGCCCCGGAAAGGCCAGCCGGCGCCGGACCGAACAAGAGCGACGTCCCGTCGAGGCGGTTGACGCGAATGAAGATCGCGCCCGCGTCGTTGTCGCCGTGGCGCACCACGACGGCCGGCAGGCCGACCCCCGCGCAGCGCCGTAGATAGGCTTTGACCCAAATGTCGGCTCTGAGGCGCATGCCTATCCCGGGTATCCTGGTCGGGCTCACCAGGTCTGGGTGAGTGTGCCCTGTCCGGCGACGCGCGCCAATCGCGCGACAAGCGCCCCCGAGATGCGGCCGCTCTCCGGCATCTTCTGGGCGGCCTCGAAGGCGCGAATGGCCTTGACCGTGTTGGCGTTGAGCCGACCGTCGATCGCTCCGGGCTTGAGCCCGATGCTCTCGAGCCCCCGCTGCACGGCTTTGATTACGATCTCGGCTTCTGGCCCCGGATCGCCCGACACGCCGCCGGCCGGCGGAGGCGCCTCGCCTTCCGCTCCGAGAACGAGACGCTTGAGGAGCGTCTCGTCCGGCTCTCCCGTTAGCGGCAAACCCCGGTCGGCTTCATAGGCCATGATCGCGGCCCGCGTCACGAGCCCCGCCATGCCGTCGACGGCCCCCGCCTCATAGCCTTTCGCCCGAAGCTCGCGCTGAACGGCCCGCGTCAGCTCGGCGCGATCGCCGCCGCCCTCCCGCGTTTGGGGACGGGCCGGGCCGGTGCTCCCGGTCGTAAGTTGCAGCGACCACGCCGGTATCGGGCCTTGCCCGCCCGCGCCGGCGACGGTGCGTGCCGCCGGCTGAAGATAGAGGAGGTTAGCCGCGAGCCCCCCCGAGAGAAGGACGAACGCGGCAATCCCCGGGCGAACCCAGTACGGCGTCATGATCGAGGCGACCTTCTTCCACACGCGCAGGTATGATCGGCCCCGATTATCGAAAGTCGCCGTTAAGAGGGTGTTAACCCGCGAAAGACCGCCCCGAGGAGCCCGGCGCAAAATCGATAAAATTCGCGGCAAATTTGCAGATAACTCGCTTAAATCACGCATAAAATGCACGCCCGCGTCTCCGCTCTTCCTTCGCGCCTCTAGGGTATCGTCCTGCCACGGTGAGTGGTGCGCCCTCGATCGGCGCGAAGTGCGTTCGGAGCAGTTATGTCCCTCTTCAAAGTAGCGATGGTGCTCTCCCTCGGCATTGCCGTGATGCCGTCGGACGAGGCCCAGCAGAAGCGGCTCTACCAGAATGCCGCCGCCGCGGCGTACTGGACGGCGACGTTCTGCGATCGCAACGGCCAGACCTGCGACACCGCCTCATCGCTGTGGGCCACGTTCCTGAGGAAGGCCGAATTCGCGGGCCAGCTTGTCTATGACGTGGCCCAGCACTATTCCGCCGGTGCAGAGGGCGCAGCAAGCGTCGAGCCTGCGTCCTACGGCTCGCGCGTCCTCGAAAGATCGACCGACCGTGGCACGCTGAGGCCGGAAGATCTTCGTCCCGAATGGCGCGGCATGAGCGTCCGCCAGGGCGCCTGACGAAGCCCCGGGGTTGTCTCCCGCACGTTGAGGCCTATCTGCCCTTGCGCCTCGCCGGGCGCGACGCTTATCTCTCTGGTGAGAGAGGCGGGTCGCGCCTCCGGCGGGACAGAATCGCTGATGAACTTTGCGCAAATACGCTCCGGTTTTTCCGTCCTCGACGATTGGGAGGATCGGTACCGTTACATTATCGAGCTTGGCCGCATGCTCTCCCCGCTTGCGCCCGAGCTCCGGACGGACGCGACAAAGGTGCGCGGGTGCGCAAGCCAGGTCTGGCTTGTGAGCAGCAATAGGCCGGGCGCGGACGGCAAGACCCAGGTGCTTCATTTCGAAGGCGACAGCGACGCGCATATCGTGCGCGGATTGATTGCCATTCTCTTCGCCCTCTACGAGGGCAAGACCGGCAAGGAGATCCTATCGATAGATCCGACCGCCGACTTTCGCGCACTCGGCCTCAACGAGCACCTGACGCCGCAGCGCTCGAACGGCCTCGCTTCGATGGTCGAGCGCATTCGATCCGATGCGCGGGCCGCCGCGGCCGGCGAGGCGGTTCACTAGACGACGAGGGTGCAACGGGGAATGAAAGAGCACCTCCAGGCCATTGTCACGGTGCTGTCGCTCGTGAACCCGCTGGTCTGTGGAGCGATGTTCGCCCGCATCGAGGCCCATCGCCCACGCGATGCACAGGTGGGAGATGCCTCAAAGGCAGCGTTGGCCGTGGCCGTGATTCTGTCGCTGTCCGCACTCATCGGAACTCAGTTGCTGCACCTCTTCGGCGTATCTCTGGATGCCTTCATGGTGGCAGGCGGCGGTGTGCTGGCATGGATGGGCTTTTCCATGCTCAGCGGTCAGGGGGCCTCGGCGACGTCGCGCGACGCACCCTCGAATTCAGATGCGTCGCTCACGCCATTGATCCTTTTCGCCGCAAGCCCGGGGACGATCACAGGGGTCATTACGCTCTCTGCCGCCCATGCAGGGTTGGCGCTTCCGGTCACTGCCTTGGTGGCCGTCGCCGTGGCGGCTCTCGTGACTTGGCTGGTCATGTTGCTCGTTACGCGAGTGGCCGGACATGCGGGCAGAGGCGGATTTGCACAGGATACCATGTCGCGCTTTATGGGTTTGATCGTTCTGGCGATGGGTGTTCAGTTCGCACTCACTGGACTGCACAAATTCGGAACTTGATTGGGTAGCCCGTTCGGCCATGAGCCCGGTCCTGGGCTGGGCGCCGACGGCGGAGGCCACAGTCATGCCTTCTGGCCCGCGCGCGACGCCCGGAAACGCGCCGCGATCTCGTGCCCTCATGCCAACTTTGGCGGCCCTAAGTTGCATCTGCGATACAGTTACAAGAGAAAGCACGCGCCCTGTCCTCAGGATTTATGCAACCAGTAGCGAAAAGGCTTTAAGGTCCCTCGTGAGCCGAGAGTTGAGCCCATTGGTCAAACGATCTGCTCATTCGTTCGTAGTGCGTGAACCAACATGAAGACTTCTCATTCTTCTCGCCTTCTTCGCCAACGGCTACCCCATGCAGCAGCTTGGCGACATGCGTGCCGCCGATTGCTTAAGGGCCGTCGAAGCGGTCCGTCAGGGCGCGGACGTGAGGCTAAACGCCCCCGACAACGTCAACTCGCCCCCGATCATCCACGCGATGTGCGTTGAAGCTTCGCCCCTATTCCAGTTGCAGACGGCCGGGTTGGCTGCGGTCCTCCAATAATTCGACCACGTTCGGTGGCGCGCCGGAGCTGTTACTTGGCAGGCTCGTGGTCGACCGTTTGCGAGAGCTGTTCTTGGCGACCATCCTCATGGGTGATCGTCGTCAGCCCGATCCACTTGCGCCGGACCTCCTCGTAGTGGGCCTCGGGATCGTAGACCGTCGATGACACGTCGAGGTTCAGCACGTCGAGCCTGCCGACCGCCTGCAGCAAATCATAGCTCGCGACGACGACGTTGCGCCGCGTGAACGCGAGTTGCACTTCCGCATTCACGAGCTCGCGCTCGGCGTCGAGCACGTCGAGGACGGTGCGCTGACCCACCCGCTCCTCCTCGCGCACGCCGTTGAGTGCCGTCTGGTTCGCCTCGACCGAGACCAAATCGGACTCCACCTGAGCGCGAGCGCCGAGAAGTTCCGACCATGCCCTAACGATGTCCGCCTCCGTCTCGCTCCTCGCCTGCTCGATCTTCTGCAGGCTTTCCACATGGAGCTGCTTGGCTTGACGCACTTGCGCATAGATCAAGCCGCCCTCGTAGAGCGGCACCGTGAGGTTGCCGGTAACTCGCCCCACCTCGCTCTCATCGATGTTACTCAACTCGTCGAAGCGGTTGGAATAGCTGGCGTCGAGGGTGACTTGGGGCAGGAGCCCGCCGCGGATTTTGTCGACCGTATAACGCCGGTCCTCGACGACGGTGCAGGCGTGCCGAACCGTTGTCCTGTCGCGCGCAAAAATGCTCCCAACCTCCCTCATGGAGAGTCCGCAAGAGATATGGGCGAGGTACATCGCCACCTGGCGCGCGAACGCGACGCGAGCGCGCCCCCGCGTCACGCGGGCGAGCTCGCCGGAGGCGATGCCGAAGACCTCTGCGACCGCGCTTTCGATGGGCGTGCGCGGCCACCCGTTGGGTGTCCCGGGGGCATCGCCCGGGCTGTTTGGCAGTGTGCAGGAGGGGAGGGTCATGGGAGTGAGAATTCGTCGCCTAGAGAGGGGAGCGGGTGACGGCTTCACCCTACGTGAGATAACGCGAATGTGCAGGCAAAACTCATCAATCAGTGAACGGAGGGGATAACTTCCGCGCGCTGGTGTCAGCGGGCCTTATCCCCCTGTCGCTGGCCCGTGGGAAGCTTGGCTCCTGACCGACACCGGAGCCTACGCATGCCCTACAGTCCACCGCGCGCGTCCCCAACCGACCCGCCGCCGGAGGCGCGCGCCAAGCGGCTTCGACGCCTTCTTCCCCTCAGCCCCACCGAGAGCTTCGATACGACCGCCGCAGGGAGGGCGCTCGTGATCGCCAAGCTCGAGCGCGCCCTTCGCCGGGAGCGCAATCTGGGTCGCGCCGGCCACGTCCGCTACGATCTCGTCCGTCACGGGGAATTGCTCGCGGCGTGGCGCGAGGAAAGAGCTATTTCTCGCGCCGGGTGCCGAGGCCCATTTTCTTCGCGAGATCGGAGCGGGCGCGAGCGTAATTCGGAGCTACCATCGGATAGTCATGGGGCAGCGCCCACTTCTCCCGGTATTCCTCCGGGGAGAGATTGTAGTGGGTCCGCAAATGCCTCTTCAAAGACTTGAACTTCTTTCCGTCCTCGAGACAAATGATGTAATCGGGCATTACCGATTTTCTGACTGGAACTTTGGGTTTGAGCTCCTCGCGCTCCGGCTGAACGGAGTTTCCGGTCGCACGGCTCAATGCGGCGTGCGTCTCGTTGATCAGCTGCGGCAGATCGCTTGCCACGATCGTGTTGTTGCTGACATAGGCCGAGACGATCCTGGCAGTCAGCTCGACGAGCTCGGGATCTGCGCCATCTTCCATCGCCTAAGTCCTTCTCGCTGGCGGTCTTCACGTGTCCAAGTTGTGCGGACACCCAAGAGTTCCAAGTCAAATCCCTATATCTTCGAACGCGCCAAATAACCCGACAAGGTCATCCCAGCATGAGAGTGATGTTTTGGCCCCGTCGACAGTGTTGGCGTTTGCCACATCTTTGGACAACATCCCAATCGCAATGTCAACGATTGCAGGACGAAATTCTAGCGCCAGGCCTAACCTACATGCAGCCGCTGCGCGATTATTCGGAAGTGCCGCCGCGAAAGCAAGATTGGGCTGGGCCAGTATTACGCTCCCTGCTGCCCAAGAACTTCTCCGAGCGCGGGCACTAATCGCGCCAATACAAGTACACGCCTCTACGGAGACCTGAGGGAATTCCTGGACAGCACTCGCCGGCCAGTGAAATTCACTCGACGTTGCAGGGTGTTAGCCAAGCTTTTTCTTTGAAAGCCGGAGCTGCACTTATCCTGCGTCCTCGTGGACGTGCCGTCTCACCGCAGTCTGATTTGACAAAGCTTCGCCACCCTGCCGAACTGACCCATCCTGAGGGGCCGCGCGCCCCCTTTATTGCGTCCGCCGTCTTCCGAGGCTTCCCAATGCACGGACCCAAGCACAGTCTCGTCCTCGCCCGACCGCCCGAGGCGACACGCCGGCGGCACGCTGAGGCGCACCACGGCGTCGAGCTCGTCGACGACTACGCCTGGCTGCGGGCGGTCAATTGGCAGGACGTCATGCGCGAGCCGGGCTGCCTCGAGGCGGACATCCGTGCCTACCTCGACGCCGAGAACGCCTACACCGACGCCCAGCTCGCCGACACGCGCACGCTCCAGGAGACGCTCTTTGAAGAGATGAAGGGGCGCTTGAAGCAGGACGACAGCACCGTGCCGGCCCCCGACGGGGCCTTCGACTACTACTCGACGTTCATCAAGGGCGGGCAATATCCGCGCCTCTGCCGCCGTCCGCGCGGGGGCGGGGCGGAGACGGTGCTACTCGATGGCAACGCCGAGGCCGAGGGCCACGCCTACTGGGATATCGGGGCCTCCGCGCATAGTCCCGACCACAAGCTCCTCGCCTACGCCATCGACGACAAGGGCTCGGAGCTGTTCACCATCCGCTTTCGCGATCTCGCGACCGGCCTCGATCTCCCCGACACGATCGCCGACACGCGCGGCGACATCGTCTGGGCCAACGATGGGGCGACGCTGTTCTACGTCCGCCTCGACGAGCACCATCGTCCGCTCTTCGTCTATCGCCATCGCGTCGGGACGCCGGCCAGCGGGGACGTGCTCGTCTATGCCGAGCTCGACATCGGCTTCTACGTCGGCCTCGCCAAGACCCAGTCGTCGAAACTCATCCTGATCGATGCTCACGACCACCAGACGAGCGAGGTTCGCCTCATCGACGCCGACGCGCCCCAAGCAGCCCCGCGCCTCATCTCCGCCCGCGTCCAGGGCCACGAGTACCAGGTCGAGCATCACAGCGACCGCCTCGTCATCACGACCAACTCGGGAGGCGCTGAGGACTTTCGTATTTGCGAGGCCCCGCTCGCGGCCCCCGGCCAGGACAATTGGCGCGAGATCGTGCCCCACCGCCCGGGCCGGCTCATCCTCGACACCGCTGTCTTCCGCGACCACATGGTGCGCCTCGAGCGCGAGGCGAGCCTGCCGCGCATCGTGATCCGTTCTCTTGCCGACGGCACGGAGCACAGCATCGCCTTCGCCGAGGAGGCCTATGCGCTCGGCATGTCGCCGGGCTACGAGTTCGATACGCAGACGCTGCGCTTCAGCTATTCGTCGATGACGACGCCGGCCGAAACCTACGACTACGACATGACGACGCGCGCGCGTGTGCTGCGCAAGCGCCAAGAGGTGCCGTCGGGGCACAATCCGGCCGATTACGTGACGCGCCGCCTCTTCGCGCCCGCCGCCGACGGCGCGCGCGTGCCCGTCTCGATCCTCTACCACAAGGACACTCCCCTAGACGGCTCGGCGCCCCTCTTCCTCTATGGCTACGGCGCCTACGGGATCTCGATCCCCGCCTCGTTCTCGACAACGCGCCTCTCGCTCGTCGACCGCGGCTTCATCTTTGCCATCGCCCACATCCGCGGCGGCAAGGACAACGGCTATGCCTGGTACACGGACGGCAAGCTCGAGAAGAAGACCAACACGTTCACCGATTTCATCGCGTCCGGCGAGTACCTCGCGGCGCAAGGCTTGACGCGGCGCGGGCGCATCGTCGCCAACGGCGGCTCGGCCGGCGGCATGCTCATGGGCGCGGTCGCCAACATGGCGCCCGACCTCTTCCTCGGCATCATCGCCGACGTGCCCTTCGTCGACGTGTTGAATACCATGCTCGACAAGGACCTGCCCCTCACGCCCCCCGAATGGCGCGAGTGGGGCAACCCGATCGCGAGCGCGCGTGATTTCGCGACGATCCGCGCTTATAGCCCCTACGACAACGTCGAGGCCAAGGCCTACCCGCACATCTTCGCCTACGGCGGGCTCACGGACCCGCGCGTCACCTACTGGGAGCCGGCGAAGTGGATCGCGAGGCTGCGCGCGCTCAACACCAGCGACAACCTGATCCTGCTCAGGACCAACATGGAGGCCGGCCACGGCGGGGCATCCGGGCGCTTCGAGCAGCTGCGCGAGATCGCGCTCGACTATGCGTTCGCGCTCAAGATCGCCGGCAAGATGTGACGCGGCGGGCGCCGATCAAAGGAGACGCTGCAGCTCGCGCAGC
This sequence comes from uncultured Alphaproteobacteria bacterium, assembly GCA_963740475.1. GTDB lineage: Bacteria > Pseudomonadota > Alphaproteobacteria > Rhizobiales > Hyphomicrobiaceae > Hyphomicrobium_C. The sequence goes on along the minus strand of CAVUEM010000047.1, from coordinate 445,641 downwards.
TCGCCGGCATTGAAATCCGCGCTTACGCCGGCTGCCTTTGCCGTCGACACCGTAACGTCGAAGGATGCTTCCGACCTCAGTGCCGCGCGCGAGAAGGTCAAGGCCGCGCCGGCACCATCGCCGACAAGGCAGGCCCGCGGTTATGCCGCGGGCCGACCTGGCGCTCAGAATTTACCTTGTGGCTGATCCGGTTTCAGCACCAGCACCGGGCAACCACCCTTCATGATGGGCATAGCACAGTCCCAATGGGTCGCTTGCGCCATCCCGGCGAAGCTCGCGAGAGCCACCGAAGCGAAAGCCAATGTGGCGATTAGAGATTTCAACATTGTTGTTACTCCCGAGTTTGGATTGTGTTTCGTGCCGCGTGGCAAGCGCTGCACCCGTCGCGGTCGATGGTCGGTGACGTGGGAGCATTGGGCCTTCAGCGGACGGGCTCGCCACGTCATCACCACCCGCAGCTGAATGGTGACAGGCCGGCCCCATTGGTCCTAGTATGTAACGGTATGAAACGGCACTCAGATGCCGGCCGAGCTGCCGCTATTTCGGAGTTTGGTCATGACGGCAATTTCGCTCGATTGCTGGAGCGAGTCCGAGCAGAACGCCATTCGCGAGCAACTGCACCGCATCGTAAACAGCGGCCCGTTTCTGCAGTCGCGGCGCCGGCAACGGTTCCTTGAATTCCTCGTCACCGAGACCCTGGCCGGGCGCGGTGAGCGGCTCAAGGGATACAACGTTGCTTTAGAGGTCTTCGATCGTCCCGAGAGTTTCGACCCCACCGTCGACCCCCTCGTGCGTATCGAGGCGGCCCGCCTGCGTGAGAAGCTTCGCGAGTACTACGAGGCCGATGGCCGAAGCGATTCCATTCGCATCGAGCTGCCCAAGGGCAGCTACACGCCGCACATCGAAATCCGGCAGGGCGCAGTGCCTGATCCATCGTCGACTGGGGATCGGCGCCGGGCTCCCATGCAGGGGCCTGTCGCCCCTATGGACGAGCGGCCCTCGGTCGCCGTCCTCCCCTTCGTCAACATGAGCGGCGATCACGCGCACGACTATCTCAGCGACGGGATCACCGAAAACATCATCACGGGTCTTTCCCGTTTTCGCGATCTTTCCGTCATCGCCAGCCACTCGGCTTTTTCTTACAAGGGCAAGACGCTGAAAATACAGGATGTGGCCAGGGAACTGGGCGTCAGTTTTGTTCTCGAGGGCAGCGTGCAACGATCAAGCAACCGGGTCACGATAACGGCCCAGCTGATCGATGCCGTCACCGGCGCACACCTGTGGGCCGAGCGCTTTGATCGGGGTGTCGAGGACATCACCGCTGTCCTTGACGAGGTCACCGAAGTAATCGTGGCCAGGCTCGCGACGGCCTATGGTGGTCGCCTGGGCAAGGCGTGGCGAGGCCGGTCTGGAAGAAGCAGTCCGCAGAATTTCCAGGCCTATGACCATTTTCAACGCGGCATCGAGGCCTTCGACTTCAACCCAGGGTGCACTCCCAAAGTGCGAGACTGCTGCTTCAAGGCCATCGAGCTCGATCCTGCCTATGGAAAGCCATACACGAAAATCGCCTGGACGCATCTGGTGGATGTCTGGATGGGATGGAGTGAGGATACCGCCCACTCCATGGCCGAGGCTCTGAAGTACGCCACGCTCGCGATCGAGCGCGACGATGACGAGGCGTGGGGTCATTGGGCGTTGGGCGGCTATCACCTTGTTTGCGGGCAGCACGACCGCGCCATCGCGGCCTACCAAAGGGCTCTCGAGCTCAATCCGAACGACACTGACGTCATGAGCGACTTCGGCTCCTGCTTGAGCTTCGCCGGACGAGCCAAGGAAGGTGTCGAGTGGGTGCGCAAGGCCATGCGGCTCAACCCGCACTACCCGGAATTTTGGCTTTCGGTGCACGGTGCCGTCTACTTCGACGCGCGCCAATATGAAGATGCCATCGCCACATTGGAGAGACTGCGCACGATCAACACCATCGATGTTCAAGTCTATCTCGCGGCGAGCCACGCCGCGCTCGGCGATGCGGACCAGGCGCGGGCAGCGGTCACGAGGATCTTCGGATTCGACCCGAAAGCCACTATTCGAAGCTGCGCGAGCGTCTTCCTTGGCGCCTATAAAGAGGAGGAGGATCGGGAACACCTGCGGCTGAATCTGCTCAAGGCAGGCCTGCCGGAATGAAACGCGCGCCGGCGCGGCTGAACGCGGGGTTGCAGGGGCCTCCGGGAGTTTCGGCATGACGCTACCTTCGCTCGATTTCTGGAGCGATTCCGACCAGCAGGCCATTCGCGAGCAACTGGACCGCATCGTAAACAGCGGCCCATTCCTCCAGTCGCGGCGCCGGCAACGGTTCCTTGAATTCCTAGTCACCGAAACCCTGGCCGGGCGCGGCGAGCGGCTCAAGGGCTATAGCCTCGCCTTGGAGGTCTTCGATCGGCCCGAGACGTTCGACCCCATCGTCGACCCCATCGTGCGCATCGAGGCCGCGCGCCTGCGTGAGAAGCTTCGTGAGTATTATGAGGCCGACGGCCAAAGCGATCCTATTCGCATCGAGTTGCCGAAGGGCAGCTACACGCCGCATATCGCGTTTCGGCAGAGGGCAACCGTTGGTCCTCGGCCAAGTCCCCCGGAAGCTCAAGATCAGTCTCTCAACCCCCTGCCGGGACCGGCTGCCGTCATGGACGAGCGGCCCTCATTGGTCGTCCTACCCTTCGTCAACATGAGCGCCGATCACGCGCACGACTATCTCTCCGACGGCATAACCGAAAACATCATCACGGGTCTTTCGCGCTTTCGCGATCTGTCGGTTATCGCCAGCCACTCGGCATTTTCTTACAAGGGGAAGGCGCAGAAGATACAGGATGTGGCGCGCGAGCTTGGCGTCAGATTCGTGCTCGAAGGCAGCGTCCAAAAATCAAGCGACCGGGTTACGATAACGGCTCAGCTGATCGATGGTCGCAGCGGCGCACACCTGTGGGCCGAGCGCTTCAATCGTGGTGTCGAGCATATCGCCACCGTCCTCGACGACGTCACCGAAATGATCGTGGTCAGGTTGGCGAACGCCTATGGCGGTCGCCTGCATAAGGCGTGGCGAGGACGCGCTGAAAGAAGCAGTCCGCAGAATTTCCAGGCCTATGACCATTTTCAACGCGGCTTGTGCATCCTCGACGCCTATTCGCTGGGATGCACCGTCAAAGCGCGAGAATGCTTTCTCAAGGCCATCGAGCTCGATCCTGCCTATGGAAAGCCTTATGCGAAAATGACCTGGACACATCTGACGGATGTCTGGTTGGGCTGGAGCGAAGACATCGACCACTCCATGGCCGAGGCCTCAAAGTACGCCACGCTCGCGATCGCACGCGACGACGACGAGGCCTGGGGTCATTGGGCCATGGGCGGTTATCTCGTTTTTTGCGGGCAGCACAGCCGCGCCATTGCGGCCTACGAAAGGGCCCTCGAGCTCAATCCGAACGATGCTGATGTGATGAACGACTTCGGCTTCTGCCTCAGCTGCGCCGGACGAACCAAGGAAGGCGTCGAGATGATGCGCAAGGCCATGTGGCTGAACCCGCACTACCCGGAATATTGGCTTATGCTGCTGGGTCCAGTCTACTTCGACGCACGCCGTTACGAAGATGCCATCACGACATTGGAGAGTTTGCGAACGATCAACACGATCGGCAATCAGCTCTATCTCGCGGCGAGCCACGCCGCGCTCGGCGATACGGCCCGGGCGCAGGCAGCAGTCACGAGGATGTTCGGATTCGATCCGAAAGCCACGATTCGAAGCCTCGCTCCCGGCTTCCTCGACGTCTACAAAGAGACGAAGGATCGGGAGCATCTGCGCGAGAACCTACTCAAGGCAGGTCTGCCGGAATGATACGCTCGCTGGTGCAGGCTCGCAGCTGACCCTAGGGCAGCTCCAGCTTGCCTTTGTATCTGCCGCCGAAGAGCGTATCCGTCAGGGCCTCGTACACATACGTGCCGCCGCCGCTGACCCCTTCGTATTTGCCGGTGCCACCGGTTGCTTTGTACGTGTACTCCTTGAGGTGCGAGCCCTCCTCCCAGGTAATGAATTTCTTGTCTCCGCCTTGGAAGGTGTCGGTGCAGGTACCGCTGCCCTTCCAGCTCCCGTCGGGCTTGTATTCGTAGTTTCCGACGCACTCCTCCGTGACCTTCGGTGCGGCGGGATCGTTGGGGATGTTGACGCATCGCATCGCAGACGCGGCCAGCTTGTGTCCCTTTTCCGGCTCCTTCTCGTCCCACTTGTCGGTTACGCATACGAGCGCGCCCGCCTCTTCCACCGTCTTGCCGGCGCATGCGACGCCATTGCCAAGTATGAGGAGCGCTGCGGGCACGGCGACGAGCAGCTGCTTCGACATCCAGTCCTCCTTCGAATCGCTGGGAATCCCACCTGCCGCGGCAGGCAGCGACGAGAGCGCAATAGGTTCAAGAATATGGAGTATCCCTCGTCACCACCGTCCGCCGCTGAAAGGTGACAAAGCGGACGGATTGGTCCTAGTATGTAACAGTATCAAATGCCGCTGGGCGGGCGTTTGGAGTTTGAGCATGGCGGTGATTTCGCTCGAGTGCTGCGGCGACTTCGACCAGCAGGCCATTCGCGAGCAGCTCGCCCGCATCCTCAAGAGCGGCCCGTTCCACCAGTCGCGGCGACGGCAGCGGTTCCTGGAATACCTCGTCAACGAAACTCTGGCCGGGCGCGGCGGGCGCCTCAAGGGATATAACGTCGCCTTGGAGGTCTTCGATCGCCCCCAGACGTTCGACCCCGTCGTCGACCCCATCGTTCGCATCGAGGCGGCCCGCCTGCGCGAGAAGCTTCGCGAGTACTACGACACCGACGGCCAGAGCGATCCCGTTCGCATCGAGCTGCCCAAGGGCAGCTACACGCCCCTGATCGAGGTCCGCCAGGCGCCAACAGCTGAACCTTCTCGATCCCCCGCTCCCCTACAGGGCCCTGTTGCCTATCGGCCCACTCTGGCGGTCCTTCCCTTCGTCAACATGAGCGCCAACCGAGAGAGCGATTATCTCGCCGATGGCTTTGCCGACACTCTCATCACCGAGCTAGCCAAGGTTTCAGGCCTAGTCGTCATTTCACGCCAGTCCTCGTTCGCCCATCGGCATTCGAACCGGCTATTGCCCGAGATCGCAGAGGCGCTGCGCGTTCGCTATCTTATCGAAGGGAGCGTGCACGCCGACGGCGAGCGTTTGCGCGTCTCTGCCAACCTGATCGATACCGCTTCCGATCACAGTCTATGGGCGGAGCGATACGACAGGAGCCCCCGCGATTTCTTCGCAGTCCAAGACGAGGTATGCCGGAGCATCGCGCGCGCGCTTCGCGTCAAGCTCACGCCGTCCGAGACGGCCCGCGTTGGCCAGCAGGGCACGCAAAACAGCGACGCGCACGATGAGTTGCTGCGAGGGCTCGAAGGATTTTGGCGCTACTCTCGCGAGGCTTGCGCGGAGGCCCAGCAGCATTTCTCTGAAGCGGTTGCTCTTGATCCGGACTATGCCGCCGCGCATTGTTGGCTCGCCCGCACATACACTTGGCAAGCCTGCATGAACTGGGCTGTCAATTCCAAGTCCACAATAGACCTCGCGAGCAAACACGCCCGGCGCGCCATCGAGCTCGACGACCAATCGCCCTTGGCACACGCTGTTCTCGCGAAGGTTCTGATTGATCTGAATGACGGCGAAAATGCCGTCTCAGAAGGGCGGAGAGCTTGCGCGCTCGATCCCAACTCTGCCGACGCGAAGCTGTTTCTGGCGTTCGTTCTCGCGGCGACGGGCCAGGGGAACGAAGCTCTTCGCAATATCGAGACCGCCATGCTGCTCCAGCCCCATCCGTCGAGCTTCTACTTCGACGTTCTCGGCCTGAGCCACTTCGCGCTGGCCGACTACGAGCGCGCCATTGCTGCCTTTCTGCGGGGCATCGAGATCAATCCGGCCTTCATGCCGTGCCATTATGAATTGGCGGTCACCTATGGCGTCTGCGGGCGAGTCGACGAGGCGCGGGCCGAGGCGGCAATCGTCAAGGCGGACTGGCCGAATGTCTCCGAGCGCTTCTTTGTCGACCCGGCCTTGAAGGCAATCTGGTTGCGCGGCGAGCAGGTTGCCGGTTTGGCCTAGGCCGCTCACCCCCCCAAAAGAGAAAGGGCCGCGAATGAGCGCGGCCCTTTCCCGAATTCGAGTGCCTATTGCTAGGCGGCTTCGGCTCGGAAGGCCGGCAGCTTCTTATCCTCCTCGAGGTCAACATCGGACTTGAGCGCGATACCCACGTATCTGACGCCGTCCTTCTTCTTCACCTTCTGGATTCCGAACTCGGCAATCTCCCTCCCGAAGGTCGGCAGGGCCAGCGGCTCCTTTTGGCGCTCCTCGCACCAGACACAGTACGCTTCGTAAAGAGCCGTCGCCGAGACGGTATGGCCGTCCTGTGAGTCGACATTCTCCTTGTAGAACCGCTGCACGTCCGTCTCCGGAACGAGCAGCTTCTGAGGCGGCAACGTTCTGTTGTCGTTGGCGCCGGAACGCGGCTTTCTCACTTGCACGGCCATGGGGGCCGCCACCGCTGCCGCAGCGGTGCTGACGGACGCCATGCTTGGCGCCTCAGGAGCCTGACGGTCGTAGAGACGCCACTGGCTGAAGGCGACGTACATGCCGAAGCCGGAGCCGATCTCAAGGAGAAGGGCGATGAAGATCGTCATCGCTATCTGCACCTTGTCGATCGAGAGCCCCGAGAGCTTCGCCAGCACCGCTGCCTGCGGGTCCGCCTCTGCCATCACCGTCAGAGCCTTCGTTGCGCCGAGCTTGCTTTCCACGTCGGCGATGCGTACTTCCAAGGCCTGCGCCTGCTGGCCGGAGGCCAGCTCGGCGGTGAGCGCATGGTACTTCTGGCAGTAGTCGCGGCCCTTCTTGCCCGTGACATCGGTGCAGCCGTTGGTCCAACTCCATGCACGGTCCTGCTTCACGCTCGAGATCTCACTCTCGACCGTCGCTGCAGGGCGATGCTGCGGGACCCAGGACAGCTGATCCTGGGCGCGTTTGAGATCGCCCCGGAGGTCCTGGTACGACTGAGCCTCGACCGCGCGCTGCCCGGCCGTATCGAGCCGGTTCAGCGCCGCATGGCCCAGCGCCGACGTCAGCGAATAGGCGGTGACGACCACCCAGACGACTACCGAGGCTGCGGCTTGCGACCACATCTTGTTGCGTATAGCGGCGAAGAAGAAAAACGGGACCAGCGCCTTGAAGCAGTCGGCTGCGGCGCTTGCGGCGCCGTAGATCTGCCCGTCAAGCTCGGTACGTCCGAGACTGAACCCGAAACGCCAATTCATGGCGCAAGAGACGGCGAGCAGAACGCCTGCCGCCAACACCCCCAACACGCCTAGAGCATGTCTTATCATTGCCCTCTCCTTATGAACGGCCGGAGACGCGTGGACAGCAGCGAACCGGCCTTTTTGGCCTTGCACGAGCTGACGAGGGCGAGGAATTAGGTCAGTCGTGGCCAGCTTCTACGCAGGCAAAGTGTCGGTCTTTCCCGTTCCTCTCGACCGTTCGTCTGCTGAGCATGGCCACCTCCCCAAGGTGACCGGCGGACGACGGCGCGAAGCCGAGATCGACGCAACAGAAAGCTGGAGGCCGCGCTTGCGCGAGTACGTTATGCACAGCGGAATCGCCGCTCGATCCTGCTTGTGCAAAACCCATCTCACTTCCGGCGGCCTACAAGAAACGCACACAAATTACGCCCCTCAGTTGTCGAGGCTACGTGATTCGTTAGTGGCCATCTACCTTTTGTTAATAGAATCAGTTGGCTAGTAATTCCGATTACGGATTAATTGCCCAACTGCCTCACCTGTGGCCCGGGAGGCGCATCGCGTGTCATCCACATCCACTCCCGAAGTTATGCACCGCCGCTCCCCAGGGCGCGTCCCTTGTCCACATCCGCGCCCCCAAAACCGCAACGTCCTCGGCCGATCTTCCGAAGCCCAGGCTTTTTCGAGACTTCTCTCTTTCCTCGAGAATTACCGTGAGTTAATATTTGGTAAATGCCGGATCGGCTCGGACTTGCCTCATCGTTCCGCTGACCGATGTTCACGCAAATTCGGGCCTTGGTTTCGTGCCGCGGTGGCGTCGAATGCGCAGATTTCTTGGGTTTCCGGTACTAGTGTTGGGCATCGTTTTTGCCGCCTACGTGTATTACCCGGCCGCCTTTGATCGGCCGAAGCACTTTGCCGCTCCCGCCCAAATCTTCGACGACCTCGTGCTCGCACCCCAAATCGCCCCCGCGCCACGGCCGATGGCGCGCTCATTCGCCCCGCAATACCCGGCCTTTGCCGCCCTCGACCCGCAGCGCGCCGTCCGGCTCGCCTCCGCGGCGCCTGCTCCGCACGCGAGTTCGCGGTTTGCCCCGCCACGACCGCGCGCCAATTCCGAGACCGTAGCCCTCGTCGACGATGTCGCGATTGGCCCCTGGCGCTCCGTAGTCCAGACAGCGCCGCGACCCGAGGCGCAGCGCGCGCACTCGACGCGCCGACAAAGCAGTGCCGCCCGCTACGAGCTCACGCGCAACATCCAGCGCGAGCTGCGGCGTGTCGGGTGCTACTGGGGCAACATCGACGGCAGCTGGGGGACCGGCTCCAAGCGCTCCATGGGCGAGTTCATGGAGCGCGTCAATGCCGCGCTCCCCATCGAGGAGCCGGATATCGTCTTTCTCTCTCTGCTCAGTGCCCACCCGTCGGATACCTGCGGTCGGAGCTGCCCGACCGGACAGTCGCTCGATGCCGCGGGCCGCTGCCTGCCTGATGTGATCCTCGCCCAGAAGGCCAAGAGGATTGGCTCGGACTCTGTTCGGGTCGCCTCCTGGATGACGGAGGTTTCGCCCACCGGAGCGGGATCCGCCCGCCTCGCGAACCCGCCGGCCCCGCCGCTACCAGGGCGCATGGCGATTGGGGCACCTCGGGTCGAGCCGGCCGGCCAAAGTTGGCAGAGCCCGGATGCCTATCTAGACCCCGGCGACGCCGACAGCATCCGCACCGCTGCTCTCGCCGAGCCCCTCCCGGGCGACGCGGAGCTCGGCACGCTCGAGCTGCCGAGAGACGCGGCGGCGCCGGTACCATTGATGTCCGATGCCCGGGGCGCATTCGCCGGCACAGCTCCGGAAGCGGCAGAGCGCCAGACCCGACGGTCCAAGGTCCGGGCGAGCGAGGGCAGAGCCAAGTCTCGCTCGAACCGCGGTCGTTACTCGAACTACCGCGCCGTTAAGCACCTCTTCCTGCATCCCCTTGGCAGCATGTAGCGCGGACACCGGAAGCAACCGCTGCAGCCGGGCCTCAGCCCTCGCCTCCGGAGGCCGTCTCCGCCAGAACCCACGCCAGGAAATCCGCCGATCCCCCCTCGACCGGCAAAACTAGGAGGGCTGGGTTCGTGTAGGGATGGCCCTTGCGTGCCTCCGCCATCGCCCGGTCCGCGAGAGAGGCGCGCGTCTTGATGATCATGACGACCTCGCGGTCCTGGTGGCGCTCTCCCTGCCAGCGATATATGGATGTCATGCCGGCAATGATGTTGACGCACGCCGCAAGGCGTCCGTCGACAAGGCGGGCGCCGGCGTCCTCTGCCACCTCTCTGGTGGGAAACGTCGAATAGATGAGCAGGACCTTGTCGTCTTCGGTCAACTGAGCGAGCCTCCTGCCGCCAACATGCCTCGAGAGGGCGCCTTCCCGCTACCAATGGCAAAGCAGAAAAGCAATTTCGAGAAAATAGCGTTCGTCGCCAGCGAGGTTCCCGAGGCTCAGGAGGCCTACGCGCGGCTCGCGGCACGCTACGGCAACGCTCCCGCGAGCGAGGCCGACGCTATCGTCGCGCTCGGCGGCGACGGCCTCATGCTGCAGACGCTCCACCGCTACATCAACGACCGCATCCCGATCTATGGCATGAACCGCGGCTCGGTCGGCTTTCTCATGAACGAGTACGAGGAGGAGGGGCTCATCGAGCGCCTCGCAGAGGCCGAGGTGAGCCGCGTCCACCCCTTGTCCATGGTCGCCTACGACGGCGCGGGCAAGGCCGACAAGGCGCTCGCCATCAACGAGGTGTCGCTCTTTCGCGAAACCTATCAGGCGGCCAAGCTGCGCATCTCCGTCGACGACAAGGTGCGCATGGAGGAGCTCATCTGCGACGGGCTCCTCGTCGCGACGCCCGCTGGCTCCACCGCCTATAATCTCTCGGCGTACGGACCGATCCTGCCGATCAACGCCCAGCTCCTGGCCTTGACCCCCATCAGCCCGTTCCGGCCGCGACGCTGGCGCGGCGCGCTCCTTCCCAACCGGGCGCATATCTCGGTTGTGGCCCTCGAGGCGGATAAGCGCCCGGTCAGCGCGGTGGCCGATCATGTCGAGATGCGCAACATCGTGCGCGTCGAGATCGAGCAGGCCCGCCACGTCGACTTGTTCATGATGTTCGATCCGGGCCACAGCCTCGACGAGCGCATTCTGGCCGAGCAGTTCCGCTATTGACGTCGGACGCCCCGTCACGCGCTCCAGCGCGTGACGATCTCCGAGAGCTTCGGCCTCTCACGCTCCTCGGGGCGCGCCGCCGCCGTGCCGATATGGACGAAGCCCGCAATCCGCTCGTGCGCCTTGAGACCAAGCGCCGCCCGCACGCGCGGGCTGTAGGCCACCCATTCCGTGACCCAGCTCGTCCCAAAGCCCAGCGCATTTGCGGCGAGGCACAGACTGAAGGCGCAGGCCCCGGCGGAGAGCACCTGCTCCCATTCCGGGGCGCCGGACCTCGCCACGACTCGCGAGACCACGCCGACGACGAGGGGCGCCCGCTGGAAGCGTTTGCGCTCCATGTCGATCCGCACGGGGGAGGGCGGCTCCTTCTCCTCCGAGAGGCACGCTTCGGCGAAAACCTCGCCGATCCGTTCGCGCGCCTCGCCCTCGAAGACGATAAAGCGCCACGGCACGAGCTTCTTGTGGTCCGGCACGCGCGCGGCCACGGTCAGGATCGTCTCGAGCTCGGCGGCCGATGGGGCGGGCGGGGCCAGTAGGTCGGGCTTTATCGACCGGCGCGCGCCCAGAAACTCGATCACACCGGCTGTCATTTACGCTTTTCCCCAGTCTTGCCTCATCGATCGGGCCTCGCTAATGCAAAATTCCTTCTGATACAATGGCCGTGCTTCGTTACGGGATCGAGGGTCGCCCTCATGCGGTGCGCAGGCAAACTCGGTTGGCTCGTTACCGTCCTCGCCCTCATGGGGATGGGCGCCGGAGAAGGCCGCGCCCAACCCGGCCCCACGACCGTCTTTGTCATCGACGGATCGGGATCGATGTGGGGCAACCTCGGCCTCGAGCGCATCTCAAAGTTCGACGCCGTGCGTGAAGCCTTGCGGGGCTCGCTCGCATCCCTCGCCCCCGGCGCGCGCACCGGCCTTGTCTCGTTCGGACACCGGCGCAAGAGCGATTGCTCCGACGTAGAGACGATCGCCCTTCCGGAAGCAGGCCCCCCCGACCGCATTCCCGGTCTCGTCGACAAGCTCAACCCCAAGGGCAAGGGTCCCCTCGTCCTGGCACTCAAGGAGGCGGCAAAAGGTCTCCCGGCCAGCGCTCCGTCCAGCATCGTTCTCCTTCACGACGGCACGGACAACTGCCTGCAGGATCCGTGCGCCGCCGCGGCCGACATTGCCAAGTCCAATCCCCGCCTCGCCATCCATGTCGTTTCGATCACACTCGAAAAGGCGGACCTTCAGCGCATGAGCTGCGTGCCGGCGGCGACCAAGGGCAAGCTCTTCGACGTGCGCGACCTGGCCACGCTGAGGACATCCCTCGAGCAAGCCGTGAAGCTTGCCAATCTCGAGCAGCCCGAGCCTCCGGCGCCTGAGGCCGCGGCTCCGCGGCCGACGCCGGAAAATGCCGCCGCCGAGACAGCGCCCGGGCTCAATGTGACGGCCGCGCTCGCCGCGGACGGTCCCGCCCTCGCGACGCCCATCGCCTGGCGCGTCTTCAAGGACGCGGCCGCGATAGACGCGATCCTTGTCAAGACGGCGCCCGCGCTCTCCGAGCCGCTCGGCCCGGGCACATATGTCGTCGAAGCGCGTATGGGTCTAGCGAGCGCCCGCGAGACCGTCGAGGTTGGCCTCGAGGGCGCCAAGCCTGTTCGGATCGCGCTCGACGCCGGCACGCTGAAGCTCGCGATCCGCGCCGGAAAGGACGGCGGGGCACCTGCAAATCCCACAGTCACGATCGCCCGCGTGGCGGCGGACCCGAATACTGAGGCGCCCGAGCCGATCTGGATCGGGCGCGACCCCGACGCCGCGCTCGTCGTTCCCGAAGGCAGCTATGTCGTGCGTGCCGAGGAAGGTCTTGCGCGCCGCGAGGCGACGGTCACCGTCGCGGCAGGCGCCGGCGCAGATGCCTCGCTCGTGCTCGGGACCGGACGGCTCGAGCTCAGCGCGCTCACGCGCGAGGGGGGCGAGACGGTCGACAACGTCATCTTCCTCGTGGCCGAGGACGACCCCGACGCTCCGCAAGGCCGGCGCGAAATCGCCCGCACGGCCGCTCCGAACGCCGACTTCGTGCTCGCGGCCGGCACGTACTACGTGACGGCCAAGCGCGACTCCGTCGAGGTGCGCGACCGCATCGCCATCGGCATCGGAGACGTGGTGAAGCACGCCGTCGTCCTCGACACGGCCAACCTCTACCTCGCCTCGCAGCTCGGCACCACCGTGGCGACGGCCGGTCTGCCGGTCACGTTTCGCGTGCTCCGCGCCGAGGGTGCCGGCTTGCGCGAGGTCGCCAGCAGCACCGCCCCCTCGCCCGTGTTCCTGCTCGCGGGCGGCCACTATCGCGCCGAGGCCCAGCTCGGAACCCTCAACGTCAAGTCGGCGGTGGACCTCGATGTCACACCCGGCAAGGATGTGAAGATGACGCTGAAGCTCGATGCGGGCTTGGTCACCATTCAGCCTGGGGCCGCCTCCGCCGGGGAGGGTGCGGGCCGGTGGCAGGTTCGCGACGCGAGCGGCAAGATCGTGCTGCGCTCGGCCGCGGGCGGGCCCAAGACGGCGAATCTCGCGCCCGGCCGCTATGTGGTCCAGCATGAGCGTGGCGACCGCAAAGCCGAGACGCCCTTCGACCTCAAGAGCGGCGAGCAGCGCACAGTCGACCTCGTGCTGTGACGCCCCGGCGCGGGCCGTGATTGTTCATTCGGGCCGAGACGGCCATACTTAGGCCAAGCTGCGGCTGAAAATCGACACGCGAATCGCACAATTTCCAACCGTGAGCCGGCCTTCGCCTTGCCATGCATAGAACGACGTTCGAGCGACGGACCATCCACCGGGCCCTTGCGGCCGCGACCCTGATCCTTTCCGCGATCGCGTCCCCGGGCCGGGCCCAAGCGCCCCCTGGCTGGGAGATGGGGGTGCCTCCTGCCCCCAAGACGGGCGAGGCGTCCCCAGCGCAAACCGATGGCAATACGACCGTCATTCCCCGTTCGGGCGGCGACAAGGATGCTCCGGCCGCCACGGAGACGACCCAGGTCCACCTCGTCGCGCTCTTGACCGCGGACGGCCAACGCATCGATCAGGGCCTTGTGTGGCGCGTCTTCCGCGAGAGGGCCGACCCCGACGGCAAGACGAAGCTCCTCAATACTTACCGCGACGCCAGTCCGGTCCTGAAGCTTAAGCCCGGCGACTACGTCATCAACGCCGCCTTCGGCCGCGCCCACCTGACGCGCAAGGTCACCGTCCAGCCGGGGGCTGCGGGGCCGGCCGTCGAGCAGTTCGTCCTCAACGCCGGCGGCCTCAGGGTGACGGCGCTCATAGGCGGCAAGCCGGCCCAGGCCGGCTCGGTGACCTACAGCATCTATTCCGATCTCGACCAGTCCGACAGCCGCAGGCTGATCATGACCGGAGCCAAGCCCGCCCTCGTCATGCGGCTCAACGCTGGCATCTACCACATCGTTTCGACCTACGGAGACGTCAACGCGACAGTCGCGAGCGACGTGACGGTCGAGGCCGGAAAGCTCACCGAAGCGACGATCGCCCACGCCGCCGCCAAGGCGACGTTCAAGCTCGTGTCGCGGGCCGGCGGCGAGGCGCTGCCGGACACCCAGTGGTCGATCCAGACGCCGCAGGGCGACCAGATCAAAGAGAGCATCGGCGCGCTGCCGACCCACATTCTGGCGCCCGGCACCTATACCGTCGTCGCCAGATGGCAAGGCAAGGCGTTCCAGCGCGAGTTCACGCTCACCGACGGCGAGATGACGCAAGTCGAGGTCATCATCCGCTAGCGCGCGCCGCTTAGAAGTCGTTCAGTACCCAGTCGGTCGGACAACCGTATTGGCGCATGCGGGCTTCGCTGGCGGACAGTGCATGCGCCTCCTTAAGCTCAAAAAAAAGCGCGCGCGCGATCTGCCAGTGCTCGCAGGCGGTCGTCAAGTCGCCGCCGGCCCGGGCAATGTCGCCGAGCTCGAGGCGCGCGCGGGCGTGGGGCTCCTTCATCGCGAGCTTCGAGGCGAAGCGGATGCATTTGCGCAGGAGCTCCGCGGCTTCTTGCTCGCGTCCCGCCTCGACCTTCTCGCGCGCTCTCTCGAAATAGGCCTCGACGAGCGTGCGCTCGTCGCCGGCGGCCTCAGCGCGGGCAATGCGCTCGGCCAAAAGATCACGCGCCCGTGCGGGAGCGGGAACGACGGCATCCGGCGCTCCGCCGTACGACCGCGGCTCGGGGCGCGGAGGCCGCCGCCGCGTTACAATCGAGATCACCACGAGAAGAAGGACAAGCGGGAGAACGAGCAGGAGTGTGGCCGCCGTGCCCGTAAGCTCGAGGCCGCTCATCATGACGAAATCCCCCGACGGGCGCCCAACTCAGCGTAGCGGCGGCGAATACATCAGACCGCCCTTGGTCCAGAGGTTGTTGAGACCGCGCTCGAGCCTGAGTGCGGATTGTGCCCCTAGATTTCGCTCGAAGAGCTCGCCGTAGTTGCCGACCCGCCTGACAATTCTATACGCCCAATCCGGCTCGAGGCCCATGCCCTGCCCGAGATTGCCGTCGAGGCCCAGAAACCGGCGGACAGCCGTGATCGGCGAGCTCGCCATGTCGTCGACGTTCCGGCTGGTCAAGCCGAGCTCTTCTGCTGCGACGAGGGCCGCGAGGCTCCACCTCAGCGCTCGGCCACGACCCGCTGATAGCGCATCTGATGGCCCCGGAAGAAGTCGTCGACGCCTTGCTCGGCGCTCGTGCCCTTGAGGACGCAAACCGAGGAGCCCGACAGCTCGAGCACGCTTGTGACCGCCTCGCCCCTTTGGACGAGAAAGCCCTGACCGTCATAAAGCAAGATTCCGGCGAACCTGACGCCGAGCTCCGTATCGCGGCTCAAGGTCCACGTGGTCGCGCGCGCCAGCACGTCGATCTCGCCCGACGTCAAGGCCTGAAAGCGATCGCTGGCGCTCACGGGGCGCTCTTTGACCGCATCCGAGCTGCCGAGAACGGCCGCGGCGATGGCTCGGCAGAAATCGACCTCGAGCCCCGACCACACTCCACGCTCATTAGCATAAGCAAAGCCGGGCGCCGCCTCGCTGACCCCGCAGACGAGGTGCCCGCGCGCGCGAACGTCCTCGAGGGTGGCGCCGTCGGCGGGCAAGGCGCACAGAGAAAAGGCGAGCGTGAGCGCACCGCCAAGTGGAAAGGCTTCGGGAGTCCTCACGATCGCTCGTCCTGCCCTGCGTCAGACTGCAATGAGCTCTCGGCGAGACCCCGCGCAACTCGCCTTCTCGGGCCGAGAGCATGAGTGCTGCTCCGGCTCACCGTGCCCTTTGGGTCGTCGACCCCGCCCCCGCGGCCCGCCCGCACACAACTCCCAGAGGCCCCAGCGGGTCAAGGCCTTGACCACCGGCCGAACTTGCGCCATTGGGCGCAAAGGCGCCGCTGAGGGCAGGCAAAATGGCAAATTCCAAGGACGGCTCCAAGCGACCCCGGCGCCCGGCGACCGATCTTTTGCATGAGGGGCGCACGCCGTCCGCCCAGCACGGTTTCGTCAATCCGCCCGTCTATCGCGGCTCGACCGTCCTCTTTCCCACCGTCGAGAAGCTCGAAGCCTACGAGGCGCAGCCCTACAAGTACGGGCGCCACGGCACGCCGACGACGAGCGCCCTCGAGGACGCGCTCGCATACCTCGAAGGGGGGGCGAGGACATTCCTTACCGCCTCGGGCTACCAGGCGGTGACGACGGCGATCCTCGCCTTCGTCGAGGCGGGCGACCACATCCTCGTCGCCGACAGCGTCTATCAGCCGACGCGCAGGTTCGCAGACTATCTCCTCAAAAGGCTTGGCGTCGCGACGACCTATTACGATCCGCTCGTGGGGGCGGGCATCGCCGATCTCGTTCAGGACAATACGCGCCTCATCTTCACCGAGAATCCCGGCTCCCTCACCTTCGAGATGCAGGACATCCCCGCGATCGCGGCGGTCGCGAAATCGCGCGGGGCCTGGCTCCTCATGGACAACACCTGGGCGACGCCCCTCTACTACAAGGCGCTCGCGGCCGGCGCCGACGTCTCGATCCAGGCCGCCACCAAGTACATCGTCGGCCACGCCGACGCGATGCTCGGCGCGATCACCGTCAACGAGCGCGCGCTCCGCCACGTCGAGCGGGCCAAGACTGCGCTTGGCGTCTGCCCCGGCTCGGAGGAGACCTATCTTGCCTTGCGCGGCCTGCGGACGCTGGACGTGCGCCTCGAGCGCCACCAGCGCTCGAGCCTCGAGGTCGCACGCTGGCTCGCATCGCGTCCCGAGGTCGCCCGCATCCTCTATCCGCCCTTGCCGTCGGATCCCGGCCACGCGCTTTGGAAGCGCGACTACACCGGTGCAAGCGGTCTCTTCTCTATCATCCTCAACCCCGTGTCCAAGACGGCGCTCGCGGCCATGCTCGACACACTCGAGCTGTTCGGCATGGGCTACTCGTGGGGAGGTTTCGAAAGCCTGATCATTCCTTTCGATCCCACGCCGTTCCGTACCGCGACGCACTGGCAGGCTGAAGGCCCCGCGCTGCGGCTGCATGTCGGGCTCGAGGACGCGGGCGATCTCATCGCCGATCTCGATCGGGGATTTGCGAGCCTCAAGGCCGCGAGCTAGCGGGCTCTCAGCGCACGCCGCCCATGAGGCCCTTGACCCAGGGCGTGAGCACGACGAGCACGAGCGCCGCCACCGCGACGAGGCCCGCCTGCCACAGGAAATAGGACGCGAGCGCACCCGCGTCCGTGGCCGTAAACGCGCTCCCGAACACTCCCGCAAGCTTGTTGCCCCAAGCCGCAGCGAGAAACCAGAGCCCAAGCACAAACCCGACGAGGCGCACGGGAGCGAGCTTCGTCATGGTGCTGAGACCCACCGGGCTCAGCAACAGCTCGCCAACCGTCTGGAGAAAGAAGAGACCGACGAGCCAGAGCGGGCCCACCTTCCCTTCCGCCGTCAGCGCGGCCGCCGGCACCATCAGCAGCAGGGAAGCGGCGAGGAACCCGAGACCTGCCGCGAACTTCGCCGGGCTCGACGGCTGGCGCGCACCGAGCCTCACCCACATCCCGGCAAAGAGCGGCGCAAGCATGATGACAAACAGCGAGTTCAACGACTGAAACCAGGCGGAGGGAAACGCGAGCCCGAAGGCCTCGTTGCGGGTCAACTGATCGGCAAAGAGCGCGATGGTGACGCCAGCCTGCTCGAAGATCGCGAAAAAGATCATCGCCGCGATGAAGAGGACGAATACCGCCGCCATGCGCCGCCTGACCATGTCGCCGCTGAGAGCCAACCACATGGCCGCCGCCGCCGGCAGCACGAGGAACGCAACGCGCAGGCTCTCAAGACCCGCCCAATCGGAGGCGACCGTCAATGCAAAGAGGCCTAGCGTGACAACGCCAACGAGCGCGCCCGCGAGGGGACCGGGCCGCTGCAACGGCGGCGGGGCGAGAGGGCGCAATCCCACTCCGCGCCAAAGCAGATGGATGAGGCCGAGCGTCATGCCCACGCCCGCCGCGGCGAAACCGAAATGCCAGCTCGCGGAAGGGTCGATACCTCCCTCGGCGAGTATGGATTTGAACAGCGCGCTTTGGGCCAGGAACCCCGTAACGAGGGGCGCGACGAGCCCGCCGATGTTGATCCCCATGTAGAAGATCGAGAACCCCGCATCGCGGCGCGTGTCGCCCGAATCGTAGAGGGCGCCCACGAGGGCGCTGATGTTGGGCTTGAACAGCCCCGTGCCAAGCGCGATCAGGGTGAGCCCGGCATAGAAGCAAACCTCGGCGGGAACGGCGAGCGCAAAATGCCCGCAGGCGATGATTGCGCCGCCGATCATTACCGATCGGTGCGCACCGAGGAACCCGTCGGCAAGGAAGCCGCCCGGGATCGACAGCATATAGACCGCCATCGTGTAGTTACCGTAGATCGCCGCCGCCTCGGCCATGGAAAGGCCAAGGCCCCCGCTTTCCGGAGCGGCGACCATGAAGAGAACCAGCAGAGCGCGCATCCCGTAGTAGGAAAAGCGCTCCCAAAGCTCCGTGAAAAACAGCGGCGCGAGGCCCGGAGGATGCTCCTCGAAGAAGCGGTGGCGCCGCTGCGGTAGGGGAGTGGCTGCGGTCTCGTCCATCGGGACCACAATTTGGCCCGCGAAGCACCGCAAATACAAGTCTCGCCGTGCGATTGTGCGGGGCGGCATTTGCGAAATGTCACGGCGGCGTGATCGGAATCGCACTTAAGGCCAATGGACGGCCGGGTATGGAGTAACTAAAGAAGCCTAGGCCAAAACCCAGATAATGAACTACGCGCGAAGCCCCGCGCCCTTGCGATCCAGGAGGACGCCATGATTCAACAAGCCTTGAACGAGCTCTCCAAGCAAATTCGCATCCGCCCCCGCTATGACAACTTCATCGGCGGGCAGTGGGTGGCCCCGGTGAAAGGCCAGTACTTCACCAACCTCACGCCCGTCACCGGGAAACCCTTGTGCGACGTCGCCCGCTCGACCGCCGAGGATATCGAGCTCGCCCTCGACGCCGCCCACAAGGTCAAGGACGCCTGGGGCAAGACGGCACCCGCCGAGCGCGCCAAGCTTCTCAACAAGATCGCCGACAAGATGGAGGCCAACCTCAAGCTGCTCGCCATGGTCGAGACGCTCGACAACGGCAAGCCGATCCGCGAGACGATGGCGGCCGACCTACCGCTCGCGGCCGATCACTTCCGCTACTTCGCGGCCTGCGTGCGCGCCCAGGAAGGCTCGATCGCCGAGATCGATCACGACACGGTCGCCTATCATTTCCACGAGCCGCTCGGCGTCGTCGGCCAGATCATCCCGTGGAACTTCCCGATCTTGATGGCATGCTGGAAGCTTGCCCCGGCACTCGCGGCCGGTAACTGCGTCATCCTGAAGCCGGCCGAGCAGACCCCGATGGGCATCATGGTGCTCATGGATCTCATCGGCGACATCCTGCCGCCCGGCGTCCTCAACGTCGTCAACGGCTTCGGCGTCGAGGCCGGCAAGCCCTTGGCACAGAACAAGCGCATCAACAAGGTGGCGTTCACCGGCGAGACGACGACGGGGCGCCTCATCATGCAGTACGCCTCCGAGAACATCATCCCCTGCACGCTCGAGCTCGGCGGCAAGTCGCCCAACATCTTCTTCGCCGACGTGATGGACGCCGACGACGATTATTTCGACAAGTGCCTCGAGGGGTTCACGATGTTCGCGCTCAACCAGGGCGAGGTGTGCACCTGCCCGTCGCGCGCCCTCGTACAGGAGAAGATCTACGACCGCTTCATGGAACGGGCCGTAAAGCGCACTCAGGCCGTGAAGCAAGGCCATCCGCTCGACCCCACGACCATGATCGGCGCCCAGGCCTCCAACGACCAGATGGAGAAGATCCTGTCCTACATCAAGATCGGCAAGGACGAGGGTGCCCGCGTGCTGACCGGAGGCGGGCGCAGCGTCCAGTCCGGCGAGCTCGCGGAGGGCTACTACGTCACGCCGACGATCCTCGAAGGCAACAACAAGATGCGCGTGTTCCAGGAGGAGATCTTCGGGCCCGTGGTCTCGGTGACGCGCTTCAAGGACGACGACGACGCGCTCGCGATCGCCAATGACACGCTCTACGGCCTCGGCGCCGGCGTATGGACGAGGAACGGCACGCGCGCCTATCGGTTCGGGCGTGCGATCCAGGCGGGGCGCGTTTGGACCAACTGCTATCACCTCTATCCGGCCCACGCGGCATTCGGCGGCTACAAGCAGTCGGGCATCGGCCGCGAGACCCACAAGATGATGCTCGACCACTACCAGCAGACCAAGAACATGCTGGTCTCCTACAGCCCGAAGGCGCTCGGCTTCTTCTGAGTTCTGGCGAAACTTCCAACAGGCACCGGGGCCTCATCGGCCCCGGTGGCTCTCTCCCGAGTGAGGGGAGGATTTTTCGTGCCGCGTCCGACCCTGCGCTCGCTCCTATCGTTGCCTGAGCGGCCGGAGCCACTTTCCCGCTCGGCCCTCGTTCTCATCGACTGCCAGAACACCTATCGCGACGGTGTCATGCAGCTCGACGGCGTGGAGCCGGCCCTCGTGCAATGCGCGATGCTTTTGAGCCGCGCCCGCGATGCCGGATCGCCCGTCATCCATATCCAGCATCACGCCGGACCGGGGACGCCCTACGACATCGGTCAGCCAAGCGGCCGCATCGCCGACGAGGTGGCGCCGCGGGGCGGCGAAAAGATCATCACCAAGGCCTACCCTAGCTCGTTCGAGAAGACCGACCTTGACGCGGAATTGAAACGGTACGGCATCACGGATCTGGTGCTGGCCGGATTTATGACCCACGTATGCGTCAATTCCACAGCGCGCGCCGCCTTCAACCTCGGATACCGCCCGACCGTCGTCGCCTCGGCGACCGCAGCCCGGCCGCTGCCCAATCCCTTGGGCGGCGAGGTCCCGACGAGCGTCGTTCAGACTGGGGCGCTCGCTAGCTTGGCCGACATCTTCGCCATTGTCATCCCCTCGGAGCGCGAGCTACCGTCCTGACTTTAGAGGTAACGCTCATGGCGACGGCCAATAGTCCAAAGCGCGTTTCGGCGACGCCCGCGACCGAGAGCCTGATCGCGAAGCTCGCCGCGCTCCACGGGCCCCTTCTCTTTCACCAGTCGGGCGGCTGCTGCGACGGCAGCGCCCCCATGTGCTATCCGCGCGGTGAGTTCAAGGTCGGCGCGCGGGACGTCTATCTCGGAGAGATCGGCGGCCAGCCGTTCTACATGGGTGCGGCACAGTTCGACTACTGGCAGCACACGCACCTGATCATCGACGTGGTGCCGGGACGCGGGTCGGGCTTCTCGGTCGAGGCGCCCGAGGGCGTGCGCTTCCTCACCCGCTCGCGGGTCTATACGGATGCCGAGTACGAGGCGCTCGAGGCCGCCGGCCCGCCGCCCTCGGGCGTCGAGAGACCTGCGGCTTAGCGTGCGGCGGCCTTGCCGCGCTGGCCGTTGCCGTCCGTCTGCTCGGAACCCGGATCCGGGGCCGCAGGTGGTTGCTCCCCCGCAGCCATGAGCTGGCGGATGCCGGCAAGGGCAAGCGGGCTTAGCCCCTCGCCGCCCGCCGCGACGTGGGCAAAAATCGCCGACTTCATCCTGTGCTCCCAGAACCGCTTTATGTGGTCGGCCACCCCCGCCGCACCGCGCGCTTCGCCCTGAACCGCAAAAAACTTCGCGATATCGTTGGCCATCCGCACGAGACTGTCATGCTGCATGGGGGCAGACCTCAGGAGCGAAAGGGAGAGGCTCGGCCGCCTCCAGACGAATGCGGCGGGGATGGGTGAAGACCTCGAAGGCGTCCGAGCGCGCAACGGCGACGAGCGTAATACCGGCGGCCTCGGCGGTTCGAAGCGCAAGCGCCGTCGGCGCCGAGACGGCCACCACGATCGGGGTCCCCAGCGCCGACGCCTTCTGCACCATCTCGACGGAGACGCGGCTCGTCAGCAGAACGATCCCTTTGGTGGGTTCGAGCCCTGCCTTGCGCACGGCGCCGACGAGCTTGTCGAGCGCATTGTGGCGGCCCACGTCCTCGCGAACCAGGAGCAGCCCCGTGCCCGGCATCCAGAACGCGGCGCCGTGGACGGACCGGGTCGACGCATTGAGCGCCTGAGCCGGGGCAAGCGCGGCAAGCGCCGCTCTGATGTCTTCAGGATTGACCGTGATGCCTTCCGCGACGCGGCTCGGCTCGGGCACCGCGGCCTCGAGGCTTTCGACGCCGCAAAGGCCGCAGCCCGTCGGCCCGGCGATCCGCCGGCGCCGCTCGATGAGGGCGCGCCCCGTTCTCGGCACGAGCCACATGCGGATCTCGATGCCCTGAGGCTGCTCGACGATCTCGAGGGACGCGATCTCGTCGGGGCGCGCTATTATGCCTTCTGTGAGGCTGAAGCCCAGCGCGAAGTCCTCGAGGTCGGCGGGCGTCGCCATCATGACGGCGTGGGTCGCCCCGTCGTAGACGAGGGCAACCGGCGCCTCCTCGGGGATCGTGCGGCTCGTCTCGGCCGCCCCCGCCCCTCCGATCTTGAGCGAGGTCACGCGGCAGATGGGATCGACCATCCCTCGCTCCTACTCCGCAGCCTCGGCGGGCGCGGCGATGCGCCGGCTCTTGTCGGTGAAGGCCTCGTACTCCTCCTGGTAGCGCGTCGGGCCGTTCGAGCGGGAAACCTGGACCGCCGTCACCTTGTACTCGGGGCAGTTGGTCGCCCAGTCGGAAAATTCGGTCGTGATCACGTTGGCCTGCGTCAGCGGGTGGTGGAATGTGGTGTAGACGACGCCCACCGCGACGCGCTCGGTGATGAGGGCGCGCAATGCCGTCTCGCCGGCCCGGCTCCTCACCGTCACCCAGTCGCCGTCGTTGATGCCGCGGAACTCGGCGTCATGCGGGTTGATCTCGAGGCGGTCCTCCTCGTGCCACAGCACGTTGGCCGTGCGCCGCGTCTGCGCGCCGACATTGTATTGCGACAGGATGCGGCCCGTGGTGAGGATCAAGGGATAGCGCGCGCCCGTGCGCTCGTCGGTCGGCACGTACTCGGTCATGACAAACTTGCCCTTGCCGCGCACGAACTCGCCGACGTGCATGATCGGCGTTCCCTCGGGATGCTCCTCGTTGCAGGGCCACTGGATCGAGCCGAGGCGGGCGATCTTCTCGAACGACACGGCGGTGAAGGTCGGTGTCAGCCGCGCGATCTCGTCCATGATCTCGCTCGCGTGCGTGTAGTTCCAATCGAGGCCGAGCTTCTTGGCGATGAGCTGGGTGATCTCCCAGTCCGCATAGCCGTTCTTCGGGGCCATCACCTGCTGGACGAGCTGGATGCGCCGCTCGGCATTGGTGAAAGTGCCGTCCTTCTCGAGGAACGTGCAGCCGGGCAGGAACACGTGGGCGTAGTTCGCCGTCTCGTTGAGGAAGAGATCCTGGACGACGACGCATTCCATCGCGGCGAGACCCGCCGAGACGTGATGCGTGTTGGGATCGGACTGGAGGATGTCCTCGCCCTCGATGTAGATCGCCTTGAACGTCCCCTCGACCGCCGCATCGAGCATATTGGGGATGCGCAGACCCGGCTCGGCATCGATGGTGCAGTTCCACTCCTTCTCGAAGAGGGCGCGCGTCTTGGTGTCGGAGACGTGGCGGTAGGCCGTGAGCTCATGGGGGAACGAGCCCATGTCGCAGGCACCCTGCACGTTGTTCTGGCCGCGAAGCGGGTTCACGCCGACGCCGGGGCGCGCCAGGTTGCCGGTCGCCATGGCCAGGTTGGCGATGGCGATGACCGTCGTCGAGCCCTGCGAGTGCTCGGTCACGCCGAGGCCGTAGTAGATGGCCGCGTTGCCGCCGGTGGCGTAGAGCCGAGCCGCCTCGCGCACGAGCGTGGGGTCGACACCGGTGTGCTTCTGCATCGCCTCCGGGGAGTTGCGCTCCTCCGAGACGAAGGCCGACCATTCGTTGAACTCGTCGATGTTGCAGCGCTCCTCGACGAACTTCCGGTTGACGAGGCCCTCGGTTACGATGACATGGCCCATCGCCGTCAGAAGCGCGACGTTGCTGCCCGGCTGGAGCTGGAGATGGTAATTCGCCTCGACATGCGGCGTCCGCACGAGATCGATGCGGCGCGGGTCGGCGATGATCAGCTTCGCCCCCTCGCGCAGGCGCTTCTTCATGCGGCTGGCAAATACCGGGTGGCCGTCGGTCGGATTGGCGCCGATGATGAAGACGACGTCGGTGTACTCGACCGAGTTGAAATCCTGCGTCCCCGAGGACTCGCCGAAGGCGGTCTTCAAGCCGTAGCCGGTCGGCGAATGGCAGACGCGCGCGCAGGTGTCGACGTTGTTGGTGCCGAACCCGGCGCGGATGAGTTTCTGGACGAGGAAGCTCTCCTCGTTGGTGCAGCGTGACGAGGTGATGCCGCCGACGGACGTGCGCCCGTATTTCTGCTGAATGCGGGCGAACTCCGAGGCGACGCGATCGATCGCCTCCTCCCAGGTCGTCTCGCGCCACGGATCGGTGATCTTGTCGCGCACCATCGGCTTGGTGATGCGGTCGCGGTGGGTTGCATAGCCCCAGGCGAAGCGTCCCTTGATGCAGGAGTGGCCCCGGTTCGCCTTGCCGTCCTTCCACGGCACCATGCGCACGACCTCTTCGCCCCGCATCTCCGCCTTGAAGGCGCATCCCACGCCGCAGTAGGCGCAGGTCGTGATGGTCGAGTGCTCGGGCTGGCCGATGTCGATCACGGCCTTCTCGGTCAGCGTCGCGGTCGGGCAGGCCTGCACGCAGGCGCCGCAAGAAACGCACTCGGACTGGAGAAAGTCCTCGTCCATGCCGGGAGAGACCCGGCTGTCGAAGCCGCGCGCCGAGATCGTCAGCGCGAAGGTGCCCTGCACCTCCTCGCATGCGCGCACGCAGCGGTTGCAGACGATGCACTTCGATGCATCGTAGGTGAAGTAGGGGTTGCTCTCGTCCTTCGCCATCCACAGGTCGTTCGCGTGGCCGTTGCTCTTCGCGAAGACGTGGTTCTCACCCTCGTAGCCGTAGCGCACGTCGCGCAAGCCGACGGCGCCCGCCATGTCTTGGAGCTCGCAGTCGCCGTTGGCGGCGCAGGTCAGGCAGTCGAGCGGGTGGTCGGAGATGTAGAGCTCCATCACCCCGTTGCGGATCTGCTTTAGGCGCGGCGTCTGGGTATGGACGACGATGCCCGGAGCGACCGGCGTCGTGCAGGAGGCGGGCGTGCCGTTGCGGCCCTCAATCTCGACCAGGCACAGCCGGCAAGAGCCGAACGCCTCGATCATGTCGGTCGCACAGAGCTTCGGGATCTGGGTGCCGATCTCGGCCGCAGCGCGCATGATCGACGTGCCTTCAGGAACCGTCACGGCCACGCCGTCGATGGTGAGAGTGACGAGCTTCTCCGATTTAGAGGCAGGCGTGCCGTAATCCGTTTCCTTGATGAGCGTCATGGGTTCTCACTCCGCCGCGGCAAGTTTCGCCGTCCGCTTGAAATCTTCCGGGAAATGCGTCAACGCGCTCATAACGGGATATGGGGTGAACCCTCCCAAAGCGCAAAGCGATCCGAACTTCATCGTATTGCACAGATCCTTGACGAGCGCGAGGTTGGCATCGACCCGCTCGCCGGCCATCACCTTCTCGACCGTCTCCTTGCCCCGCGTCGCGCCGATGCGGCACGGCGTGCACTTGCCGCAGCTTTCGATGGCGCAGAACTCGAAGGCGAACCGCGCCTGACTCGCCATGTCGACAGTGTCGTCGAAGACCACGACGCCCCCATGACCGATGAGGCCGTCCTTGGCGGTAAAGGCCTCGTAGTCGAAGGGCGTATCGAAGAGCGCGCGCGGGAAGTAGGCGCCGAGGGGACCGCCCACCTGCACGGCGCGGACGGGGCGGCCCGACGCCGTGCCTCCCCCGATGTCGTCGACGAGCTGGCCGAGCGTGACGCCGAACGCCGTCTCATAGAGGCCGCCGTGCTTGATGTTGCCAGCGAGTTGGATCGGCATCGTGCCCCGCGAGCGGCCCATGCCGTAGTCGGCATAAGCCTTGGCGCCTTCAGCCAGGATGAACGGCACCGCCGCCAGCGAAAGGACGTTGTTGATGACGGTCGGGCGACCGAACAGGCCCTTGTGGGCAGGCAGCGGCGGCTTGGCGCGAACGACGCCGCGCTTGCCCTCGAGGCTTTCTAGAAGCGAGGTCTCCTCGCCGCAGACATAGGCGCCCGCTCCCATGCGCACTTCGAGCTCGAAGGCGTGCTTCGAGCCGGCGACCTTGGGGCCGAGGAAGCCCGCCTCGCGCGCCGCCGCGATCGCCTCGTTGAGGGCAACCTCGGCATGGGGATACTCGGAGCGCAGGTAGATGTAGCCTTTGGTCGCGCCGACGGCGATCCCCGCGATGGTCATGCCCTCGATGAGCACGAAGGGATCACCCTCCATGATCATGCGGTCGGCGAACGTGCCGCTGTCGCCCTCGTCCGCGTTGCAGACGATGTACTTCTGCGAGCCCGGCGTATCGTGAACCGTCTTCCATTTGATGCCGGTCGGGAAGCCCGCGCCGCCGCGGCCCCTGAGACCCGACTTGGCGACCTCGTCGACAATGCCGGCGGGCGATAGCTCGAGAACCCTGTCGAGGCCCTTGTAGCCGCCGTGGGCCCGATAGTCCTCCAGCGAGACCGGGTCGGTGATGCCGCAGCGCGCGAAGGTGAGGCGCGTCTGGCGCTTGAAGTAGTCGATCTTTTCCACCGGCCCCACCGCCCGGGGATGCTTCATCGATGCGGGAGTTTTCCCGCTGAAGAGACCCGCTTTGGCGAGGCTCGGAATATCTGCCGCCTCGAGCGGTCCGAAGCCCCAGCGAACGCCCTCGTGCTCGACCTCGAGCAGCGGCTCGAGCCACAGCATGCCGCGCGAGCCGTTGCGAATTATCTCCACTTTCGCAGCGGCCTTCTTCGCCGCCGTGGCCAGGGCCGCGACAAGCTCGTCGGCGCCGCAGGCGACGGCGGCCGCATCGCGCGGTACGAATACTCGCAGCGTCATGCCGTGGCCTCTTTCAGGATCTGATCGAGCCTCTCGGCCGTGAGGCGTCCGACGATGCGTCCGTCGATCATGGCCGATGGCGCGGTCGCGCAAAGCCCGAGGCAGTACACGGGCTCGAAGGTCACGCGGCCGTCGGCGCTGGTGGCGCCGCAGGAAATGCCGAGGCGGTCCTCGGCAAGCTCAACCAGCTTCTCGCAACCCATGGACTGGCAGGCCTCCGCGCGGCACATCTTGAGAACATGCTTGCCCGGAAGCTCGCGCCGGAAGTCATGGTAGAACGTGACGACGCCATGCACCTCGGCGCGCGACAGATTGAGCTCACGCGCCAGCACCGGCACCGCCTCCTCCGGAACATGGCCGAAAGTTTCCTGAACGGCGTGCAAAATCGGCATCAGCGGCCCTTCCAGGCCGTCGTGATCGGCGACGATCTCGGCCGTCCGCTCCTCGCTCCACGGCTCGAAGCGGCTCATGCGGCTCCTCCTGTTTATAGTTATTCGAATTTACAATGGAGGATACGGTGGCTGGATCAATAGATCCTTTTCGTCCGCCGATAGACGGCATCTATCGCCTAATTCGCATATTGCGACACACACTTAGGCGGTAACCGCACGGGTCGGGTTGGCAATCCGCTTGGCATGGGCGATAAAGGCGGCGACCAAGGGCGAGCGCGGCTCGCGCCGGGTTGCGATCAGCCCGATTTTATGAGTGACAGCCGGCTGCACCAGCGAGATCGGGCGCAGTCTGCTTGGGCGGTCGAGGGTTTCGGCCAGGCGCGCCGGCAGAATGCTCGCCCACTCGCCGGTGCGCACGTGAGCGTAGAGCACGAGCATCGAGTTACTCTCGAGCGTCGGCATTTGCGGAGCGCCCGCGTCGGCGAGATGGCGATCGATGAGACGCCGGTTCTGCATGTCGGGGGTGAGGAGGCAGAGCGGAAGATGGCCCGCCTCGGCCCACGTGACCTGCTCGCGCTTGGCGAGCGGGCTGTCGGGCGCGACCAGGAGGACGTACTGCTCCTCGTAGAGAGGCACCGCCTCGAACTTGGCCGGCGGCTCGGTGTCGACGTAGGAGATCCCGACATCCGATTCGAGGTTCTCGAGGCGGGCGAGGATGGCGTCCGAGTTCATCGAATGCACCGTGAAGCGCACAGCCGGGTAGCGCAGATGCATCGGGACCGTGAGGTCGGTCACGAACGGGAGGGCGGTCGGGATGGCGGCGAGATGCAAGTGACCCGACAGGCCCTTCTTCAATGCGTCGATCTCCTGGCGCATGGCGCGCGCGTCGCCGACGATGCGGCGCGCCCAGTCGAGCACGCGCTCGCCCTCGGGTGTGAAGCAGCGAAAGCGCGAGCCCCGCTCGACGATGAGCACGCCAAACTGATCCTCGAGGCTTTTCAAGGCCGAGGACAGGGTCGGCTGCGTCACGCCGGCGGCTTCCGCGGCGCGGCCGAAGTGCCGTTCGCGAGCGAGCGCCAGGAGCAGTTCGAGCTTGTCGATCATATTGTCGATGGCCGCTTCTCCGCCGTCGGGGCGACGGGTCCTCCGCCGGAAATCTTACACCTTCCCGGTGCACTCGACAGCATCTTGAAGCGCCATAGACTAACCGAGCTAATCTCCGGCCCTGCCACGGAAACTCAAGGATATCAATAAGATGGCGATTCCAGCAGGATTCGAACTTGCTATCCCCTGCCTAGAAGGCAACGATACTGGTGCCAGAAAAGTCTGCGTCAGACGAAAACAGGCCCGCGGCGAAGCTGCGGACCTGCCTTGCGTTCACCTACTTATTTTACGGCTTGGGCGTCGGCTGATCCGGCCGGTGTACGAGCACTGAGCAGCCACCCTTCATGATGGGCATTGGACAGGTCCAACCGTTCGCTTGCGCCGTCCCGCCAAAGCTGGCGACAGCTAACAAAGCCAACGCCGAGGCCGCGACTATTAATTTCAGCATTTTCGTATCTCCTTAGATTGACATGTTTTCACCTGCACGCACCACCAGGTGCGCGGCGTCGTTGCGAGCGTCGCTGCTCACATCACGCTTTAAGGATCGAATGCTGGGGCATTAGCCCTGAGCGCGACTGGGTGGATCATGAAGGAGCGTGCGCGCGGACGCTGTGGCATTTCGCACTCCGCACCGCGGGTCAAAAAGGAGGTCAGCTTTGGACGGTGCCCTGCTCATAATCGACATCGAGCAATCATTCCCAGAAACGCCGGAATAGGTCACGCCGTACCAGATTTGGCGAACCAACACCGGAACGCGTCTTCCCATGGGCTAATCGGAACTATTAGATGATGAGGAAATCCCCGTTCGTCATCGCGAGCCCCGTGGTCAGCGTCGCGAACTGGACCGCCGACACGCCGCCCGCCTTGGTGCCGTCTGCATCGTAGAGAAGCGCACCCGTGACGCTGTTGTAGATGATGCGGTCGTTGAGATCGTGGGCGGCCGCACCCGTAAAGAACTGCGCGACGGATAGCGTCGTGTTGTTGGCGCCGACGAGCTTGAGAAGATAGCGTTGTCGAGGTGAATGACATCGGCCGGGACGTTGAACTCGGTGATGGTGTCCGTGTTGGTCGCGGCATTGAGCGTCGTATTGAACACGAAAGCATCGGCGCCCGCCCCGCCCGTCAGCGTATCGTTGCCGCGGCCGCCCAAGAGCTTGTCATTGCCGCCGAGGCCCGAGAGCGTGTTGGCGGCGCCGTTGCCGGTGATGACGTTGGCGAGGACGTTGCCCGTGCCGTTGATGGCCGAGGACCCCAGAAGCGTCAAATTCTCCACGAACCCGTGCCCGTTGAGCGAGCGCGAGATCGTCGACGTGACGGTGTCGTTGCCGCCGCTGTCAACGAGGGCGCCGCCGCTCGACGTGAATTCGGAGTAGCTATCGGCCCCGTCCGCAAGCACGTAGGTATCGTTGCCGGCTCCGCCGAGCAGGATGTCGGCGCCGGCCCCGCCGATGAGCATGTCGCTGCCGGCCCCGCCCTCGAGCCGATCTGCACCGGCGCCGCCATCGAGCGTGTCGTTGCCGCCTTGGCCCTTGAGCGTGTCATTGCCGCCAAGGCCGTTGAGTGTGTCGGCCAGCGCGCCGCCGACAATCGTATTCGCATCGCCGTCGCCGTTGACCGCCTCCGGATCGACGTTGTCCACGGTGATCGTGAAGATTTCCGTGCGCGCGAGGCCGCCGCTGTCGGTGACGCGCACCTCGATCTGGTGGCTCGTCGCCTGCTCGAAGTCGAGGAGCACGCCGTTCGCGACGCGCAGCTCATTGCCGGCGATAGTGAACCGCCCGCCCGCGTTGTCGAGGAGCGTGTAGGCGGCCGTATCGCCGCCGTCGGGGTCGGTTGTCGTGAGCGTGCCGACGACCGTGCCGGAGGGCCGGAACTCCTGCACTGTCGTGGAGGAGAGATCGAGGCCGGCCGGAGGAGCATTCGCCGACGTGACGGGCGGTGTCGCGGCACTCGTCGAGGTCTCGGCGAACCCCTGGTCGTCGGTGTAGGAGACGACGACGCGGATCTGGCTGCCCTCGACCGCGCCGAGCACGTAGAGCTGCCGCGAGCGCGGTTGATGGCCGCCACCGTTCCGGTGTGACTGATCGAGCCGGTCCCGTCTCCGGTCTCGGCGAGGCCGGCCGTCGGGTGAGCGTCTGTCTCGCCCGTGCCGGTGATGGCCACCGTCCGGTGTCGGCGTTGATCGCCGTGACAGCCGACGTCGCCGTGCTAGGTCTCGGTCTCGGCGAAGCCCTGGCCGTCGGTGTAGGAGACGACGACGCGGATCGCCGCGCCGACGTCGGCGTCGCCGAGCGTATAGGTGGCGTTCGTCGCCCCGCCGATGTTCGCCCCGTCGCGCTGCCACTGGTAGGAGAACGTGCCGAGCCCGTCCGCGTCGGCAAGCCCCGATGTGTCGGCGGTGAGCGTCTGGTTCTCGGTCGCCGCGCCGGTGATGGCCACCGTGCCGGTGTGCGGGTCGTTGACGGCCGCGACAGCTGACTTCGGCGCGCGGCGAGGATTCGCGAAACCCTGGCCTCGGTGTAGGAGACGACGACGCGGATCGCCGCGCCGACGTCGGCGTCGCCGAGCGTATAGGTGGCGTTCGTCGCCCCGCCGATGTTCGCCCCGTCGCGCTGCCACTGGTAGGAGAACGTGCCGAGCCCGTCCGCGTCGGCAAGCCCCGATGTGTCGGCGGTGAGCGTCTGGTTCTCGGTCGCCGTGCCGGTGATGGCCACCGTGTGACGTTTTGTTTCATGTCTTGACGATTCGAGCTCGCGCCGCCGTTTCTACCGAGAATCTCGAAGTTCAGTTGGCCGACCGGCCGAGGTGCCGCCGCAAGCCTCCATCAACCCCTTTAACATAAAGCGTCATCCGTACCATTGCTCGCCGTCACCGGGGAGCGTAGCCTTGCGGCCTGTTCCCTCGTGGAGGGGGCAATGACCGATCCAAGTAGCGGTGGCCCGGCAGACCCCGCCCCGGCAAATTCCGAAGCACGCTCGCCGGCCTTGAAACACTCGGCCAGCCCCGCTCGCGCCGCCCGCCGGGCCCCCACACCTCTCGCGAGACAACCATAGTGTGCTACCACCGCTTCAGAAGTTTCATCCCACGTTCGGGGGATGACAGACGGGGGCATGAATGGGCGAGAACACTGCGAGCGCACTCGCGGCCATCTACGACGCCGCCCTCTCGGATAGCATTGGCCGCGTGCGCTTCAGCTTTTCTCGGGCGAAATTCAGTCTTTGGGCGCCATCCTCATCGCCGTCGATCAGGTCGGGCTGCCGTTCCACATCGAGCAGGCGTCCTATCCCATCGAGCAGGTGCGGCACTACTTCGAGAACTACGGCCAATACGACGAGCCGGTCATGAGCCGGACGTTGGCGCGACCCTGCCCCTGCAGCTGCTCAGAGACTGCGACGTTTGGGGTGATGTGAGCGCGCTCGACGACCGGCCGGATTACAGATGGCTACGCGAGAATATCGGCGCACGCCGGCGGGCCGGTGTGCGCCTGTCTGCCAATAGGGGGTGGACGGATATGCTAGCGCTGCAGTTCGATCGCGAGTGGGCGCCCTCGCCGGACGGCATCCAGACCCGGCTCGACATTCTCCTGCCGCACGTGGCCAAAGTCGTCGAGATCAACCGCAAGTTCTCGATCCTGCGCAGCCAGTACCAGGCCGTCCTCGCGGCGCTCGATCACGTGCGGATCGGGACGTGCGTCATCGGCCCCAAGGGGCACGTCATCGTCGCCAACAGAGAAGCGCAGCGCATATTCTCTCAGGCCGACGGACTTTCGCTGTCGAGGGTCGGATTTCTCACCGGCTCCACGAGCGAGCTCACGGCAGAGATCACCGACAAGGTGCGTTTCGTTTCGTCGACCGCGCGCGGCGAAGGCTCGGAGCACGAGATCGGCGTGTTCGCGGACCGCAAGAGCGGCGCGCGACCGTTTCTGATCGAGATCGCGCCGCTGCGCGACAGCATCGGCGAGCTCGAGCGCGGGCTTGCGGGCGCGCTCGTTTTCATCATCGATCCCGAAAACCAGAGTGCCATATCGACCGAGCGACTGTCCCGCCTCGTTGCTTTCACCGACGCCGAATGCGAGGTTTGCCGGCACATGATCGCAGGCCTTTCGGCACTTGAAATCGCCGAGGCCCGCGGCGTCTCCGAGGGCACGGTGAAATCGCAGTTCAAATCGATCTACGCGAAAACGGGCGTGCACCGGCGTGCTGATTTGCTTCGCCTTGCGCTCGCCGTCGATCCACCGATCGAGCGACCGGACTCTGCCAGGTAATTGGCCTGCTTTTAGTCGAAAGAGCGCCGCGCGCTTGCGAAATCCCAAATGGGTGCCGATGCTCAGCGCCCCGACTGAGGGGATCTGATGCGTCGCATCTCCCGTGCGGCAATACCACGCCGAACCCAAGCAAGATCGAGAGACCCTCGGGAACCGGATAGGCGCCTGGGAATTTCGAGGGCCGCAACGTGCTGAGCGCCCACGCGATCTCGACATAAGGGTCGCCGACACCGGCGTCGCAGTCGTCGGCAAGATGGCCTAAGCTACTGGGGATTTACCAGCAGATGAACACCGGGATGCTTATGCGTATTCGGCTCTTGATGCTTCTTATCGCGTGGGCTCTCGGCATTGCGCAATCTTCCGCCGCCGAGCGCGTGCTCACCTTGTCGTTCGGCGGCGAGCTCAGGCACGTCACGACCGCGGGGCTGCTGGCGAGACCCGATGCGGCGTCTCTCACCGTGCCCGCCGACGTTTCCTATCACCGCGCCATGACGTACCGCGCGGTGCCGCTGCTCGGATTGATCGGAGATGCTTCGTGGCTCGGCTTCGATACGATCGAAGCGCGAGCGAGCGACGGGTTCGTGTCACAGATACCGGCATCGCTCGTGGCGAAGGGTGCAGCGGGTGGTTCCGTTGCCTGGGTCGCGATCGAGGATCCGGACGCGCCTTGGCCTAACCTGCCAGGAGGGAAAGTGAGCGGTGGGCCGTTCTATCTTGTCTGGGAGCATCCGGAGCGCTCGGGCATCGGCTCCGAGCAGTGGCCGTTCGCACTTGCAGAGCTGACTGGCGTCGAGGATCCGGTGAGGCGCTGGCCTCAATTGGCGGTCGATCCCGCGCTGGCGAACGATGCCGCCGAGCGGCGGGGGCAAGCGGCGTTCATAAAAAATTGCATGCCCTGCCATCGCATGAAAGGTGCTGGGCAGGGCGAGGTGGGTCCCGATCTAGGCCAGCCGATGAATGTCACCACGTATATGACGCCGTCCGGGATTCGCGCGGTGATCCGGGACCCGAGGGCCGTGCGCACCTGGCCGCAGCAGCAGATGGTCGGGTTCGACGCGAAGAGCCTTCCGGACGCGGAGGTCGATGCGCTGATCGCGTTCCTTGCCCACATGGCGACGCGCTGAGTCGTGGGGGCACTTCCGCTGTCCGCGACGTGCGCATTTCCGTCTCTCCGCGAGTGGCGCCTCTTGCAGGCCGCCGCTCTCGCGCTCACCGGCACACTAGCGGCCCTGCAAGCCGAGCTGGCCTTCATGGTGATGACGCGTAGCGACCTCGTTGCCAGGCGGGCAGTCAAGATCGGGGTCGCAGAGGGGCGACGCCAGAGCGCGGACACAAAACTGTCGACACTCGAACCGGCGCGCCCCCTTGAAGTGTTCCAGGCCGACATTGAAGGTCTACCAATGCAGGCGGGGATTAACGGCTGTGTCGCCGTCGATGCAGCGGGAGCGTCCAGAAAGCGTGCGTTAGGAGGGATTGGCGCTCCAAACGCCCGAGCAGAGACCGGAGGGCCCGCGACCGGCCCAAGTCCCGCTGCCCCGAACCGGCCCGAACCGTCCGGTCCCGTGGGCGCTGCGCGGGCCAGCCACTGCATTCATCCGGACATACCCCGAGGCGGAAACGCGGCCGCCCAACTTAATCGGGTAAAAAGCGAAAGATCCACCGGTAGAATAAATTCGGCCGCCGTTTACTCCGAGGCCGATGTGGATGTTTCCGCAATGGCCGCGGGTAGTCTCGGCGACCATGCTCCAGTTTCCATCGAACTTGGCCGCAATTGCGGGCGGAGCGGAACAAATGATTGCGGAAGCGACCGACAGAACGATGCTGCACATACGATTGCCAGTCATGGGAGTCCTCATTTTGTCAAGCCTCTCGTCTTACTTTCAGGTAGGCATGCGGCGGGCTAGATCAAGTAAAGCAGCTGGTGCGCGTTTTGACCTTTGACGACCTGGACTTGAACGAACTGTTAGCGGCCCCGATTTACGTGCATGATGGTCGTCACAACAACTTTGAACGCGAGCCAGCCGAAACACGTCATGACGTGTGTCCCTGAGGGCTCCAATTCATTCAGCCCCCAAATCAACTGCTCCTAGTCGAAGATTCCGCCGCCTCACAATGGTCGACGGCCTCTTAGACCACCTTGCCGGCCCCTTCGCCATCACCGTCGGTGGGGCTCGATTTGGCGCTTGACCGGATTGCCGTTGCCGCGCTTGTCTGGCCGTGGGGGGTGGAGAGCGCCATGCGCCGCGGAACGCCCTACCGGGTTGCGGACGACCCCCGGATGCGCGACGAACGAACCAGCGGCTCTGCGGGTTCGGCCGAGTCTCGGGCACCTGCCGGTCGCGGCCCCCCACGCACGATCCGGACTTGGCTTGCCCAGGTTCTCACCGGTGGCGCCATCCGCCCCCGGCCCGACTATCCGCGCACGGTATCGACGGCGTTCGAGGACCCCGCGTCGACCAGGCTGGGCCAATTCTTCGGCCCGGCCGCCGACGCGCATCCGGGCCTCTCCGGCTTCAGCCTCTTGAGTCACGGGCGCGAGGCCTTCATCGTCCGCCTGGCGCTGGCCGACTTGGCCGAGCGAAGCCTCGACATGCAGTACTATGTCTGGGACGGCGATACGACCGGCCGGATCATCGTCGACCGCGTGATGAAGGCGGCCGAGCGCGGGGTCAGGGTGCGGCTCCTCGTCGACGATCCCTACTACAAGTCCAGCGATCCCGTTAAAGCCGCCCTCGATGCCCACCCCAATGTCGAGATCCGTCTGTTCAACCCGCTCACCAACCGGAGCTGGTCCGCTCTTGACTTCATTGTCGACTTCGGCCGGGTCAACCGCCGCATGCACAACAAGTTGATGGTTGCCGACAATGCGGCGGCGATCGTCGGCGGCCGCAATATCGGTGACATCTATTATGGCGTGAACACCACCGCCAATTATCGCGATCTCGATGTGTTGGCGGTTGGCCCTGTGGTCCGCGATCTGTCGGGGGTATTCGACCGATACTGGAACAGCCCCTCGACCGTGCCGATCGCGGCCATCGTCGGTCGCGCCTATGGCGCTGCCGATCTCGATGCCATTCTGCACCGCTTGCGTGAGGAGATCGCCGCAGCCGACTACCCGTATCCGATCGACCAGGACCTGGACGAGCTGGCGGCCCGGGGTGCAGATCTTCGCGACAATCTCGTGTGGGCACACGGCCGGGTCATCGCCGACGACCCGGAAGCCGTCGCCCACGGCAAGGAGAGCGACGACGTGGTCGAGTTCATCCGCGGGCGGGTCGCCCAGCTGAAAGAGGAGTTGCTCGTCGAGTCGCCCTATTCCGTCCTACCCGCCCGGGCGCAGGCAACCGTCAAGGCGCTGCACGAGCGCAATGTCCGGGTGCGCATGCTGACCAACTCGCTCGCTTCGAACGACATGCTGCCGGCGCATTCAGGCTACGCCAAGACCCGCAGGCGGCTGCTCGAGAACGGCATGGAGCTATACGAGCTGCGTCCTGATACCGACGCCTTCCGGCCGGGCTGGTCGCTCCGTTCCGGGGGGGCGCGAGCGGCCTTGCATGCCAAGGCCATGGCCTTCGACCGCGAAGCCGTGTTCATCGGCAGCTTCAACCTCGACCCGCGCTCTGCCGCGATCAACACCGAAGCCGGCCTCTATATCGAGAGCCCGGAGCTTGCCGAAAGGCTGACGGACTACATGGCGACTGGCGTCGTGCCCGCCAACAGCTACCGCGTCCTCCTCGACCCGAATGGCGAGATCGTCTGGGAGACGGTGAGGGACGGCCAAAAGGTGCGCTACCGGGACGAGCCCGACACCGGCTTCCGCCGGCGCTTCGTCGCCGACCTGTTGAAGCTCCTGCCGATCGACTCGCAACTCTGACACCGATCGCTTGGCGACCGAGGGAGCACCGGACGCGCCCATCGCGTTGACGCGTCCAAATATGCCGCGACTGCTCCCGTCCGGGTTCGAGCACATCCAGGTGACGACGAAGCCTCCATCTCGAAATCCTGTCGCCGAAGAAGCCAAAACTTCAGTCCCAATTCCTGCGCTGGTACGGAACTCGAGGTCTTCCGCAGCACCTGACGCGTCATAGCGTCGGGCGCAGATGTGAAAGGCGGCTTCGTCCGGCTAAGCGATAGTCTGATCAACGTCTCTCGCTGCCAGCCCTGCCAGATTGCAATTGGAAGCGGCGGGATGCGTGCCATCGAGGGGAAATCGCTAGCCTCCCTGAGCCGAGCAAGCGGGGCGGTGCGGATGGTCGCGGTGCTGGGCGATCTCGTAGGGCACGTCGTGGATCGCGATGATTCCGTAGAAGAGCGTGACGAAGACGAAAATCAGCAACCCCAGGGCGAAGTAGTTGAGGAACGTGTCGAAGTCCACGTTGCTCGTGAGAAGAAGAGCGATACCGAAGACGAGGACCACTACAAGAACGGCCGCGGCGGCGACCCACTTGCTGATCCAGAACCTGCAAGTAAGCTCGCCACCAGAAACGCGATCCAACTCGCCACCGGTATCGATGCAGTACCGACCTTCACGTCGGTGCCCAGTGTGGCGCGGGCCAACTGAAGCACAGCAACGATCGTGAAAATCATCGCTGCGAGAACGGAATAATCTATGGCGGCCATGACGGTATCCCTGCAAAGCGCAGAGGCTCGTCCCCCGCGGTTTCGGTGCCCGATGTTGAGCGCACTCGGGGATCACGTGTCAGTCAAAGTGGGGAAACTGATTGACTGGCACAATGTCTAAGTCAAACACTTCGAGCCTTTCCGCACCGCGTTCGACGGTCGCTCTGGCGTCCTCAAGGCTCGGCGCGCTGAGCAGCGCGAAAAAACCAGGCTCGTCGCCTACCTTGTAGAAGACGTGTGATATTATGCCGTGCCGAATCAAATCCCATGTGGAAGGGTGCAGTCGACGGGTAAGGTGTTCAACCAGTTGTTCCCGTGTCGCCCCCGCCTTGGGTCGACTATTTAGCATGAATAGCATGGCCTCGTTCTCCGAATGGCTACTGCTTGCAGAACGTCGCGCGTCCGCGGCACGTGACGCCGGCCCCTTCCGACTTGCATGAGTAGCGCTCGTCCTTGATCTGGTAGCCCTCGACCTTGCCGTTCGCAAGGAAGCCGGGCCAAAGGCCCCAGCTTACAGATTGCACCATCGTCTCGAGGGCATACCACTTCGCCGACTTCTCGGATTCGGCGGTCGCCACCGCGCCCTTGGTGACGCACCGAGCGGAGGCAGCCGTGACGCTGAGCGCGAAGGCCAGCGCCATCGACGAGAGTGCGACATGAGCGACTTTCATTTGCAATTCCCCTATTCAGCCGTGGCACACGGAACGCAGCGACGATGAGAAAACTTGCACGATAGGCGGGAGAGGGTCAACGAGGAGGGCTTGTGCTCGGGCGAGGTAGTTCCCGCTGACACTAACGCCTGAACGCGAGCTGCTTACCCGGCGCTGTCCGCGGGCACCTTGGGCGGCCGACGAAGATTATCAATCAGAATGTAGACGCTGATCAGGAAGACCCAAAGGGGCAAAACGAAAAAGCTCCAGCTGATGAGATAGCTGCCAAGCAAAAGGGTCAGTGCCAGCGCATAACCGAGCACAGCAATCCAGCGCGGCGCGATCCCGGTATAGATCACAACGGTCGACGTTGAGATCATGAACACCGCCGCCATCTTGATCGCGTAGACGTTCATGATGTTGTAGGCGACGGCCCGGGCGAAATAAAAGGTCGCGGAGTTGATCACCTCATTGGGATGCGCGGCAAAGGCCAGGACGAGCGCACCCAATATCGCGGCAGCAGCAAACAGCATCGCCAGGAACAAGAGCGCGCTTCCGAAGAAGACAGTGGCGAAGAACCGATCCTCGAGATGACCCAGCCGGTCGCGCAGAGCACCGAGGAACCAAAGGAATGCGATGCCGGCAAACGGCACTAGGTTCAGAGCGATGGCGATCGTTCTGGAACTGGTATCGAGCCACGCGCCGGGTTCCAGCGGATCGGCCGGCACAGAACTCCGCAGCAGCCAAAAGATGATGACCAAAAGAACAGAGAAGACGATGCCCGCGATTGCGGCCGCCTTTGGCGTCCTCAGGCCGACGCGGGTTAGAGCTTCCTCTTGTGGCATCGCCGATTTCCTAACTACCTCGGACCCCTTGCGTACTTGATCAGTGACGCAATTCGATCTGACTTCACCAAGGCATTGCCCAGCTCGACAAATCCGTCGAGGTCGCGGGGTGGCGCAGCCAGTCCAATTGCCTTCGATTTGCCGAGCCTTGGCGTCCAGACTTGACGGGTCTCGAGCAGGTACACGCCGTAAGCCGCGCGCAAGTCGGCTGGATCGCGTGGCCGCAATCTCTTCTTGTATCGAATAGGCAGCAAGCGCGGCATTGGTGACGATCGACGACTCGATCAGCGCCTGCCGGTATCCCGGTCGCCGCGAGCTGTCAGGACCGAAGACATCCAGTATTCTCCTTGCGGATGCCTGAACGACAACAAGCAATCGATCCAAAATATTGCGAAGGGCGTGCGTGGTGGCGAGCGGGAGGTAATCGGCTGGGTTGAGGAACACATCGACGGCCGCCGTTACCGCGCCGCATCCGCTATGCCCCAGCACGACGATCAGCTTCAGGCTGCCGCCCAAGTGCTCAACGGCATATTTCAGGCTGCCAAGCACATCTGTGCCTAGCCCATTGCCGGCGACGCGGATCACAAAGAGATCATTCGGACCTTCGTTGAAGATGAGCTCGACCGGCACCCGGGCATCTGAACAGCCGAGAATCGCGGCAAAAGGCCGTTGTCTTGGCGCGCCCGTGTCGGCCGCGTTGTCGCTCGGCAAGAGGCCCAAATCACGCGCATCGACCTCAACGATCCGCTGCGCCAAGCTGTTTTCGCTCGTCAGGCTGTCAAGGAGTTCGGCGAAATCCCGATTGCCGTTGTTCAGCCGCAGCAGCGCTGCATCGCTATCCGGTGGCCGAGGTCTCGCGAACGTATCTCGCGCCTCATACCGGTAGGTGATTTCGACCGTTTTCATTTCACGGCGCCATGGCCAGCTACGTGTGTGATGCTCCGCCGAGTCCTTGAGTGTCCGGAATCCGGGCAAGCGCCGCGTCCTCTGGGAGAACGTAGAGCTTCTCGATCGTGCGATCGAGCAGATCGAGCTCCTGAAGCAACGCGGGCCGGCGACGCTCCGGCAGCGTTTCCATGAGATTGTTGATCATCGCGCGCAGGCGCCGCGCAATCTGAAAATTTTCCGCGCCATAGAGCCGGATCTCCCGGAATGAAAGGTGGACGAAATCCTCCCAGTTCGGCGTCGGGAAAATTACGCGAAGCCGGCCAGCCTCATCAACGATTTGCTCATTTCGCAGATCCCTCTTGCCGACGCTTCGAAGCAGGCGGTGAAGCTGGTCGATAGCGAGCACGGCGGTCGTCGGATCATTGATCGCCTTGGACAAGGCCTTGATCCCAATATCTACGATGACTCGGAACGCAAACGTCGAGTCCTGCTCGATGGTGCGCTCGGGCCCGAATGCAGCCGCCCCCTGCAACCTGTGCTTGCCGATCGCCCCGGCACCGTCATGAAGCAGAAAAACGGGTTCGCCCGTGGAAACGAAATCCCCGACGCGGGGGACGAATTCGATCACTCCGTCAACACGCTGCGCTTCTGCTACCAGCGATTTCAAGTCCACGGCAAGTAGGATGCCGGAGTTGCCCTCATGGCGGACGATCTGGCTGGGGGAACCAAGGTGCGGGCGCTGAGTGGTGGGGACGCCTGTGTCTTTGAACGGGTCCGGATAGACGCCCTCGATAACGGCGAGGCCCTCCTCCGCCACCCGCCATACGATGCTGGCCGGACGCAACAGGCGCGCGGAGTAGTCGATCAGGTAAAGAAAAGCCGCGATCGAGCCGAGACCAAGGGCCGCTGCCACCCAGATAGGCAGACCACGGGTGGTCGTTTCGATCCGCGACACCACGCCGATCGCGTACAGCATCGTGAAAACGAAGAGACCCACAGTAAAGCGGATGACGTTATCGCGCAGCAATGTTGTCGCGATGATCCGCGGCGTCAGTTGGCCGCTTGCCACCTGAATCGCGACAAGCATCGAGCCAAAGGTGAATACGATGAATGACAGCGCAAGCGTGATGATCGTCTCAACTGCCGCCTTTGTTCCAGGCCTTTCCAAGGGCCACGCGGGAATCCAATCGACTCGTGCGTCGACTGCAAACACCGCTTGCAATGCCACTTGCTCGAAGAGAAGTGCGATGAGGGGCACGACCCAGAGCGAGGATCTGAGATAGCTCCGGAGTGCGTACCACTGGCTCCAGGTCACTTTGCCCCCCGCCACGGGACCATGCGCCCCCAGGAAAGCACACACTGGCGCGCATAGCTCTCGTGTGATTAGAGAGTTTGCTAGGTACTAGATACGCCGGACGTTCAACGACGCGCCGACCGTCGCGCTACCCCGGCGACACTGACAGGCGTGAGTGGACGTCCGACCTCGGCCTTGGCCGTCGAGACGAGACTACCAACGCCGGGGATCGACAATCGCTTAGCAGGCTCGAGCCCACCAAGCCAGACCATGCCTAACAGCAGCAAGAAGGCAGATTTTAACAACGTGGTCATTGGGCGGCTCCTTTGACAAAATTGCTCGGCAATTCATCCATATTCTTGACCGTCTTGAGCTCTTTCAGGTCCATTTTCTTGGCATCTGCCGGAGCTTTGAAACTGAAGTCGTCCGACGCGACCTCACCACCGGTTTTCCAGTTCCTGACCTGGACACTGTATTGCGCACCATCGGCAACCAGCTTGGAAGTAATGACGTACCGGCAAGGATAGGGGTGGTCCCCTTGGGCGATCCAGATCTGCCAATCAACCTCCTTGCTTCGAAAGGCGAGATGATCGCATTCCGTGCCGCCGATCACACCGCTGCCAAGATCCTTTGCGTCGATCACATCCGCCATCAACTGATCGTAGGCGTTGGATAGAAGCAAGTCTGCAGCAGGAAGGGGCCGATCGTATTTGTCCTTCAACTCGTCCACCAGATGATCGATGGTGCCAGGAATATCGACCTGAGCATAGACGTTCTTGTTCTTGCCAAACACAGTCAGCAGGCAAGCCCGTCCGCGACGACGCGGGCGGTGGGCGCGAGATGCGCCTTGACCACGCGCTCGATCTCGTCACTGTTGTGCGCCGCGACGGGAAGCAGCGCGAGCCGTTGCGGATGGCCTTCGTCGCTGGTCGCGACGGCCACGACGAAAGGGACTTTGTTCGGACCTCCACGTCCGCGCTTGCCGCCGTCCAGTTCGCCCTTCTCGCCGCCCAAGACGGCGTCGTCCATCTCGACGCGGCCGTCGAGCTTTCGCTCGGCCTCGTCGGCTTGCATCACGGCATTGAGCTTCTGGCGCATGAGCCAGGCACTGTCGTATTTGACGCCGAGCTGGCGGGAGAGTTCGAGTCGGATGCCCGTTTCCGTTGCAATTGCGTTCAGTCTCGCCAGCGCTTCAGCTGCTGGCGACAGGCTATTTCGCCCATCAGGCGTCCGTCACTTCGTATCTTTTCTCCCAAATCCTGCATCACCTGCGTGGAGCCAGTCCGTCATCAGCTCCCAAGCGACGGCAAGAACAATAGGGCCTAAAAATAGGCCGATGAGGCCGTATGCTATCGTTCCCCCGATTACTCCAACGATGATCACCGGCATTGGCGTAGACAGCCCGCGCGCCATCAGCATGGGCTTGAGAAGGTTGTCGAGAAGGCCAACCGGAACCATGTAGGCGGTGAACATCAACGCGTTCGCGGTCTCCATGGCAGTCCAGCTCCAGATGACGATTGGTAAAAACACGATGGCTGGTCCGATCTGAACAATCCCTAGCAACAGCGAAAGGAAGGCCAAGAAGCCGGCGGCTGGAACGCCTGCGGCCAGAAACCCCGCCCCCGCCAGGAGTGATTGCAGCAGGGCAATTCCAATAACGCCGCGCGATACGTTACGTATCGTAGCCCCGGCCAATTGCACCATCTCCAATCCGCGGGGGCGAAAAACTCGCTCCATGAATTGGGCAAGACCGTCCACCAAACGCGGACCTGGACAGAACAAGAAGCCCGCAACGATTATGGAGACGAGGAACTTGAGAAGCCCGAACATCGTGTTCGTCGCGATTTCGAGCAGCTTGGTGCCCACTGGTTTGATCAGTGGTGCCAACTCGACCAGTTGTGCCTTGATGTCGGTGACGGCACGACTCCAGAGCTCATAGACTTGCTCGCCTATAATCGGCCAATCCTTCACAGAGTCGTTGGGCAATGGAATTGACGGCAGGCCGGCGTCGATTTCGTTTGCCATGAACTTGACGCCGCTGATCATGCCAAAGCCGAGCCACGTCACCGGCGCAACAACAATCAACAAACAAAGCAGCGTGACCAGCGCCGCAGCCAGCCAGCGGCGGCCTAGCCACAGAGAGAGCCGATCAAAGAGCGGATAGAGTGCGACCGCCAGTATTGCGCTCCACAGCACGATTGTCAGGAACGGAGCGATGAT
This sequence comes from uncultured Alphaproteobacteria bacterium, assembly GCA_963740475.1. GTDB lineage: Bacteria > Pseudomonadota > Alphaproteobacteria > Rhizobiales > Hyphomicrobiaceae > Hyphomicrobium_C. Next base: position 402,293 of record CAVUEM010000047.1, on the reverse strand, counting down.
CCCCCACGACCAGTAGCCGAGCAGGGCGAGAAGGCCGAAGCGTATCGCCAGATCGACGGTTTCGCTGGTCAGCGCCGCCGGTCTAGGGTTCCTATGCTTGTCAACGGCCATTATTCAGCATTTCCTCGCCCAAGAGCGCCTTCATTCATCACCTTGGGGCGTTGCCCTCCATTGCTTTCCGCAGAACCTCGAAAATGACGGCGGTCGACCAACCGAACAACAGTATGCCGTTCACGGCGGTCATCGGCCCAAGCAACTGCCATCGCTCCACTGGAAGAACGTCGCCGTAGCCAAGCGTCGTGTAATTGACGAAGGCGAAGTACAAGAGATGCGCCTTGGCGGGGGCCGCATCGACGAGACCGTAAGCCAGCGACCAAACGATGACTTCGCACGTGTGTGCGGCCATTAATACAGAGACTGTCGCAACCATTACGGCAATCAACAATAGGTTCGGCCGAAGCGCAACCACAGCGGCAGTCGCTTGCGACGCCCGGACCACCGCCGTCATGACCAGAGCGTGGATCATGATGTTGCAAATGCTGATAGCACCGCCCATCAAGAATTGGCGCACCATGCCTATTCTCCCTCCCTCAGGGCTCTGCACATCAACACGATTCAGACGGCTTACTCAGCCAAAACTAGAAACGACGACGACCTCGGCCGCGTGCGAACCTCAACCCGGCCGCAGTCGACAGGTCAGCGCGAGCCCGCGGACGCACCGGATAGGATACCCAATTCGGAGACTTCGGGACGTTTCTTCTGCTCAGCCGGCCTCTTGCGACGTCGCACATCACGGCGCGCGTCTAATCTCGGGCTCCCGCCTATTTGTGGCAGGTCTGACGGCATTCGATCATGCGGGAAATAGACTTAAATCAATTCTCAATGGATCCCTGAGTGGTACCGAGCCTTAGACTAGAACGGCTTGGAGGCCGCGTCGCACCAAGTGCCGCGTGGCGAAAAAGCGAGTGGAATGGAGATTTCCCCATGAAGAAGTTTGCGTGTGCAGCCTTCGCTGCCCTGGTCATCGCCGCAGGGATGGTGCTGATTCCGTTCGCCGATGCCACGGCCCGCAGTTGCCGTGGCGATAAGGAGGGCGAGGCCCGCGTGCCTGGTGTCGGCCCGGACGCCGCCCGCGCCGCGACCCGCGCCGCTATTGCCGATTGGAAGCAGGAGGTGCTGGAGCACTGCGGGGTCTACGTCCGCTGGTCGACCGCGACCGACCGCGAGATCCGCTGCAAGGTCAAGCGCGGCGACGTGACGAAGTGCGAGGCCGAGGCCACGCCGGCCTTGTGAGCTAGGATAGAGAGGTCAAACTCTTGCGGTCTGGAGCGACGATGCTTTCTCTCGACCGCTTCGCCCCCGGCCTCGCCACGCTGCGCCACTACAAGCTTGCAGATGCGCCGGCCGACATCAATGCGGGTCTCGCCGTTGCGGCCGTCGCGGTGCCGGTCGGTATCGCCTATGCCGTGCTTGCCGGGTTCGGACCGGAGGTCGGGCTCTATTCAACCATCCTGCCGCTCATAGCCTATGCGATCTTCGGGACCTCGCGCCAATTGATCGTCGGGCCGGACGCGGCAACCTGCGCTGTTATCGCGGCTGCCGTTGCCCCGCTCGCGGCGGGGGACGCGGCCCTCCATGCCTCGCTCTCCGCGACGCTTGCATTGCTCACCGGCCTCATCTGCATCGGGGCGAGCTTTCTTCGCCTAGGCGTGCTTGCGGACTTCCTGTCGAGGCCGATCCTGGTCGGCTTTCTCAACGGCGTGGCGCTGTCGATCATTCTGGGGCAGTCCGACAAGATCTTCGGCTTTCCGGTCCAGGAGTCCGGCATCCTGCCCCGCCTAGCCGAGATCGTCGGCAAGCTTGGCGAGACGCACTGGGCGACGCTCGCCGTTGCCGGAGGAACATTTGCCATCATGGCGATCGTCCCCCGCCTGGTGCCGTGGCTGCCGTCTGCGCTCGTCGGCATGGCGCTCGCGGGCGCTGCCGTGCCGCTCCTGGGACTGGCGGCCGCCGGAGTGAAGACGGTCGGCGCCGTGCCGGGCGGCCTGCCCGCGCTCAAGCTGCCGTACGCCGATCCAGCGCTCCTCTCCTCGCTCTTGGCCGAGGCGGCGGGCCTCGCGCTGGTGACCTTCTCGAACATGATGCTGACGGCGCGCAGCTTCGCCGCAAAGAACGGCTACGACGTCGACCCTGATCAGGACTTCGCGGCACTTGGCGCGGCCAATGTCGCATCCGCGTTGTCCCAGGGCTTTGCCGTCAGCGGAGCGAGCTCGCGGACCGCCGTGAGCGATGCGGCCGGGGGACGAACGCAAGCCGTTGGGCTCGTCGCCGCCGCCGCGGTGGCCCTCGTGCTGCTTTTCTTCACGGCCCCCCTGCAATACGTGCCGCTGGCCGCTCTCGGCGCCGTTCTCGTCGTTGCGGGCTTGTCGCTGATCGATATCGAGAGCCTCCGCCTCATCTATCGTATTGATCCCACCGAAGCGCTGCTCTCGGTGCTTGCGACGCTCGGCGTCGTCGCTGTGGGTCCGGTCAATGCCATTCTGTTCGCAGTGGTGCTCGCCCTGTTGCGATTCATCAAGCTGATGTCGCGGCCGCGGGTCGAGATTCTCGGCAAGGTGGAGGGCTTTCCCGGCCTACATTCGCTCGAACGGCATGAGCACGGCCAGAGCATCCCCGGCTTGCTGCTGTTTCGCTTCAACGCGCCGATCACGTTTTTCAATGCGCCTCACTTCAAGCGCGAGCTGATGCGGGCTATCGACGAGCAGGATCCCGGCCTGCGCCACGTCGTCATCGACCTGCTTCCCGTCTCGGCCATCGATGCGACCGGACTATTGACGATCACCGATGTGATTAAGGCGCTCGAGGCGCGCAACATCGGCCTCAACGCCGCGGGCCGCGCGACCGAGTGGCGTCTCTGGGCCGACAAGAGAGGGTTTGATGGTCGGCGAATACGCTTCTTCCCGACCCTGCGCCAAGCGGTCCGTAGAGCTTTCGGAGGAGGGATCGCGGTGACGAATCAAGAAATTGGTGCGCGCGGCGCGCCCCGGCCATCGTCGTCGAGAGATGTGCTCGATCCTCTCGAGCGCTCATCCGAGATCATGTTCGGCTTGATCATGGCGCTCACCTTCACGTGCACCGTGAGCGTCGTGTCGAGCACGCGCAATGATGTCGTGACGATGCTCGCCGCCGCACTTGCCTGCAATGTCGCTTGGGGTCTCGTGGACGGCGCAATGTACGTCCTCGCCGAGATCGTGACGCGCCAGCGCAAGCGAAGTCTTGTCGAGGCGATACGCGAATGCGTCCGCTGCCGACGCGAGGCGAATGGTTCTGGAGGCTCTGCCCGACGGAGCCGGGCGTCTGCTTGCGCCGGACGACCTCGACCGGCTGGCGAAGGGCATCCGCGCCATGCCGCTGTCCCCGCGCAGCATGGTGCCGAACTCGGGAGGACCTTCGCGGGGCGGGGAGCATCTTCCTTCTCGTCTTCCTGTCGACGTTTCCCGTCGCCTTACCCTTCATGCTGATCGGCGACGTGGGACTGGCGCTTCGCATCTCCAATGCGATTGCCGTCGTTCTCTTGTTCCTGGTCGGGACGGGACTAGGCCGCTACATGAACTGGCATCGTCCATGGGCCATCGGCCTGGCTGTCGCCTGCTTCGGCGCGATCCTGGTCGCAATCACAATCGCGCTCGGTGGATGAAGTGCTCTGCTCAATAGACCCTTGCCGATGGCAGAACCTCGCGAGGCCACGCAATCTAACTCAGAGCCGCATCTGCCGCACCTCAGGCGAGACGGCAAGCTCCGCCTCCGTGGCTTCAATGACTTGAGCGACCGAGACGCCAGAGGCTGTTTCTGTGAGCGTTGCGCGACCGCCCACAAAGGTTATCACGGCCAATTCGGTGACAACCATGTCGATCGGGCGCGCCGAGGTGAGCGGCAGCGTGCATTTCTTCACGATCTTGGATTTGCCTTTTGCGCTGTGCTGCATCGCGATGACGACGCGTTTAGCGCCGGTCACGAGATCCATCGCCCCGCCCATGCCCGGGACCATCTTTCCGGGGATCGTCCAGTTGGCCAAGCGACCCGACTGATCAACCTGCAGACCGCCGAGCACCGTCATGTCGACGTGACCGCCTCGGATCAGTCCGAACGAGACGGCGCTATCGAACGTCGAGGCACCCGGCAGCGCCGTGACCGGCCGTCCGCCGGCGTCCGCCAGCGTCGGATGCGCCATGCCTTCCTCGGGAATGGGGCCCGTCCCGATCAACCCGTTTTCCGATTGGAAAAATACTCGGATGTCCGCAGGCACGTAGTTGGCGACCAGCGTCGGGATGCCGATACCGAGATTGACCAGCATTCCGGACTGCAACTCGCGGGCGATACGCTTGGCAATGATCGTCTGAGCGTCCATGGCGTTCACACATTCGCGACGATGTAGTCGACCAGCGGCGCCGGGGTAACGACGTGGTCGGGGGCGATCAGTCCGACTGGGACAATATGATCGGCGACGGCGATCACGGTAGCGCCCGCCATTGCCACCAGAGGATTGAAGTTTCGCGCCGTGAGGGCATAGGCGAGATTGCCGAGATAATCGGCGAGAAAGGCGTGGACGAGGGCAAACTCGGCACGGAGCGGTGTTTCGAGGAGGAATTCCGTCCCGTCGACGTCGATCTTACGCTTTCCCTCTTCGACCACCGTGCCGACGCCGGTTGGCGTCAGGACCCCGCCGAGGCCATAGCCGCCGGCCCTGATCCGCTCGACGAGGGTGCCCTGCGGGACCAGCTCGACGGACATTTCGCCTGCAATCATTTGCTTCTGTGTCTCAGGGTTGAGCCCGATGTGGCTCACGATCGCCGTGCGGACCAGCTTCGCGCCGACAAGCTTGCCGATGCCTGTGCCGGGCTTGGCCGTGTCATTGGCGATTACGGTGAGATCCCGCTTCCCTTGGCGGACGATCTCGTCGACGAGGCGCTCGGGCGTGCCGACTCCCATGAAGCCCCCGATCATCAGGCGAGCCCCATCAGGGATCATGGCGACGGCCTGGTCCAGGGGAATGGTCTTCATCGCCGGCACCTTCAGAATGACAAGCTGTGCCACGCGGCGCGCGAGGGCAATCGACCAGTGCCGCAATCGCTGAAACGTAGCATTGATTGCGGACAAAGATTACGGACAAATCACAACGCGGAGGACGGATCTGCCTCCAGAGAAAGCGTCACGTGAACGACGTTGTTTTCGAGCCGGTGCGTCATCGGCAATCCGCTGCGACGGAAGACGGCAAGCATCGCCCTGTTCTGCGCAAGCACCTCGGCCTGGAACTGCCGTACTCCTTTTTGGCGCGCGATTCGGAAAAGGTGTTTCAAGAGAAGGCTCGCAATGCCTAGGCCGCGGTATTCGTCTGCGGTGATGAAGGCCAATTCCGCGCTGCGAGACCCCTCCAGTGCCGCTTCGGAGAAATACCGTCCCCCGCCGATCAGCCTCTCTCGATCTCCGGTAGGCGTCGTAACCACCAGGGCGACTACCTGGTCAAAATCGACATCGGTGATCTGTCTCAACTCAGCGTCCGTGAGACCCTTCTTATAGGTGAAGAAGCGCGTGAAGACCAATTCCCGAGCCAGGGTCTTGAATGCCGCGAGGATGCCGGCGCCGTCATCGGGGCGGATCGCCCGGATGGTGACAGGCGTTCCATCACTTAGCGTTTCCGCGGCAACATAGTTTCGCGCTTCGACCACTGTTCAGTCTCGCTGTCGTAAGTTGAAAGTAGGGACGGGCGGCGCGACTGCTCTTCCCCAACAGCCACCCGCTCGGTGAGCTTGATTCTCATCAATATTTGCCCAGCGAGTTTCGCTGATTTTGGGGTATCAATCGACCAAAACCGAAGGCCTTTCGATGGCGCGCGCGGCAGGCGGAAACGACCGGAGGGGAAAGGTGGCATTGATCCAAGCAAATGTCGACGGCGCGATTGGGACGATCACTCTAGACCATCCCGAAAAGCGTAACGCCCTCTCGAAATCTCTGATCGACGCGGTCGTCGATAAATTGACGGAGTTCTCGCGCGAGGAAGTTCGCGCCGTTGTGTTGCGGGCATCGCCCGGCGCGAAGGTCTGGTCGGCGGGTCACGATGTCGGCGAGCTTCCCCATGTCGGCCGCGATCCCTTGGGTTGGGACGACCCTTTGCGCTATCTCGTGCGCGCCATCGAGGAGCTCCCCGCCCCGGTCATTGCGATGGTCGAGGGCGGGGTCTGGGGAGGGGCGTGCGAGGTGGTCTTTGCCTGTGATCTCATCGTCGCCGCGCCTACGGCTACGTTTGCGGTGACGCCTGCGAGGCTCGGCGTTCCCTACAACGTCTCGGGCATGCTGACGTTCCTCAATGCCTGCTCGCTGCGCATCGTGAAGGAAATGGTCTTTACGGCAAAGCCGATCTCAGCCGAACGTGCCGAAAGCCTTGGCATCGTCAATCACATGGTACCGGCGGAGAAGCTCGAGGCTTTCACGTACGCGCTCGCCCGCGAAATCGCAGAAAACGCTCCGCTCTCGATCTCGGTCATGAAAGAACAGCTGCGGATGCTTGCCGGCGCCCATCCCATGAGCCCACGGCGCTTCGAGCGCGTGCAGGGGCTGAGGCGCATCGTCTATGATAGCGAGGACTACGAGGAGGGCATTCGCGCATTCAAGGAGAAGCGCAGGCCGAGGTTTTCAGGACGCTAGAGAGCATGACGTTGGCATGGTCCCGGCGGCAGGCCGGGAGAGAGAAGGAAGCCCCCCATGGGAGACAAGAAGCGCCGCAAGAAGAACAAGCAGAAGCATGAGGACGACACGCAGGTGGCTCATGTGGAACAGCCCGACCAGAAATCCAGCATCAAGCTCACAAACAAGGACTATGAGGCCGAGCTGCGCAAGCTGCACGTGGAATTGGTGAAGCTGCAGGAGTGGGTCCGCCACGAGGGCCGGAAAATCTGCATCGTCTTCGAGGGTCGGGATGGAGCCGGCAAGGGCGGAACCATCAAAGCCATCACCGCCAGGGTCAGTCCGCGCACCTTCCGCGTGATCGCCCTTCCCGCACCGACCGAGCGCGAGAAGTCGCAGATGTACGTGCAAAGGTACCTGCCGCACTTCCCGGCAGGCGGAGAGATCGTGATCTTCGACCGCAGCTGGTACAATCGCGCCGGCGTCGAGAGGGTCATGGGCTTCTGCACCGAAGATCAGGCGAAAGGCTTCCTCAATCTTGTTCCCAACGTGGAAAAGGTCATGATCGAGTTCAGGCATCATCCTGCTCAAGTATTGGCTCGAGGTGAGTCCGGAGGAGCAGATGCGACGGCTCGAGGCGCGCATCGACGACGGACGCAAGATCTGGAAGCTCTCACCGATGGATCTGAAATCCTACACCCGATGGGACGAGTACACGAAGGCACGCGATGACATGTTCCAGGCGACGGACACGCCATGGGCGCCTTGGTACGTTGCCCGGTCCGACGACAAGAAGCGCGCGCGATTAAACATTATCGAGCATCTCCTGAGCAAGATTCCTTATAAGGATGTGCCGCGCGAGAAGGTGAAGCTGCCCAAGCGCGACGTGAAGGCTGCCCGCGAGGACGTCGAGCAGGCGTTAAAGTGGGTTCCCGAAGTCCATTGAGCTTGGCAGGGGGAAGCGTGGGAGGGGCCAACAATGTCGAAGGGCTGCGGGACGCCGGCCTAGCGATTATCGCGCTCGGCGTCGCCGTTGCCGGGCTCGTCTACGGGCGCCCTCTCCTCGTTCCGCTGGCGGTCGCGCTTTTTCTCTGGGCGGTACTCGAGGCGATGATCGAGGGCTTCGCAAGCGTGACTATCGGAGACTACAGGCTGCCGCGATGGCTCGCGGCCGTTCTCGGGATCGCCTCAGTCATGCTCGGCCTTTACCTGATCATGGCCATCCTCCTCGGGCAGGTCGATGCAATCGGGGCAGCCTGGCCGCGCTATGTCGCCCGGTTTAAATCGATCGTCAGCGATTTGACGGAATGGCTCGGACCGGAGCAGTCCCAAAAGCTCAAGCAGATGATGGGCGAGATCGATCTCACGAGACGCATACCCGGCGTCATCGCCTCCACGCAGTCGGTCATCTTCAGTCTGTTGCTCGTATTGGCCTATATCGGCTTCCTGTTTGCCGAGCGCGGCAACTTTGGTGCAAAAGTTGCGGCGATGTTTCCCGACGAGGCCCGGGCGCGAGAGGCAACCGCCCTCTTCGCAACCATATCCCAGAGCGTTCAAGGCTATATCTGGATCAAGACCGTCGTCAGCGTGCTCACCGGCGCGGCGTGTTACGTTGTCCTTCGCTGGCTCGGCGTCGATTTCGCAGAGACTTGGGCTCTGCTCATCTTCGCGCTCAACTACATCCCCAACATCGGGTCCATCGTCGGCGTTGCCTTCCCGGCGCTGATCGCCCTCGTGCAGTTCGACACGCTCGGTCCCTTCTTCATCGTCGTCATTGTCCTGACGGCGATCCAATTGACCATCGGCAGCGTCTTGGAGCCAATGCTGATGGGGAAATCCCTCAATATGAGCCCGTTCGCCATCATTCTGGGGCTCGCATTTTGGGGCGCGGTCTGGGGCATGGTCGGCATGTTTCTGAGCGTCCCGATCCTGGTCGTGATCATGATCGTGTGCGCTAACGTGCCGAGCTGGCGATGGGTGGCGATTCTGTTGTCCAAGGACGGGCGCATCACCGCATGACGGCGGCATCCGGCGTGCGGCGCTCCCGCGCGCCGAGCGTCAATCGATGATGTGATAGCCGCCGTCGATATAGAGCGTCTCGCCGGTGATCAGCTTTGCTCCGTTCATGGCGAGGAAGGCAACGGCAACCCCGACGTCGTCGATCGAGACGAGGCTGCGGGTCGGCGCCTTCGATTGCGCCTTTTGCAGTAGCTTGTCGAAGTCGCTGATCCCCGAAGCGGCACGGGTCTTGAGTGGACCCGGTGAGATTGCGTGTACCCTGATGCCCTTGGGTCCGAGCTCGGCGGCCATGTAGCGCGTCGCCGAACTCGAGCGCGGCCTTGACCGGTCCCATGATATTGTAGTTCTCGACCACCATCTGCGAGCCGTAGTACGTCATGGTGAATAGCGTTCCGCCGTGCTTCATGAGCGGCTCGGCGAGCTTTGCCATCCGGATGAACGACCAGCACGAGAGCTCCATCGCCAGCAGAAACCCGTCCTTAGAGCAATCGACGACGCGCCCCTGCAGATCCTCCTTGGGGGCGAAAGCGATCGAATGCAAGACGGTATCGAGCTTGCCCCATTTCTTCTTGATGGTGTCGAATACGGCCTCCAACTCCCCCGGCTTCTTGACGTCGAGGGGCATGTAGATCGACGCCTCGACCTCCTTGGCGAGGGGATCGACGTAGCGCTTCGTCTTTTCGTTGAGGTAGGTGATCGCGAGATCGGCCCCGAACGCATGAAAGGCCTTGGCGCACCCCCAAGCGATCGACTGATCGTTGGCAATGCCGGTGACGAGCGCCTTCTTTCCCTTGAGAAAGGCCAACGAGGAGAGATCGATCATGCGCGTTTCTCCGCAAGCTGGGCTGAGGAATGCTCGCGCAGGACACCGAGCGTGTGGCTCGCAATCATCAGCTCTTCGTCGGTCGGGATGACGTAGCAGGCTACTCGCGACCGCTTGCGCGAGATCAAGAGCTCGTTCTTTGCATTCGCCTGAACGGCGAGATCGAGGCCAAGCCACGAAAGGCGCCGCAGCACCGCCTCGCGAACCGCCGGCGCGTTCTCGCCGACGCCCGCCGTGAACACGAAGCCGTCGATTCCGCCCATCGCGGCGGCGAGCATTCCCGCAAAGAGCGCAATTCGGTAGGTGAAGTAATCGAGCGCCAGCTTCGCGCGCGGATCCGGGCTCGCGAGCAGGTCCCTCACGTCGTTGCTGAGGCCCGAAAGGCCCTTGAGACCGCAATCGTTGTAAAGGAAGTGCTCGATCGCCTTCGCGCTCATGCCCTTCTCGGTCAAGAGGTAAAGCACGATGCCGGCGTCGAGCTGGCCCGGCCGTGTGCCCATGGGCAGCCCGTCGAGGGCCGTGAAGCCCATCGTGCTCTCGAGGCTCTTGCCGGCGGAGATGGCGCACATGGAGGCGCCGCTGCCGAGATGCGCAACCACGACCCGGCCCTTGGCGATCTCGGGCGCGACCTCGGCAAGCCGTCGCGCGATGTACTCGTAGGAGAGACCGTGGAACCCATAGCGACGCACGCCCTCGACATAGAGCTCCTCGGGGATCGCAAAGCGATCGGCAACGTCGGGATGGCCTCTGTGAAAGGCCGTATCGAAGCAGGCGACCTGCAAGAGGTGAGGTTGGCGCTCGAGGATCGCGCGGATCGGTGCAAGGTTGTTCGGCTGGTGAAGGGGCGCGAGCGAGGTGAACCGCTCGAGCCGCTCGAGCACTGCACCGCTGACGACGGTCGGCTCGCTGTACTCCGGGCCTCCGTGCACGACGCGGTGGCCGATCGCCGTCGGCAGCTTCCCGCCGATCTGCCCTCGCAGGAAGGCGACGACCTTGTCGAGCGCCGCCGGCACATCGCTCACCTCCGCCGCGGGCCACGAATCATCGACGAGGATCTCTCCCCTGACGTCCTTGGCCACCAGGCGCGGCCGTGTGCCGATGCCCTCGATCTGGCCTCGAAAGCGCCGCTCGAGCTGGTCATGAGGGCCGACCGCGAACAGCTGAAACTTGATGCTCGAGCTGCCGGCGTTGACCACGAGGATGGTTTCGGTCATGGCTCAAGCCCGGATCGGCTCTTTCGACCTTCGGCTGTGAGCGAGAAGCATGGCCACCGCGCAGGACGCCATGCGCGTGCGCACATTGTCGGCGCGCGACGTCAAGATGATCGGCACCCGTGCGCCGAGCACGATGCCGGCCGCATCGGCATTTGAGAGGAACGACAGGTTCTTGGCGAGCATGTTGCCGGCCTCGAGGTCGGGCACGACCAGGATCTCGGCCTGGCCTGCAACCGGCGACTTGATGCCCTTGATGCGCGCCGCCTCCGGACTGATGGCGTTGTCGAAGGCGAGCGGGCCATCGAGCAGCCCGCCGGTGATCTGTCCGCGATCCGCCATCTTGCAAAGGGCGGCTGCGTCGATGGTCGAGGGAATGCTCGGGTTCACCGTCTCGACCGCGGACAGAATGGCGACCTTCGGCGTGCCGAGCCCAAGCCCCACGTAGAGATCGATGGCGTTCTGGATGATATCGCGCTTCGCCATGAGGTCGGGCGCGATGTTCACGGCGGCATCGGTAATGAACAAAGTCTCAGGATGGGTCGGTACATCCATGACGAAGACGTGGCTGATGCGCCGCCCGGTCCGCAACCCTGTCTCTCGCTTTGCAACTGCCCCCAAGAGCTCATCCGAATGGAGGCTCCCTTTCATCAAGAGCTCGGCCTTGCCGGTGCGGACCAGCTCGACTGCCTTCTCCGCGGCCGCCTGGCTGTGCTGCGACATCGACGAGCTCGATGCCTTCGATATCGAGGCCGAGAGACTTCGCGAGGCTGCGAATCTTCTCCTTCGGCCCGACCAGGATTGGAGCGATCATTCCTGCGTCGGCCGCTTCAAGCACACCGCGCAGCGAAGTCTCGTCGCAGGGGTGTGCGACGGCTGTCACGAGCGCCGCCAAGCCCTTTGTCGCAGCTATGAGACGCTCATACTTCTCATGTTGGCGCAGTTGGGCGACTACGGCCTTCTTGGTCACGGCGCTAATCCTCTTCTTGTAGGCAGGCGCGCAAAGCGGCGGCCTTGCTCACCACTTCAGAAAGAGCCCGACGTCTCCAGGCATGCCGCCGGGAAAGCTGATGACCTCGGCGTGAAGCTTGTACCCGAGAGGGCGCAGCTCCTTGAGGTAGAACTCGTAGGCTTGCTTGGCAAAGCCTTCGAGCGTGCTCGGCCACTCGGGGTCCCCGATGTTGATCCGCCTGCCGCCATCGCTGCAAAACTTGCAAGGAAACGTCACCACCTGGAGCTGGTGCTGGCCCTGTTTGGCGGCGACGCGGACGGCGCTGTTGATGCGATCGATGGCTTGAGGCTGAATCTCACGCGACATGAACGCCTCGCGCAGCTCGAGCTCCTGGCGATCCTTCCTTTCCTTGAGCCGACGCTCTTCATCCATCTTCTCCATCTCGGCGTCGGAGGCGATTTGGTTCAGATCCTCGGGGCGTAGGAGTCCAGCCATTAGAGTTGCTCTTCCATTTCTGCGTTGAGTTTGACCCACACATGCTTGCCTCAGGAGTGCTTCGAGCTCCTGGCCGCATGAGCCCGCACCGCGCGAACGGCGTCCAGATGTGACGTTTCTTCCTCCTCTTCCTCCGCCAGCCTCGACGTCTCTCGCTCGCCGCTGCGTTCAAGGAGAGCTTCGATCTCGGCGAAACGCGCCTTCGAGACAGCGCTTTCGAGCCCGAGCACATCGATCAACCGCCGCAGACTGCCGGTCACGCGGGAGGCGAGCTCGCGGTCCTTGGCGAGCAGGGCTGGAATTGCCTCGACGGCGCGCCGCTCATCGAGCAGCAACATGAAGAACTGCTCGCGCAGGAGCTTCTTGAACTCGGAAAGCGTGAGGCCCCGTCCGGTATCCTCCCGCATGCGCCGAAGGAGATTGAAGCTTCGCTCGTCGACAACGCCCTCCGGCATGCGAATATAGAGGAGGGCTCGGATCGCCGCCTCGCGGGGGCCGCCGTCGGGAATGCCCTTTTTCAACTCGTCGATGCGGCGTGCAAGCCGCGCGATATAGGCTGGGTCCTTCCCGGGCCCGCGGCGCGGAGCGGCGTCCGACGCCATGAGTCCGACGAGAGCTTGCACAAGGGGTGAGCCGTAGATTGCATGGAACGCCGCCTCCGACGCATGGTCGCGCACGTCGCGATAGGCGTCGAGCGATGTCTCGATCCAGTCCGAATACCACTCCTGCGCCGTCCAGAGGACGTTGTCCTTCGGGACCGGCTGGCGGTTTGCCCGCACCGTCTCGGCCGTGTTGGACAGGACGCGCATCATCGGATTGGCGGGCGAGAACATCTCGTACTGCAGCCGCATCGGGTGGAACCGGCGCATCCATTCGGCGGCGCCCTCATTCGCCCAGAGGCGGAGCCAGGGCTGAAAGAACGTGCGATAAAGCCCGAGATTGATCTCGGACACCCTCGCGACCGCTGCGAATTTGCGGTCATCCTCCTCGTCGTTGGCGCCGAGCGCCCGGATATCGTCGAGAGTTCTTGCTTCGAAGCGGACGAGATAATCGCCGATGACCAGGTCGGCGGTCGGATCATTTGGATTCTTTGGCGTCATCACCGCCTCGTAGAGGCCCGGCGGGAGCACGTCGATGAGATCGATGTTGCTTGCGAACTGGTCATGCTCTTTCTTGGCGACGGACCCTGACACGAAGATCCCGAGGTGACCGATCGACTCGTGGACGGCGTAAACAATCGTTTGTCCATGCACCCGGATGTCGTCGACGCTGTCGTAAAGGTCGAGGATCCAGTCCAGCGCCTGCGGCGGCGGGGTGATGTTGTCGGCTTTCGAGCAGAAAACGATGATCGGCGAGGTGATGTTGCGCAGATCGATGCGGGAGCCGTCGGACGTGACCATCTCCGCGGCCGCTAGCTTGTTGCCGATGAACAGCTGATCGGCAATGAACTGCATCTCCTCGGCATTGAGCAGCACGTGGCCGCCCCACCACTGCTCGAATTCCAGATACCGCGGCGCCTCGCTGTCGACTTTGGAATAGAGATTGTACTGCTTGGTCCAGAGGGTGTTGGCGGGGTTCATGCTCTCGAAATTCGTGACGAGCCAGGCGCCGTCGAACTTACCGTTGCCAAGGTCGCCCGTGAGCGCAGTCAGCCAACTGCCGCCGAGCAAGCCGCCCGAATAGCGCATGGGGTTTTCGCCGTGGACTCCCGCCCAGTAGGCGAGAGGTGACCCTGCGACGATGATCGGGCCGAAAAGCTCGGGCCTCAGCGCCGCGAGCATCATGACCGCCCACCCGGCCTGGCAATTGCCGATCACCGCGGGCTTGCCCTCTGCTTCCGGGTGGAGGGCGATTACGCGCTCGAGGAAGGCCGCCTCGGCGTGAACGATGTCCTCGATCGTCTGGCCACGCATCGGCTCAGGCAGAAAGCCGATGAAATAGCAGGGATGGCCGGCTTTGAAAGCCACGCCGATCTCGCTCTGAGGCTTGAATCCGCCGATGCCGGGGCCATGGCCGGCGCGTGGGTCGACGATGACGAAGGGCCGCTTGAGCTCGTCCACCTCGACGCCGTCCGGCGGCGTGATGCGCACCAGAGCGTAGTTCACGGGCCGCCGCATCTTGCGCCCGTCCATGACGAGATCCCAGCCGAACTTCAGCACGTGCGGCGCGGCTTTCGCGGCGTGCTGCTCGTAGCGCTCGCCGCGCTGCTGAAGGACATCGAGGAAAAGAACCGAGCGCTGGCACGCATCGACCCAATAGGACCAGGCATCTTCAATCGGATTAAGACCAGAAGGCGTGGTGCCGGGCTTGGTACTGATGGGGGAGGATAACACTGCCATGACGCGGCTCACTCGTAAGGCGGACCACAATCGTGTATCAACCGACTTACTCGACGATACTTGCGAATTGACTGCGGTCAACCGCCAAAAGGCGCAAAGGAGGAATTCCAAAACACTGTATTGTTTTTGGCTACGAGAAGGTTAATTATGGGCATGATGTGCGACAGGCCGGATTGATTGGTGACTGACTGACCCTGGGCGCTGTTGTTCGCGACATCGGGGCAGCTTTGTGACCCAGGTTGCGCTGCGGCCGGGCATGTACGCTGCCTCCTTCGGCCCGGGATGGTATTTGTGCGCAACCACGATCGCGAATTTGGCGGCGGGTCTCCAGCAGAACGCCTCGCAGAGGCGGGAGCGCAGGTGAACACAGAGCGCGGCAACATCGAAAGGCAGAACGATGGAATCGCTCCATGAGGCAGCGTCACAGCATCTCCCGCCGTTCATAACGGCTCCAGGCGAGACCGACTGGCTGCTCGTTGTTATGGCCATCGTCCTGCTTGGCTCACTTGTTGCCCTGGGTGCTTTCTTCTTCTGGTTGCACAATCTTCCCGAGAGGATGGTCCATCACAAAATTCAGTTCGATCTCGTCGCAAGTCTCGCGCTGCTCGGGCTTTTGACGCACATTCACGCATTCTGGGTCGCAGCCTTTATCATCGCGTTGATTGACTTTCCGGACATCTCGTTGCCGGATTTCTTCAGGTCGGTTCGGGGAATGGCAGGTTCGCTAGAAACGATAGCCGAAGCCCAAACACAAGCTACTGGCGAGAAATCTTTGCCCCCAGGCCCTCCACCCTCGGCCGTGCCGAGACCGCTGCCTTCCGCCCAGGCGAAGGCCGATGTGCCGGGCTCAGATCAAGCCAACGAACCGGCGCGGAAGCGGGAGGCCGGGCATGCTTGAGTTCATGTTCTGTTCGCTGTTCACGCTCGTGCCGGATTATCTCTACCGGCGCTATTGGCAAGGCAAGCGTTTCGGCCGGGAGATTACAATCTACAACTTCGGGTACGAGCTGAGGTACGGCATCACGACGTGCGCGATGCTGACCATCTCGCTGATCGCGCTCATCTTTTACTTCCATCCATCGACCACGAGCGTGACAGCGCTCTTCCGCACGTTACCCATTCTGCCGGAGACGAACGGACGCGTGGCCGAGGTCTACGTGGGGTTCACCGGAGACGTCGAGAAAGGTGCGCCCATATTCCGCCTCGATAGCAGCAAGCAAGAGGCGGCGCTCGAGGTCGCAAATAAGCGGATCGCCGAAGTGGATGCGTCTTTCGCGATGGCAAAGGCTGATATTGCCGCGGCCGAAGGCCAGATCCAGCAGGCCAAGGGCGCCTATGAGCAGGCGGTTGAGGAGTTGCAAACAAAAGAGGAGTTGCAGCGGCGCAATGCCGACGTCGTTGCCCAGCGTGAGATCGAGCGGCTGCAAAATGTGGTTGAAGGGCGACAAGGCGGGGTGACGGCGGCGCAGGCTGCCAAGCAGGCGGCCGAGACGAAACTCTCGACCCTTCTGCCGGCCGAAAAAGCAAGTGCCGAGGCCGCACGCGAACAGGCTCAAGTCGACCTGGACAAAACGGTCGTGCGTGCCGGCGTGACCGGCCGAGTGGAGCAGTTCATCCTTCGCGTCGGTGACGTTGTCAATCCGCTGATGCGGCCTGCGGGAATTCTGGTTCCCTCCGGGGCCGGCCGCTGGCAGCTGATTGCTGGCTTCAACCAGATCGAAGCGCAGGTGATGAAAGTGGGCATGACGGCGGAAGCCACCTGCATCTCGAAGCCCTGGACCATCATTCCGATGGTCGTGACAGGGGTGCAGGACTACGTTGCTGCCGGCCAAGTCCGCACTTCCGAGCAGCTTGTCGATGCCCAGCAGGTGACGCAACCCGGCACACTCACCGTCATTCTGCAACCCCTTTTCGAGGGCGGCCTCGAGGGGGTAACCCCCGGCAGCAGCTGCATCGCCAACGCCTACACCAACAATCACGATCGCCTGGCTGACGAGAACATCGGCTTTGGAACGTGGCTGTCTTTACATGTCATCGACACGGTCAGCCTAGTGCATGCGATGATCCTAAGGCTGCAAGCTCTGGTCATGCCCTTCAAGCTGCTTGTGCTAGGCGGACACTAAGGTCGGGCGTTTTTGAAGCGCTGGCCAAACAGTGTTGGTTAGGGTGAAGGCGCCCAAAAACTAGCTGAAGCCCAACTCTATGAACAGAGCCGGTGCATGGTCAGCCGCGGCCCCAGCGCGCGGTGAAGAACATCGTTGCCTGCTGCCGTGACCCACGGCTGTGGGGTCCTTGGTTCAAGCGCCACGGCTCGGGCGACTTTGACACGTACGCCGCGTGGTTCGCGTTCCTCAATGCGCTGTTCGCGCTTCCGGTGACCGACGAGCAGCTGGCGCTCTACCGCAAGCACACCGGGCGCACTGATCGCCCTACGACACCCAGCCGCGAAGCCTGGATGGTCATAGGCCGGAGAGGCGGCAAGAGCAGGTTTATGGCCTTGATCGCCGTCTACCTCGCCATCTTCTTTGACTACAGGCCCCATCTCGCACCCGGAGAGCGCGCCACCATAGCTGTGGTCGCAGCGGACAGGCGGCAGGCCCGCGTCTGCATGCGGTACATCACCGCCTTGCTGAAGATCCCCGCTCTGCGCGACCGCATAGAGCGCGAGACAGCAGATGGCTTTGACCTCGCCGGGAACGTGACCATCGAAGTCGCCACTGCATCACTCAGAGCTACCCGTGGTTACACGTACGCGGCAGTGATCTGCGACGAGATCGCCTTCTGGCGCACCGACGATGACTCCGCAAATCCCGACATTGAAGTCCTCAACGCCATCAAGCCCGGCATGGCGACGATCCCCACCTCCATGTTGCTCTGCGCATCGTCCCCGCATGCGCGCCGTGGGGCGCTGTGGGAAGCGTTCAGGCGCTTCTACGGCAAGGAAGGCGCACCGCTCGTGTGGAGAGGAACCACGCAAGAGATGAACCCGCTGATTGATGAGCGGGTGATCGAGCAAGCACTAGAGCGCGACCACGCCAGCGCATCGGCCGAATATCTTGCCGAGTTCCGCTCTGACATTGAGGCCTTCGTCACCCGTGAGTTTGTCGAGGCCTGCGTGTCAATCGGGGTTCTTGAACGCCCCTTCGTCAAGAACAAGCGCTACCTGGCCTTTGTTGATCCTTCCGGTGGATCGAACGATGCGATGACGATGGCGCTGGGTCACCGGGAAGGCGATCGGATCGTTCTGGACCTTGTACGCGAGCGCAAACCGCCCTTCTCCCCTGAGGCCGCAGTCGCCGAGTTCTGCGAGACGCTGAGGCGCTACGGCGTCAGCACAGTGACGGGCGATCGGTACGCAGGGGAGTGGCCGCGAGAGCAGTTCCGCAAGCTCGGCGTCAACTACCGGATCTCGGAGAAGCCGAAGTCCGATCTCTTCCGCGATCTACTGCCCGTACTCAACAGCCACAGAGTTGACCTCATCGACAGCGAGAAACTGATCAATCAGCTCGTCGGCCTTGAGCGTCGTGTCTCTCGTGGCGGGCGCGAGAGTATCGACCACGCTCCGCACGCCCACGACGACCTCGCAAACGCCGTCGCCGGCGCGATCTCGTTGCTGGCCCGGGAATACCGACAGCCCGTCGCCCAGTTCGGCACCTGGGGATGAAACAAGCCCGTTCGTGCCGAAGCGCCTTCGTCGCCGCGGCGCACCAAACTTTCTGGTGTCGGAGGTAGAGCGGACTCGTAGCGGACGTAGCGCTGACAGCCGTCCTTGACCCTAATGTATGGACCGGCTGCGTCCGCGGCTTCTCCCGGCAACGGAGGCTTGAGCCGGCAATCGTCAACCTCAATGATCATTTACTTGAAACAATGGAGTTGCTCCGCGGTCTGCTTGGCGAGACCATCAGCTTGGCCCTAAGCCTTGCCGGCGATCTGTGGACCGTGTGCGCTAACCCGATCAAGATCGAAATTGCCTTGTTCAACCTCGCTTTGAACACACGCGATGCCATGCCTAACGGCGGTGCACTCATCATTGAGACGCGCAACGTCGACCTCATTACCAACACCAACGATGCTTCGGATGAGATTGGTCTCACACCGGGCGAGTACGTTCAGTTGTCGGTCTCCGACACTGGCTGCGGCGACGCGCAGGAGGTGCTTGCTCGCTTGTCCGTCGTCAGGGTTTTCTGGACAGTTGAGGGTTTAAGCTAAGGGAGTGTTCGGCCCATCTGGTTGTCGTTCATGCTGCGGCTTGCAAGTGGAGTTGGCGGCGTTGCTCGATGGTCCTTCGCTTGATCTCCTTTCTCATGTCGATGATGCGCTGACCGCGTCCGAAGTAGACGTCGGCGGGGGTGAGGTTGTCGAGAGCTTCGTGATAGCGGCAGTGATTGTAGTGGTCGACGAAGCCAGCGACGGCTCGTTCGAGATCGCCGGGCAGGTAGTAGTTTTCGAGCAGGATGCGGCTCTTGAGCGAGAGATGCCAGCGTTCGATCTTGCCCTGGGTCATAGGGTGATAGGGCTTGCCGCGGGTATGGGACATGCCCTTGTCCTCGAGCCATTGGGAGAGATCGGTGGCGATATAGGAGGGCCCGTTATCGGAGAGCAGTCTGGGCCTGTGATGGATTGAAGCCTGATCGAGCCCCGAGGCCTCAAGCGCCAGCTCCAAGGTTTCGGTGACATCGGCGGCGGCCATGGTGGTGCAGAGCTTCCAGGCGACGATGTAGCGGGAGAAGTCGTCGAGCACGGTTGAGAGGTAGAACCATCCCCATCCGGTGACCTTGAGATAGGTGAAGTCTGTCTGCCAGAGCTGGTTGATGGCGGTGGTGGGGTTGGCGAAGCGATCGGCAGCCTTGAGGACGATGAAGGCCGGGCTGGTGATGAGCCCCTCGGCCTTGAGCATCCGATAGACGCTGGCCTCGGAGACGAAGGTTTTCTTGCGGTCGGTGAACGCGACGGCCAGCTCGCGTGGGGAGAGCTCGGGCTCGTCGAGGGCCAGCCCGATAACCCTCTCGCGCACGTCGTCCGCGATGCGGTTCCAGACCCGCTTGGGACGCGGCTTGCGATCTTCGAGGGCCTCGAGCCCACCGGCCAGATAGCGGTCATACCAGGCATAGAAGGTCGACTTTGGAATGCCGATCTGGTCGAGCGAGCGGCGCACGGGCAGCGGTGAGGTCTCGACGGTGCGGATAATGTCGAGCTTCTCCGAGGCAGGATATCTCATGCGATATCCTCCCCATCGGCGATCACGCTTTTTTTGAGCAGACGGTTCTCGAGGGTGACCTCGGCCAAGGCCTCCTTGAGCTGGCGGGCTTCGGCGCGCAGCGCCTTGACCTCGTCGGAGGTCGCCTCGCGGACGGTGTCGCCGGCGAGCCGCTTTTTGCCGGCCTCGAGGAACTCCTTCGACCAGCGATAGTAGAGGGTCTGGGCGATGCCTTCCTTGCGGCAGAGCTCGGCAATCGACTCCTCACCGCGCAGCCCCTCGAGCACGATGCGGATCTTCTCCTCGGCCGAGAACTGTCGCCTGGTTGCTCTACGGATATCGCGAACGGTCTTCTCAGCGCTCTCCGGCGCCTGCTTGTCTTTGTGTCTCATCGTGCTCCCTCCCGGGGCTACGATGAGCCGCACCTCTCTCTTACGCAATCAGCTCAATCTGTCCGGTAGGTGCTGACGGGGGACATGCGGCTGACGTGAAACAATTTTGCGCAGACACCAAGCCTGGCGAGGGCCGCATTGAGGCCTGCATGAAAGCTCACGTCGCCGATGTCAGCGATGCCTGCAAAGTAGCGCTGGCGCACGCTGCAGCTGGCGAAGACTAAGCGTCAAAAACCAAGGTTGCGGCGCTGGAAAGCACCGTCAACATGTTGTTGCGGCAATGTAGGCCGGGCGGTGCCGGGGCAGCTCCCGGGGCTGCCCGACAGCGCTGCCTCGCCTCGATCTGTCGATTGTCGGGAGTAGGACCTATATCAATTTTCAATGGTTCCCAGAGTAGTAGCGAGCGTTTATAGAACGGCTTGGAAAGTACGAGTAGAATGGAGATTTCCTCATGAAGAAGTTTGCGTGTTCAGCCTTCGCCGCCCTGGTCATTGCCGCAGGGACGGCGCTGATCCCGTTCGCCGATGCCACGGCTCACGGTTGCCGTGGCGATAAGGACGGCAAGGCCCGCGTGCCTGGCGTCGGCCCGGACGCCACCCGCGCCGCGATCCACGCCGCGATTGCCGATTGGAAGCGGGAGGTGTTGGAGGACTGCGGCGTCTACGTCCGCTGGTCGACCTCCCATGACCGCGAGATCCGCTGCAAGGTTAGGCGCGACGACGTGACGAAGTGCAAAGTCGAAGCCACACCGGCCCTCTGAGCGAGGATGTTCTCACTCAGCAATAGCTGATGAATTGCCGCGCAATTTTGTCAAAGGAGCCGCCCAATGACCACGTTAAGAAAAGCCTTCTTGCTGCTGTTAGGCATGGTCTGGCTTGGTGGACTCGAGCCTTCTAAGCGATTGTCGATCCCCGGCCTTGGTAGTCTCGTCTCGACTGCCAAGGCCGAAGTCGGACGGCCACTCACGCCTGTCAGTGTCGCCGGGGTAGCGCGACGGTCCGCGCGTCGTTGAGCGTCCGGCATTTTCAATTGCTGGGTGATGTCTGAGGTTGAGTTGCGGCAGCGACGCTAAGAGCGCTGCCGCACGTCAGCCGTTGCCCCGCTTGGCGAGTTTAGACGTAACGGCGCGCCTGGATCATCGGCTGTCGGGCGGCGCTACACGCCTGGGGGCGGCCTTGAAGGGGTACGTTGTATGCCGTCATCCAGTTACGGCACAATGCATGACGTCCCGAGTTCGACGAGAACGCCTCCAGTTGACAATACCGACTGGCTGAAGACCGTCGCAATCATCGCGGTCTCAATTGGCCATTTCGGCCATTTCTTCATGGAAGACGACCACTGGTGGGCCGTTTTCGGACGCGTCGCGGCTCCGGTATTTTTCTTCTTCCAGGGCTACGCGGAGAGCCGGACCATTCCGCTCAACTGGATATGGCTCGGTGTTATCCTGACTCTGCTCGAAAGCTGGAACGACGACTGGAGATGGGTGGCACCGAACATTCTCCTGAGCTACGTGCTTATCCGCCTCGCACGTCCGTACGCACAAAGCTTTGTGCAGCATCACGGCTGGGTCGCCGTTGCCCTCCTCGTCTCCGCACTTCTCGCGGTGCTCCCGCTGGTGGGGGAGATTGTCGATTACGGTGCGGAGGGCTGGCTGTGGGCCCTGTTTGGCTTATACCAGCGCCGGTATGGCAGATCAGCGGTCAGCGCAATGCAAGTCGCGTCACCGCCTGCGCGCGGGATGAAAGAAAACTTTGGTCTGATGCGCCTACTGGTCTGCTGTGTCGCTGCGGTCGTCTACATCTGGCAGGAACAAAAGGAATTCATGTTCTCTCCGATACAGCTCGCCGTCGTCATTCTGTTGGTTGGTGTCATGTCCCTTAGCCTGTGTCTATTCGTGCGTGGTCCAAGCCCCATCCAACCTCCAGAGCCCGTAGCTCGCGTGTTACGCTTCATCGGCAGGCACACCCTGGAAATCTACGCCATCCAGCTTGCCGGTTCCGAACTCCTTGTAAAATTAGTGCCCGCTCTCGCCCCCTGACCCGAGACCGGTACGCGCCGCCCGCTACGTCGATTCGCATCCTCAAAGGGCGAGAAGCCGGGAGACCTCCCGGTGCAGGCGCCCACCAAGTACGAAACGGTGATCAATCTCAAGACCGCCAAGGTGCTCGGTCTCGACGTGCCGCCCGCGTGGCGCCCTACTTAAAAGACCGGAAGAAGTAGTAACCCGGTAACCAGACCTTAACTGCTCGAAAGCCAAATCAGAGCCGCGCCGATGATTCTGCCCGACATCGGACCTAGGGAGGAAGAGCCCGAGAGGTTGAGCGCTAAGCTCCCCTCGGGCTCTTTCTTTTTTGCACTCTCTCGAATGTCTAGACATAGTTGAGAGTGTTGGCGGCGTTCCGGTCGACGATCGATTAAGGCCAGCCCGCGAGTTGTGTTACGCAAAATCGGCGGATCGGCCTGCACGACTCTCCTAGGCGCCAGAAACGCTAAATCGCGACCGCTCGCTTATTTCTCGAATAGCTTCCATCGCTCGCGGTTCGCTGCCCGCCAAGCCTCGCACTTCACTTTGAGCCAGCCCGAGCGCACCCCTGATCGATAGGGCGCGGCGCGCTTCTTCGAGACCACGCCCTCGATCCGCATTTGCTCGCAGGACGAGAGCAGGCGCGCGCCGTCAGAGAATACACCCACGGGGACAAGCCAGCGCTGACCGGCATCGGCGATAACCTCGGCGAGGCGGCGCTGGCGCTCCTCAAGCGGAAGCTCGCGCAGATTCTTGCCGTCGAGATGCAAAAGGTCGAAGGCGAAATAACGCAACACATCGACACCGCGACCGAGCGCGCCCCGCAAGGGCGAGGAAATCGGGTCGGCCATCGGCGCTCAAGGCGACGAGCTCGCCGTCGAGAAGGACGCGATCAAAAGGCAGGGCCGCAGCCGAGACCTGGCTAATCCAGGGATGTGCCCCAGAAGCCACCGGACAAAGCCCCGGCGGCCGTCGTGTTGAGCAGTTGGTCCGTCCTCGTATTTGACCGCGATCACCGCGTCGCCGATCTCGATGAGATATTCCTTCTGCAAGGAGCTTGGTCCGCATCTCTTCGGCTTTGCCTTCAGTCGGATAGACAATGACAATGAGATCAAATGTTTTGTCTCCAGGGCCTTTGATCTATACTGCTGAAACTGGCAAAATCTGTCGTTACGCCGGTCGACCGCTGAAAAACAGACGGTTCGATGAGACTGATCGGCGATCGCCAAAAGAGAGACGCCAATGAAATCGAACACGATAAGCGTACTGATTGTCTCTGCGATTGTGGGTTTCCCGTTGTGCGCGCACGCCGCGGGAGCGGACGCGGGGGTCGAGCTTGCATTCATGCCGAGCACGATGGATGTCACGCTGCTCAACGAGGGCGGCAAATTCGTAGCGGCCGACATGAAGACGATTGCAAAGGGCGACAAGTGTAGGATGGACAAAGATGCCGTGATTATGAAAGTCGGGCCAGGTGAAGCTGCTGGTACGATCCGCGTTCGCTACGCCGCGCTGCAGTTTAGTTCCGGCGGCTGCCCATTCATGACCGAGTTTGAGCTGCCCGAGGCCGACTACACGACAGCCCGCGCGGCATTCACCGCGACGAAGGACGAGGCATCAAAGAAGGTTGAAGACTTAAAGAAACAACTAGGCAACAAGTGGAACGAACTTACGGGGCAAAATAGCCCGATCGTTAAGGTCGTTGCGGCTTATCACAATGCGCACCCCGACCGCGGCCGCCCTAGTTCAGGCTTGGCTTTTTCCTCGGGCCACCTACTCTTCACGACAGCTCCTTTTACCGGTGCCGCTAGCAGATCGCTGTGATAGTATTCCCCGATGCTTGCTCTGCGCTTCGCCGTATGCAACGGGCGTGTGTCCGTTGGAATATGGGACCCGCGATGGTGCCCGGTGCGAATAGCTTCAGCGCAACACTTACAAACATGCAGTAGTGGGATTGTCTGGCCGGCGTCCAGGAGCGCTCCGCACGCTTTCATAGATCGAGCTGGCCCACGGCAACGAGCATGATGAGCGCCGGGTTCATCGTGCTGCCGATATTTATCATGCCCGGTCTGGGAGGCACCGCACTATGTTGAGTCCCACATCTAGTCCCTTACGGCCACGCGTCCTTATCGTGGACGACGAACTAGCGAAGCTCGACACGGCGCTCGGCCGGGCGGCGGAAAGCCTCGCGAAGGCGCTTGAGGCGCGCAACGTCGACGTCGTCAGAGCGCTGTCGTTCGAGGACGGTCTGGCGATTGTCGGCTCCGACGCCTCGTTACGCGCCGTGCTTCTCGACTGGAACCTCGGCCTGAACACCGAGGACACGCATGCGCAGGCGACCGCGCTGCTGCACAAGCTGCGCGAGCGGCATGCAGCCGCGCCGGTGTTTCTCCTCGCGGACCGCGAGCGCACGCGGGGAACCATGACGATCGAGGTCGCCGAGATGGTCGACGAGTTCGTCTGGCTGCTCGAGGACTCGGCCGACTTCATCGCGGGCCGCGTGATGGCGGCCATCCGACGCTACGAGGCGCAGCTCCTGCCTCCGTATGCGCGCGTGCTTGCAGAATACGCGAGGCTCCGCGAGCATTCGTGGTCGGCGCCCGGTCACCAGGGCGGCATCGCATTCACCAAGCATCCCGCGGGGCGCGCGTTCTTCGACTTCCTAGGCGAGAATGTGTTTCGCATTGACATGGGCATCGAGCGCGGCGCACTGGGCTCGCTGCTCGACCATACAGGACCGGTCGCTGAGAGCGAGAAGTACGCCGCGCGCGTGTTCGGAGCGCACCGCAGCTACTCGGGCGTCGTCGGCACATCGGGATCGAACCGCAGCATTATGCAGGCGTGTATGAAAGAGGATGACTTGGTGGTCATTGACCGTAACTGCCACAAGTCAATCGAGCAGGGCCTCATGCTGACCGGTGCGCGGCCGGTCTACATGGTGCCGACACGCAACCGCTACGGCATTATCGGTCCGATTTCGCCCTCCGAGATGGATCCGAAAACAGTCCGCGCGAAGGCACAGGCGGGCTCGCTCACGAAGAAGATAGCCGACCAGAAGCCGGTGTACGCGGTCCTCACAAACAGCACCTACGACGGCCTGTGCTATAACGCCGTCCGCGCGCAGGAGCTGCTGGAACAATCCTGTGACCGAATCCACTTTGATGAGGCCTGGTATGGTTACGCGCGGTTCAACCCGATGTACCATAACCACTATGCGATGCGCGGCGATCCGGCCACGCACCGCGGACCCACGGTGTTTGCCACCCATTCTACGCACAAGCTGCTCGCGGCGCTGTCGCAGGCCTCCTACATCCACGTGCGCGATGGCAAGGGCGCGATCGACCACCATCGTTTCAACCAGGCGTACATGATGCACACCACCACCTCGCCGCTCTACGCAATCGTCGCGTCGAACGACATCACATCGGCGATGATGGACGGCAGCGGGGGCCGCTCGCTGACGCAGGAAGCAATCGAAGAAGCGGTTGACTTCCGCCAGGTGGTGGGCCGCATGGAGCGCACGTTCGCCGACAAAAAGGATTGGTTCTTCAAGCCATGGAACGTCGGCACCGTGAAGGACCCCGCCAACGGTCGCAAGGTAGCGTTCGAGGACGCCCCAACGGATCTGCTCTGCCAAAACCAGGAACCATGGATGCTGCACCCCGGCGACAAGTGGCACGGGTTCGACGATATCGCCGACTCCTGGTGCATGCTCGACCCGATCAAGGTGAGCATCCTCTCGCCGGGGATGGGCGAGGATGGAAAGCTGGAAAAGAACGGGGTGCCGGCGGCGCTGGTGAATGCGTGGTTCAACCGCTTTGGCATCGTGCCAACGCGCGTGACCGACTTTCAGGTGATGTTCTTGTTTTCTATCGGGATCACCAAAGGGAAGTGGGGCACGCTGCTCACCAACCTACTGGCCTTCAAGCGAGCTTACGACTCGAACCGTCCGCTAGCGGAAGTGCTGCCGGAGATCGCATCGCAATACCCAGACCGCTACCGCAACGTCAGGCTCCATGACCTTGGTGACGAGCTATTCGAGTATTTGCGAGAGAACCGACCAGGCGACCTGTTAAACGCAGCCTATGAGGGCTTGCCCAATGCGGATATGACGCCGCGCGAAGCTTACGAGCGCCTGGTGTCAGGCGACGTCGAAGCCGTGCCGGTCGACCAACTTGCCAAGCGCACTGCTGCGAACGCGGTCATGCCTTACCCGCCTGGCATACCAATGCTGATGTCAGGCGAGAACTTCGGCGGCACAAATTCACCGCAAATTGGATACCTGAGCGGGATGCAGAATCGGGAGCTGCAGTTCCCCGGATTTGCGGGTGTGATAGAAGGCGCCGAGCTGAAAGACGGGACCTATCACGTCCTATGCGTGAAGTAGCGATAGGATCGAAACGAGGTTAGGCAGGCCGTCCGATAGTCTGACGATCCGTTTCAAGATGCGGCCGCGATACGCGACACACGTTACGCTCCTCAGTGCCCCTCTACCATTCGCCAACTCGGATCGGGATTGAATGTCGACATCTCGGCTGCGAGGCGTCCGGTATCCGGGCCAAGGTCCTTCTGGAAAACGGTCCCATCGTAGTTGACGATGAACGTCATGACGCCGGAGTTGCCGTACTCGGCGGGGGTCGCAATTAGGGCGAAGCCGCCGATCATGCGCCCGCCGACGACGTAGTCTTGCGCCCCGCCCGCGGCATCCGTGCCCTGCCGCGAGAGGATGCGGAAGAAATAGCCGTGGTAGGGCGTCGGGCCACCCTCGCGGCGCTTGTAGCCTTCGGCGCGCGCCTCGGCGACGAGCGGGCCGAGCGGGCTCTCGGGCTCGTCTTCGGCGGTCGGCCAGTAGAGGCCGTCCATGTTGCCCTCGGTGCTGAGCAGCAAGCGTGCGTATTGAGGTCCCTTGCCGTCGCGATCCTCTTCCGCGTACTCGCGCTGCGCGTCGACGTAGGCACGCATGACTTCGATCGCGGCAAGCTCGTTTTCGCCGATGCGCCGGTCGAGAATCTCCTCCTTGCCCTCCGCGGTGTCGAACCGCCAAGCCTCGCCTTCTCTCACGATCGGGATGGGGAACGGGAAATCCTCGCTGCCGAGGACAAGCGTGGCGCGCGTATCTCCCCGCTGATTGATCTCATGCTTCTCTTCGAAGGCCGTAACGAAGCGCGCGCGGGCTGCGGCATCGGCGACGGGATCGCCCGAGCTCGCGACCTCGCGGCCCTCTGGGCCGAGCACGGCGACAATTCCGTCCGTGGTACCGGCTCGAGCAGCGGCGACGAGAGCGTCGACCGCCTCTTGCGGCGAGCCATAGGTCGCCTGCTTGGCCTCGGCCGCGGTTGAGGTGAGCGCGAGCATGCACGAGGCACAAGCTGCTCCCAGCGAGTTTCGCGACCAGCGCAGCCATCTAAATGCAACCATTGCTTGAGCACCTTCAATCTTGGCCAAAAACGGGCGACCTACAATTTTAGTGAGGACTGAGCTTTGGCAGCCGGGACCCGGAATCGAGCCAGTGGTCGTAAGTTTGGAAAGGCAAACCAAGCTTGTCGTAATCAACTCTTAGGTAGCCTTCTCCATCACGTGAGACGGTTTGCGGCATGACCTTCATGGCTTCCTGCGCGATAACGCCGACATACAATTTCTGGCTGCCGTTGTAAGCGAAGCGATAGAGGCCCATCCCGTTGGCAAATCGGCCAAGAAGAACGATGTCGTGTTTGACCCTCACGTCGGACCGCCGACCACCGCCACGGCCACCGCCACGGCCACCGCCGCCACGGGCCCCACCACCGCGCCCTTTCATCGCAACGCGGCTGGCATGGCCACGATTCGCCGCTCTACGTACGTCGGCGCCACGCTTTACATCGAACGCGCCAGGGGACGGCCTCTTAGCCCTCGCCTTCGGGCGATCGATATCGCGGCTGACCTTGGGACGATCCCGCGACTTCGCCACATCACGGTCCTTGAGGGCGGCGGACTTGTCCTTGATTTTCGGACCCGCCCGATCACCGGCCCGGTCCTTGAGCTTGCCCTTGACGGCGTCACGGTCGACGTCCTTCAGCCTATCCTTGACGGCGTCGCGGTCGGCATCCTTGAGCCTGTCCTTGACGGCGTCGCGATCGACGTCCTTGAGCTTGGCCTCGATCTTCGACCGGTCGAGATCGCCCTTGTCGAACCCGCGGAAGTCCTTGTTGCCAGGACGACGGTCCGCCTGCTTGAACTTGTCGCGCACCTCCTTGCCCTTGTAGGGCACCTGCCCGCGTCGCTCGCGGCGATGCTCCCACTTCTTCGAGGTGATCTTGGCCCGGTTGACGTTAATGTTGTTCCACCTATCGACGTCGATATCGATATCGTGGTGATGCCAGTCGAAGCGGTTCCAGCCCCAGATACCCGCCGCGACTGCTATTCCGGCGCCCCAGTAGAAGCCGTTGACGTAGGTGGCGCCGGGATACTCCCAGTAGTAGGGAGGATAGTCCGGATACCACCAGGAGCCGTAGACAACGGACGGCTGGTAGACAGGCACATAGACAGTCTCGGGCGTCGCCGGCTCGATGATGTAGACCGGCTTTGCGTCCGCGCCCGTCTCCTTCACCACCTTCTGCTGCTTGTTGCTCTTGAGGTTGCCTGCTTCATCCGCCTTGGCGCGCAGGAGCTGAATCTCGTCCAGCACCTCGTCCTGCTGGGCGAGAAAGGTGTCGCCGAGCTTCTGCGTCCACTCGAGCTCGTCGCTCATCATCTCGATGACCTTCGGAAACTGCACGAGCGCCTTGATGCTCGGGTCCCACGGCTTGGCCTCGAGCGCCTTGACGAGCTTGTCGCCCTTGAGCTTGGCGTTGGCCGGCTCCTTCTTCCAGCGCGCGGCCTGGACCACGTCGAGGGGATAGGTCGAGGCCATGAGCACGTTGGTCAAGAGATCATCGGGATAGAGCGCGATCGGCGCCAGGAGCTGATCGAGCTCCTGCTTGCTGAGCTTGTCGCTGTCCTCCGCCATTGCGGGCGCCAACGACAGAGATAGCGCTACTAGAAGCGCAACAATCCAATAGGAGAGCCGTTTCAGCATGGCTTGTACCTGCACCCGTCGACCGTTCCCTTGCTGGTCGAATTATAACCTCTTCTCCGATTGAACGAGTGACAAAATCGCCGATCATCGAGGACGCTGTCTCTGTCCATAGGGGACACCGCTTTCTACGCTCTCGTTGCATGAAGCCTCTCGACAAGCAGGACATCTCGCGAGATCGCCACCCGTAGTTGAAGGGATCTCACTCGCCTCGACGTTTTGTTTCTCATCGGCAGTTTGGCGCCTAGCGTTAGTCTCAAATCAGAGCAAA
The DNA here is from genome assembly GCA_963740475.1 of uncultured Alphaproteobacteria bacterium. GTDB lineage: Bacteria > Pseudomonadota > Alphaproteobacteria > Rhizobiales > Hyphomicrobiaceae > Hyphomicrobium_C. Next base: position 372,839 of record CAVUEM010000047.1, on the reverse strand, counting down.
TGGGCATCATCCCTGCTGCCGTGATTGTCTTCATGGTTGCTCGGATCGCGTTTTGGATTGTCTATCGTATCCACCCGCTCTATCGAGCCTTCGCATGGCTCCTGTCACTCAAACAGCACTTCCTCCGAAAATCACGGATCACGCGTTTGGGCGCCGTACGTGCCGATGCCAAAAGGCTAAAATTGGAAATGGTGTGATTCGATCAACGCTCAGAGTGCGACAACAAAAGAACGGAGCCGCTCGATGCGAAAGATCCTGCTAGCTGCTTGGCTACGCTCGGGAGCCTTATTGCAAGGTGCGGCGGTGGCCACGGTGCTTTTGTGGGCGGGGGGCGCTGCCGCGAAGGACGAGTCAATTGCGGGACCGGATGAGTACACGACGATCGCTCCGCAGCCGACGACCGCACCAGCGAAGTTCGACGTTGGCTTCGGCCTATCTTTCACGACTGATTACGTTACCAAGGGCATATCCCAGACCGATAGCAGTCCGGCTATTCAAGGGTACATCGAGCCGAGCTATGGGATATATTACGTGAACGTTTGGTCCTCAAACGTCGACTTCGGCGATGACTTTCGAGGCACCGAGATCGATGTCCTCGGAGGAATCCGGCCGGAATTCGGACCATTGTCGCTGAATGTTGGCTGGGTCCACTATTTTTACGCGCCTGAAGATGTCAGTCCGGCTTACGGCGAGCTCTTCGCCAAGGCGGATTATAATTTCGACGACAAGTTTACAGTCGTAACCCAACTCTTCTTTGCTCCGGACTTCAACCAAAGCGGCAAGACTGCAACTTTCATCGCAGGCGGTGTAAAGGTCCCCTTACCGCATGACTTTAAGGCGTACGGAGGCGTGGGATATCAGTTTTTCGAGGACGACAATGCGTTCGAAGATCTGGCCTGGACTGCCGGGCTCTCCTACACCTGGAAGGAACTAACATTCGACGTCCGCTATTGGGACACGGACCTTGCGGACAACGAGTGCGTCGTTCGAAGCGGATTTGCAGACGGCTGTGAAGCGCGCGTCGTTGGGACGATTTCAATCGATCTCACGGCGTCCGGCCTAAGAGAGCGGTTCGGCTCCCACTGAGAGCCGTGAACCTCCTCTGCTTGAGGCTGCGTGGGCGACAGAGCGGGCATAGCCCGTGTGACCCGCTTGTCATCGGCGCTAACCTGCATCGCGCGACTTGGCAATTTTGCGATAGCATCGCCCGTCGATGATATCGGCGCTCAGCCGCTCGTCGTCGCGGCCCATTGGCACCTGCCGCTGTATTGCTGGCTCACTCCGGCAACGCGGTCTGCCGGAAGAACGTGACTGTGCTCTCGTCGGGCTCGCCAAACCAGCTGACGTACAAGTCGCGAAACCCTTTGGATTTAAAGAGTCCGCTCAAGGCTCGATCGACGACCAGACGAAAATCTTCGTCGCCTCGCTGCAATGCGAGCGCCAGGGGCTCGTAGGTAAAATGACGGTCGAGGACGATCAATTCCCCAGACGAGGAGCTGCGCGCGGCAGCATCGAGAAGGATCGGGAGGTCCGCAAAGAAGACGTCGGAGCCACCGTCGAGAACCTGCTGGACACCGGCTTGGTAGGTCTTGACGGGGACTACGTTGGCGGTGAGCTTGAACGTGTCGAGCCTCTCAGCTAGCCATTTCTCGCTTGTGTCACCAGCGACAACAGAGAACGTCTTGCCCCCCAGGAGCATTTCCGTGGGGTAGCCGCGCCAAAGCGGCCGGGATTGCTTGCCTTGGGCTAGAACCTCGCGCAACTGTGCGGGAGCATCTGCACGGAGAAGCGCTCCGATTCCGCTCGGATAGATCGAGATCGAAAAGTCGACATCCTTCCGCCTCGTCAACGTTACGCTATCTGATCCGCACAGCAGATCGATCTTGCCCTCCTTTACAGCTGGGAAGCGATCCTCGGCTTTGAGCGACACCCATCCCACCGCCAGCGTAGGGAGTTTGAGCTCGGCTTTGATCTGATCGGCGACCGCTTGACAAAGTGCGACCGAGTAGCCGGAGGCTTTGCCTGTTTCGTCCTGATAGGAAAACGGTCGCGCATCGGCTCGATAGCCAAGCATGAGCTTGCCGCTCTCCTGAATTCGATCCAAGGTGGCAGCAGAGGCCTGGGCTGCCAGCCCGAGCGACAGCATAGACACCAGAATCGCGAAAGCGATCCGAACTGTATGCCCGTCCGGCTTGTCTATTGGTGCGTGTTGCATGGTTTATCTCCGTCGACCGTCCGGTGAGTTGACAATCAGGCCTTCGCTACGGATCTGAAGCGGGGAGCAATAAAGCCCCAGATTATGAAGGCGATCCCGACCATCAGCATGCCGCCGAACACCGCGTCCTTGCCGGAGGCATAAATCGCGTAGAGACTGTAGAGCATGGCCACCGAGGCCACTGCCACGTTCCGGCGATACGTCGACTCAGGAACTTTGGCCGCTTGCATCATCACCATCAACGCGGAGAGGGCGATGATGTAGGGAATGACGTTGGTCACGACGGCAAGGTTCACCAGCGCTGCGAACTGCTTGCTTAGGGTTGGCGAGATCGTGGACAACGCCAACAGAGTTTGGACGATGCCGAGAACGATCATTCCCGTGACCGGTGCGCCCATCTGATTGACCTTCGAGAAGAAGGCAGGAAACATCCGTTCGTCCGCCGCCGATTTCGCAGTTTGAGCGATTGTGAATTGCCAGCCGAGCAGCGAGCCAAGGCAGGCCATCACAGCCAGCGCCATAATGATAGATCCGACCCACGGACTGAACATATGAGCGTACGCCAGGCCGAAAGGACCTGTCGAACTCGCCAACTCGGCGTTGGGCACGATGCCCTGGATCACCGTCGTCGATAGGATATAGATGACGGCTGCGCCGAGGGTGCCGAACAGGCAGGCCAGAGGGACATTGCGTTTCGGATCCTCCACCGCAGCCGAGTTTTGCGCGGCGGATTCCATACCCAGGAAGGCCCATAGGGTGAGCGCGATGCTCGAACCCATGCCTTCCAGCAGGCTCAGGCCGTTGGGATTCCAGGCTTCCGCGAACGTTGAGCTTTTGAACCAAAACCAACCAATCAACGAAAGGAGTCCTACCGGAATTATGACCCCCCAGACGGTCACGGAGCCGATGCGCCCCGTCACGCCGGGACCGCCAAAATTCGCCACCGTGGTGAGCCAGAGTAGCGCGATCACCCCGATGCATGTGGTGATCGGCGTTGAAGTGAGCCACGGGACGAACGATGCCAGGTAACCCACTGCAGAGATGCCGATCGCAACGTTCCCGATTGCCAGCGAGAGAAAGTAGAGAAAGAACACCAGGAAGTAGCCGGGTTTGCCATAGGCGTCCTCGGCGTAGGCCGACATCCCTCCTGGGCGATCATTATAAAGACCGGCCTGAGCAAATCCGTAGGCGATGGCCATCGAGCCAACTGCCGTCACGAGCCAGGACAACAGGGAGATGGCGCCGACCTGCGCCATGTTCGCGGGCAACATGATGATCCCCGAACCCATCATGTTCACCGCAACGAGGAACGTGAGCTGGACCAGTGTCATTTTCTTGGGCTGCGCGTGTGCTTCCATAGCCCTCTCCTTCGTTCTCCAAGCTGCGTTCAATCGCGAACGACATAGGTGTGGAACTTGATGCGGCCGTCCACCCGTTCCTGAAAGACGCCCTGCACTTCGTAATTGAATCCAGGAAAGCGATTGAAGGACTCCTGGAAGGCTAGGAAGTAGTCACGCATCGGCTGGGCCCTATCGTCCCACCGCTCGCCGGGGACGATGACGCCAATGCCCGGCGGGTAGATGAGCGCGAGCGTCGCGGAAATACGGCCCTTGGCATCTTCCAAAGGCACATAGTCGACCTCGTTTGCGACCAGGGCTTCATAGGCCTCCTTTGGCGACATCGCGAGCTCCGGGAAACTCGAGGCCCGGAAACACAACCGCTGCAGTTCCTTCACGTTCGCCTTGCGATAGAAGTCGTGCATCTCGTTGCAAACCTGTCGCAGCGTGTAGCCGGCGTAGCGCTCTCGATGGGCTGCATAGACAGTTGGCAAGACCTCAGGGAGAGGCGCATCGCGATCCCAGAGATTTTTGAATTTGACGAGCTTCGCGATCAGCGTGTTGAGTTTGCTTTCGTCCTCTGCCGGCGTCATTAGGAAGAGGATGCTGTTGAGATCGCATTTTTCCGGCACGACGCGCTGTTCGCGCAAGTAGTTGGCAACCACCGTCGCGGGCACGCCAAAGTTCAGGTACTCCCCGGTCTTGCGATCGATTCCGGGCGTCAATACCGCGAGCTTGTTCGGATCCACCATCGCATAGCCGTCGGCATAGCCTGAATAGCCGTGCCAGGCGCTACGCGGATGGAAGTTCCAGCACTGCTGCTCGCGCTTGATCACCTCCGTGGGAAGACTCTCCCAGGCAACGTCGGCAACGTCGTTGGTGAACTTCGACCCCCGGATGGTCACCACATCGGGCACAAAGGGATCGAAGAACCAACTCTCCTCGGCGCTTTGACCCGTGCGCGCATAGTAGTTTGCGAATTCGCGAAATTTCTTGCGCGCCTCGATTCCGAGCGCGATGCACCGGTCCCACAGCATTTCCCCGGCCTTCCCCTCGTGCACCTTGGCGTTCACGTCCAGGGAGGCGAACAGCGGGTAGAACGGCGACGTTGACGCATTCATCAGGAACAATTCATTGAACCGCTTGTGCTCGACATAGCGCCGCTGACTGCGGATGTGCTCGTCGCGCTTGTGAAATCTGCGACGCCTGCGAAAACCCTGCTCCCTGCTTGTGGACGGACTGGGTGGAGAACAATCCAGGCATCTCAGGTCCCAGCGCCTCGAGGCGCATCGGACTGTGATTCTCGAATAGAGGATGGAACGCGTTGTAGCCGATCCACGCCTCGTCCCAGAGCACGTAGTCGCAAAGCTTCCCGATCTTCTCCAAGACCTTGGCGACGTTGTAGATTGTGCCGTCATAGGTGGCGAGCTGGATGCACGCGAGCCGGAAGGGACGCTCTGCCTTGTAGAGGTTCGGATCCTTGACGAGCGGGTTCGTTCGGATCCGCTCTCTGAGATAAGTCTCGTCCCAGGCCTCCCAGTCGACCGCGCCGATCATGCCGAACGGATTGCGCGCCGTTGGAAGGAAGATCGGAATGGCGCCGGCCTGGACCAGGGCGCCCTGATGCAGCGACTTGTGGTTGTTGCGGTCGAAAAGGACGAGATCCCCTCGCCGCAGCACCGCATTGGTAACGACCTTGTTGGACGTGCTCGTCCCATTCAAAACAAAGTAGGTCTTGTCGGCGCCGAACACCTGGGCTGCATATCGTTGTGCCTCGACAGCGGGGCCCTCGTGGATCAGAAGATCGCCGAGGTCCACGTCGGCATTGCACAAGTCGTTGCGAAAAATATTCTCTCCAAAGTGCTTGAAGAAAAGCTGACCTGCTGGCGACTTGCGGTAAAACTGGCCGCCCTGGTGTCCGGGACACGCGAAGTCGATGTTGGCCTCGCCGTCGTAGGCCATCAACCCCCCGAAGAAGGGGGGAAGCAACGTCCTCCCGTACTTCACAAGGCTTGCCACCACCTGCTTGGCATAAAAGGCGGGGGTCTGCTGACCGAGGTAGATGTAGCCGTCGACTTCGCCCGTTTGTTCAAGGACGGCCATATCCGCAATACGGTGCGAATCGGCCAGCGCCCAGAGGGGAGTTCGGAACCCCGCAGCCCGAACCGACCGCGCCAGATTTCGGGCGCGATCTAGGTGCTCGCCGTCGACCATCGCGATGTAGGCCCCCACCGCGGCGTCCTCGGAGACATCCCGGTCGAAGCTGTCGGTCACCTCGACCTCGAAATTCTCACCAGTGATATGGTCGAGAAGCTGCTTCGTCTGAGGGTCCTTCTCGTCGACGATCGCGACGATCTTGAGCAGCTTGTGGAACGGAACCGCAATGGTCGGGGATCTCACATCGCGCGGAATCATGGACCGCTCTCCTGGACGATGCAGTCCACGAGATAGCGCCTTCCGGCGTCGGTTTTTTCAAACCGAAGACCGTGGATGTCCGTCTCGAAGCCTGGGAACTTGCGGTCGAAATCGCGCGCATATAGCAAATAATCCTGAATGGATTTGGTTGCCGGCGTAATGCGCTCGCCGGGCATGATGAGGGGGATGCCAGGTGGATAGGGCACCAGCATGACAGCCAACGTGCGGCCCATCAGGTTGTCGATTTCGATACTCTTGACGTGCCCGCGGACAAGCTTGTCGTACGCCTCAGCCGGCCGCATCGCCATCTCGGGGAGCGTGGTGTACATTTCTCTCTGCGCTTTGGGCAAATTGTCGTCGCGGTAAACCCGATGCACCTGCTCGCAGAGATTTTTGAGACCCATGTTCTCGTATGTTTCGGGATGCGCTTCTACCAAAGCCGGTAGCACGCGCTTGAGCGGCGCATTGGCGTCGTAAAGGTCCTTGAAGTTGAGGAGCTCGGTGACGAGCGTGCTCCATTTTCCCTTGGTAATGCCCATCGAGAAGAGAACGAGGATGGAGTAAAGCCCGGTCTTCTCGATCTCGATCCGCCGGGAGGACAGGAACTTTGTAAGCACCGCCGCAGGAATGCCGAAATCCTGCATGGCGCCACTCGCTGACAATCCTGGTGTGAGTATCGTGACCTTGATCGGGTCGACGAGGACGTGGTTTTCGGCAAGCCCCTCAAATCCATGCCACCGGTCGCCTGGTTTCAGCGCCCAATGCGACCTGTCGTCAGCTGGTTCATTCGCCATGGCCTCGGGCTGCCATACCTCGAACCACCATGAGTCCTTCTTGAGCTGCTGCCTGACCGCGGACATGGCACGTCGGAAGCTCAGGGCCTCGTCGATGGTCTCCTGCACCAGGGCTCTGCCGGCCGGTTGCTCCATCATCGCCGCGGCCACATCGCAAGAGGCGATGATTCCGTACTGGGGCGACGTTGACGTGTGCATCATGAAGGCGTCGTTGAAGCGCGTCATATCCAGCCGCCGCCCCTCGCCGTGCTGGACATGGATCATGGACGCCTGCGAAAGCGCGGCCAGGAGCTTGTGTGTGGATTGGGTGGCGAAAGTGATCGCGTGCGGTGACCGCGAGTCGTAGGCCGACGAAATAGCGTGGTAGCCGTCGTAAAACTCGTGGAAGTTCGCGTAGGCGTACCATGCCTCGTCGAAATGCAGCACGTCCACCGTGTTGCCGAGCTGTTGCTTGATGCCGTCGACGTTGTAGCAGAGCCCGTCGTAGGTCGAGTTGGTCACCACCATCAGGCGAACCTTCCCGTTCGTCTCCTTCGCGAACGGGCTGGCAGCAATTTTCTGCTGGATGGACCTTGGCGTGAACTGGTCCTTGGATATGGGCCCAATGATGCCGAGCCCGTTGCGCGACGGGACGAGGTAGATCGGCGTCGCCCCGGTCATGATGAGAGAGTGCAGGATCGATTTGTGGCAGTTGCGATCGCAAAGCACGAGATCGCCCTTGCCTACCATTCCGTGCCAAACGATCTTATTGGCCGTGGAGGTGCCCCCGACGACAAACAGCGTCTCGTCCGCCCCGAAAATGCGTGCGGCATTGCGCTCGCCCTCGGCGATCGGTCCGGTGTGGTCAAGCAGAGAGCCGAGCTTCCCGACGGAGACGGAAATGTCCGATCTGAGCGTGTTCTCGCCGAAAAACTGATAGAAGAGCTGGCCGACCGGGCTCTTGCGAAACGCCACGCCGCCTCCATGGCCGGGCGTGTGCCACGAGTAGCTCGCCTGCAACGTATACTCCATGAGCGCCTTGAACATCGGCGGCGGCAGCCGATCGAGGTACAGCTGTGCCGAGCGGGCAATCACGCGGGCGAGGAACTCGGGCGAGTCCTCGAAGAGGCGCATGAAGGCGTTGGCATGTTTCAGCACGCTCGCCGGCACCATTTCCGCGGTGCTCTCGTCGCCAAAAAGGAAAATCGGAAGTCGGTCGTTTCGCTGGCGTTTTGCGGCCAACACCTCTTCTAAGACTTGCCAACGTGACGGCTTAGCCTCGGTCCCATCCACGGAGACCAGCCAGCACGACTCGCTATTGAAGACGTTGACCAGCCGCCGCGCGTCCTCGTAGCTGACGCCGGCGACAACGCGGAAGCCCTCTTTTTCGATTGCGGCGGCAAGCTGCCTCATGCCAAGGCCGGCAGCGTGTTTGCCTTCATAATCCTCGTCGATGATGGCGATTGGAAATGCCTGGAGGAACTGCATGGACGCACACTCCTAGGCTCAGAGATTTGCTCTGCGCTCAGAAACTCTCTACAAACGCATCATCATCCCAAACGAACTTCATCTCAAGACTTTTCCAGTGAAGCGAGCACGCTCATCTCGCGTCGCAACACTTGGTGCGGCAAACTCGTACGCACGAGCCGACGGAGTGCCGAGACACAGCACCGCGGGCTCTCGAGGTTAAAGGATGTTGTGAGCTTAAGCGTCCTTCAGTCCCTGGCGGCGGCGTTGCCATACGAAAACGGGAATGCCCAAAATAAGCAGCACGACGCCGTACAGCACCGGCTCTGCTCCGCAGCCATAGAGTGTAAACACTGCGAACACGAACGCGATCACCTCCACGAGTGACAGTTTCGGAATCTCACGCCCTCCCGACGTATAGGCAGCGACTAGGCCACTCGCGAGGGCGCAAAAAGCATAGGGAATGACAGCAGCCATCGTGCTCAATCCCACAACCAGGTTGTAGAACGCGGAAAACCCAGGCGACCCTGCCGCCTGAAGCAGGAGCAGTGCAGTAGCAAGAGTTGCCGACACAACAATGCCTGTCGCTGGCACTCCTTGGGGTGACAAGGTGCCGAAGAATGACGGAAACAGCTTGTCGTGCGCTGCTGCCATTGGAACTTGTCCCATTAGCAGCGTCCAGCCATTAAGTGCGCCGATCGAAGAAAGGATGACGGCGAGGGAAACCGCTGTTGCCCCCCAAGGCCCCCACATCATCGACGCCGCGTCGGAGAACGGTGCCACCGATTTTACAAGTTGCTCACGTGGGACCACGCCCATCACCACCACGGTCCCAAGGACGTACAAGACCGCTGCGATGGAAATGCCGAGGATGGTCGAGCGCGGGATTGTTCGTTCGGCGTTTTCAACGTCATCGGCCGGGACCGTGGCGGACTCGAGTCCCAGGTACGCGAACATGGTCAGCGGAGCGAGCGCGGCACTGGCGCTTATCAGCGATTGGCCGCTCGGGTTAAAGTCGCTGAAGTGTGAAATGTCGATATAGAACAATCCGATCAGGGCAATCGCACCAAACGGCACGAGCTTCGAGTACGTGGTAACCTGTGAAAACACGCCGGCGCTCTTGACGCCACGCAGGTTGACAAGGACCACAGCCCAGATTGCGCCCAAGGTCAGAACCACGGCCATCGTCCGATTCTGCAGATCCGGAACAAGCTTCATCACCGCACCGGCGAAGGCGATCGCAATGACCGGCAGTGAGGCCCAGATCGAGATCCAATAGCCCCACGCGATCAAGAACCCCATGAAATCGCCGTAGGCCATGCGGGTATAGGCGTAGGGCCCACCGGCGGCCGGAGCTAGTCGGGCCAGCTTAGCGAACGTAAGCCCGAGGCAGATCGCGCCGGCACCCATCACAATCCAAGCGAGGATTGCGAGGTTGCCGTAGGGCGCGACCGCTGTCGGCGATAGATAGAAGCCCGACCCCACCATGTTGCCGACAACGATCGCGGTACAAGCCGCAACTCCGAGGCTTTTATGCCTGCTCGGTTCCGTCGTCATGTTGCGCACCTAGTCGCCATCGCGAGTCGATGACAGAAGATAACACGAATGCTTTGGGGAGATAACTCAGCCAGATTGCAACCGCCGTGAACCTCGTTGCGCGCCGCCCCGTGGGGACGCCTGACCCGGCTGGCGAAAATTATCAATCAGGACGTAGACGCTGATCAGGAAGACCCAAAGGGGCAAAACGAAAAAGCTCCAGCTGATGAAATAGCTGCCAAGCAAAAGAGCCAGCGCCAGCGCATAGCCGAGCACAGCAATCCAGACCGGCGCGATCCCTGTGTAGATCACAACTGTCGACGTTGAAGTCATGAACACCGCCGCCATCTTGATCGCGTAGACGTTCATGATGCTGTAGGCGACGGCACGGGCGAAATAAAAGGTCGTGGAGTTGATCAGCTCATTTGGCTGGGCGGCGAAGGCCAGGACGAGTGCGCCCAATATCGCGGCCGCCGCAAATAGCATGGCAAGGAACAAGAGGGCGCTTCCGAAGAATACAGTGGCGAAGAACCGATCTTCCAGGTGGCCCAGTCGGTCGCGTAGCACGCCCAGGAACCAGAGAAAGGCGATGCCAGCAAACGGGACCAGGTTCAAAGCAATGACGATCGTTTTCGAGTTCGTATTAAGCCACGCACCGGGTTCCAGAGGATCGGCGGGCACAGAACTCCGCAACAGCCAGAATATGATGATCAAAAGGATAGAAAAGACAATGCCTGCTATAGCGGCGGCCTTTGGCGTTCTCAGGCCGACGCGGGTCAGAGCTACCTTTTGCGGTGTGAACCACTGGCTCCAGGTCACTTTGTTTCACCCCGCCACGGGACCATGCGCTCCAAAAAGCATACACCGGCGCTCCCTCTGGGTCAGCGCCGACCCTCGTCCAATGCGGGGTGAGGGTGAATTATTTTCTGCAACCTTATCGCCACTAGGCTCGCGGTCATGGCCAGCAGGGCGCGCGTTTGTTGGGAGAGCAACCTCGCCAGGTCTCTAGGGCTGGGCTCCGTAGCACCGACCGACGCAGCACTTGGCGGTCGATACAAACATTCTGAGAAGCCGTTAAGAAATTGGCCACGGGAATATCCCCCGGGATCCTGGCGTTGTGGCTAAGGCTCGCCGTAATCGTCCCCGATGTGGCGAGCCCCAGGAGAGGCACCCGCGACCCGGAACCGTGGGTGCCTTCTTTCCGATAGGTTCACCCTCCAAGGGGTGCTGCAGCGGGTCGTCTGGGTTCATCGCCCGGGCGGCCCGCGTTGGCGTTTCCGGTCTGTTCAAAACCCTGGTCGAAAATCGGCTTTCCCGGACTCGGAAATACGGGCCTTTCCCGACCCTCCACGCGTCGGGATCTACACCCGCGTCTCGACCGACAAGCAAACGACTGTCAATCACCTCGAGGAGCTGAAAAGGTGGGCGGCGAATGCTGGGCACATCGTGGTCAAGATCTATGAGGACCAGGGGATCAGCGGCGCGAAGGGACGTGACCAGCGGCCCGGCTTCGACGCCTTCGCAAGGACGCCGTCCGGCGGGAGTTTTACATCGTTGCGGTCTGGTCATCGGACCGGCTGGGGCGCTCGCTGCAGCATCTGATTGACGTGCTTCAAACCATCCGCATGACCGGCCGCGGGCTCTATATCCATACGACGGCCCTCGACACGACGACGCCGGCCGGGCGAGCCATGTTCCAGATGCTCGGCGTGTTCGCCGAGTTCGAGGATCAGTCGCGAGTTAGCGGCTAAGGATCGCCGAGACCTCGGTTTCGGGGTAGCGTTTAGCGGTCGCGGTCCTGTATGAACGACAAGGAATGAGTGGCCTACTCGCACTTCTCGACGACGTAGCTGCCATCGCGAAATTGGCAGCTAGCCGACTCGACGATATCGCTGCGCAGGCGGCCAAGGCCGGCAGCAAGTCTGCAGGTGTCGTCGTCGACGACGCCGCGGTGACACCGAAATACGTCACGGGCCTGCCAGCCGCACGCGAGATCCCGATCGTCGCCAAAATCGCACGTGGCTCCCTGTTCAACAAGCTCGTCATCTTGCTACCGGCGCTCCTGCTGCTGCAAGCCGTGGCATCATGGACCATTGCACCTCTCCTGATCCTGGGAGGTGCCTACCTTTGTTTCGAGGGGGCTGAAAAAACTTGGCATGCCCTGACGCATCACAAGGACCCAGGTCCACAGCAGGCACAAACGCTCGATACGGCACATCTTGAGGAGCAGCGGGTTAAAGGCGCGATCAAGACGGACTTCATTTTGTCCGCCGAAATCATGACGATTGCGCTCGCGACCATCGACAGTGGCAATGTCTGGACACGCGCCGCCGTGCTCGCGGTTGTCGCGGTGATGATAACGGCCGTCGTCTATGGAGCCGTCGCGCTTCTCGTTAAAACTGACGACGTCGGTCTGCGCTTGAGCAAGTCGGGCCGGCTGGAGACGACGCGCGCGTTTGGGCGTGGGCTCGTCGCCGCCATGCCGACAGTGCTCATGGTTATCTCGATTGTCGGGACGGCTGCGATGCTCTGGGTTGGAGGGAATATCGTGATCCACGGCCTGCACGAGCTACATCTGTCCTGGCCGTACCATACCATCAAGGCCATCGCGCACTCTGTGTCGGGCGACGGCGCGTCTGGTGCGATCGCGTGGCTCGTAACCGCCCTGTTCGATGCGGTTGTAGGATTGGCGCTCGGTACGCTTCTAATGCCTGTCGTCGGGACCTTGCTCGTGCGGATCGGCGCGCTCTACCCCGAAAAAGAATGACACCGGACCATGGAGGCGTTCAAGCGCGTCTTCGACGAGTAAGAGCGCGCCATGAAAATTCAGCCTTCCGAAGATGTGCGAGGATGCAAAGTCGCTAGCTGATGAAATCGCGCTAGATGGGCTTTTAAGCACTGCGGGTACGGTCTATCCTGATCGGCGTACTCGGTCGTTGGATGGTTGTCTGACTGTGAACTTCAGTCTCAGTCAGGATCATGATAGGCAACGATCGCGAATACACTGTCGCAGGTAATCATGGCGATGGCCGGGCAAAGGAAAACGAGGATCAAAACCGCTCCCCGCAAAGGCTCGCCATCCCCTCACTCGCTCCCAGATGAAGCCGAGGGCGAGGCGGCCACGTTTCGCCGGTCACTCAGATCGATGTATTTCGGCGAGAGCCGTAGCGCGCATCGATTTCGTTACGGCCTGCTCATTTTCGATGCCGTAACCATAATGTTCATTATTGGCACGTCTTTTCTACCGCGCACCCCTTGGCTCGAATGGCTCGATGTGATCTTCGGACTCGTCATCCTAGCGGACTTCATTTCCCGTCTTTATGTGAGTGACCATCCAGTAAAAGAATTTGCCCATCCTGCTACGTGGGCCGACATGGCGTCAATCGTCTCCTTTCTTGCGCCTGTAGTCGGGGAGGGTTTGGGCTTTCTGCGCATCCTGCGCACATTGAGATTGCTGCACACTTATCAATTGATATCGCGGCTTCGGGTAGACAGCTCCTACTTCCGCCGAAACGAGGAAATGATAATTGCGATACTAAACTTAGTAGTATTCCTTTTCATTATGACGGGGGTAGTCTACCAGACCCAACATTGGCGCAATCCGGGCGTCACCAACTACATTGACGCACTCTATTTCACCGTCACTGCGCTTACGACCACAGGTTTTGGCGACATCACCTTACAAGGACCGCTGGGTCGTCCCATCTCGATTGTCATAATGATATTCGGGGTAACTCTGTTTTTGCGCCTATTGCAGACGCTCGTGCGGCCCTACAAGGTCCGCTATCCGTGCCCAACTTGCGGGCTTCAGCGCCACGAGGTTGACGCCGTTCATTGCAAGGCGTGCGGCACGCTGCTCAATATTCCCGACGAGGGCAGCTTGTAGGCAGTTGCAGCAACCGTGATCCGGCGCAATGACCTCTTCTTGATCGCGCCACCTGCCGAAGGCCGTAAGCCGACAGCTTCTCGATCTGCAGGGCGACGCCGGCGCCAACGATACGCGATCGACCGCGGCGCGCCGCTGCCCGAGGTGCAGGCGACCCTCGGCCACGCCAACGTTGCGACGACGAGCGGCTACCTCCATGCTCCCATCCCTCGGCAGATTGCGCCGATGGTCTGGCCTTGTCCGAGCCGGACTTCAGCCTCGCGCAAAAGTCCGATGATCTGCTCCGTCGTGTATCGCTTCCGTGCCATTCCCTGATCTCCTCCATCGAGGTGGAAATAGCCGGATTTGCTCAGTCAACTTGGGCTCGTTTTAGGGGAGCAGGCCAATCAGGCAGCCGAGCTGCAGGGAAAATGTTGCCCAGAATGTTAACCGCAATGGCTTCTCAGGGTCATAAGTGTTACAGTATTCATAATCTAACGTGCTGATTATGCTGGCGATCCCGGCAGGATTCGAACCTGCGACCCCCTGCTTAGAAGGCAGGTGCTCTATCCAACTGAGCTACGGGATCGTCTGAGATTTCAATAAGTTGTAAATCAACCTCTCCGCTTAGGCTCCTCCTAGGCTCGCTTTGGAAACATTGCGACTCTGGCACCGGTTCGACCACATCCATACCACGGCGAATACGAACTAAGGAGACGGGCGGTTCGGAGAACTCGCTGCCTCGGCTTACCGGCCTGCTCCGTAAGCTGCTGATTGGGCTCGAACCGGCCGTGGAGGAATGGATGATCACTGAGCCGCTTCTTCAGCCTGAGAGGCGCTATCCCTTTGGCAAGCCCGATTGCACGAGATCGAGGGCGTAGCGGTCGAGGATTGCAGGGTCTCGGAAGGAATAACGCAGCCGCCACGCTTGCAGGGTCATTCCGGGATTGATCTTCATCATTTTCCCCACCTCTGCGCGAGCTTCGGTCAAGCGGCCAAGGCGCACGTAGGCGATCGCCAAGAGCAGGTGCGCGTCACCGTATTCGGTTTGCTTCAGAGCATCCACCGCCTCTCCAAATCGCCCTAGTACCAATTGCGCCCATCCCCTACCGCGGTTGTAGAACCAGCCCAGTGCCGGATCCCGCGCCGCAGCCTGGTCAGCCCACTCAAGCGCCTGATCCGGTTGCCCAATCTGCACAAGTGCGATTATCAAAGAAGAGAGCATGAATGTGTCATAGGGCGCCAGAGCGACAGTCTTGTCCACCGCGGCGAGCGCACCATCAAAGTCTTTCTCCTGAACAAGCACAAAACTCATAAGCCAGTTGGCAAGCCTCGACACCTGCGGAGAGAGATGCTCATTGGCAAGAACATGCCGAGCGAGTTCCCCTGCTTTTCGAACATCGGCGGGTGGATCATCACTGACGAAGATCATCACACGCGCCATATGGTGCCAGCCGAGGCACACTTTGAGGAGTGTCGAACTCGGAAACTTCGCTAATCCTTCTCTAAAAATCTCACCTGACCCCTCGATCCCCTCCTTGGTGTATCTCATGTACTGGTAGTGCCCTCGAAGATAATAGTCATACTCTTCGAGTGTCGTCGCACCCTTCCCCCAAGCTTGCCGATACTGCGCGTGCTTCAGTGCTCCCGTCTCCCCAGTCATAGCGCTCACGATCATTCCGGTGACCTGGTCCAGGAGTGCCCACGGATCTGCGCCCGATCTGTCAAAGCGCTCGGCCCAGACATGCTCGCCAGTCTTCGTGTCGATGAGCTGAGATACGATTCGAATCTTGTCGCCGTCCTTCCGTACGCTGCCTTCGACCACGTAGCCGACGCCCAGTTTTCTGCCGACCTGCCGGACATCAACACCCTTGCCCTTGTAAGCGAGTGAGGAAGTGCGGGCGACAACCGCCAAGTCCGGGAAGCGCGAGAGCATCGTGATGATGTCTTCGGCCACCCCGTCACCCAAGTAGCCAAGGTTGTGGTCGGCACTCAGATCATCGAACGGAAGAACGGCCACCGCGGGCACAGTGGAGGAGACCTCTTGTGTTGGAGGTGCCTCCCGGCGAGCAATTCGCGGAGCACCCTCGTGCCGAAACTCGATTTGCGGTGTGTATGTGCCCTTCGGTAGGTCGATGTGAATGGGATCGCCTTGGCCGTCCGTTCCGTAATATTCGCGAAGCTTTTCACGCAGGCGGGCCGCCTCGACCCGCACGAGGGGATCGACCGTGGGGTCAAACGTCTCCGGACGACCGAAAACCTCCAAAGCGACGTTGAAGCCCTTGAGCCGGTCGCCGCGCCCGGCCAGCGTTTCATTGACAAGGTATTCCAAGAACCGCTGCCGGCGCTGCGACTGGTGGAACGGGGCGCTATTGATGATGCGGACCAGTTGCTCGCGAATGGCCTTCTGGTCGGATTTGCTCCAACAATTGGGCGCAATTGCTGTCATGCCCAAACTCCGAGATAGTGCCAGCTCCGCCGGCCTCGGGGTGCCGTTTCATACCGTTACATACTAGGACCAACCGGCCCGGCCTGTCATCCTTCAGCCTCGGGTGGTCATGACGTAGTGAGCCCCTTCGCTCAAGGCGAAATGCCTCCCGCATTTGATCCCTAACGCGTGAATTGGCGAGCAGCGACGCTCGCAATGACGCCGCGCACTCAGTGGCGCGCGGCAGGTGAAGACATGCAAACTCAGGAGATACGAAAATGCTGAAATCACTCGTCACGGCCTTCGCTTTGGCTTCGTTAGCTGTCACCGGCTTCGGCGGGACGGTGCAAGCAGCCCCTTGGACCTGTGCAATGCCCATCATGAAGGGTGGTTGCTCAGTGCTCGTATACCAGCCGGATCAGCAGCCGCCCAAGCCGTAAGGGAACTTGCCGAACGCATGGCAGGTCTGCGGCTTCACCGCGGTGACCTCAACTTAGACACGATGTGGCAAAGCCCAAAGCGCCCGAGCGCATGATCCTTCATGATCCTCTCAATCGTAACCTGGATCTGAAAGTGCCTCGCCATGAACACGACCAAGAATGCCATCGTTGCGACCGCTCTCTTCGTCCTGCTTTTCGTCTCCTTGGAGTTTGCAGCCCGCGCCGACAACTCCGTCCTTACGAAGAAGCCGCAGCCCGCAATCAGCTTTGGTATCGAGAGTTTCCTTGACGCTTACCGGTAGCCTCACACCGAGCCAAAGAATGTCTATGAGATCGATAATACGGAGTGACGCACCCAGGCAAATTTAGTCAATTTTGATTGTCGGCTTCCGTCCCACCCAGTCGTCACCGAGATGCCTGCTCAACTCCAGCACATCAATCTGATGAACTATGTCGAGCTGAGGAGCCGTCTTTAAGGGGCGATGAAGAAGAGAAAGTCAATTTCAGTGCACTTCGTGGCGCCCGATGCTTCGTACCGACGGAGATGACGCTGGCCCATAGCGACGCAACACAGGAGCCCACCCTTGCGCCCGTCGCGACGCTGGATCTAGATGTTGTCACCAGCCGCACCGCCGAGCTGGTTGCGCGCAACGCGTGGCCGCGCGAACAACTGATCGAGTTCCAGCATGAGCAGCTTCGGAAATTGCTGCAGCACGCCGTCGATGCCTCTCCGTATTATCGCGATCTAATTGGCGACCTTGTAGCCCGGGACGCTCCACTCCACGCATTTCCCGTGATGACCAAGACGATGCTGATGGCGAACTTCGATCGGATCGTGACCGATAAGCGGCTGACCCGCGTTCTAGTCGAGCAGCATCTTAGCAGCGCCGAAGCCGGTGCGGCCTTGCTCGGGGAGTTCAGAGTAGCGGCAACCGGCGGCACGACGGGGGAACGCGGCATATTCGTCTATGATCAGGCGGGATGGGAGATCGCCGTTGCCAACCTGCTGCGCTTCCAGCGCATGATTGGCGTCTTGCCGACCACGCGAAGCATCGGCATTGGCGCGCCCTCGCCCATCCACGTCTCCAATCGCCTCTATGCGGAATTGGGCGCGAGGCGGCCGGACGCGCCGCGCCTCGCGGTGACGATGCCGCTTGCCGAAGCGGTCGCCGCGCTCAACGCCTATCAGCCGGAAGTCTTGAGCACCTATCCATCTTTCCTGCGCCGCCTCGCCGAGGAACAGCGTGAGGGGCGCCTCCATATCGCACCGCGTCTGATACGCTCAGTCGCCGAAACATTGTCGCCGGACGTGAGAGAGCTAGCCCGTGCCGTCTGGAACGTGCCGCTGATCAACGGCTATGCGGCCACCGAGATCGGCGTGCTCGGGCAAGAATGCGAGCAGATCGCAGGCATGCACCTCGCCGACGATCTATTTGTGATGGAAGTTGTGGACGAGGCGAACCGGCCGGTGCCTGCCGGCGTGCAAGGTACAAAGGTGCTCGTGACCCCCTTGACCAACTATGTGTTGCCCGTCATCCGCTACGAGCTGTCGGATCTCGTGACCATGGCCGAAGGCCCATGCCCGTGCGGCTCGCCGCTCGCGCGCATCGCCGACATCCAGGGTCGGCGAGAAGAGACGTTGCGGGTTCCGACCGCCGGCGGCGCGTGCATCGACGTCCATGCCGGCCGGCTGCGCTCCCCGCTCATGCGCCTTGCCGGCTTAAGCCAATACCAGTTCGCGCAACTGCCCGACGGCCTCCGCGTCCTCATCGTGCCGGTGCCGGGATGCGATCCGATCGAGATCAGCGCGGCCACGGAACACGCGATCCGTGCCGCCCTCGACCCTCTCGGCGCCGCGACCGCGCGCGTGAAGATAGAGATCGTCGATCAGATCGACCGCACCGGCAGCGGCGCGAAGGAGAGGCTGGTGGCAACTGTAAGGCCCTAGTCGCTCAGGTCAGCTGTTGGGCTAGATGACTACCGGTACGGGTCAACATTCCCCGTGCAGCTCACGTCCGCGGCATGACAGGTCTCACCCCAGTAGCTGACGACTTGGTGCGCCGCGCCGACATCCGCAATTGAGGGACAGCGTCACGGGACTAGTCGTGGATCCCTTCCCCGCGCGCTGCTTGGTATTCCGAAGGCATGTGAAGACAAAGCGTGGGTCCAAGCTTCAGTCTTTTCGCATCGCCGCTGAGAGGCGTCCGGTATGCCTTGCGCGACCGCTTGATCTCAATTTTTCGCCAACTCCAAGGCCTGGACGCAAGAAGTTCGCGAAAGTGAATAAAATAAAAGTCAAATCATATAGATAGAGACTTACCCTTCACAGCCGAATGTTAGAAGGCAGGTGCTCTGTCCAACTGAGCTACGGGATCGTCGACGCGGCCGATCCGGATTAGGCGCACGGGGGAAAAAACGCAAGCCTGGACCGATTGCATGGCTGATTCTATCAATCTGGCACGTCAATCAAGGCCTCAGGACCTGATGCGGAGCTATGGCGGCTTGTTCTCTCGCAGACAAGCCCACCGCGCTCCTCGGGGGGACGATCGTGGCCCAATGAGGTAAGGGACCCGTGCGGGCCATCCCACTCGCCGCTTCGGCAATGCTCGTTCTAGCGTCTGCGACGCCAGCGCTTGCCGGTGCCGGCGTGCCCCTCCCCGCCGAGCCGCCGGCGCTGCTCGGCATTCCCGTCGACTTCCTGCTCTTCGCGGCGACCCTGCTCGGGATCGCTCTCTTTCACCGCCATACGCTTCCCGTGGCGCTCGCCGGGCTCGCCGCCATCATCGCCAACAAGCTTCTGTTCGGGAGCTTCGACTCCGGGCCCGGCCTCGAGGGTTTCGCCCATCATCTGGCGCACGAGTGGGTGCCGCTCACGAATCTCTTTCTCCTGCTGCTCGGCTTCGCCATTCTCGCGCGCCACTTCGACCAGAGCCGCGCGTGCGAAATCCTGCCCTCCGTCTTGCCCGATGACTGGAAGGGCGGCTTCGTGCTGCTCGCGCTCGTCTTCGTGATCTCGGCGTTTCTCGACAACATCGCGGCCGCGCTCATCGGCGGCGCCATGGCGCGCTCGGTCTTCCAGGACCGCGTCCACATCGGCTTCCTCGCCGCCATCGTCGCGGCGGCGAATGCCGGCGGCTCGGGCAGCGTAGTCGGTGACACGACGACGACCATGATGTGGATAAAGGGGGTGAGCCCGCTCGCAGTGCTCGAAGCCTATGTCGCCGCAATTGCCGCGCTGTTCGTCTTCGGCATTCCGGCTTCCCTCCAGCAGGACGCCCACCAGCCCATCGTCAAGGACGCGCCGCCCGGCGTCGTCCTCGACGGCGTCCGCATCGCGATCGTTGCAATCATCCTGGCTTCCGCCGTGCTCGCCAACGTCCTCGCCCATCTTTTCGCCCCTCATCTCCTGGACCGCCTTCCGGTGATCGGACTCGCGGTCTGGGTCGCGATCGCCGCCACAGCCCTCCTCCGGCAACCCGACTGGTCGTCGACGCCGGAAATGTTCAAGGGAACGGTGTTCCTGCTCTCGCTCGTCCTCGCCGCCTCGCTGATGCCGGTCGAGCGGCTGCCCTCGGCCTCCTGGCATACAGCGTTCGGCCTCGGCTTCGTCTCGGCGGTGTTCGACAACATTCCGCTCACGGCCCTCGCCTTGAAGCAGGGCGGCTATGACTGGGGCTACCTCGCCTATGCGGTCGGCTTTGGGGGCTCGATGATCTGGTTCGGCTCGTCGGCCGGAGTAGCGCTCACGAGCCTCTATCCCGAGGCGAAATCGGTCGGCCGCTGGCTCGTCGGCGGCTGGCACGTGGCCGCGGCCTACGTGGTCGGGTTTTTCCTCATGCTTCTGATCATCGGCTGGCACCCGGACGGCCGATGAAGACGACCGGCCGTCAGTGCGTCCAGCGGCCCAGCCGGCCGAACTTGAAATTGTCGGCGTAGGATTTGCGCACGAGCTTGCGCGGCTTCGGCTCGCTCACCGAATAGGCGAGACCGTGGCGCTCGGCGTAGGCGATGGCCTCGTCCTTGGTCTCGAATAAGAGCCGGATTTGGGCGCGCGTGTCGCGCGAGCTCGTCCAGCCCATGAGCGGGTCGATCTCGCGGGGCGCCTCGGGCTCGTACTCGAGCACCCACTCCTTGGTGCCGCCCATGCCCGACTGCATGGCGGTCTTGGCCGGCTTGTAGATGCGCACCGCCATGGGCGTGTCCCTCCCGCTTCCCGAGCACGAGGCTTTTAGCCCCGCGCGAAAGCGGACACAACCGTCAGCGGCGAAAGAGCACGTCGTCGAGGGGCACCTGATCCTGCCAGCCCGCGCGCTCGAGCTCGGGATCGAGATGCTCTTCCGCCGGCCAGCCGAGGCACAGATAGGCGCAAAGCGTCCAGGCCGGCGGCACGTCGAGCGCCGCTTTCACCGCGTCCGGCTCGAGGATCGACACCCAGCCGAGGCCGAGACCCTCGGCGCGCGCCGCGAGCCACAACGTGTGCACCGCCCCGACGACGGAGTAGCGGAGCATCTCCGGCATGGTCTGACGGCCGAGGCCGGCGCCCGCCTCCGTCTCCTCGTCGCAGAAGACGGCGAGGTGCACCGGGGCGATGCTCAAGCCCCTCGAGCTTGAGCGCGGCGTAGCGCGCCCGCGTCTCGCCTTCGTAGCCCTCGAGCGCCGCCGCGTTGGCGCGCGCGAACGATGCCCTGACGGCCGCGCGTGCTTCCTCCGCCTCGACCAGCACGAACCGCCAAGGCTGGCTGTGGCCGACGGAGGGCGCATGGCGCGCGAGGTCGATCAGCGCGAACATACGCGAGGGTTCGACCGGATCTGGACGAAAGCGGCGCACGTCGCGCCGCCAGAGCACGAGATCGCGAAAGCGGGCGGCGAACTCGGCGTCGAACTGCGGCGGACCCGCGTGCCCGTTGCCGGTGCTCATGACACGGCCCTGTCGATGACATGGAAGAACGTCCCGGTCACCGTGCCGCGCCGCGAGCCGCACTCGAGCTGGCGCGCGGCGGCGGCATCCTCGACGTCGGCCAGCGGCGCATCCTCGCTCGCGACGAGGGTCGCGTAGTGATACTCGTGGCCGTAGAGAACGGCGCCGGCGGGACCGAGGGGAGAGGCTTCGATGAGCCGCGCGCGCCGGTAGCCGAGATGCAGCTTGCGCCGCGCGAACGACGTCTCGACGCCGAGCAGCCCAGCCATCTCGTGCCGTCCGCCCGCCTCATCCTCGAGCCCGGCGCCGAGCGCCATGTAGCCCCCGCATTCGCCGTGGATCGGCACCGACCTTGCCGCGAGCCGCTTCAAGCCGTCGCGGAACCTGCGGGCGGAGGCGAGCGCGCCCCCGTGCAGCTCCGGATACCCGCCCGGCAGCCAGACTGCGTCGGCATCGAGGATCGGGGGGTTCGTCCGCGAGCGGCGAGAAGGCGACGATCTCCGCGCCCCGCGCACGCCAGCCAGAAATGATGTGAGGATACATGAACGCAGAACGCGCGATCCTGCGCGAGCGCGATGCGCTGGCCCGGCGGATCGATCGCCGGCCGCGCGCTGATCGCGGCATTGTCCGCGGATCGAAAGGCAGGCGCGGCGAGGGCGACGAGATCGAAGATGCGCACGCCCGCCTCCACCGCGTCGGCAATCGCGTCGAGGCGGGCCTCGAGATCGTCCGTCTCGGAGGCCTGGACGAGGCCCAGGTGGCGCTCGGGAAGGGTGAGATCGTCGTTGCGTCCGATGCAGCCGAGAACCGGAAAGCCCGCGCGCTCGACGGCCGGCACGATCAGCGCTTCCTGGCGCGCACTCGCGACGCGGTTCAGGATCACACCGACAATGCGCACGTCGCGCCGATAGGAGGCGCAGCCGAGCGCGACGGCGGCCGCCGTCTCACCCTGCCCCGACACGTCCATGACGAGGACCACCGGCCAGCCGGTGAGGCTTGCGATGTCGGCTGTCGAGCCGCGGCCCCACTGGCCGGGCGCCGCCACGCCGTCGAACAGCCCCATGACGCCTTCGGCAAGGACGAGGCGCACGCCCTGCGCCAGGCTCAAGACGAGGCTGCGGACCAGGTCCTCGCCCATGGCGAAACTGTCGAGGTTGTAGCTCGGACGGCCGGCCGCCGCGGCATGGAAGGCGGGATCGATATAGTCCGGGCCGCACTTCGATCGGCTGCACGGAGAACCCCCCGCGCGTCAACGCGCGCATGAGGCCGAGCGCGACCGTCGTCTTGCCGGAGCCCGAGCGCGGCGCGGCGACGATGAGACCGGGCGCTGGCGCAGATGCGGCCATCACTTGACCATCCCGCGCACGAGCTCGGCCCGAAGCGCGGCAATGGCGCCGACGACGATCAGTGTCGGCGGCTCGAGCGCGGCGGCGCGCGCATCGGCGGCGGCGGTGGCGAGGCGCGTCTCGATGACGCGCTCGGCCTCGAGCGTCGCCGACGAGATGATCGTCGACCGGCGTGTCGGGGCTGAGGCCCGCCGCGCTGGAACGCCGCCGTGATGGCCTCGATGTGCGGCATCGCCATGTAGAGCACGATCGGCTGGCCGGTGCGGGCGAGCGCCTCCCACTCGGCGACGGCCGCCTCGTCGAGCGCGCGATGCCCGGCGGCCAGGATGATGGCGTGATTGGTTTCGCGCGTCGTCGCCGGAATGCCGGCGAGCGCCGGCCCCGCGAGGCCCGACGTGAGCCCCGGCACGATGCGGAACGGAATGCCCGGCCCGCACGAGCGCCATCGCCTCCTCGCCGCCGCGGCCGAACACGAACGGGTCGCCGCCCTTCAGTCTCAGCACGCGCTTGCCGCTTTTTGCCTCCGCGATGATGAGCTCGTTGATGTCGCGCTGGTGCGGCGAGGGCTTGCCGCCGCGCTTCCCGGCGTGGTGGATCTCGGCGCCCGCGCGGGCAAGCCGCAGGATGCGGGGATCGACGAGCGCGTCGTGGATGACGACCTCGGCCGCGGCGAGCGCGTGGACGGCCATCACGGTCAAGAGGCGCGGATCGCCGGGCCCGGCGCCGACGAGCCAGACCTCGCCCGGCCTCATCTCGGGGAACGGCGGAAAGATGTCCTTCGGCAGGTTCATGCACGAAACCATGATTGGAATCGAAATGGCTGCGCAATAACTTCGAGTCGTTGCTCCAACCTCGACGTCATCCCCGCGAAGGCGGGGATCTGCCCAAGGTAGCCATATGAGCGCATATTCGTGCTTGAACGGATGCCCGCATCCGCGGGCATGACGTTAATCGGTTGCTGCGCGTCATGTCCTGATGCTGGCCCGCTTTCAGGGAGTGAATGTTGGAGCAAGACGACGAGGCGAACGGCGAGCCGCCGCCGGGACCGTTGAGGCGCGGCTGGACCACGGGAACGTGCGCCGCCGCCGCCGCGCGCGCCGCCTACGAGGCGCTCCTCACGGGGACCTGCCCGGCGACCGTCGAGGTCGCCCTGCCTGGCGGGTCAGCGTCCGGCCTTCGCTGTCGCGACCTTCGAGACGCTCGCCCGGCGTCGCGACCGCAGGCGTCATCAAGGACGCCGGCGATGACCCGGACGTGACCCACGGCGCCCTCGTCAAGTCGACGGTTCGCAATGGAACCGAGGGGTCGGGCGTTACGTTTCCGCGCCGGCGAGGGCGTCGGCACCGTAACCAAGCCCGGGCTTCCGCTGCCGCCGGGAGAGCCGGCCATCAATCCCGTGCCGCGGGCGATGATCCGCGCCGCCGTCGAGGAGGCCGCGCGCGCCCACGGCGGCAGCGGCGACGTGATCGTCGAGATTTCGATCCCCGGCGGCGAGGCGCTGGCCCAGAAGACCCTCAATCCGCGCCTCGGCATCGTGGGCGGCCTCTCGATCCTCGGCACGACGGGCATCGTCGTCCCCTACTCGTGCGCGGCCTGGATTCACTCGATCCACCGCGGCATCGATGTCGCCCGCGCGACCGGGCTCGCTCACATCGCCGGCGTCGACGGGATCGACCTCCGAGGCAGCCGTGCAGAAGCTCTACGATCTCCCCGAGGCCGCCCTCATCGACATGGGCGATTTCGTCGGCGGCATGCTGAAATACTTGAGGACGCATCCCGTGGCGCGCGTCACCATCGCCGGCGGCTTCGCCAAGATGACGAAGCTCGCCCAGGGCCTGCTCGATCTTCATTCGAAGCGCGGCGAGGTCGACAAGCGACTGGCTCGCCCGCTTGCTGGCGGAGACGGGCGCGCCGGCCGATCTCTGCGACCGCGCGCGACACGCCAACACTGCCAACCAGATTCTCGAGGACGCGCGAGCCGCCGGAACCGCTATCGGCGATCTCGTCGCCGAGGCGGCGCTGGCGGACAGCCGCGCGCGTCATCGAGGACACCGGCATCGTGCTCGACATCGCCGTGTTCGATCGCGAGGGAGCCCTTGCCGGCCGCTCGGCGGCGAGACCAGCTCACGAGCCTCTCCCGCGATAGCGGCGCTGATAGCCGGAATCGTAGAGCGCGCTGTCGCGGAACTCCGTCGCGCCGAGCACCTGCCCGACGAGGATCAGCGCCGTGCGCTCGATCGGGCTCCTTCTCGACCTCGGCGACGATCGTCCCGAGCGTCGCGCGCACGATGCGCTCGTCCGGCCAGCTCGCGCGATAGACGACGGCGACCGGACACTCGGCGCCGTAGCTCGGGATCAGCTCCGCGACCGCCGATGCAAGCGCCTGGATCGAGAGATGGATCGCGAGCGTCGCCCGCGTCGCCGCGAACGCGGAGAGCGTCTCGCGTCGGCGGCATGGCGGTCGCGCGACCCGGCGTGCGCGTCAGCACCACCGATTGCGCGACCTCGGGCAGCGTCAGCTCCTGGCCAAGCGCGGCCGCGGCGGCGGCGAACGCCGGCACGCCCGGCGTGATGGTGTAGGGAATGCCCTGCGCGTCGAGACGGCGGAGCTGCTCGCCGAGCGCGCTCCAGATCGAGAGGTCGCCGGAGTGGAGCCGTGCCACGTCCATGCCGGCCTCGTGGGCCTGCACGAACTCGGCCATCGATCTCGTCGAGCGACAGCGGCGCCGTGTCGACGATGCGCGCGCCTTGCGGGCAATAGGCGAGCAGCGCCTTCGGCACGAGCGAGCCGGCGTAGAGGCACACCGGGCAGCGCGCGATGAGATCGCGGCCGCGCACGCGTGATGAGATCGGCCGCACCCGGGCCTGCGCCGATGAAATGCACGGTCATCGGCCCATCTCCCTCGGCAATGGCGCAGGTCGCCTCCTCGCGTCGCGACGCGCGGCACGAGGAGGCGCGACGAGCGCCCGGCCGCGGCCAGCGCCGCCGTCTCGCACACCGACGGCAAGCCCTTGGCGGCGAGCGAGTACGGAGAGACGGTCGCCGTGTGCTCCGCGGCGTCCTCAAGCTCGGCCATGCGAGGGCAAGAGCAGCTTCAGGCCCCAGCGCGCCGCGACCTCGCGCAGGCCCTGCTCGCTCCCCTTTTCGCCAATGCGTCGCCAGCGCGCCGAGAGCGGTCTGCGTCAATCGTCCCTGAGCGAGCGCGACGCGAATGACCTCCTCGATTGCCTGTGCCGAGGCACCCCGGCGGCATCCGATGCCGGCGACGATCATGGCTTCCTCACCCGCCAGTGCGTGACCGGCATTGCGGGGCGCCAGCCGTGCAGCGCGCCCACGGGACCGGCGCGTGCGAGATCGAGCCGCGTGAGCTCGCCGCCGTGCGCGGCGTAGAGCGCAGCAAGGCGCGCTTCGCTCTCGAGCGTCACGGCATTTGCGACCAGCCGCCCGCCGCGTCTTGAGCGCTCGCCCAAGCGGCCTCGAACACGCCGGGATCGGAGAGGCCGCCGCCGACGAAGACGGCATCG
Source organism: uncultured Alphaproteobacteria bacterium (assembly GCA_963740475.1). Classification (GTDB taxonomy): domain Bacteria; phylum Pseudomonadota; class Alphaproteobacteria; order Rhizobiales; family Hyphomicrobiaceae; genus Hyphomicrobium_C. Next base: position 346,574 of record CAVUEM010000047.1, on the reverse strand, counting down.
GGCCCAGGCAATCCGGCGAGGACCTCCGGCGCGTGCCCTATCACGATGTCCAAGCGATCCGGCGCCCGAGCGCGCGCGCGTTGCGCCCGTGCCCGCTCCGCCCGCTCGGACTTTTCCTCGATGCCGATCGCGCGCAGCGAGGGATCGCGCAACAGCCACTCGATCGCGATCGACCCCGCGCCGAGGCCGATGTCCCACAGGAGCTCGCCGGGACGCGGCGCGAGCGACGAGAGCGTGATCGCGCGCACCTCCCGCTTGCTGAGCTGGCCGTCGTTCTCGAACAGCGCGTCGTCGAGGCCGGAGGCGAGCGCGATCGTCCCGCGGTCCCCCGACGCGGACACCTCGACGGCGAGCGTGTTCAAGGGATCGATGCCGTCGAGATCGAACGTACCTGCGTCTGCCCGGCGCACGCGCTCGCGCGGTCCGCCCATGGCCTCGAGCACGGTCAGCGCCGACGCGCCGAGCCCGCGCCCGGTCAGGCAGCGCCGCGAGCTTGCTCGGCGTCGTGCCGTCCCATGACAGAGCGAGGATGCGTGCGCCAGGCTGCAGATGCGGCACGATGCCGTCGAGCGCGCGCCCGTGCAGCGTCACTTGCGCCGTGTCCTCGCAGCGCCCAGCCGAGGCGCGACGCGGCGAGGCTGAACGCCGACGGCTGCGGCAGGCAGCAGCATCTCGTCGCGCGGCGACGAGCGCCGCGAGCTGCTTGCCGACGCCGTAGATGAAACGGATCGCCGGTGGCGAGCACCACGACCGGCCGGCCGCGGCGCTGCAAGATCTCGGCGAACGCGTCGTGCAGCGGGCTCGGCCACGCGAGTGCGTTCCGCGCACGAGATCGCCCGGCGAGTGCAAGATGGCGCACGCCCCCGACCACCAGCTCGGCGTTCGCCACGAGCCGCGCGCCTCCGGCGAAAGTCCCTCAACGCCGTCCTCGCCGATGCCGACGATGGACAGCCAGCGGCGTGCCCGTGGTCTCTCTCTCCTCCATTGTCTCGAGCGGTCTCGACATGCGCGTACTTATCCTAGGCGGCACGAGCGAAGCGCGCGAGCTTTCGCACGCTCCTCGCGCGCCGACCGGCGCTTCGAGCCGACGCTGTCGCTCGCCGGGCGCACGCGCGCACCCGAGCCGCAGGCGAGCCCGGTCCGCGTCGGCGGCTTCGGCGGCGTGGACGGCCTCGAGGACTGGCTCCGAGACAAGAGCAATCGACGCCGTCGTCGATGCGACACATCCGTTTGCGGTAACGATTTCGGCCAATGCCGTCGCCGCCTGCGCGCGCCGCCGGCCTCCCGCTCGGCTCGATCGTGCGCCCGCCCTGGACGCCGCGCGCCCGGCGACGGCTGGACCGAGGTTGCCAATGCCATGGCCGCCGCGGCAGGCCCTGGGCGCAGGCGCCGCGCCGCGTCTTTCTGACCGTCGGCCGCCTCGAGCTGCCGGCGTTCGCCGCCGCTCCGCAGCACGACTACCTCGCCCGCACCATCGATCCGCCGGGCGACGTACCGCTCCCACCGCATCTCACGCTGCATCGCCGAGCGCGCCCCGTTCGACCTCGAGGCCGAGACGCTGCCTCATGCGGCGACGAGGCGCATCGACGTGCTCGTGTCCAAGAACTCGGGCGGCGCCGCGACCTATCGCCAAGATCGAAGCTGCGCGCCGGCTTGGTCTCCCGGTCGTCATGATCGCACGGCCGGCCAAGCCCGCCGGAGACGCCGCTCGCCGGTGCGGCGCGCGGCCTACGACTGGCTCGAAGGGCTCGCCTCTCGTCATGGCACGCTCCGCTCGGTGCGCGGCGTATAGATCCAGGGCATGTGCCCGTTGCGTGCGAATCACCCGCGTCTGGCTCGAGCCGACGATCACGAGCGTGCGCATGTCGGCCTGCGCTCGCGATCGGCCGCCGCGAGCGTCGTCGCCGTGACGCGAGCTTCTGCCGTACCGGCCGCGCGCACGAACAGCACCACCGTGTCGCCGTCCTTGAGGCGGCCCAGTAGCTCGAGCGCCTCGCGCGAGCTGATGCGGCCGCGCTCGGACCTCGGGTTGTAGAGCGCGATGACGAAATCAGCCGTCCGCCGCCGCCGCGAGTCGGCGCTCGATGGTCTCCCAGGACTTGAGATTGTCCGAGAGCGAGATCGCGCAGAAGTCGGCGCCGAGCGGCGCGCCCGCTTCCGCCGCGGCCGCGAGCATGGCCGTCACGCCCGGCTCGACCTTGATCGTCGAGGTCGCGCCACGAGCCGGCTCGCCGGTTTCGATCGCCTCGAACACGGCCGCCGCCATGGCGAACACGCCCGGATCGCCGCCCGAGACGACGACCACGCGACGGCCCTCCGCGGCGAGCGCCAGCGCCTGCCGCGCGCGCGATCGAGCTCGACCCGATTGTCGGAGGCATGGCGGCGCTGGCCCGGGCCCGCATCCTCGGACGCGCGTCGAGATAGGGGCCATAGCCGACGAGATCGGTCGCGTCCGCGAGCGACGCGCGTGACGGCCGGCGTCACCGCTCCGCGCCTCCCGGCCCCAGTCCGACGATCGCGAGCGAACCCGTCACAGCCGCCTCCCCTTGCCCGGGAATCAGCACCATGGAGAAATAGGGGCCTGCCGCCTCGGTGCACTCCGCGAGCGGCAGGATGCGCTCGCCCGTCCATGGTGCCGCGCTCGACGTAGATCGCCCGCGCCGAGGCAGTTCGCGGCGGTCGACCGCCCGGCGCACCTTCTCGAGGTTGCGTCCGACCTTCATGATCACGGCCGCATCGGTCTCGGTGAGGCGCCGCGCGATCACGGCTTCGTCCAGCGTGCCGGTAAGCACAGTCAGCACGTCGTCGCCCCAGGTGATCGGCGCATTGGCCCGCGTCCAGCAGCCCGACATGCCGGTGACGCCGGGCACGACCTCGACGGGAAAGTCGGCCTCGAGCCGCCGCCACATGTGCATGAACGAGCCGAAGAAGAACGGATCGCCCTCGGCGAGCAGCCCGACCGAGTGCCCAGCCGCTCAAGCGGCCGGCCAAGCGTCACGGCCGACACGCGATAGAAGTCGCCGATCTGGCGCTGGTAGTCGGGATCGGTGACGGGCAGCTCGTTCGTCACCGGGTACTCGAGCCTGATCTCGTCGCGGCCTGCCGCGAGCAGAGGCGCCACGATGCGCCGCGCATTGCCCTCGCGCCCCGCCTTGGCGAAGTAGGCGATGACGTCGACGCTTGCGCACGAGCCCTGCGGCCCGCAGCGTCAGAAGCGCACGTCGCCGGGCCCGACGCCGATGCCGTAGAGCGTCGCCGGCGCTGGCAGTCCCTGCGATGTCCTCGAGCGTGCTCATTCCTCTTCGCTTGCGAGAGCGTTGACGACGGCGACCGCCATGGCGCTGCCGCCCTTGCGCCCGCGCACGATCGGAACGGCACGCGGCCGTCGGCGGCGAGCGCCTCTTTCGAATTCGGCAGCACCGACGAAGCCGACCGGCATGCCGATGACGGCAGCCGGCGACGGCCTCGTCTTCATCCAGCATTTCCAGAGCCGGAAGAGCGACGTCGGCGCGTTGCCGATGGCGACGAGTGCGCCGCCGAGATGGTCGCGCCACAGCTCCATGGCGGCGGCCGAGCGCGTCGTTTCGAGATCGCGCGCGAGCCCCGGCACGCGCGGATCGTCGAGCGTACAGATGACCGCATTGTTTGCCGGCAGGCGACTGCGCGTGATGCCGTGGGCGACCATCTTGCGATCGCAGAAGATCGGCGCGCCCGTCAGAAGCGCGGCTTGCGCCCGTTCGGCGAAATCCGGCGACATCACGAGATCGCGCGCAATCTCGACCATGCCGCAGGCGTGGATGAGGCGTACGGCGACGCGCTCGGCCGTGCCTTTGAAGGCGGATAGGTCAGCCTCGCTGCGAATGATGGCGAAGGAGCGCTTGTAGATCTCGGCCCCATCGCGGATGTAGGCGCGCGCTTCACCCATGGCGGCCTCCACCGATGCGGGCGAGTTTGTAGGGCAGGCGAGCGAGGTCGGAGAAAGGAATGTGCGCCTCGGCCACGCCGTCCGCGCGCCCGTTGCGAATGATCGCGATGCGATCGCCGTCCCCGGCGAGTACGAGGTCGGAGGCGGTCGAGCACGCGCACCCCTTCACACAGCCCGAAACGTGCACCGTTCCGACGCCACTGAGGGATGGCAAAAAGCCTGCGATCGCTCCGGCAACGGCGCGCGTGTCGAAGTGGGCGGAGCGGCAGGACGGCGCGCCGGGGCACGCCTCGATGGCAAGGCGGGGATCGCGAGAGTCGGCGATGAAGCCGAGCCGCTCCGCCGCCGCAACCAGAGCTGCGGCTCGATCCCATTCCCTAACATGTGCGTAGACAGCCCGCCACGGCGAGAGGCGCATCTCCTGGGCTCCGGCCGCCGAGAGCGCGTCCGCGAGCGCGCCCAGCATTTCGGCGTCGACACGGCCGAATGGAGCCGCTAGCCCAACCGCGAACACCTCGTCCCGGTGAGCGAGCTTGCCGATTAGGCGCCCGCCGCCATGGTTCGCTGCGGCACCCCGTTCTGCACCGTCATCCCGACGAAGGTCGGGATCCACGACACCTTGCCGATCGGGTGTTGAAACTTGCGTGGGTCCCGACCGTCCATGCGAAGCATGGCTCCGCCATGACCGTCGGGATGACGTCATCGGTGGGGCGATTGGATCGCCAGATTCAGTAAGGATGATTGGCGGCCATGACTCGAAGGTCTGAAAAGTATCAGTCAATACTTCTCGAATTCTCCCTGCGACACCGGGACCGACATCGCGCATCCGCGCGCGGTTGCCCGGCGCTTGAGTCTCGAGAAACGTGAGCGCGACGCGGCGCGCGGCTTCGACAGCGTCGTCAATGCTGACGGTGCCGAGCCAACGCGGCCCTCGAGCGTCGTCAATCGCAAGCGCCATGACGATGCGCCCTTCGGAACGCGTTGCCTTGAGCCGCAGGTCGACGCGCTCGCCATCGAGCGAAAGCTGGCCACCGCCATCAATGAGAAAGGCGAACTTCGCCGGCAGCCGCCAGAACCTCGCGTCCGCGGCGAGCAGGCGACCGAGCGCGTGGGCGATCGGACGCACATCGATGACCTCGGAGGGATCGATCCCCGCGAGCGGGCTCACGACGACATTGCGCACTGCCTCGATCTCGGGCGCCGCATCGAGGAGACCCGCGTCCGAGAGGTGCGCCGTGAGGGCCGGAAGCGTCGCGCCGGTCACGCCGCGAATCTGCACGTTGGCGCGCCGCGTGAGATCGATGTGTCCGTTGCCGAAGCGGCGCGCAGCCTCGGCGATGCTCCGCACCTCGGCAAGGCTCAGCGTCGCAGCGCGCGGCCTTACGCGCACGAGAAGCCCGTCGCCGCTTTCCATGGGCCGCAGCACGCCGGGACAGACGCCGCGCACGACTGCTCTCGCCGCACGGGCGTTCATTGGGCCGCCTCCAGCTTGGGCGAAGCGTGCCCGCGCACGCGCTGAAGCTCGGCGGCGACCGCATTGCGGCGCGGCTGCCAAAGGCCGCGCGCGATCGCGTCCTCCAGCCGGCGCGCGATCGCCTCGGCCGCTCGGAGATTTGCCGAGGTCATTGCATTGCCCACGGCCTCGTTTCCGAGCAGCGCCTCGTGCACGGCGTCGAACAGATGGCTCGGCAACGGCGTCCGCGGTGGCAGCGAAGGCATAGAGAGCATCGACGCTCTGCGCGATCTCCGCGACCCCGCGATGGCCGTGCCCGAGCATGCCGCGCACCCAGCGCGGGTTCGTGAGCTTGCCGCGCACGAGCCGCGCGATCTCCTCGCGGACAGTGCGCGCGCGCGGCGCCTCGGGACGGCTCGTGTCGAGATGGTAGAGTGCGGGTTCGCACCCTACGAGCGCCGCCGCCGCGGCGAACCCGCCCGCGTAGTCGGCGACGCCATCGCCGTCGAGGATATCTCGCTCGCGATCGTCCTGGGGATGGACGAGCGCGCTCGCGGCGGCGATGCGGTCGCGAAAAGCCTCTCGCGCCTCTATCGGCTCGCCGCGGGTGCCGTAGGCACATCCCGTCGCATCGAGATAGGCCTGCCCCAGCTCGGCGCGACTTTCCCAGCGCGTGTCGAGTGCGAGGCTCGCGACGCCGGCTCCGTAGGTGCCGGGTGCTCCGCCGAATACGCGTGCGAGGCTTTCCCCGCGGCGCCGCGCGGCGGCGAGCGGGTTCCAAGCCTCGTCCTCGTCGAGCCCCGCCACGAGTTGGACTGCCATGTCGAAGAGCGCGATCTGCGATTCGAAGATGTCGCGAAAGAGCCCCGAGACGCGCAACGTGACGTCGATGCGCGGCCGGTCCAGCTTGGCGAGCGGCATGACCTCGATGCCGGTGACGCGGCTCGAGCCCGCGTCCCAGACCGGGCGCACGCCGAGATAGGCAAGCCCCTGCGCGAGGTCGTCGCCGCCCGTGCGCAGCGAGGCCGAGGCCCAGAGGTCGAGCACGAGCGATTTCGGGGGCTCGCCGTGATCCTGGAGATAGCGGCGCACGATCTCGTCCGCCGCGCGCGCGCCGATCACGGCCGCCGTGCGCGTCGGGATGGCGCGCGGATCGATGGTCGTGAGATTGCGCCCGGTCGGCAGCACGTCGAGCCTGCCACGCGTCGGCGATCCCGCCGGCCCCGGCGCGACGCGCCGTCCGTCGAGCGCCGCCAGCAGTGCCGCCCGCTCGTACTCGGCACAGTCGAGCAGGCGCGCGTCGATCTCGCCCTCTGCACCGCTGCGTCCTGCCGCCCTTGCGATCGCTTCCGAGAGAGAGCGGCGGCCTCTGCCTCCGGTGCGCGTCCGAACACGTGGAGGCGGTCGCGGATGGCGAGCTCCTTGATGTCGCAGAGCTGCGCGTCGAGCTTGGCGACGGCGGTGCGCGGGGTGTCGTCCTTGGCGACCCCGCACTCGCGCGCGAGTCCCGAGCGCCAGGCGCGCTCGACGATCTCGGCTTCTCGAGCAGCGACAACGCGGCGCCGGTCGAGCCCGTCGGCCTCAGCATATTCCTCGATCAGCGCCTCGAGATCGGCGAGCCCACCATGAAGGCCGGCCTCGGCGAGTGGCGGCGTCAGATGGCCGATCGTCACCGCCGCCAATGCGCCGCTTCGCTTGCACCGCCTCGCCGGGATTGTTGACGATGAACGGATAGATGACGGGGACTGGGCCGAGCACCGCCTCGGGATGGCAGCCGGGCCGCGAGCGCGACCGCCTTGCCCGGCAGCCATTCGAGCGTGCCGTGGGTGCCGAGGTGGATCATGGCGTCGATGCGCTCGGCCTCGCGCAGCCAGGCATAGAGCGCGACGTAGACGTGGCGCGGCGGCGTCGCGGCGTCGTGATAGCCCTGCTTGCGGGCTCCGGCCGAGCCGCGATCCGGCTGGATGAGGATCGTGATATTGCCGGCTCTCACGCACGGAAAATGAAACGCGCCGTTATGAAACGCGGGATCGGCCTCCGGCTCACCCCAAGCCTCCGTCACCGCGGCGGCGGCCTCCTTCGGCAGGCAGGCAATCCATCGCCGATATGGGGCGAGCGGAACGTCAATTGTCGGTCCCGCACCTGCGAGTAGCGGCGCGAGCGTCGGAAGCGGAAAGCCCGGCGCCGGTGACGTAGCCCGCTTCCTTGAGCAGCGACACCATCTCGACTGTGCTTGCCGCCGTATCGAGACCGACGGCGTAGCCGGTGCGCCCGCCGCGCGCCGGGTAGTCCGAGAGCACCAACGCAAGGCGCCGCTCGTGCGGCTTCCTCTGCCCCAGGCGCGCCCACGCGGCGGCAAGGCTCGCCACATAGCCGACTCGGTCAGGATCGGGCTCGTGGCGCACGGGCGCGAACTCGAGGCGCAGGGTCGAGGGCGTGCTCGGCCTTGAACGAGATGGCGCGCGTGACGATCCGCCCGTCGAGCTCCGGCAGCACGACGTTCATGGCGAGATCGGTAGCGACGAGTCCGCGCGATGAAGTCTCCCAGGCCTCGCGCGTCGCACCCGCGAGCACGACCTGCAGCACCGGCACGTCCGCGCTGTCGAGCACCGTGGTGCCATCCTCGCGCAGCGCGGAGAAGGCCGTCGCATTGAGGATGATCGACGGCCGGCGCGCCGTGATCAGAGCTTCGAGACCGCGCCCGGCCGCCGGGTCCTTGAGGCTCGTCACGGCCACCGCGAGCGGCGCCAGCCCCTCGCTTTCGAGTGCCCCCACGAGAGCCGTGATGGGCGCGGTGTCGGCCGCAAGAAGGCTCGCGCGATAAAACACGACGAGCGCGGCGGGCTTGTCGGCGCCGAGCGTCGCCAGCTTCTCCAGAGTGGCGGGCCCGCCGTCGCGGTCGATGCCGACGGCCGCGCCGATCGGCGCCGGATCACGCCACGCGACCGACCGGTCCAAGAGGTTGGCGACATAGCGTAGCGCATTGCCGGCGTTCGCTGGTCCGCCTTCGCGGAAATACCTGTCGAGGAGGTCGATCGTCTCTGCGTCCGCGGTCGACAGACGGGTGAGGCGCGGATCGGGTCGATCGTCGCCTGGAAGCGCGACGAACAGAATACCCCGCTCGCGGGCAGCGGCCGACAGCCGCTCGAGCCCGTAGCGCCAATAGTCGAGCCCACCGAGGCAGCGGACGATGACCGCGCGCGCCTTGCTCAAGACCGTATCGAGATAGAGATCGACCGACATGGGATGGCGGAGCTGCTTCAGGCTCGCGAGCCGAAGCGAGGGCAGCTCCGCGCGCGACGCAGTCCAGGCCGCCGCCAGCGCCGAGAGATCGCTGTCGCTGAACGAGAGCATGACGACCTCGGCCGGCGTCTGCCCGAGGTCGACGGCGGGGTCAGCCTCCTCGAGTGTCGCAGACGCGGTGGCGAGGAGATGCATCTTACGTCTAGCCCAAAATCATCCGGCGGATCGCACCCGCGTCAAGCCCCGTCTCGCCGATGACGACGAGCCGCCCGCGCCTTGCTTCGCCGGGGCGCCACGGGCGATCGAACTGGCGGCTGAAGCGCGCGCCGACACCCTGCACCAGGAGCCGCATGGGCTTGCCCTCGACCTCGGCGAAGCCCTTCATGCGCAAGATGTCGTGCTCCGCCGCGACGGCGCTCAGGCGCTCGACGAGCGCCTCGGCCGAGCCCAATACCGGCAGATCGACGACGAAGCTCTCGAAGTCGTCATGGTCGTGCTCACCCTCGGCGTCGTGATGCGAAGGGCGCGCCATGAGATCGGTCTCCGCCGCGGCGTCGAGGCCGAGCAGGATCGCCGGCTCGATCCGCCCGCTCTCGGTCGAGACGATCTTGACCGCGCGCGGGATTGCCCCGCGGATGTTCTCGGCCACCATCTCGCGCTCCATCTCCGACATGAGGTCGGTCTTGTTCAGCACGATGAGATCGGCGCACAGCAGCTGGTCCTCATAGACCTCCTCGAGCGGGTTGTCGTGATCGAGCGCGCCGTCGGCGGCGCGCTGGCGGGCCACCGCCTCGGGATCGTCGGCAAAGCGGCCCTCGGCGACGGCCGCGCCGTCGATCACGGCCACGACGCCGTCGACCGTCACGCGCGAGGCGATCTCCGGCCAGTTGAAGGCCTGCACGAGCGGCTTCGGCAGCGCGAGGCCAGAAGTCTCGATCACGATGTGCTCAGGCGGGGCGGGGCGATCGAGAAGGGCGGAGAGCGCGGGGACGAACTCGTCGGCGACCGTGCAGCACAGGCAGCCGTTCGAGAGCTCGACGATGCGGTCCTCGGGGCAGTCGGTGATGCCGCACCCTTTCAGGATCTCGCCGTCGATGCCGACGTCGCCGAACTCGTTGACGATGACGGCGAGGCGCCGCCCGTTCGCATTCTGCAGAACGTGGCGCACGAGCGTCGTCTTGCCGGCGCCGAGGAAGCCGGTGACGATGGTGCAAGGGACTTTGGCGAGCGAGGTCATGATCTCTCCGGGGTTGGGCTCTCCGGTTCTAGTGTCCCGATCGCGAAGTTCGCCGGACTTCGCGGCTGAATTTGAACGAACTTCGCGATCGATAGGACACTAGAAAACCCCAAGATGCCAGTGTGATTCAGATCGAGAAATTCGCTTGAGAGGCTGCCGCATGCGACGGCGAATTTCTCGATCATCACACTGGTTGCTTGAAGCCTAAGGGCGGAACGCGGGCGACGACGCCGCGGCGGAACGAGAGCGGGCGCTCCTTCCACGGCACGATCCCGTTGTCGGAGTGGGAGTACGCGATCGCGGCGTCGACGATCTCGCTTATGTGTGCCAATGGATCGAGGTCGCCGATCAGGTACGACCACTTGCCGTCGGCGATGACCGCGATCGTGCAGGGCCGCTTGCAGACGGCGAGGCACTCGACCGGCTCGACCGAGATATCGGCCGCTCCTCTCTCGCTCAACTCTTTCTCAAGGGCCGCCACCAGCTGGCTCCCCGGTTGATCGAAGTCCTCCTCGCCGCCGCCGAGTGGGCGACGGCAAGAGACGCACACGAAGATCGTCGCGCCGGGCTCTGCCATCTCCTGCCTCGCCGCCACGCCGGGCGGCTAGCCGAGCTCGGCCGCTTCGGCGCTTCTCGGACGACCGAGCCGCGGCCACAGAACGCCTACGGCAAATCCCGTCGCGATCCAGAGCGAGGCCTGAACGGCAAGCGACATGGCGGCAAACCGCGCCGCGAGGTCGGGCGGCACCAAGCTCTTTTCGGCCTCGGCGAGATGCGGCGCGCCTATAATGTGCGGCGCGAAGAGCAGCAGCACCGCGAGGCCGCGCACCCAAGCGGTCTCCGTTCGCAGGAACAGCCAAATCGCCAGCGCCGTCATCGACGCGGTCAGGAACCACCACGCCTGCCGGCTCGCGAGATCGGCCGCCGCCATGCCAGGCACTTCGGGAGAGAGGCCTGCGGCCGGCGCGAGGCCGGTCACGACGAAGCCCGCCGCCGCCCAGGCGAGCGCACGCTTCTCGGTGATCGCGTCGCCCGAGGCCAGCATGCCGCCGAGCAGTAGAAACGCAAACCCGATCGCCGTCGCGATCGTGGCGATGCTCGTATAGAGGGTGCGCTCGACCCCGTCCCGGGGCTCCCATTCCTCGGCCACGGCCCCAGGCTCATGCTCCGCATGAACGAGGACGACGCGCGCCTCGTCGCGGGTCGGAAGGGACGTCGCCGCAGCGGCTTTTTCGGCCGCCTTCTCGTAGACCTCGGCCTCGAGAATGATCGGCGTCGTGGTGAACGTCTGCAGCGTGGCAATCGCCAGGCCAGCAAGAAACCCGGCCAGGAGGCCGGTGGAAAGGACTCGTGTGATCATTGGGGTGCCTCAGTGACAGGGGAAGCTCAACGCATGGCGCGTGTCGTGCGCCGCGTTGTGGATCGTCGAGGGATGCGAGAAGCCGGTCGTGAAGACGAGCCCTATCCCGAGCACCAAGGCCAGAACGGCGGCAAGGAGCGCCTCAGAGCGCTCATGTCCCCGTACGGTCGTCGAGGTCTGCGATTGAGTATTCAAGTGTCCCTCCTTGGCCACCCCACCGGCGGCCGTTCGAGTTCAAGACGCGACGGCAGGTCTCCTGGCTCGCGGGTCTTGGCCTTCGCCTCGCCTTCCCGGCGTCACGCCAGTGGCAGTTTGAGGTTCAGGCTCTCCGCTCACAGTTGCGGGGGCAGCTCCGGAATTGAGGCAGGCGCCTCGCACCGGAATTCCCATTTGAGCGCCTTGCGGCGCACCGTCGCGCCTTTGAGATAGCCTTGCCGGGGAAGACCTGTCAAACACTCCGCGTGCAATCTCAACCGCACGTTCAATTCTCATGACGATGGCGCTCCCCAGGCTGACCTTCGTTCTCGGCGGCGCAAGCTCCGGCAAGAGCCGCTATGCCGAGCGCCTCGTCGTGACGGCCCCGCCGCCCTGGATCTATCTGGCGACGGCGGAAGCCGGCGACACCGAGATGGCGGAGCGGATCGCCACCCACAGGAAGCGGCGGCCGAGCGCCTGGACGACCATTGAAGTCCCGCTCGACCTCGAGCAGGCGATCATCGCTCAAGGCCCGCCCGGTACGATCCTGGTCGATTGCCTGACGCTCTGGCTGTCGAACGTCCTCCTCGCCGGGCGCCCGGTCGCAGGCGAGATCTCCCGGCTCCTCAGCGTGCTCGGCGCGGCCCCTGGACCGATAGTCGTGGTGTCGAACGAGGTCGGGCTTGGCATCGTCCCGGACAATGCGCTCGCCCGTGGCTTCCGCGACTGGCAGGGACGGCTCAATGCCGAGGTGGCGGCGATTGCCGATCATGTCGTATTCCTCACCGCGGGGCTGCCGCACACCTTGAAGCCCATGTGAAACCGGACTCAACGCCATGACCTCCGACGCCAGCGAGGATCTTCGCCACAAGACCAAGATGGAGAAGCGCAAGGCGGCGCAGGATGCCGAAGTCGCGTCGAAAACCGTCGAGAAGGGACTGCTGATCGTCCACACCGGCAAGGGCAAGGGCAAGTCGACCGCCGCCTGGGGCCTGCTTCTGCGCGCTCTCGGACGGGGCCTGCGCGTCGGCGTCGTCCAATTCGGCAAGGGCGCCTGGGAGACCGGCGAGCGCGCGGCGATTAGGAAGTTCGGCGATTCCGTGGTCTGGCACACGCTCGGCGAGGGCTTCACCTGGGAGACGCAGGACCGCGCGCGCGACGTGGCGGCGGCCGAGCGGGCGTGGGCGAAGGCGGAGGAGTTGATGGCCGACCCGTCGATCGGCCTCGTGATCCTGGACGAGCTCAACATTGCGCTCCGCTACGATCATCTGCCGCTCGAGCGCGTGCTTGCCGGGCTCGCGGCGCGGCGGCCCATGCTCCACGTCGTCGTGACGGGGCGCAACGCCAAGCCCGAGCTGATCGAGGCCGCCGATCTCGTCACCGAGATGGTCCCGGTCAAGCATCACTTCGCGGCCGGGGTCAAAGCCCAGCCCGGCATTGAGTTCTGATGCCGGCGCGGGCGATCATGGTTGCCGGCACCGGCTCCGACGTCGGCAAGTCCCTGATCGTCGCCGGCCTCGCGCGCCTTTTTCACCGGCGCGGGCTCAAGGTGCGCCCTTTTAAGCCGCAGAACATGTCGAACAACGCGGCGGTGACGGCCGACGGCGGCGAGATCGGGCGCGCCCAGGCGCTGCAGGCGCGCGCGGCTGGGGTGCCTCCGAGCGTCCACATGAACCCGGTGCTCTTGAAGCCGCAGAGCGAAATCGGCGCTCAGGTCGTCGTGCAGGGCCGCGTCGTCGGCAACGCTAGCGCGCGCGAGTACCAGACGCTCAAACCCACACTCATGGGCGCCGTGCTCGATAGTTTCGGGCGGCTCTGTGCGGACGCGGATCTCGTCCTCGTCGAGGGCGCGGGCTCGGCCTCCGAGATCAATCTCCGCGCGGGCGACATTGCGAACCTAGGATTTGCACGCGCGGCGGACGTTCCCGTCGTGCTCATCGGCGACATCGACCGCGGCGGCGTGATCGCGAGCCTCGCCGGCACCAAGGCGGTGATCGAGCCCGCCGACGCCGCGATGATCCGCGGCTTTATCGTCAACAAGTTCCGCGGCGATCCCGCGCTCTTCGACGCGGGCCTGACGGCAATCGAGCAAGCTACCGGCTGGACCTCGCTCGGGCTCGTTCCTTACTTCGAGGGAGGTTCGAAGCTCCCGGCCGAGGACGCACTCTCTCTCGACTGGCGAGCGGCGCCGGCGGGCGGCAAGCCGCTCATCGCCGTCCTCGCCTATCCGCGCATCTCGAACTTCGACGATTTCGACGCGCTCCGCCTGGAGCCGGGCGTCGAACTCGTCTTTCTGAGACCTGGCGAGCCGATACCCGCCGAGACACGCCTCGCGATCCTGCCGGGGTCGAAGGCGACGATCGCCGATCTGGCTGCACTGCGCGCCACGGGTTGGGACATCGATCTCCAAGCGCTTGTGCGCCGCGGCGGGCATGTGCTCGGCATCTGCGGCGGCTATCAGATGCTCGGCGCCACGGTCGCCGACCCGGAGGGCATCGAGGGGCCGCCTGCAATTGTGAAGGGCCTTGCCTATCTCGACGTCGCGACCACGATGTTTGCCGAGAAAGCGCTCTACGAAGTGGACGGCGAGAGCTGGGAGGGGGCGGTGCCCTTCAAAGGCTACGAGATGCACATCGGAGAGTCCGTCGGCCCGGGCTGCGAGCGGCCGCTGCTCAACATCGCCGGCGGGCGCCCCGACGGCGCGGTCAGCACAGACGGCCGCGTCGCCGGCTGCTACGTCCACGGGCTCTTCACCGACGACCGTTATCGCGCGCACTGGCTCGCGCGCATCGGCGCGCCCTCCTCCTCGCTCGACTATGAGAGTGAGATCGAAGCCACACTCGACGCGCTCGCCGCCCACCTCGAGCGCCACATCGACTGCGCGCGTCTCCTCGACATCGCCCGCTTACCCGAGATCAAACCTGGCTCATGACGAAAGCCAGGGCCGCGATCCCCACCGCCTGCAGCACGCACGCGACGCGATAGAGCCGCAGGGCGGCGCAAATGTCGGCCGCGGAGAGGTCGGCGCGGCCGTCGCCCATCCAGTGGTCCTCGATCGTCTTGCCGCCGTATGCGCGCGGGCCTGCGAGTCTCAGGCCGAGTGCGCCCGCCATCGCGGATTCGGGCCAGCCGGCATTGGGTGAGTGGTGGCGGCGCGCGTCGTGACCAACCGCACGAAGAGCCCCACGAGCTGACGCGTCAGGAGTGAGAGCCGCAGCCGCGACGAGCCATAGTGCCGCCAGGCGCGAGGCCGGGAGATTGACGACATCGTCCAGCCGCGCGGCGGCCCAGCCGAAGGCCCGATAGCGCTCCGACTTGTGGCCGATCATGCTGTCGGCGGTGTTGATCGCCTTGTAGATGGCTGCACCCGGGAGCCCTGCCACCACGAGCCAGAACAGCGGCGCGACCACGCCGTCCGAGAAATTCTCGGCAAGGCTCTCGATGGCGGCGCGCGAGACGCCGGCCTCGTCGAGTGCGTCGGGATCGCGCCCGACGATCTCAGACACGGCCTTGCGGCCGGCGGCGAGCCCCTCCTGCTCTAAAGCGGACGCGACACCGCTCACGTGCTTGTCGAGGCTCCGCTGTGCGAGAGCAGTGCTGGCCAGCAGTCCCAGGACGATGCTTGATGGAAGCATCGGGAGCACGCTCTCGATGGCTATTTGCAGGCCAAGGGCAACGCCGCCGGCGACGAGCACGAGCACGCAAATTAGCCGGATACCGGCGGCACGTCGCTCGGAGGCCGCGCGTTGAGGCAGATTCCACCCCCGCTCGGCGAGATCGATCAAGGCCCCGATCCAGGTCACGGGATGGCCGATCCGGCGGTAGAGCCGGTCTGGGTAGCCGAAGGCGGCTTCGATGAGCAGGGCTGCGAGGGCGAGCGTGGCGAACACGGGGACCTAATCCGCGATCACGAGCAGGACGAGGGAAGCGATCTCGGTCACCTCGATGCTCGCACCGAGACAGTCACCCGTGAACCCGCCGATCTGCACGCGCCAGAACACGGCGAGCAGCACGACGGCGACGAGCGCGCCGATCAGCACGGGAGCAAAAAAGGCGCTCAGAAGCGTGAGGATCGCCGCCGCGATCCCGACCGTCCGCGCATCGAGCCGGGACGCGAAGCGCGCGCCCATTCCATCCGCCAATGGCTTCAGCACGAGAGCGAGATAGAGCACCCCCCAGCGCGCCCAGGCCGCAACGAGGATGAGCGCGGCTGGCGCGCCTCTCTCGGCGAGGATCGCGAGCAGGACGAGCTTGCTCGCAACCACGAGCACGATGGCCGTCACTCCGAAGGTCCCCACGTGCGGATCACGGAGCACCTCGAGAAATCGCTCGCTGGAGCGGTGGACCGCGCCCAGCGCGTCGGCCACGTCCGCAAGTCCGTCGAGGTGGAGCGCGCCGGTGACGAGCACCCAGGTCAGCAGGCCGAGCAGGGCCCCGAGCCTAGGGTCGAAATAGCCGCCGACCGCCACGGCGAAGGCGACGAGCGCGCCGATCAGCGCCCCGACCAGCGGGAACCATGATGCTGCACGCGAGAGCTCGTCGGCGTCGACGCTCTCCAGCCGCGGCACGGGCAAGCGCGTCAGAAAGTGCAGGGCGACGATAAGCTCGCGCAGCGTCATGGTTGCCGGACCTCGACGATCTCCCCCCAAAGCCCGAGCGTCTTGTCGCGCTCGAGGCGAAGCGTCACGCACGTCGCCGGCTCGATCCTCAACGCCCACAGCGCCTTGATCGGAATGCTCGTCGCGAGCGCGAGCGCCGTGCGGATCGAGCCCCCGTGCGCGACGACCAGAACATCGTCCGCGCTCTCGGCAAGCCGCGCCAAGGCCATTCGCACGCGAGCGGCGAGGCTCTCCCATGTCTCGCCGTTCGGCGGCGCGGCGCGCTCGGGATCATTGTAGAACTCGGCGAGCAGCGCCGCCGTGTCGCCATCCGCGCTGAGCTCGGCCAAGGTCTTGCCGTCCCAATCGCCGAGGTCGATCTCGCGCCAGCCGCCGTCGATCTCGACGGCGGTGCCGCGCGCTTGCCCGAGCCGCTCGGCGGCCTCTCGCGCGCGCCTCAAGGGCGAGGCGACGATACGCCCCCACGTCCTGCCGGCCGTTTGGCGCTCGAACTGCCTCCAACCCAGGGGCGAGAGCGCGTGGTCCGTGCGACCGGCGAGAATGTCGGGACGCTCTGTGATCCCATGACGAAGCAGATCGATCAGGGGCATGGAACGGGTCCGGAGACGGCGGCGTCCGCAAACGTCGCCATGCCATTGTGGAGAGCGCAGGCGAGCCGGACAACTGCGAGGGCAATCGCGGCGCCCGAGCCCTCGCCAAGCCTGAGGCCAAGATCGAGGAGCGGCTCGGCGGCTAGCGCCTCGAGCACCACGCCATGTCCGCGCTCCGACGAGCGATGCGAGAAGATGAGCCACGGACGGCACGTCGGGTTGAGGCGGACCGCGGCGAGGGCCGCCACCGAGACGATGAAGCCGTCGACGAGGACGGGAATTCGCTCCTGCGCACTCGTTATCATCGCGCCGGTCAAAGCGGCGATCTCGAGCCCGCCGACGGCAGAGAGGACCGTGCGCGGATCGCAGTTCGCGCCCGTGAGGTCGTGGCGCTCCAGACCTGAGGCAATGACGGCCGCCTTGTGCAGGACGCGCTCGGCCTCGAGGCCCGTCCCGGCGCCGGCGAGATCCGAGGGCGCCCAAGCGAGCAGCGCCGCCGCGATCGCCGCCGCGGACGTCGTGTTGCCGATCCCCATCTCGCCGAAGAGCAGGAGGTCGGGTCCACCGTCTGCGGCGCGCGCGACCGCGCGTTTGCCCGCCTCGAGCGCGAAGTCGAGCTCGTCTCGCGTGAGCGCGGCCTCGACCGTAAAATCGCGCGTACCCCTGCGCGGCTTGTCGAAGACCACGCCAGCTATCGGCTCGGCCGCCAGAGTTCCCGCGTCAACGACGGTCAACGGCGCCCCGAGCGCACGCGCGAGCACCGAGATCGCCGCGCCACCGTGTGCGAAGTTCTTCAGCATCTCGACGGTGACCTCGGACGGGTAGGCCGAGACGCCTTGCGCGGTCACGCCGTGATCGCCGGCAAACAAAATGACGTGGGCGCGCTCGGCGCGCGGGGCCCCCGTCGCCTGCAGGCCCGCAAGCCGGATAGCCACCGTCTCGAGCGCTCCGAGCGAGCCGGCGGGCTTGGTGAGCTGGCGCTGGCGCTCCTCGGCGGCGGCCGTGTGGGAGGCCGATGGCCCGGCGCACGGGGTCTCGATCCAAGTTGCGGGCACGGCGGTTTAACTTGCTCATTTGCCGTTGATTCTTCGGGGTTCCTGGCACGATCGACGGTCGCGGGCAACAGGAGCGTCATTTGGCGCACCCGCCGCGCACCACCTTGTCCACGATCAGGCTGGTCACGCGGAAACGAAAGGGCTAGACGTTGGGCGCCTATCGCCCTCCCGTAGGGCGCCAGAGGCCCACGAGGGCGAGGCCGGCGGCGGGTTTCACCCCCGCCATAAGCGCCGGCATTCTCCTTCGGCGTGGGGGAGCCCCGGCAGACGCGCCGCGATCGGCAGGCGGCCGCTCGCCGAACTCTTGCCTTGAACAAGGGGATGATCACTACATGGCCATAACGTCGGAAGCCATCGTCAGCTCGATGCTCTCGAGCATCGATGCCTCGAAACGGACGGACAAGCCCTATAAGCACTGGATTCTCACCAAGTGCCTGCCGGAGGACGCCGCGGACGCGATCCTCGCGCTCCCCTTCCCCACCCCCGACCTCGGCGGTGTGTCGGGAAAAAGAGAGGTCCACAATGCGACGCGCAAGTACTCCGATCAGGAGAATATGGGCAAGTTCGAGGTCTGCAAGGCCTTGAACGAGGCGTTCCAAGACGTCCGTGTCACGGACAAGATCGCGAGCCACTTCGGCACCAATCTCGACGGCACGTATCTGCGCGTCGAGTTCGCCCAGGATACCGACGGGTTCTGGCTCGAGCCGCACACCGATCTCGGCGTCAAGCTGTTCACCATGCTGCTCTACATGTCGCCCGATCCGAGCCACAAGGACCTCGGCACCGACATCTACGACGCCGACAAGAAGCATGCCGGACGCTCGCCGTTCCAGCAGAACGCGGCGATGGTCTTCATTCCCTCAAACATCACCTATCACGGCTTCGAGCCGAGAAAGATCGACGGGGTGCGCAAGTCGGTGATCATCAACTACGTCACCAACGAGTGGCGCGCGCGCGAGCAGCTCGCGTTTCCGGACCAGCCGATCCGCCAGTGACGGGTCACTTTCGCGCACCGACGCCGCTTTTCACCTGGACCGCGTAACCTGCGCCCTTGAGGCTCTCGACGACGGCCTCGAGGTGGCCCTCGTCGCGCGTCTCGATGACGAGGTTGAGCTCGGTGCCTCGCGCGGGCAGCTCCGTGAACACGCGCTGGTGGTAGACCTCGACGATGCTGGCGCCCGCCGTGCCGATCGCTGTCGAGACGCGCGCGAGCTCTCCGGGGCGGTCGGGGATGTCGATCGCAAGGCGCGCGAGCCGCCCGTCGCGGGCCAGCTCGCGCGTCAGCACGCTGGCGAGGAGCCGCGTGTCGATGTTGCCCCCCGTCAAGGGCAGCCCGACCTTTCGCCCTCTGAACCGCGCGGGATCGGCGACGACGGCGGCGAGCCCGACGGCGCCGGCGCCCTCGACCACCGTCTTTTCGATCGAGAGCAGCAGCACGACGGCGCGCTCGATCGCCGCCTCGCCGACGAGCACGACATCGTCGACGACACGGCGCGCGATCTCGACGTTGAGCGCGCCGGGCTCCTTCACCGCGATGCCCTCGGCCAGCGTGTCGCCACCCGACGGCAGCATAGTTCCCTTGAGAACGTTGTAGAGCGAAGGATAAAGCGCCGCCTCGACGCCGATGATCTCGATCGAGGGCTTCAGCGCCTTGGCCGCGATCCCCATGCCGCCGATCAGTCCCCCGCCGCCGACCGGAACGACGAGCACGTCGAGGGCCGGTGCGGCGTGCAGCATCTCGAGCGCGAGCGTGCCCTGCCCTGCGACCACGAGAGGATCCTCGAAGGGGTGGATGAAGGTCAGGTTTCGCTCGCGGCAGTGCTCTCTTGCGAACTCCGCTGCCTTCTCGAGCGTCGCACCGGTGAGGATGACGCTTGCGCCCAGCGCCTTGGTGTTCTCGGCTTTTACCGCCGGCGTCGTGGCCGGCATGACGATGGTCGCCGGGATGCCGAGCCGCGCGGCGTGATAGGCGACGCCTTGCCCATGGTTGCCGGCAGATACGGCAAGGACGCCTCGGCGCCTCTCGTCGGGCCCGAGCGCCGAGATGCGGTTCAAAGCGCCGCGCTCCTTGAATGAGGCAGTGAACTGCAGGTTCTCGAACTTCAGCCAAATATCGGCGCCGAGGAGCGCCGAGAGCGTCCGGCTCTCGATGCACGCGGTCTTTTTCACCGCCCCCTCGATCGCCAGCGCCGCGCGCTCGATATCGCCGAGGCTCACGGATCGTCGCTCGGCCTTCTGAGACATCGTGCTCGCTCCTTGCCCATCCGGGCCAAGTCCCGATCGAGCCATTAGCCCCGCCCGCCCGGTCCGCGCAATGGGCCCACGGTTC
The DNA here is from genome assembly GCA_963740475.1 of uncultured Alphaproteobacteria bacterium. Taxonomy (GTDB): domain Bacteria; phylum Pseudomonadota; class Alphaproteobacteria; order Rhizobiales; family Hyphomicrobiaceae; genus Hyphomicrobium_C. The sequence continues at coordinate 326,568 of CAVUEM010000047.1, read as the reverse complement.
TGGTCGCGGCGAAAATATCCTAGAAGGGGTCCCCCATAAGGAGCGCACGGGAGAACAGGCGATGGCAAGAGTGGCGTGGATCGGCTTGGGTGTGATGGGCTTTCCGATGGCGGGGCACATCCTCGCCAAGGGCGGTGACGTCACAGTTTACAATCGCACCGCATCCAAGGCCGAGGCCTGGACCCGCGCCATGGGCCGCGGACGCACGGCTGCGACCCCGCGCGAGGCCGCCGAGGGGGCCGATTTCGTCTTCACCTGCGTCGGCAACGACGCCGATTTATCCGCGGTCACGCTGGGCTCGGAAGGCGCCTTCGCCGGCATGAGACCGGGCGCCGTTCTCGTCGATCACACGACGGCTTCCGCCGCAATCGCCCGCGAGCTTTATGGCGCCGCACGTGAGAAGGGGCTGGGCTTCCTCGACGCACCCGTATCGGGAGGACAGGCCGGTGCGGAAAAGGGAATTCTGACTGTCATGGTGGGCGGCGACGAGGAGCCCTTCGCACGTGCCGAGCCCTTGATCCAGTCTTATGCCCGCATGGCGCGCCTCATCGGCCCCGCGGGCTCGGGCCAGCTCACCAAGATGGTCAATCAGATCGCGATCGCGGGACTTCTTCAGGCTCTTGCCGAGGCGATCGCCTTCGCCGAGAACGCCGGCCTCGACCTCGCCGCCGTCATGGAGACGATCTCCAAGGGGGCCGCGCAGTCCTGGCAGATGGACAACCGCTGGAAGACCATGCATGAGCGAAAGTTCGATTTCGGCTTCGCCGTAGACTGGATGAGGAAGGATCTCAAGATCTGCCTCGAGGAGGCCGCGCTCAATGGCGCTACGATACCGGTCGCGACCTTGGTCGACGGCTACTATGCCGACCTGCAGGCGATGGGCCGCGGACGCTGGGACACCTCGTCCCTGATTGCACGCCTCGGCCCGCCTCGACCCTCGGAGGCGTGAGGATGAAATCGTATCGCAAGGAGTTGTGGTTCGAGGTGGCCGGGCGGCGAGCCTTCGTCAACATTACGCCCGAGGTCGAGGCCTGCCTGGCCGAGAGCGGCGTCAAGGAAGGGCTCGTACTCGTCAATGCCATGCACATCACGGCGTCCGTGTTCATCAATGACGACGAAAAGGGCCTGCACCACGACTACGAGATCTGGCTCGAGGACCTCGCCCCGCACGAGCCCATCGACCGCTATCGGCACAATCGCACGGGCGAGGACAACGCGGACGCGCACCTGAAGCGGCAGATCATGGGACGCGAGGTCGTCGTCGCGGCGACCCGCGGCAAGCTCGATTTCGGCCCCTGGGAGCAAATCTTCTACGGCGAGTTCGACGGGTCGCGGCGCAAGCGGGTGCTCGTCAAAATTATTGGCGAATGACGGGATAAGAGACGGCAACAGGGAATAGGCAATCGGCAATGGCCCGCCTTCCTCTATTGAGCCGATTGCCCAACACTCCATGAGGTCCGCGATGCCGATCACAGCCTTCTATGCCGCCCTCCTGGCCCTTTTGTTCCTGCTTCTCTCGGCGCGCGTCATCGCCCAGCGCCGGGAGGCGCGCGTGGAGATCGGCCACGGCGAGAGTCATCAGCTCTTGCGGCGCATGCGCGTTCACGCCAACTTCGCCGAGTACGTGCCCTTCGCGCTCCTTCTGATCGCTCTTGCCGAGAGCCTGAAAGCCCCCTCGCTTTTTCTCCATCTCCTGGGACTGGCGCTTCTCGCCGGCCGGCTCATTCACGCCTACGGCCTGTCGCAGACGCCGCACATCGTGCGTCTGCGCGTCCTCGGCATGACGTTGACGCTCTCGGTCATCGGCATTGCGGCCGCACTTGCCTTCCTGCTGGCCGGCGTGCAGCTCATCGTCTAGCAGGGCCTCGCATTGCTCGCGGGAACCGAATGCGTCCTCGGTCGTTGGAAGGTAGGAGCCGGCCGAAGAGCACACCGCTGCACGGGTTCCATGAACGGGCGCCATCGGGCGCCCGTTTGCGTGACTAGGCCTTTGCCGCGCGGCCCTCGGCGGGGCGGCGCGCGAATTGCAGAGGCAGCGCCGTCGTGTGCTTGATCTCCTCCATGGAGAACGCCGACGACACTTTTGCGATCTCGACCCGCGAGATGAGCTTCTTGTAAAAGTCGTCGTAGGCGGCGATGTCGGGCACCGCGACGCGCAGGAGATAGTCGACCTCGCCCGACATCCGGTAGAATTCGACGACCTCGGGAAAGTCGGCGACGGCCAAGTGAAACTTTTCGAGCCACGCCAGGCTGTGCTTGTCGGTCTTGATCGAGATGAACACGGTCACGCCCGCATTGACCTTTTCCGGATCGAGCACAGCCACGCGGCGGCGGATGACGCCGGTCTCCTCGAGCTTCTGGATGCGCCGCCAGCACGGTGTCGTCGAGAGGCCGACCTCCTTGCCGATGTCCGCCACGGGCCGGGTGCAATCCTCCTGGAGGATCGTCAAGATCTTCACGTCCATGTCGTCCAGCATCGCCACCCCGACCGGTTTGGGAATTCATTTTCAACTTTCACCGCCAGGCCTGAGCATCATTTTGCGGTGATCGCCCGTCAAGGAGATTTTGAGCATTTTTTTCTATTAATGCCCGCGGCACGGCTTGTGCGGGCCGCCCGCCTGGGGCAGTCTCGCGCCGGTCGTTCGAGTCCTCCTTTCCATGCATCCCATCACGTTCATCACCCCGGATTTCGCCGTCACGTCGGCGCTTGGCCTCGAGGACTTCGCGGCCGTGGCCAGGCTCGGGTTCCGTACTGTGATCGGGAACCGCCCGGACGGAGAGGAGGCAGGCCAGCCATCGAGCGCCGAGTGCGCCGCGTGCGCAGACCGGCACGGTGTCGATTATCGCTACGTCCCGGCAACATCGCTCGACCTTTTCACCGATCCCGTCGTGGCGGCCATGGCGCAAGCGCTCGCTGAAAGCGAGGGGCCGACGCTCGCCTACTGCAAATCCGGTCAGCGCTCGGCGATCGTCTGGGCCGCAGCGAGCGCACGCAGGCTTCCCGTCGCCGAGGTCATGAATGCGCTCAAGGGCGCGGGGTTCGATCTCGCCTTCCTCCGCGACGAGCTCGACAGCCAGGCCGACCGGCTTCGCTGGATGGCGCCCGAACGGCGAGACGACGAGGCCGTCAGCACGACGGCAGACGCCCGCGCCGCCGCCTAATCGTAAGAGACAAGCCTCCGCACCTCGATTTTCAGCCTCGGCAAGAGCTCGTCCGAGAACCACGGGTTCGCCCGAAGCCAGGCGTTGTTGCGCCACGACGGGTGGGGCAGCGGCAGGCATCCCGGCTTGCCGGGCCGCGCGAGGATACGGCGCCATTCGCGCACGGTCTCGGTAAGGCTCGCCCCCACCTCCGTACGGAGATGCCAAGCCTGAGCGTATTGGCCCACGAGCAGGATCAGCTCGATCTTCGGCAGCTGCGCAAAGAGGCGTGCGCGCCAGGTCCGAGCGCATTCGCGCCGCGGCGGCAGGTCGCCCCCCTTGGCGTCGAGGCCCGGAAAGCAGAAGCCCATCGGCACAATCGCAATCCGTGCCGTATCGTAGAATTCCTCGGCCGAGACGCCCATCCACGCGCGGAGCCGCTCGCCGGAGGGATCGGAGAACGGCACGCCCGAGGCGTGAACGCGGGTGCCCGGCGCCTGGCCGACGACGGCGAGCCTTGCGGTCGAGCTTACGCGCAAGACGGGACGCGGCTCGTGCGGCAACGGCCGCCGGTCGGGGGCTTCGACGCAAATCCGGCAGGCGCGGATCTCGGCGACGAGCCGCCCCAGATCGGGATCGACTGAGGTGGAATGGCTCTCGCGGTCCGAGCCAGACTTTCTGCGTGTCGCGTTCAGAGCTGGCATCGCCGACCGCATCCGCTGACCTCAGACATCGAGAGCGAGCCCGTCCTCGGCCAGCACGACGCGCGGATCCTTCACCTCGGCGCGGTTGGCGAGCATCTTCTCGCCCATGTGCGTGAGAAGGACGCGCTTGGCGCCGAGACGCTCGAGGTTCCTCTCGATCGTGCGCCAGTTGAGATGGTACCTCGCCTCGACGTCGAAGGCGAAGCATTCGGAAATGAAGAGATCTGCGCCCGCGGCGGCAGGAACGAGGCTCTCGACCCATTCGGTGTCGCCGGAGAACGCAACCACCTTACCGTCGGCCTCGATGCGAAGCGCATAGGGCGGTGCACCGGACGGATGGCAGACCTCGAACGGTGTCACGCGAACGCCATCGACGTGAAGCGTTTCTCGCTCCGCATATTCGATGAAACGCAGATCGAATGCGCGCACCGTGGCGGTCGAATCCGGGAAGAGGGCCTCGGCAGTGGCGAGGAACCGCTGCTCGAGCCCCTTGGGTCCCGTGACGGTGAGCGGGACCGTCCTCTTCGCCACGTGGTTTGCGTGGATCAGCCACCAGACGAGACCGCCGAAATGATCGCCGTGAAGGTGCGTGACGAAGATCGTCGACACGCGGGTCGGATCGAGCCCTTGGCGCGCGAGCCCGATCAGCGTGGTCACACCGCAATCGATCAGAAACGCGCCTTGCGCGTGCGCGACGTGAAAGCATGTCTGCAACCGGCCGCCAGAGCCGAAGGCATCGCTCGAGCCGATGACCGTGAGCCTCATGCCGCTCCCCGAGAGAGAGAATTCAAGAGCCTATAAGCATTCCTGCGTGCCTCGACTACGGGCTGTTCCCCAGGGAACACCGGCCTCCTACGAGCCTTTGTTGGGCTAGGCGGCGGCGCCCGGCCGCCCCGAGACGTCCGCGTGCCAGCGGTCGAGATGGGCGAGACCCTGCGGCCTCTCGAGCTTGGCGGGCTTCATGAAATCGACTGCGACGAGGGCGGTGATGTCGGCGATCGAGAACGCGTCCCCGGCGATGTAGGGGCTCGCGGCCAAGCGCTTGTCTAGAAAATACAATGATTCCATTACTTTAAGCTTGTTGGCCTCGCCCCACTCCCGCACCTGGGGCACCTCGTTTCTGGCCATTTTCGGATGCAGGTGGCGAAAGACGGCCGCCACCTCGGCGAAGAGGCCAAATTCGACGCGCCGCTGCCACATCTCGACCGTCGCCTGACCCAGCGCCCCCGTCCCGAACAGCGTGGGCATTGGCTGAAGCTCCTCGAAATACCGGCAGATGGCGACCGTCTCTGTCAAGCACTGCCCATCGTCGAGCACGAGAACCGGCACGCGTTGCAGAGGGTTAAGGGCCGTAAACTCGGGGGTCCTGAGCTCGCCGGCCAGCAGGTCGCGCTGCTCGAACGCTATCTCAATCCCCTTCTCGGCAAGAAAGATGCGCACCCGGCGGGGGTTCGGCGCACCTTTGGTCTCGATGACCTTCATGGGAGCCACATGGCGTTGCGGTGCGGGACCGCGCGTCGCACCCCTATTCCGAGTTGCATCTCCCCATTAAGCACGTTGGTAAACCCCTCCTTAGCAAATTCCAGTGAAATTACGAAGTCTTAGAGCAATTGGCTCCCGCAGGCTCGAAGCAGTCTACGGAGGGACGATTGCGCCTTTTGCGAAGCGACCGGCGCCGGCGACGTCATGGACAGCGTGCGAACCGATCCAGCGACCATGCTCAGGGCCCGCGACAGCGCGCGCAAGCGGGCGCAGACGGAGCTCAAGGCGACCCGTGACCGGCTCGTGCACGGAGCGATCACGCCGGAGTTCGAGTACGAGCTGCTCGCGATGTTCGCAAGAAACGAGCTCGGTGCCGCGGTCACGATCTGGGCGCTGTCGGCGATCTTCGCGCTCGCTTCGATGTTCTGGGCGCCTTGGTTCGAGGGCTGCCTCTGGCTGCTGCTCGTCATCGTCTCGAAGGTGCTGCTCCTCGAGCTCTGCCGCCGCTTCGTGGCGAGCGACCGGGACGATGTCGATGTGGCCGTGTGGCGCCGACGGCTCATACTGGCCGAACTGCTCAACGGCGTGACCTGGGCCGGTTTCGTACTCGTCGGCGTCGGCGGCGGACACGCCGAAACAGGGGTGGCGCTTTTCACCTCCCACGTCTTCATCTTTACCGCCCTCATCGTTCTGCTCGCGATCCGCATGACGTTCGCCTCGCTGATCATGGGGCTTCTCTATGCCGGCACGATCCCCATGACGGTGGCCGTGGTCGGCCGCCTGATCGTCTTGAACGATCCCTTTTACTTCGCGCTGGCCTCGATGGCGATCGGCGTACACCTCTATTTCATTTTTCTCGCCAGAGGCCTGCAGGCGAACGCCCTCGCCACGCTCGACCTTCGCGTCCAGAAGGACCTGCTGATCGCCGAGCTCGAGGAGCAGCAGCTCATCTCCGACGAGGCGCGCCGGCGTGCGGAAGCGGCTAGCATGGCCAAGTCGCGCTTTCTCGCCACTATGAGCCACGAGCTGAGGACGCCCTTGAATGCTATCATGGGCTTCTCCGAGGTCATGAAGGACGAGATTCTGGGACCGCACGCCAATCCCGTCTATCGCGATTACGCGGCGGATATCTACGAGAGCGGCCGGCATCTGCTCGAGCTTATCAACGAAATCCTCGACCTCTCCCGTATCGAGGCCGAGCGCTACGAGTTGCACGAGGAGCGGATCCACCTCGCCGAGATCGTCGAGGAGTGCCATCGGCTCCTCAAGCTGCGCGCCGAGAGCAAGGGGCTCGAGATCGTCTTGAAGGTGTCCCCCGATTTGCCGCAAGTATGGGTCGATCCGCGCGCCATGCGTCAGATCTGCCTCAATCTCCTGTCGAACGCCTTGAAATTCACTCCCAGAGGCGGGCGCGTCACGGTCACCCTCGCGCCGTCACCGGACGGCGGACAGTTCATCTCCGTTCGCGACACGGGACCCGGAATCCCCAAAGAGGAGATCCCGAAGGTGATGCAGGCATTCGGCCAGGGCTCGCTCGCCCACGAGTTCAGCGGAAGGAGGCACCGGTCTCGGGCTTCCCATCGTGACAAGCCTGATCGAGCTGCACGGCGGCACCTTCGAGCTGCGCTCCGAGCTCGGGCGCGGAACCGAAGTGATCATCGTCGTGCCGCGCCAGCGCGTCCTCGCGACGGTGGCTCCGCTCCAGCCGCTCGGCGAGGAGCGTCACCGCCTGCCCGATGGGGAGCCGCACCGCAAGCAGCGCGAGCCGCGCTTGCGCCCGCTGGCAGACGCGACCGGAATCGTCCGCGCCCGCGAGGCAACGCTGACACGCCCCTAGCCACAGACATGAGGCCTCCACGACGCATACCATTGTGCTCGCCGCCCGCGTTCCTTAGATTTCGAGATGCGCTGCAACTGCCGCCAGGTTCGCACTCGTCCCATGGAAAGCCCCTGCGTCGACATCTGCGTAATGAATACCGAGACCGGGCTTTGCGAGGGGTGCGGGCGCACGATCGCCGAGATCGCCGCCTGGGCCTCCCTCTCCTCCGCGGAGCGCCGCCGCATCATGGACGAACTCGGCGAGCGCCGACTGGCCGCCGCTCCGAGGTGATCGCATGCTGGCCTGGCTGATGCTGTTGCTGGGCGCCCTCATCGCGCTCTTCTACGTGCTTTCGGGAGGCGGCGCGGCGCTCACGGGGCTCAGCGGCGACGACGTCGCGTATCTGATAGGCGGCGTGGCCTTGGTCGCGCTCTACGTCTTCTTCCTGTCGGGCGACTACCGTGGCCGCGCGCGCGAGGCCTTGCGTCACGCGTCGGTTTGGCTTGGGCTCGGGTTCGCGCTCATCATCGGCTACAGCTATCGCGGCGAGCTCACCGAGGTCGCCTATCGCGTCGCGGGCGAGGTCGTGCCTGCCGGCCAAGGCATCGCCATAGACAGCCGCGAGGCAGGCGAGCGCGCGGTCCGCTTGAGGCGTCAGGATGGCGGCCACTTCGTCGCGCGCGCCACGGTCAACGGCGTCGGCCTCAGCATGCTCGTCGACACAGGGGCATCGACGGTCGTGCTCAAACCCGCCGACGCCGAGCGCGCCGGCATCGACACATCCGCCCTCTCCTACGGCGTTCCGGTCTCGACGGCCAACGGAACGACCTATGCCGCCCCGGTGCGCTTGAAGTCAGTCGCGATCGGCCAAATCGAGCTCCAGGATGTCGAGGCGCTCGTCGCCCAGCCGGGGAACCTCAAGGAGAATCTGCTCGGTATGAGTTTCTTAAGACGTTTGCGCTCCTATGAGTTTTCCGGGGATTTCCTCACCCTCCGCGGCTGAGTTGGCGCGCGTGCTCGTTCTTGCAGGGCTTCTCCAATGACCATCTCGACCGGTGCCAGGGCCGTCGCGGGCGAGGCTCTGAGCTGGCTCACGGCCGCCATTATTTGCGTCGTGGGCTTCGTCTACTACGACGATTTCAAGGCCGTGATGCTGAGGTCGCTCGGATACGCTGAGCCCGTTTCGGCCGTGGCCGCCGTGCCGGCAACGGGATCGAGCGGCGTGGTCGAGATCAGGGCCGGAGAGAGCGGGCATTTTCACGCCGAGGCGGAGATCAACGGACGCTCGATCCCCGTCCTCATCGATACCGGCGCCACGATGCTCGCCCTCACCTACGAGGACGCCGAGACCGCCGGCATCCTGCTTCGCCCCTCGGACTTTACGCAGAGCGTCGCGACCGCGAACGGGATCGCGCGCGTCGCCACCGTCACGGTCGATCGCGTGTCGATCGGCGACATTACCGTGCGCGGGGTCGCCGCCTCGGTCTCGGAGCGCGGACGGCTCAAGATGACGCTCCTCGGCATGAGCTTCCTCGGCCGCCTCGAGCGTGTCGACATGCGGGCGGGCGTGCTGCTTCTTCAGGAGTAACCGAAGCCTGCGGCGTGAAACCGCGCTGGCCATTCCAGCGTTGGCGTTAGGCTTTCCTTTGCCATAGGCTTCGCCAGCAATCGAGAGGGTCACTGCATGTTTCCCGCCCCGCGCGCCGACTTGAAGCCCAACAGCGCAGCTTTCGAGCAGCTTCCCCTCGTCAAGCCCACTGGATTTCGCGAGTACGATGCGCGCTGGCTCTATCCCGATGAGATCAACCTCATGGGCCTTACTGCGGTGGGCCTGGGGCTAGCGACCCTGTTCGACCGGCGCAGGGTAGCAAAGCGCGTGGTCGTCGGGCACGACTTTCGGTCGTATTCCGCCGCCGTGAAGCAGGCGCTGATCACCGGCCTTCTCGCCGGCGGTGCCGAAGTGCATGACATCGGGCTCGCCCTTTCGCCCATGGCCTACTTTGCCCAGTTCGCCCTCGACGTCGAGGGCGTGGCCATGGTGACGGCGTCCCACAACGACAATGGCTGGACCGGCATCAAGATGGGCCTCGCGCGGCCCCTCACGTTCGGACCCGACGAGATGAGCGAGTTGAAGGAGGTCGTCCTCTCGGGCGCCTATGACGGGAGCGGCGGTGGGCGCTACATCTTCGTGCCCGACATGGCCGAGCGGTACATGGCCGCGCTCGCCGATCGACCGAAGCTCAAACGCCGCCTCAAGGTCGTGGCCGCGTGCGGCAACGGCACGGCCGGAGCATTCGCCCCCAAGGTTCTCGAGGCCATCGGCTGCGAGGTGGTCCCGCTCGACACCGAGCTCGACTACACGTTCCCCCGCTACAATCCCAATCCCGAGGACATGAAAATGCTTCACGCCATCTCTGAGGCTGTCGTGAGGCACAAGGCCGACGTGGGGCTCGGCTTCGACGGCGACGGCGACCGCTGCGGCATTGTCGACAACGAGGGAGACGAAATCTTCGCCGACAAAGTCGGCGTCATGCTGGCGCGCGACATCTCCGCGCTTCACCCCCACGCCAAGTTCGTCGTCGACGTGAAGTCGACGGGCCTCTTCATGACCGACCCGGTGCTCGCCGCCAACGGCGCGACGACGACCTATTGGAAGACGGGCCACTCCTATATCAAGCGCTTCAGCCACGAGACCAAGGCGCTCGTCGGCTTCGAGAAGTCCGGCCACTTCTTCTTCAGCCCGCCACTCGGGCGTGGCTACGACGACGGTCTCGTCTCGGCGCTCGCGGTGTGCGACATGCTCGACCGCAATCCCGGTCGCACCATGGCCGACTTGAAGAATGCACTGCCCAAGACCTGGCAGTCGCCAACGATGTCGCCGCATTGCGACGACGAGAAGAAGTATGGGGTCGTCGACCGCGTGGTCGAGCACTACACGCGCGAGGCCGCGACCGGCGCCAAGATCGCCGGCCAGCCGATCCGCGACCTCATCACCGTCAATGGCATCCGCGTGGTTCTCGACGACGGCACATGGGGGCTCGTGCGCGCGTCCTCCAACAAGCCGGAGCTCGTGGTTGTCGTCGAGAGCCCGACGTCGGAAGCGAACATGAAGGCGATCTTCGCCGACATCGATCGCGTGCTCGCCCGCCATCCGGAAGTCGGCGCCTACAATCAGAAGATCGTGGCCTAGTCCTCGTCGCTGGCCGCGCCGCGGAAGTTCCGCTGGAACGCAGTGCTGCCATTGTAGCTGCGGTATCGGTACCCGTAGCGGTAACGGGGCGAATAAGCACCGTAATAGTCGTCGTCGTAGGAGTAGGCGGGATAGCCCCCATAATAGTACGGGCCGCGGTAGTAGTAGTCATCCCGGTAGCTGTTTGACGATTGCTGCGCCGGCGAGGCCGAGCGCCAGACCGGCAACGAAGCGGCCGCCTTTGCGGGCCTCCGCATCCGGCGGAGCTATCACGATCAGCGCGAGCCCCGCCAGCGAGGCGCCCGCCGAGGTGGAAAAATTCCTCATCTTCACGTCAGCTCCAATCGCACGAACCTTGGAACTCCAACGTCCAAGCGTGTGCGCCGGTTCCACGGCCCGCCTAGGGCTAAGCGACGAGACTGGCGAGAAGCCGAAGCGCGACCGCGGCCAGAAAGGCGGCAAACGCGAGTTCGAGCTTGCGTTTCGAGATGCGATGGGCTGCACGCACTCCGTACGGCGCCACAAGAACGCTCGGCGGAATGACGATCGCCGCCGCGAGAACGTGGACGTAGCCGAGGGAGAGCGGTGGCAGATCCGGCGCGTTCCAGCCGGCCCAGATGTAGCCCATGAGACCGGGGACCGCGATCATCGGCCCGAAGCCTGCCGACGTCGCAACGGCCTTCAGAATTGTCCGTCCATAGAGCGTGAGCAGCGTGACGAAGAACATGCCGCCGCCGATGCTCATGAGCGTAGAGACGAGGCCTATCGCTAGCGCCGCGGCCTCGAGCGCCCAGCCTTGAGGAAGCTCCCCGCCGAGCCGCCAGTCGTCGCGGCCGAGCGCCATCTTGATCGCGAGTACGCCTGCGAACACGATCCACACTCCCTTGAGAACGTCCCCGCTTGCCGCCGAGGCAAGCACAATGCCAAGCAGCACTCCGGCGACGACCCACGGGCCCAGGCGCTTGAGCAGGCCCGTGTCGACAGCGCCCGTCGCGAGGTGCTTGCGGTAAGAGCGGTAGGCCGTCGGCACCATGACGGCGAACGACGTGCCGAGCACCATGTGCATCACCACGCTCTCCTCGACGCCCAGCGCCGAGAATGCCTCGTATAGAAATGGGACGAGGACCCCGCCGCCGCCGATGCCGAGAAGGCCGGCGAGGTAGCCCGTCAGCGCCCCGCCGGCGAGAAGGAGCGCAGCCATGAGGGCGAGCTCGCCCGCGGACATGCCGAGAGACATGGGAAGCGCCTCTTATGCCGCCCTCTCCTCGCGAGCGTCCGCACTCTCCCCTCGCGCAATGGCGATGGCGTGCCGCAGCACGTCGAGGCTCGCGTCAGGGCCGACGGCCAGCTCGCTCAAGTGCCGCCGGAAGCGGCGCGCGCGCGGCTGGCCGTGATAGAGGCCGAGGATATGGCGCGTGATGTTGTTGAGGCGGCCGCCGCGCGCCAGGTGGGCCGCGGAATAACACACGAGCTCCTCGAGCACTTCCTCTCGCGATGGAGCCGACCCGGTCGCGCCGAAAAAGTCCCTGTCGACTCCCGCCAGAATGTAGGGATCCTGATAGGCTGCGCGCCCCAGCATCACGCCGTCGACGTGCCGAAGTTGGTCTCTTGCCTCCTCGAGGCTGGTCACGCCGCCGTTCACGACGATGGTGAGACCCGGTCTCGCGGCCTTGAGCCTGTGCACGCGCGCGTAATCGAGCGGGGGCACCTCGCGGTTCTCCTTCGGCGACAAGCCTCTGAGCCAGGCCTTTCGCGCATGCACGATGAAGACCGCGCAGCCCGCCTCCGCCACCGTTGCCACGAAGCGGTCGAGGGAAGCCTCGGCATCCTGATCGTCGATGCCGATGCGGCACTTGACGGTGACCGGGACCGACACGCGCGCGCGCATTGCAGCGACGCACTCGGCAACGAGGTCCGGTTCCGCCATGAGGCAGGCCCCGAAACGCCCTTCCTGCACGCGGTCCGACGGGCAACCGATGTTGAGATTGATCTCGTCGTAGCCAAGCGACGCGCCAACGGCGGCGGCCGCGGCGAGCTTTGCGGGATCACAGCCGCCGAGTTGGAGCGCGATCGGATGCTCGACCGCCGAGAACCCCAGGAGCCGCTCGCGATCGCCGTGGAGGACGGCGTCCGCGGTCACCATCTCGGTGTAGAGGCGGGCGTGGCGCGTGAGGAGCCGATGGAAGACGCGGCAATGCCGGTCGGTCCACTCCATCATAGGGGCGATGCAGAACCTATGTGGTTGAAATATAATAGTTTTTATCGCACTCTCCAATTTCGGAACCGAGATTTTCGTCTTCAGCGAGTTCATGCCGTTCGATCATCTGTATCTGAGCCCGCTCCAATGACAATACGGTGCACAATTTCCAGCTGATTGGCGTACTGACTTATTGAGGAAGGCATGATTTCTCCTATTCTACATGGGGAGCCCGATCGCGGGATTGAACCCGCGCCTCAGCTACTCGGCGTTGGCCTTGGCCGTTCGTGCATGATCTTCGCGCTGCCCCGCACGGAGAGGACGCTCAGGGCCCCTACCACACATCGCCGCAGGGGTGTCTCCGAACCTGATTGAAATCCGATATTGCTCTCCCCGCGTTGAACCAGAAGCCCCATGAGCAGCATCGGGCATCGAGCGGGGCGCAAGCACCCGCGGCGCAAGTTTGCAGAGGCTTGCCGTGTTGAGACTACTTGTCGCATTTTTCGTAGCCGGTGTCGTCATGGTGACGCTCGACGCCGTCTGGCTGACCATGATGGCACCGGCATACCGTCGCCTCATCGGAGATTTGCTGGCCGACGGCTTTCGCTTGGCGCCGGCGGCCGCGTTCTACCTGCTCTATGCGGCGGGCGTGGTGGTCTTCGCCGTCTCTCCGGCCTTGCGCGAAGGGGGATGGTTGGCAGCTGCAGGATACGGCGCCTTCTTTGGGCTCGTTGCCTACGGCACCTACGATCTCACAAATCAGGCCACCCTGAAGACCTGGCCGCTCGAGCTCACGATCATGGACATGGCTTGGGGCGCTCTCATCACCGCAGTTTCGGCCGCGGCTGCGGCAGGCGCTGTGCAAATCCTGTTCTCCTCACCGCGAGCTTAGAGCACGATAGTCCGACATGGAATCGCGGCCTCGATCCATGTCAGACCTGAATCGTGCTCCACACTTTGAATTTAGATCGCGATTCACATTCTTGAGGGACGCGAAGCGTCTTCATCAAGAATGATCGCGATCTAGGCTTCTATACCGCGCGGCGGGCGTGGAAAGAAAGAAGGCGTGCGAGCCTGATAGAGGGCGAAGGCCTCGCCGCGGAACCGCGCCATGTGGGCCTCTAGGGGTGGAATGCCTGACACGTGGACCAGCAGCACGTACATGAGGGCCGGTGCTGAAAGGGCGAGCAGGCCTTGCGGGTAAGCGCCCGAAATGTCCGTGGCGATCACGGGCCAGCCGAGCCAGACGACCCACTCGAAAAAGTAGTTGGGATGGCGCGTCCAGGCCCAAAGGCCCGTGTCGCATAGACGCCCCTTGTTGCGCGGGCTTGCTTTGAAGCGCGCGAGCTGCCGATCGGCGATCGCCTCACCCACTATCCCGACAATGACGATCAGCGCGCCTATGACGTCGGCTGCACTCAATCCGTCTGGCCGGTGAGCGGCCAAGACGATGGCGAGGAGAAGGGGGAGTGCGGCCAGAGCTTGCACTTCCAGGAACCAGAACAGGCGGACAGCGTGAGCCGCTCCCCACATCCGCCTCAGCTCCGCGTAACGCGCATCCTCGGGAGCAGAGCGCGTGCGAGCCGCAATGTGGAGGCCAAGCCGGAGCGACCAGAGCGCAGCGAGCGCGGCCACGAGAAGCTGGCGTGAGCTCGGTCCGGCTCCTTGCGCCGTTGGCCAAAGCGCCGCCGTCACGCCCGCTATGCCGATCGAGAAGGTCCAGAAAGTATCGGCCCAACCGCCGTTGCGCGTCCGCATGGCCAGAGCCCACGCGGCTGCCATGGCGATCGACAGGAAGCCTGCCGCAGCGGCGAATGTGTGGAAGGTGAGCACGTCGCCGCCCCGTTGAACTTGTCCCAAGGCTTTGAGGTACGAGCGCGGGGCGGGTCCGGATCTAGCGCGTGAACCGAAACGCTCCCACTCCCGTAGGGCTACGTTAAAGGCGTTGTGGCAACGGGATAGTGCAGGGCTGTGGCTCGGATTGCGATCATAGGGGCGGGAATTTCCGGGCTTGCGTGTACAGATCTTCTAAGTAGCGCAAACGAGGTGATCCTTTTCGAGCGCGAGGAGCGCGCGGGAGGCCATGCGCGGACGCTGGAGGTGGATAACGGCGTGGGCCGCGTGGCCGTCGATACCGGCTTCATCGTCTATAACGAAGCAAACTACCCGCTTCTGACGCGCTTGTTCGCGCACTTGGGCATCCAAACCCAGCCGTCCAATATGTCGTTCGGCGTCCGCTACGGTGATGGCGAGCTTGAATTCTGTGCGAGCTCGCTCGGTGGTCTCTTCGCTCAAAAAAGGAATCTGGTTTGCCCAAAATTCTTGGGCATGCTGGGCGACATTGGGCGCTTCTTCCGCGGCGCGCCTAGCGTTCTCGATGGCGCCGATGATCCAACTCTCGGCGAATTGCTGGAGCGCTTGCGGCTGGGAAGCTGGTTCAAGGAGCGCTTTCTCGTCCCGATGGGCTCCGCCATTTGGAGCACCCCGCCCGATAAGATGCTCTCATTCCCGGCCAAATCGTTTGTACGCTTCTTCGAAAACCACAAGCTGCTGACGGTCCGCCGACATCATCCCTGGCGGACTGTCGCGGGAGGAAGCAGGCGCTACGTGGAGCGCCTTGCCGCACGTCTCGGCAGCAGGCTCAGACACTCGGCCGCTGTGGCTCGGGTCGAGACGGACGAGCGCGGCGGGCATACCGTCGTCACAAGCGATGGGTCCCGTGACCGGTTCGACGAGGTTGTATTGGCCTGTCACGCCGATGTTGCCCTCGCCCTGATCGCCGATCCCCTGCCCGAGGAGCGCCACATCCTCGGAGCGTTTCCATTTCGCGACAATGAGGCGGTGCTGCACAGCGATGTCCGACTGATGCCGAAGGCGCGCGCCGCGTGGGCGAGCTGGGTCTATGCGGCGGGTGGACCGGAAGCCGACCGGCGCATGTCGGTGACCTATTGGATGAACAAGCTGCAGAGCTTAACCGCTCCTCCTCTATTCGTGACCCTCAATCCCGACCGCGCCATCGCTGGCGAAATGGTGCTCGATCGCCACGTCTTCCGACATCCGATCTTCTCGCGCGAGGCGATTGCGGCCCAAGCCCGCATGGAGGCGATCCAGGGCCGGCGCGGCTTGTGGTTCGCCGGTGCGTGGCAGCGCTACGGGTTTCACGAGGACGGCCTTTGGAGTGCGGTTCGTGTGGCCGAGGCCAAAGGAGTGCGTGCGCCATGGGCATGACACCGGCTTCGTTGCTGACGCCGCTGCGCGAACGTCTCTCCCGCAATCCTATCCCTGGCGGCGTACTCGATGCGCGCGTAACGCACGTGCGTTTCTCGCCGCGCCGATACGTACTTAGCCACCGCGTCTGGTATTTGCGCCTACCGCTGCGGGAGCTCGACCACCTCGATCGCCCGTTCTTGCGCAGGAACAGGTTCGGACTCTTCTCGCTGCACGACCGTGACTACGGCGACAAATCCGAAGACCTGCACGACTGGATCAGGCATGCGTTCGCCGCCGTTGGCGCAAGCGTGCCGGCGAACAGCAATGTCGCGCTCCTCACGCTGCCACGCGTTATCGGTTTCGGTTTCAATCCGGTGAGTTTCTGGCTCTGTCACAATGCGGCCGGAGCTCTGATCGCGGTTCTCGCGGAAGTCAGCAACACGTTCGGCGAGCGTCACTGCTACCTGTGCCGCAAGGAGGACGGCTCCGCCATCGGCCGCGAGGACGAGATCGAGGCGCGCAAAGTCTTCTACGTTTCGCCCTTCATGCCCATCGATGGCATCTACAAATTTCGCTTCATCGAGGGGCGCGACCGGCTTGTGATCCGCGTCGACCTTCATCGCGAAAGCCGACGCGTGCTCTCAGCCACCATTGCGGGCACGCTCGCCCCCTTGTCGTCGGCGGCGCTCCTTTCGCGCTTCCTGCGCTGCCCGTTTCCGACTTTTCAGGTCGTGGCACTAATCCACTTTCACGCGGCACGGCTCTTTCTCAAAGGCTTCCGCCATTTTGCCAAGCCTCCACCACTCGCGGCTCTCGTGACGGCGGGAACGCAGAGCATCGATCGCAACCGGCTATGATCCCGCGCAATCTTCTCATTCAAGGCGCGCTGAGGGCCCTTGAGCGCGCAATCTCAACGGGAAGCCTGCATCTCATCTGTCCGCAGGATGGAGAGATCCATTTCGCCGGCCCGCTTCCGGGTCCCGAAGCGACCATGGTCGTGCGAGATTGGCGCATTCTCGACGCAGTCCGGGCGCGTGGGGACATCGGCCTTGGCGAGGCCTATATGGCGGGATGGTGGGACAGTCCCGACCTCGAGCCCTTGATCGCTCTTATGATCGTCAATGTGGGCGCGATGGGACGGCTTGCCTGGGGCTCGCCGCTCGAGCGGCTAAAATCGGTTCTGAGAGATCGGTTCCTGCGGCGCAACACGATCTCTGGCTCACGCCGCAACATCCTCGCACACTACGATCTCGGCAATTCCTTCTATTCGCTGTGGCTCGACGCGAGCATGAGCTACTCGAGCGGGCTCTACACGAGCGCGGACCTTGATCTCACGAATGCGCAACAGGCCAAATATCAGCGGATTTTGGACCGGCTCGGTGACGGTCGGCGCCATGTGCTCGAGATCGGATGCGGCTGGGGCGGCTTCGTTGAGGCGGCACTTCGAGAAAAACGCCGTATCACCGCACTCACCATCTCGCCCCAGCAGTTCGCGTGGACGCGCGCCCGCGCCGGCGCCGGGGCCGAGGTGCGGCTCGAGGACTATCGGCAAAGCTCGGGTCGCTTCGATGCCGTCGTGTCGATCGAGATGTTCGAGGCGGTCGGCGAGCACTACTGGCCGGTCTATTTCCGCACGCTTCGCGACCGAATGAGGGGAGACGGCATCGCGCTCGTTCAGACCATCACCATCGCCGAGAGCTTGTTTTGCTCCTATCGCAAATCGAGCGACTATATTCGCCACCACATCTTTCCTGGCGGAATGCTTCCCCCCCTCTCGCGCTTTCGCCGCGAGGCCGAGAGGGCTGGGCTCGCCTGCCGCGATCTCTATTCGTTTGGTGCAGACTATGCCCGAACGCTGCGCGACTGGCTCAAGCGCTTCGATGCATCTGCGCGCGAAATCCGGGCACTCGGCTACGATCAGGAGTTCGTGCGCGGCTGGCGGCTTTATCTCGCCATGTGCGCCGCCGCCTTCGCCGTCGGACGCATCGACGTGCATCAGATCGAGCTCGTCCCGGTCAAGCGCCCCGTTGATTGACTTTAGCGGACGTCGGTCAGGACCTAGGTAGGTCGCTACTAGGATGCCGCTCAATCCATGCTCGTCTCTTTCAGAATAAGCCAGCCTTGAACAAACTCTCCAGGGAACGCGCCATGTCTTCGTCATTCATGAACGGATGGCGCTCCGCGAGCAATGACTTCCAACTGGTTGGCTGCGCATAAATTCGCTGGGTGGATATGAGCAAGGTATTGGGGCCATCGCCAGCATGGAAAAGTTCGAGACCGGCAGGGCCCTGGGCACGGTTCGGCTACAAGAACGGAGTGATCAGATCCTCGTCTCACGGGCCAAGCAGTGGTGGCAGTCGTAGCGAAGTTCCGCGGGAATTCCTCCCCAATGCGGCGGCTTCGCCGCTGAGGCCGCGAGAGAGGGTGAAGGAGGTGGCCCCAGACGCGGGGACGACCTGAAACCACCTCCCCAATATGCCGAGACGCCTGTGCGGGACGGCATCCCGGCAGGCAAGATTGGCAATGGCATGCTTAATGCAACCTAAATGCAAAAATATAATTCGAGATCGGAATAACTCCTGAAGCATTTTCGTTATATTATCTGGACGAAAAAGCGTTATTCTCAGATGCGCAACAACGCGGCGGTGAAGCACGGCACGCGCTGAGTCGATTTAGACCCTGTGACAAGTCATGTGTGAGCGCACCAGAAATTGCTTGAGACTGGCAGCGGCGATCGCCGCTGCCACCCTCGCGACGCGCGCCAACGCGATCGACTGCACTGAAGGATTTCAGCGGGTGCAGGGACAGTTGATCGCGACGCCCTATTGCCAGGACGAGTACCTGGCTCAAGTCGCGCGCGGGTACGGTCTCAAGGCCTCGGCCGCGCAGCTGCGCAGCAACCCCAACTTCAAGAAAGAGATCTGCCGCACCGTCTTTTCGGACATTCGCGTGCAGACCACGTGCCTGGATGCCGGCGTCCCGGAGCATTTTGGCGGCGGTGGTAGATAGCCTTGCCCTCACCCCGCTTTCCGCAACGTCAGATTGATGCGCCGAGACCCGAGCAGAGGATGCGTCCCCTCCTTTAGCGCATCCACGCCATGAAAAGCCAGCCGCGATGGCCCGCCCCACACGACCACATCGCCGTGCGCAACGGAAAGGCGCCGCGGCCGGTCGCGCCGGCTCGTTCCACCAAACAGGAACTTTACGGGAAGCCCGAGCGACACCGACACGATCGGCGCGGCAAAGTCGCGCTCGTTCCTGTCCTGATGCAGCGTCAGGCGCGCGCCTGCGACATATTCGTTGATGAGACAGGCGTCAGGCGCGAAGCTGCCGAAGCCGGCGGCGGCTGCGGCAGCGGGGGCAAGATCGGCAAAGGCAGCCGGCATCGGCGGCCAGAGGCGGCCGGTCTCGGGATCGCGCGCATCGTAGCGATAGCCGTCGCGGTCGGTCACCCAGCCAAGCGACCCGCAGTTGGTCATGGCGACCGACATCGTATGCCCGCCCGGCGTCACCATGTGCCGGAACGGCGCAGCGGCAACAACCCGCTCTAAAGCGTCTAGGAGCGCCGTCATGCGCTCGAGCGCAAAGCCGCCGAGCAGCACGGCGCCGGGTCCAAGCTCAACGCGGCCCGCGCCCGGTACTTGGATGGGACTCCGGGCCTTAGCGACGCTCACGACTTCGCCTCGCGCTCGAGCAGGCGCCGTTTGCGCTCGACACCCCAGCGATAGCCCGAGAGGCCGCCGTCAAGCCTCACCACGCGATGGCACGGAATCGCTACTGCAATCTTATTGGCGGCGCAGGCGCCGGCGACCGCGCGGACCGCTTCAGGCCTGCCGATACGCTTGGCGATCTCGGCATAGGTTGCAGTCGCGCCCGCGGGAATGTCGCGCAGGGCCATCCACACGCGATGCTGAAAAGCGGTCCCTTGAATGTCGAGCGGCAGGTCGAGGCCTGTCCTCGGCGCCTCGACGAAGGCGACGACTTTTGCGACGAGCCGCTCGAAGGCACGGTCGGCACCAATTAGGCGCCCGCGCGGAAACCGGTCCTGGAGGTCGTGCGCGAGCGCGTCGGGATCATCGCCGAGCTGGATCGCGGCGATACCCTTGTCGCTCACGGCGACAAGGATCAATCCGAGCGAGCACTCGCGAATTGCGAATTTCAGCTCGGCATTCTTGCCGCCGGCGCGAAAGTCGGTCGGCGTCATACCCAGCACCTCCGACGCGTCGGCATAGAACCGGCCGCTCGAGGCGAACCCAGCGTCGTGAATAGCTTCGGTCACGGTCGTGCTCCTTGTGAGATTGTCGCGGACCCTTTTCTGGCGGTGGGCGACGGCATAGGCCTTCGGCGTCACGCCGATGATGGCTTTGAAGAGACGGTGGAAGTGATGGGGGCTGAGGCCGGCCGCGCGAGCCAGTGCCTCAAGGCTCGGCGGCTCCTCCGCCGCCTCGATGAGGCGGCAGGCCTCCGCCATTTTCACAGCGTGCCGATGGGCGAGCGGAGAGTCGTTCGGCTTGCAGCGCTTGCAGGGGCGGAAGCCCGCGGCCTCCGCCTCGGCGCACGACTTGTGGAAGCGCACATTTTCTCTCTTCGGCAGGCGCGCCGCACAGGACGGGCGGCAGTACACGCCGGTGGTCGCGACCGAATAGTAGAACGTGCCGTCCGCCGTCCTATCGCGCGCCACCACTGCGGCCCAGCGTGCGCCATCGCCCGTTGGCTTTGCCTTCTGTTTCAGAGTTCGTGCGGCTTCCAGCGCGCGGGTCATGGCTTAGGCTCGGACCAGCTTCGGTGCTGACGCGAACTTAGTGCCGCCGCGAGCCCGCCGCACCCCGATCCTTGCGCTCAAATCGAAAAATCTGGAGGCGACGGCCCACGGCAACGGCCGTCGTAACGAAGGCTTATTCATGCGCTCTAAGGGAATGTTAGACGCTTTGTGTGCTAGTATCTCGCTTGGGGCGCAGACCGGCAGGGCCCGTCATTTTGGCGTTGGCGACGGCATGGCCATGACGCAACGGGAAGAACCAATCCCAATTCTTTCGGCTGTCTTGTCGCATCTTGTGATGGCGGGCCTCGTGGTCGCCGTCGCACTTCCGGGGCTTCTGGCCCATCGCCAACTTCTGCCCCAGTCCGCCGCCCGGCATGAGGTGCCCGGTCCTTCTGCCCCCGAGGCGTTTCCGTCGCAGGCGCCCGCCGTTGCCCCCGTGCCGGCGAGGGCCGAGTGGCTCGAGGACGAGATCGTGCGCGCGCGCGAGCAGTGTACGCACATGCTCTCAGGCATTGCCGCCGAAGTCGAGCGATTGGAGCCCATCAAAAGCGCGGAGTGCGGTCTCCCGGCGCCCGTGCGCCTGTATAGTATCGGATCTTCTCCCAAGGTCGTGTTTGACCCGCCGGTCGACGTCAATTGCCCCATGGTCGCGGCGCTCGGGGAGTGGGTGAAGAAAAGCGTGCAGCCCAAGGCGCGCGAGCGGCTGAAATCTCCGGTCGTCCGCATCCTCCGCGCTTCCGGCTACTCGTGCCGCAACATCTACAATCTGCCGAACGCGCGCTTGAGCCAGCATGCCCTCGCCAACGCGATCGACATCGGCGGATTCTCGCTCGCAAGCGGACGCACAGTGGCTGTGGTTAAGGACTGGGGGCCGACCGCGCGTGACATCAAGGCCGCCAAGGCGAAGGCCGAGGCCGAGGCGAAGTCTGCGCGTGCGAAGGGCATAAAGCAGCGAACGCAAGCCGCCGAGGCCGCAATCGTCAGGCCGGCTCCTTCCGACAAGCAGCGGCCCCAGGTGACGAAGGCCTCGCTCACGGCTCCCGCGCAGAAATCGGCGGAGCTGCAAAAATCGCCGGGGACGCCGAAATCAACGGAGCCGCAGAAGAAGCCCGCAACGGCAGCCTTGCCCGAGGCAAAACCCGCGGCTCCGCCGAAGCCCACCAGCGAGGGTCTATTCCTGCGGGCTATTCACGACGGGGCCTGCCGGGAGTTCGCGACGGTGCTCGGTCCCGAGGCCAACGATCCGCACCGCAACCACTTCCACCTCGACCTCATCCCCCGGCGCGGGCGCGGCTATTGCGGCTAGGTCCTCTTCTCCGCCGCCGCCTTCAATTGCGCGAGGCCCTTCTCCATTTCGCCGCCCATCATCTTCTGCCCGTTCATGACGAGACACATCGCCTTGGCAATGAAACTGTCATGCTGCCCGCTCATCGTCCACGTCACCGCCGTCTGATCGCCCTCGGGCTTGAACGTGAACTCGGACGCGCTCGAGCCCGCGAACGGCTTGACGAAATCGACCTTGAGGCTCACGAGCTCGTTCGGGCGGCTGTCGGCGACCGTCATCCGCCCCTCGCCCACCTGATCGTTTCCCGACCAGGTGAAGACCGCGCCCTTCCCTTCCGGCGCGCCCTCGAAGCCGACCTTGGCGTTGGGATCGAGCTTCGCCCACGGCGACCAGGCGTCCCATTTGTGAAGATCGTTCACATGCGCGAAGACGTCTTGCGCCGGGGCGGCCACTGTCGCGGTCCTTTCAACGCGGAACTCCGCGGGCTGCAGGTGGACGACGACGGCAAAGGTGCCGACGGCGACGACGAGCGCGAGTAGGAACTTTCTGAGCATAGGGGCACCTCCCAGGCATTACGCAACAGAATAGGGTCGCGTTTAGGCACCATGAAGGCGTGTCTAGCTGCCCAATCGCTCACCGAGAAAGCGAGTGAACGCGGCCCACGACAGCTCGTCGGCGCGTTTTTGGTAGCGGTCGGAGCCGAAGACGGTAAAGGCGTGGGGGGCGCCCGAGTAGACTTCGATCTCATACGTGATGTGCGCCGCCTCGAGCTCAGTGCTGAGCTTGGCTACGTCGTCCAACTTTACCGAAGTGTCCGCGCCGCCGTGGGCAATCAGGATCGGCGGCGTGCTGGAAGGATAGCTTTGGCCTGGCGGAGTCGTGAGACCGCCATGGAAGGAGACATAGCCCTTGACGTTCTCCGCCTTTCCCGAGCGGGCCAACTCCAGAACCGCCGCTCCGCCGAAGCAATAGCCCATGACGACGGCGGGAGCGGAGGCCTCCGGCCGTGCGGCGGCCATTCCGCCGAGAATGCGGGCGCGGAACGTCTCGCGGTCATCGTAGAGCGCCTGCGTGGCCGCTTTCCTTGCCGCCATGTCCGCCGGGCGGTTCCCTTTGCCGAAGAGATCGACGGCGAAGGCGTCGTAGCCGAGCTTGGCCAGCATGTCGGCCCGCTTCATCTCGTAGTCGGTGAGCCCATCCCAATCATGGATGATGACCACGAGACCCTTGGACGCTCCCTCGGCCTTGGCCCGGTAGCCGTCGTAGTCGGCGTCGGCCACCTTGTAGAGGACCGGCTCGCCCGCGTGGGTGGGCGCGGCATCGACGGTCAGGCTCAGGGCCGCGAGTGCGGCAACGCCAGCGGCACTTCGCGCCATGGGTCATCTCCTAGCTACGGTCCCTTGAGCTAGGATCGGGCGCCCGGGGCTGCAAGGCAGGCTGCCGAAATGGCCCTCGAGGCGCGGGACAAAGAAAAAACCGGTCCGGAAAACCGGACCGGTTCTTCAGCCAAGTCGAACGGGCTTCCCTGACGCCCCTCGACCTTACCCCCCCGAAAACCCCCCGTCGCGATCCCCCAACCGCGAATCAAGAGCGAGGTGAAAGTTGCAGAAGCCTCGCGCGAGCGCAACCCGTCCAGAGGCTTTTGCTCAGACGGCGGTGCAACTTGGCAACACTTGGCTGTCACGAGGATTTAAGGGCATGCAGGTGATCCACCGGGCCGCTTCCGTGCCCTATCTCCAGGTTGCGGCCGGCGGAGATCGCCCGCCAGACGAAGTCCTTGGCCCGGCGCACGGCTTCCTCGAGCCCTTCTCCCCGGGCGAGGCCCGCGGCAATTGCGGCGGAAAGCGTGCACCCAGTCCCATGCGTATTCTTCGTCTCGATGCGCGCCATCGCGAGGCGCACGGAGCCCTCGGCGCGGGCAAGTATATCGACCGCCTCGGCGCCGCCCCCGTGCCCACCCTTGAGCAAGACGGCTTTGGGGCCGAGGGCGAGAAGGGCTCGCGCCTGGGCCTCCTGGTCCGCTTCGCTCGCCGCGAGCGGCTCTCCGAGGAGGCGCGCGGCCTCGGCCAGATTGGGCGTCACGAGATCGGCGAGCGGCAAGAGCGCCATTCTCACGAGCTCGACGGCATCGGGCGCGATCAAGAGGTCGCCGCTGGTCGCGACCATGACGGGATCGACGACGAGCGCCTTGGGCTTGGCCCGCGCCAGGCTTTCGGCGACGGCGGCGACCGCGGCGCGCTCGCCGAGCATGCCGGTCTTGATCGCGCCGACGTCTAGGTCCGAGAGGACCGCCGCGATCTGGCGCTGGATCATGTCGGGCGGCACGGCGTGTACGGCCTCGACGCCCAGCGTGTTCTGCGCGGTGATCGCGGTGATGACGGAGGCTCCGTAGACCCCGAGCGCCGAGAAGGTCTTGAGGTCAGCCTGGATGCCGGCGCCGCCCGAGCTGTCGGACCCGGCAATCGTCAGCGCAATCGGGGTTGTCATGGCGGAGGCGCGCCGGCGCCGCCGCCGGTCTGCCGCCGAAGCTCGTCCTCGAGGCCGGCCGGCGTCACCAGCTCCTCGAGGCGGCCGAGAAACGGAAACGTCTCGATAAGCCACTGCCCGAGCCAAGTGATGGAGCCGGTGAGGAAGAGCACGCCCGTGAGCACGAGAAGCACGCCCATCACCTTCTCGACCGTTCCGAGGTAGGGGCGGAAGCGCTGCATGAAGGCGAGAAACGGGCGGATCGCGACGGCAGCCAGCACGAACGGCACCCCGAGGCCGAGCGAATAGACGGTGAGGAGCCGCGCGCCGGCCCCCAGGCTCGCCTCGTTGGCCGCGAGCGCGAGCACGGTGGCCAGAATCGGCCCGATGCACGGCGTCCAGCCGAACGCGAACGCGAGACCGATGAGGTAGGCCCCCGCCAGGCTCGCTCCCGCAGCTTCCGTGTGATAGCGGACCTCGCGATAGAGGAGCGGAATGCGAAAGATGCCGAGGAAGTGGAGCCCGAAGAGAATAATGATCAGGCCCGCCACGATGCCGAGCTCGGCCCGATAGGTCTGGATGAACTGGCCGAGGACGGAGGCGCTTGCGCCCAAGGAGACGAAAACCGTGGTGAAGCCGAGCACGAAGAAGGCCGACGCCAACACGATGCGCCGCCATACGCGCGCCTCTAGCCCGCCCGGTGCCGTCATCTGCTCGAGGCTGCTCCCGCCGAGATAGACGAGATAGGGCGGCACGAGCGGCAGCACGCACGGAGAGAGGAAGCTCACGAGGCCGGCGAGCGCGACCCCGGGGTAAAGATGGGTTTCAGCGAACACGTTGGTCTCCCGGTCTCAACGGGTCTCTGCCCGCCGGGTTAGACTACGTAGCACGGCCCGCCCCGGATTTGGCTGATGCTGGAATACGTCAACGGGCGAGGGCGGCGACGCCCGGCAGCTCGCGGCCCTCGAGCCACTCGAGGAAGGCGCCGCCCGCCGTCGACACGTAGGTGAAGTCGCCGGCGACGCCCGCGGCATTGAGTGCGGCCACCGTATCCCCGCCGCCCGCGACTGAGACGAGGCGGCCCGCCTCGGTGAGCCGTGCGGCCTCGCGCGCGACCGCAAACGTGCCCTCGCCGAAAGGCGCTATCTCGAACGCGCCGAGCGGGCCGTTCCACAGGAGCGTGCGGCAGCGGCCGAGGACCTCCGCATAATGGGCGACCGACTGCGGGCCCACGTCGAGGATCATCTGATCCGCCGGGGTCGCGAGAACGGGCACCGTGCGCGTGGCCGCGCCCGCCTCGAACCTTTCGGCGACGACGACGTCCTTGGGCAACACGACCTCGCAGCTCCGGTCCTTGGCGGCTGCCATGATCTCGAGTGCCGTTTTCGCCATGTCCGGCTCGGCGAGCGAGCGCCCGATCTCGAGGCCCTGCGCGAGGAAGAACGTATTGGCCATGCCGCCGCCGACGATGAGCTTGTCCACCTTCAAAACGAGATTGGTGAGGACCGGGATCTTGGTCGAGACCTTGGCGCCGCCGACGACCGCCGCCGTCGGCCGCTGCGGCTCGTCGAGCGCGGCGCGGAGTGCCGCGATCTCCTCCATCATCAGCGGTCCCGCGTAGGACGGCAGCAGATGGGTCAGGCCCTCGGTCGAGGCATGCGCGCGGTGGGCAGCCGAGAAAGCGTCGTTGACGAAGATGTCGCCGAGCTTGGCCAGCTCGGCCGCAAAGGCGGGGTCGTTTTTCTCCTCGCCCTTGTGAAAGCGCGTGTTCTCGAGCACCGCCACGTGGCCGGGCGCGAGGCGCGCGACCGTCGCCTCGGCCGCCGGGCCGACGCAGTCGGGCCCGAGCGCGACGGGAGCCCCGAGCAGGTGCGACAGAGCGGCGGCGACCGGGGCCAGCGAATTCTCCGCGTCGGGGCCGTCCTTGGGCCGGCCGAAATGCGAGAGGACGATGACACGCGCACCGCGGCCCATGAGGTCCCTGAGGCCGGGAACGAGCCGCTCGAGCCGAGTCGCATCGGTCACGCGCCCGGCTTTGGCGGGCACGTTGAGATCGGCGCGCACGAGCACGCGCTTGCCGCGGACGTCGGCCTCCGAGGCCGGCTTCAATTTTCCAAGATCCATTGACTCCAAGCCATTCGCGGCCATCTGCGCGGGCTCTAATGGGGAAAGCGGCGAAGTGCAAGTAGTCGGGCACTTACTGGAGCCACTAGCCCTTGCCAAACTTCGTTCATGGCTCCATATCGGCGGCTGGTATGGGCCTCGGCCGCGTTTATCAGACGCTGTCGCGGCCATTTTTTTGAGGTGGAACTTTGCGATGGAGCAACCTGCATTAAGGCCGAGGACGGAGCCATTTTCTACGGGAGTATCACCTGTGTGGTGGAAGGAAAATACCGCGCTTCATTCCATGCGGTAGCCGATCACCAAAGTCATGTCCTTGACGAGATGCCTGAATACAGCATCCACGACAGCCGCGAAGCAGCAAAGACGTGGATTGAGCAGCGGGCCGCGCCAAGGGGGTTCACTCGTTACCGTTTGGAGTAACCTAGAGAGATATTCGACCATCTCGAGGGCGTCTTCCGGCAGCGAACACTACGCACTCTTGATCGCAGCGCGCGCCGCCTCCGCCACTTTCGCGGCCGTGAGCCCGAAATGCTCGAAGAGCTTGGCGCCTGGAGCCGAGGCCCCGAAGTCCGAGAGGCCGACGAAGGCGTCCTTAGGGCGCAGCCACTCTCTCCACCCCTGCTCGACGCCCGCTTCGATGCCAACTCGCGGCGCCGTTCCAAGGACGTCGTCGCGGTAGGACTCGGGTTGAGCGCGGAAGAGCTCGAACGACGGGAGCGAGACGACGGCGGCCTTCACCCCCTCTTTGGCGAGGAGGGCCGCCGCATCGACCGCGAGCCCGACCTCCGACCCGGTCGCGACCAAGGTCACGTCGCGCCCGCCCTCCGGCTCGCGCACAACATAGGCGCCCTTTTGCGAGAGGTTGTCCTGGCCGAGGGCCTCGCGCAGGATGGTCGGCACGGCCTGGCGCGTCAGCGCGAGGATCGTCGGCGTCTTGCACGCGGCGAGCGCCACCATCCAGCACTCGGCCGTCTCGATTGCGTCAGCCGGGCGTAGCACCTGCAAATTGGGAATGGCGCGCAGCGCCGCGAGGTGCTCGATCGGCTGGTGCGTGGGGCCGTCCTCGCCGAGGCCGATGCTGTCGTGGGTCATGACGTAGACGACGCGCTGACGCATGATTGCCGAGAGGCGGATCGCGGGACGGCAGTAGTCGGTGAACACGAGGAACGTCGCGCCGTAGGGAATGACGCCGCCGTGCAGCGCCATGCCGTTCATGGCCGCCGCCATGGCATGCTCGCGCACGCCGTAGCGGATGTAGTTGCCCGCAAAATTCCCCGGCGTCACGTCGTTGTGGTGCTTGGTGCGCGTTCCGTTCGACGGCGTGAGATCGGCCGAGCCGCCGATCAACTCCGGAAGCGCCGGCACGAGATGCTCGAGCGTCATCTGCGACCAGACGCGCGTCGCGCGCTTGGCAGGATCCGCTGCGAACTGCGCGCGCGCCGTATCGATGGCAGCGGATACGGCGGGGGCTCGCGCGTGCGCGATCGGCACGCCGAGCGCCGACTTCGCCGCCTCGCCCGCCGCCTCGAATCGGGCCGCCCACGCCTTGCGCTCCTTCGTGTGGCGGCGGCCCAGCTCGCGCCAGGCCTCGAGGACGTCGGCGGGCACCTCGAAGGGCGGTGATGTCCAGCCGAGCTTCTCGCGCGCGCCCTTGATCTCCTCGGCCCCGAGCGGCTCCCCGTGCGTCGAGGACTTCCCGGCCTTCGTCGGGGCGCCGAAGCCGATCACCGTCTTGCAGGCAATCAGCCAGGGCGCACTCGCGTCGGACCTGGCCTTGGCGATCGCGGCGGAGACGGCGCGCGTGTCATGGCCGTCGACGCGCACCGTGTTCCAGCCCGAGGCTGCGAAGCGCGCGACCTGATCGTCGGAGACCGACAGGCTCGTTGGCCCGTCGATCGAGATGCTGTTGTCGTCGAAAAGCACGATGAGCTTGCCGAGCTTCAGATGGCCAGCGAGCGAGATCGCTTCGTGGCTGATCCCCTCCATGAGGCAGCCGTCGCCGGTGACGCAGTAAGTGTGATGATCAACAAGATCGGGACCGAACCGCGCGTTGAGAAGGCGCTCGGCGAGCGCCATGCCGACCGCGTTCGCGAGCCCCTGCCCGAGCGGCCCGGTCGTGGTCTCGATACCCGGCGCGTGGCCATATTCGGGATGCCCAGCCGTCTTCGATCCGAGCTGGCGGAAGTTCTCGATCTCGGCCTTGTCCATGCCCGGATACCCGGTGAGGTACAACAATGAGTAAAGCAGCATCGAGCCGTGGCCGGCCGACAGCACGAAGCGGTCGCGGTTCGGCCAGGCGGGGTCCGCGGGGTCGAAGCGTAGGGCCTCGGCAAAAAGCACGGTCGCCACGTCGGCCATCCCCATGGGCATTCCCGGATGGCCCGACTTCGCCTTCTCGACCGCGTCCATGGCAAGCGCGCGGATCGCGTTGGCCATTTCGCGGTAGTCAAGCGCCGGAGCCGCCTTGGTTTTCTCTTGAGCCTTGGCCATTGTCCGTCCTTCCGCCACGCGGACCTCGGGGGGTCCGAGGGAAGGGCACATTTAGCGGCCGTCTCGGGCTGCGTCTATGGGCGCGATGCGGCCATGAACTCTTCGAGCTCGTCCAACGTGGGGAGTGCGGCCCGGGCCCCGAGCTTGCGGCAGCTCAGCGCGGCCACCGCCGCGGCGAAGCGGGCGCATGCAGTATCGTCGTGCCCCTGCACCAGCGCCCAGGTGAAAGCGCCATGGAAGGCGTCGCCCGCTCCCGTCGTGTCGTGCACTTTGGCACTGAAAGCCGCCTGATGCCCGGACTGCCCGTCCCGGTTACGCCAAGTGTAACCCTTGCCCCCCTGGGTGACGCCGGCATGGCGCGGGCCCAGAGCGAGCACGCGGCCGAGTTTCTCCTCGAGAGCCCCGCCCGGGAACAACGCGTCGAGGGCCGCGGCGGGAAAGATGGCATAGTCGGTGAGACCCAGCATTGTCAGCAGCAGATCGTGAGCCTCGACGTCGGCGTCGGCAACCGTCGCCACACCCTCGTCGTGTGCCCGCTCGAACGCGAGCAGCGTCGCCTCGACCCACTTCAGGTCGGAGAGCACGGCACCCGAGTCAGCGATCCGGCCGAGCGCCAGCCACGACGGATCGAGCGACATGGCGTGATCGCGCTCGCCGACAACGAGGCGCTCGCCCTCTGCATCGACGATGATGGCCGACGTCGAGGTGCGCCCCCCCGGCATCGCTCTCACAAAGCTTGTATCGACCCCCTCGGCCTCGAGGAAGTCGCGCACCTTCGCGCCCGCCTCGTCGTCGCCGACCCGGGCCCAGAGCTCCGTCCTTCCTCCGAGGCGGGAGATAGCGACGGCGGCATTGGCAGCCGACCCGCCGCCGCTCTCGATCATCTCGAGCGCCCGCACTTTCGTCGGCTCGGCCGGAAAAGCTGCAATACGGTACACGCGGTCGAGGGCCGCATGACCGATCACGATGATCCCCTTCACCGCACGCGCTCCCCTGCGGCCTCGGCCGTGCCGATCTTGGCCTCCTCGGCCGCATCCTCGGCAAAGAGCTGTTCGAGCGTCGCGGCGTCGCTCTTCGCCTTGGCCTGCATCCTCTCTATGTCGCTGTAGTAGCGATAATCCTCACTCAGGCGCCGCTCGTCGTGGGTCTTGAAGGTGCGGACTACGCGGTCGGCGTCGCGCTCGCTGTAGCCGAGCCCGCGCAAGAGCTGGCGCGTCGTCTCGAGCGCCGAGAGAAACGTCTCGCGCTGGATGGTCTTGACGCCGAGGTCGAGCAGGCGGTGTGCGTGGTTGCGGTTGCGGGCGCGCGCGTAGATAGGGACGGCCGGATACTGGCTCCTCACTAGCTCGGCCGTCCGCAGCGAGGCATCGACGTCGTCGATCGCCAGCACAAACGCGCGCGCCTTGCCGGTCTCGGCGGCTTCGAGGATCTCGATGCGGCTCGCATCCCCGAAAAATGCCTGCGACCCGAACTTGCGCACGAACTCGACCTGCTCGGCCGAGATATCGAGGGCGGTGAACGGGATGCGCTTGCCGCGCAGGACGCGCGCCACGATCTGCCCGTAGCGGCCGAAGCCCGCGATGACGACGTGCCGGTCGTTGGCGGGCGGGTGCTCGTAGCGAGGCTCCTCGCGCGCGCGTTTGCGTGTGAGGAGCCGTTCGAGCCCGAGCAGCAGCGGCGTCGCCGCCATCGAGATGGTCACGACGACGGTCAAGAGGTCGGCGACATCGCTCGAAAGGACGCCGCCGGCAACACCGGTCGCAAACAGAACGAAGGCGAACTCGCCGCCCTGGCTGAGCGCCAGGCCGAGACGGCGGGCGGGACGGGCCTCGAGGCCGAACCAAGTGCCGAGCCGTGCCAGCACGACAGCCTTCACGGTAATCAGCCCCAAAGTCAGGCCGAACACCAAGACCGGTAGATCGATGATGAGATTGACATCGAGCGACATGCCGATGGCGGTGAAGAAAAGGCCGAGCAGAAGGCCCTGGAAGGGTTGAATGTCGGCCTCGAGCTGATGGCGATAGGAGCTCTCGGCGAGGAGGGCGCCCGCAATGAAGGCGCCGAGCGCCGCGGACACGCCGGCGAGCTGCATGACGAGCGCCGCTCCGACGACGGTGAGGAGCGCGGCCGCCGTCATCGCTTCCCGAACCTTTGTGCGGGCAATCAGCCGAATGACGAAATCGAGCGCGTAGTGCCCAACGACGACGACGGCGGCAATTACGGCGAGCGCCTTGACGGCGGCAAGGAGATCCATCGCGGCGGACACGCCGCCGGCGGAGACGGCGAACATCGGGGTGAGAGCGATCAGCGGGATCGCCGCAAGGTCTTGGAAGAGCAGTACCGCAAATGCCGTGCGCCCATGGCGCGCGGAAAGCTCGCCGCTCTCCTCGAGCACCTGGAGCGCAAAGGCCGTCGACGAGAGGGCGAGCGCCAAGCCGACGAACAGGGCTGTCTGCCACGGCAGCCCCAAGGCGGAGGCAGGCAGCGCGAGAAGGAGTGCGGTGACGCCCACTTGGGCGCCTCCGAGCGAGAAAATGGACGACCTCAGCGCCCAGAGGCGCCGCGGCCTCAGCTCCAAGCCGATCAGAAACAGGAGGAGAACGATGCCGAACTCGGCAAGCCCGAGGATTTCCTTGGCCTCGGACGGCGAGAATATCCGGCGAACGCCGTTCGGCCCGAGGACGATCCCCGCCGCTAGATAACCTAGCACAGTTCCGATGCCGAGCCAGCGCGCGAGCGGCGCGGCAATGGCCATGGCGGCGAGGAGAACGGCGACCACGGTCAGTGTCACGTGGGACATCGTGCTACCTGCTGTCTCCTGCTGACGGGTGCTGCAGTGCAGCAGGCCCCCCTCGTTACGACGCAGAGGTCTCTGGGCTCATGAGCCGGGTTCGGCTATGTTCGGCGCCGCACCTGGGCATGGTGCACGTCGAAGTTGCGCCCACGAGACCGATGGCTGATCTTTTGCAACGCGTCGCCGCCACTGGCGACATAGAGGCTTTCCGCAAACTGTTTCAGGCGTATGGTCCGCGCGTCAAGTCCTACATGATGCGCCAAGGCACGGACCCGGACACGGCGGAAGAACTCGCACAGGAGACGCTGCTCACCGTTTGGCGCAAGGCCGCGCTCTACTCGGGGGACAAGGGCAGCGCCACGACCTGGATTTTTACGATCGCGCGTAATCTGCGCATCGACCGGCTGCGTAAGGAGGTGGCTTGGCAGCCCTTGCCCGACGGGGTCGAGGAAGAGCCTTCGTCGGATCCGCCCCCTGACGAGGAGGTTTCCGAGCGCGAGCGGCGTGAGCGGGTGCAACAAACGCTCGCCCAGTTACCGGCAGATCAGTCTGAAGTCGTCGTGCTCTCGTATATCGAGGGATTGTCGCACAGCGAGATTGCGGAGCGCCTCGGCCTTCCGCTCGGAACAGTGAAATCGAGGATGCGTCTTGCGTACCAGAAGATCCGCGAGGAGCTCGAGGACTTGAAATAAATGTCGATCACGCATCATCCCGACATTTCGACATTGATGACCTGCGCGGCCGGCAGTCAACCCGAATCGCTCGCCGCGGTCATCGCCTGCCACATCTCCATGTGCCCGGCGTGCGCGGCCGAGTTCGCGCGTATGCAGGAGATCGGCGTCGCGCTGTTTGCAGGTCTCGAGCCCGTCCCCTTGACCCGCGAGGCGCCTATTGCCGCGCTGCGCGCCCTCGAGGCGGAGAGCGAGCCCGAAAAGGCCACCACGCTTGCCGGCGATGTCCCTGCGCCGATCGCCTGCCACGTCGGCTCTCGTCTCGACGGCATTCCCTGGAAGCGCATCGCGACTGGCCTGTGGCAGTACCGCATTCCGCTGTCGAAAGGGGCAAGGGGAGAGCTGCGGCTGATCAAGGCGGCGCCGGGAGTGGCGATCCCCGAGCACGGCCATGACGGCGAGGAACTCACTCTCCTCCTGCGCGGCAGCTACCGCGACGAGTTTGGAACCTACCGCATCGGCGACATGGCCGAACTCGACACCGATGCGAGGCACCACCCGGTGGCGGATGAGGTCGAAGGCTGCATCTGTCTCGTCGCGAATGAGGGCAAGACGCACTTCAAGGGTCTCCTCGCCCGTTTCATGCAGCCTTTCATCGACGTCTGAGTTCAGCGCCCGCGCGCCGCGTCGAGAAATATCCGTTCAGTGTTCGCTAACCTTAAGGGCCCCTTAACCGGGGTTTCCATATCCTTGTCGTACGCGGGGCCGCCACACGCTCATCGCTCGACAGCTAGCGCAACGCGTAGACACGATCCCGAGAAGTTCGAAGTCCTGCGAGGATTTCACCCATGTCCATCGACGTCATTCTGAAAGCGATTGGGACGCTGGCCTGCATGTATACCGTGGGCCTCTTCGTCTCGATCATGAGCACTGCCGCGCTCAATGCAGCGAGCGCCACTGCCGGCTCGCCGTGCGGCGACCGGGCGTGCCGGATGGCCACCACCGAGGCCGCCCAGATGCCAGAGCCCAGGCTCGTGCATTCTGTCATCATGTTCGCCGGAAATCTCTAACCGGTCTTGTCTAGATGGAGAGCGAGGAGCGCGCCCTCAATGGGCGGCGCTCCTCCTTCGCTTGACGAGGGCGTCGATCTCGATCAGCTCGCGCATCAGCTCCTCGAAGTCGGCGAGCGGCACCATGTTGGGGCCGTCGGAGGGCGCCCGGTCCGGGTCCTCGTGAGTCTCGATGAAGAGCCCAGCGACGCCGACCGCCACGGCCGCACGCGCGAGGACGGGAACGAAGCGGCGGTCCCCGCCAGAGCTCTCGCCTTTCCCTCCCGGCGCCTGCACGGCGTGGGTGGCATCGAAGATCACCGGCGCACCGGTCTCGGCGAGGAGCGGCAGCGCGCGCATATCGGCGACGAGCGTGTTGTAGCCGAACGAGACTCCGCGCTCGGTTACCAACAAGTTGGCATTGCCCGACCCGACGACCTTCGCCACGACATTCTTCATGTCCCAAGGTGCAAGGAACTGCCCCTTCTTGACGTTGACGACCTTGCCGGTGCGCGCCGCGGCGATCAGAAGATCGGTCTGGCGGCAAAGGAACGCCGGGATCTGCAGCACGTCCACGGCTTCGGCGACCGGCGCGCACTGGCCGGCCTCGTGGACGTCCGTCAGCACCGGCAGTCCGAGACTGGAGCCGATCTCCGCGAACACCGGCAGCGCCGCCGCGAGGCCGAGCCCGCGCTTTCCTCCGAGCGACGTGCGGTTCGCCTTGTCGAAGGAAGACTTGTAGACGAGGCCGACGCCGAGCCGGCCGGCGATCTCCTTCAAGGCTGCAGCCGTCTCGAGTGCGTGCGCCCGGCTCTCCATCTGGCATGGGCCGGCGATGACCGCGAGCGGGGCGTCGTTGGCGAAGGACGCCGCGCCGACGGCGACACGGGCCTTGGGCCGCAACGTGTCGTGAGACGTCATGGGCGCTTCGGTCCGTGACGGGCCGGTTTCTGCTGCTCGCTGAGCTTCGTGAACCTCGGCAGCTCGTCGTGGATCTCGAACCAGGGGAGCTGCTCACCGGTGTGGACGTGCCCCGTCGGCACGAACTTCTCGGGATGCTCGAGCGTGCCGAGGTAGAGATGCACCTCGCCTGGCCACTTGTCGTCGTTGGTATAGGCCATCGGCGATCCGCACGCGGGGCAGAAATACCGCCATACCCCCGGCGACGACTGGTAGGAGGCGGGCGTGCCCTCGAGATAGCGGAACTGCCCCACTTTTACGCCCAGCATGGTCGCAACCGAGGACGAGGTGTGGCGCCGGCAGCTATCACAGTGGCAATAGGCGACCCAGTCGGGCTTGCCCTCGAATTCGTACTTGATGGCGCCGCAGAGGCAATGTCCTTTGGTGAGCTTCATGGGGACGATCCTCTCAATCTCGCCCGATCTTACTCGGCATTGACCCGCGTGTAAGGGGCATTAGGCTTTGAGTCCTTAATTGGCCCCCATCGGCGGGCGGTCGCGGCGAGGAACAGCACATCATGGCTGACCCCTATTCGGTCCTGGGCGTCTCGAAAGGAGCCTCGCAGGACGACATCCGCAAGGCCTACCGGAAGCTCGCCAAGGAACATCATCCCGACCTCAATCCCGGCAACAAGGCCGCGGAGGCGCGCTTCAAGGAGATCTCGGCCGCCTACGACATTCTCGGCGATGAGGCGAAGCGCAAGCGCTTCGACGCCGGCGAAATCGACGAGCAAGGCGCCGAGCGGCCCGAGCGGCGCTACTACCGCGAGTATGCGGAAGCAGACCCTGGCTTCCGCTACGGGCGGAGCCAGGGCTCGCCCGAGGCCGACTTCGGCGATCTCGGCGACATCTTCGCCGAATTCCAGCGCGGCCGCCGAGGCGAGGGCCTTCGCATGCCCGGCGGGGATATCCACTACACGCTGCCGGTCGAGTTTCTCGAGGCCGCGAACGGCGCGAGCAAGACGGTGCGCATGGCGGACGGCAAGACGCTCGACATCAAGATCCCGTCCGGCATCCGCGAAGGCCAGGTGCTGCGACTGAAGGGCGAGGGCCAGCCGGGGATCGGCGGCGGTCCACCGGGAGATGCCCTCGTCGAGGTCGCAATCTCGTCCCATTCCCACTTCACGCGCGACGGCAACGACATCCGCTCGGTGCTGCCGATCACGCTCCGTGAAGCTCTCTCGGGAGGAACGGTGCGGGCGGAGACGATCGATGGCGCCGTCGACGTCAAGGTCCCGAAGGGCGCCAACAGCGGCACGACGCTACGCCTGCGCGGCAAGGGTGTGGCCGATGCCAAGGGCGGGACGCGCGGCGATCACCACCTCGAGCTGCGCGTCATGCTGCCCGAGAAACCCGACCCGGATCTCGAGCGCCTGGTCGCCGAATGGGAGGGCGCGCACCCCTATAACCCGCGCACGAAGGGAGGTTCCCGATGATCGACGAGACCGAGCTCATCTCCGTCACGCGGCGTCTCGAGGTGCGCGTGCTGCACCAGTGGATCGACATGGGACTGGTCACGCCCCGGCGCGGGGAGACCGGCTATCTCTTCGACGACCTCGACGTGGCACGCGTGAACCTGGTCTGCGATCTCTGCTTCGACATGGGCGTCGGCCAGGAAAGCCTGCCGATCATCCTGTCGCTAATCGACCAGCTCCACCGCACGCGCCATTCGCTCCGGGCCCTTGCGGCCGCCATCGAGTCCCAACCCGAGGGCGTGCGCTTGGAGATTACCGGCAGGGCGCAGCGCACCCTCTTTCCGGAGGACAAATAGGGCGAGCCTCGGCCCTCGCTTGACGCCCGCCCTCCCCCTCCCTAAACCCTTGATCCATGCTGATCCTCATCGATAACTACGACAGCTTCACCTATAACCTCGTCCACTTTCTGGGCGAGCTCGGCGCCGAGTCCGAGGTCATTCGCAACGACAAGATCTCCGCCGACGAGGTGCTGAAGAAGAAGCCGCAGGCGATCGTCCTGTCACCCGGCCCCTGCACGCCCAACGAAGCCGGCGTCTGTCTCGACCTCATCGCCAAGGCGGCCCCCAATGTGCCCCTCCTCGGCGTCTGCCTCGGCCATCAGGCCATCGGCCAAGTCTACGGCGGCAAGGTGATCCGCGCGCCGGTCCCCATGCACGGCAAGCTCTCGACCATCCGCCACACAGGCAAGGGCGTGTTCAAGGGTCTCCCTGAGCGGTTCGAGGTGACCCGCTATCACTCGCTCATTGTCGAGCGCTCGAGCCTGCCTGAGTCTCTCGAGATCACCTCCGAGACATCGGACGGCCTCATCATGGGGCTCCAGCACAAAACGCATCCCGTGCACGGAGTGCAGTTCCATCCCGAGAGCATCGCCTCCGAGCAGGGTCACGCGCTGCTCGCGAACTTCCTCGAGATCGCCGGGTTCTCCCCGCGCCGCCGCAACGCGCCGCGCCCCCGCGACGCCGCCTAAGACGGCCCCAACAGAGGCCTCATGTCCGCGACGCTCTTGAAGCCGATCATCAGCAAGCTCGCGGGCGGCCAGAGCCTTTCCGAGGGCGAGACCGGCGAAGCCTTCGACGCGATGGCCTCGGGCGCCGCGACGCCTGCCCAGATGGGCGCTTTCCTGATGGCGCTGCGCGTGCGCGGCGAGACCGTTGCCGAGATCACCGGTGCCGCGCGCTTTCTCCGCGCCAAGATGCGCCCCGTCGCGGCGCCCGATGACGCCATCGACATTGTCGGCACGGGTGGCGACGGGCACGCGACCTATAACGTCTCGACCTGCGCCGCATTCGTAGCTGCGGGTGCCGGGCTTCACGTCGCAAAACATGGAAACCGCTCGGTTTCCTCGCTGTCGGGGGCGTCCGATGTCCTCGCGGCGTTGGGAGTAAATCTTGATGTGCCGCCCGAGACGGCCGCCCGCGCCATCCGCGAGGCGGGCGTCGGCTTCCTGTGGGCGCCGCTCCATCATACGGCCATCAAGACGTTCGCGCCGGTGCGCGCCGAGCTCGGCATCAGAACGATATTCAACCTGCTCGGGCCGCTTTCGAACCCGGCCGGGGTCAAGCGCCAGGTCGTCGGCGTCTACGACCGGCGCCTGGTCGAGCCGATCGCGGAGGTTCTCCTCAATCTGGGCGCGGTGCACGCGCTCGTCGTGCACGGCCACGACGGGCTCGACGAACTCACGACGACGGGGGCGACGACGGTCGCCGAGCTCAATGGTCGCGACATCACGCTCTACGATGTGGTCCCAGAGGACGCAGGGCTGGCGCGCGCGACGCTTGCCGATCTCAAGGGCGGCGACGCGGAGACGAACGCCCGCGCCCTGCATGAGGTTCTGGCCGGCAAGCCCGGCCCCTATCGCGACATCGTGCTTCTCAACGCGGCTGCGGCGCTCATTGTCGCGGGCAAGGCGGCAAGCCTGTCCGAGGGCGTGGAGAGGGCGGCGCGCGCGATTGACTCGGGCGCGGCCTCCCGCGCCCTCGTGAACCTCATCGCCATCACCAATTCGCCCAAGTAGATCGCTGCTACGCGGCCTTGATCGCCGCGCCGTCGATCCAGTGCCGGATCTTTTCAACGTCCGGTGCCGGGCCATCGCGAAGGATGCGCTGGCCTTCGCTCGTTGCCGCATAGGCGAGAATGGCCGCGCAAAGCGATGCCGGCTCGGCCGACGCGATCTCATCGGGCGTCGAGAATCCGGCTCCCGTCAGAAGCTGCGCATGCGTTCCGGCAAGCGCCGGGATGGCCATGACGAGCCGCGCCTGGGCCTGCCAATCGGCGATCACGGTTGCCGTAATGTGCGTCGTGTCGAGTTTGGCGGCCGCTCTGGCAGCATCGGCGGATAGGAAGTCGCCTATCGTCCTTATTCCAATCGCAGCGAAGCGCTCGGCCGTCTTTGGCCCGATCGACGGGGCGCGCTCGATATCGTCGGACGCCAGGATCGGCAAGCGGTGTGCGTCTATTTCCGCGCCCGGGCGGGTCTCAGGCTTGGCCGCGGGCGTGCGCACGGGGGCGCGCGTCCGCGGCGCACGCGGAACCTTCGTTCCGACCTCGGCAGCATGGAGATCGCGAATGGTGCGATCGTCCTCGGGCAGGTTCACCTCGACCGTGCCCTTGGCCATGAGCTCGTCGTGGATCGCCGTGACGATGCGGCGGTCCTCGGCGTCCGCAAGCCGCTTGGCCAGGACATTGACGGGAACCTTGAGGGTTGAGAGCACCGTCTCGACGGACAGCGTCACCTCGGGGGGAGTGACGCCCGCTGCGCGGATCGCCCGGTCGAGCACCGCGCCGAAACCAGCCGCCGCCGCGACCAGAAGCTCGCCCGTGATCCTGCGCGACACGGGGTCGAGCCCTGCCGGCGGATCGACGACACCCTTGTTGATATCGTAGTGGGCGAGCAGCTTCTCGTAGTAGCGGTTTGCATGCGTTGCATTGGCCCGCACCAGATCGCCGAGCGCGCGCGGCCCGTCCCCGATCGAGATCGCGGGCGCCGAATTGGCGGCGAGCGCCTCGGCCCTGAGCACGTCGTAGGCACGGCTGATGCTCCACTCGGCGGCCCGATGAATGTTGCTCTCGGCTTCCGACTGGCCGGTGTGAAAGGGCATGAGCGGATCGGTGTAGTAGTGGCTGAGCACGCCCGCGCACCAGATGGCCTCCGACCACCTCTCTGCGAAGAGCGCGGCGACGAGGTCGCGATACCAGCTCTCGACTTTCTCCGCCGCGCCGCCCCAGAAGCCATCGCGGGGATGGAGCACGTGGTTCTTGAAGTCTTTGAACTCGTCGTCGGGCGCCTTGGCGCCCCTGAGATAGAGCTCGACGTGCTTGAGAGCCAGACGCCGCCAGCCCTCCGCGTCGTCGCCGCTGAGACAGCCCAGCGCGTCGAGCGCGAGCTTATGATGGGTTCCCTTGGCGTAAGTGGCATAGACGATGCGAAAGAGGAGGCTCATTTTTTGCGCTCGCCGAGCTTCGACGCGGCACGCCTGCTTCAACGCGCAACAAACGAGCGATTCGGAGCCCGCAACAACGGCTCGCGCCGCGCCGGGCGCATACCATCAACTGGAATCCCCGATTGACCCTATGGGATCGAGCCGGTAGCAACGGCGCCGCCCCCGTCGTATCCTTTCCGCCATGGCCGATATCCTAGAGAAAATCACCCGCTACAAGCGCGAGGAGGTCGCCGCCGCCAAGGCGAAGCG
Source organism: uncultured Alphaproteobacteria bacterium (assembly GCA_963740475.1). Taxonomy (GTDB): domain Bacteria; phylum Pseudomonadota; class Alphaproteobacteria; order Rhizobiales; family Hyphomicrobiaceae; genus Hyphomicrobium_C. Next base: position 287,061 of record CAVUEM010000047.1, on the reverse strand, counting down.
GCCGCTCCAGGTCATGGCCGAATATGCCCGCTCGGGGCCGCGTGTGCGCGCGTTTGCGGGCGCAATCGAGGCCAAGATCGAGGCTGGTGCGCCAGCCCTCATCGCCGAGATCAAGAAGGCCTCGCCGTCGAAGGGGCTGATCCGCGCCGACTTCGATCCCCCAGCCCTCGCGCGCGCCTACGAGGCGGGCGGAGCGGCGTGCCTCTCCGTCCTGACCGACGGCCCCTCGTTCCAGGGCGCGCCGGACTATCTCACAAAGGCCCGCGCCGCCGTGGCGCTTCCAGCGCTGCGCAAGGACTTCATGATCGACACCTATCAGGTGGTGGAAGCGCGGGCGTGGGGCGCCGACTGCATTCTCGTCATCATGGCCGAGGTCGACGACGCGCTCGCCGCCGACCTCGTCTCGGCGGCCCGCGACTGGCACATGGACGCTCTCGTCGAGGTCCACGACGAGACCGAGCTCGAGCGCGCGCTGCGACTGGATGCTCGCCTCATCGGCGTCAACAATCGCAACCTGAAGACGTTCGAGACCACGCTCGCCACGACCGAGCGCCTGGCTCCGCGGGTCCCCAAGGACCGCATCGTCATTGCCGAGAGCGGGATCTTCACATCAGCCGACATCGCCCGCCTGGCCAAGGCCGGCGTTGGCGCGTTCCTCGTCGGCGAGAGCCTGATGCGCCAATCCGACGTCGCCGCCGCCACCCACGCGCTCCTTTCCCGGGAGACCGTGTGATGGGCAAGCTCTCGCACCTCGACGAAAAAGGCGCCGCGCGCATGGTCGACGTGTCGGAGAAGGCGGTGACGCACCGCGCGGCAGCCGCCGAAGGCTTTGTCGCCATGGCGCCCGAGACGCTCGCCCTGGTCGAGAGGGGAGAGGCAAAAAAGGGTGACGTGCTCGCCACCGCGCGCATCGCCGGCATCATGGCCGCGAAGCGCACGCACGAGCTGATCCCGCTCTGCCATCCGCTCGCGATCACAAAGGCGACGGTCGACTTCGAGACCTCGCACGCGCCCGCCGGCATCCGCATCCGCGCCGAGGTCAAGGTCGCCGGCCAGACCGGCGTCGAGATGGAGGCGCTGACGGCGGTCGCGATCGCAGCCCTCACCATCTACGACATGCTGAAGTCCGCCGACCGCGCGATGCGGATCGAGACAGTCCATCTCGTCGAGAAGACCGGCGGGCGCTCGGGGACGTATCGCGCGCCGCTTGCAGAAAAACCGAGAGCGTGAGATGGCGCTCCTCCCCGTCGCCGAGGCGCTCGGACGCATTCTCGCCGGCGTCGAGTCGACGGCTCCCGAGACAGTACCCGTTCACGAGGCGGGAGGCCGCGTGCTCGCCGCCGATCTCGCCGCCAAGCTCACGCAGCCGCCGTTTGCAGCCTCCGCCATGGATGGCTACGCCCTTCGCGCGGCTGACGCGGCGAGCCTTCCTGCACGTCTCACCGTCATCGGCCAATCGGCGGCCGGAGAGGCATTCCCGCGCGCCGTCGGCCGCGGCGAGGCCGTACGCATCTTCACCGGCGCCGCCCTTCCCGAGGGCACCGACACCGTCGTCATCCAGGAGAACACCGAGCGCGACGGAAACGACGTGATCGTTCGCGAGGGCGTGAAGAACGGAGCAAACGTCCGCGGCCGCGGCATCGACTTCACGGAGGGCCGGACGCTGCTCGCCGCCGGGCGGCGCCTCGACGCGGCGGCGCTCATGCTCGCCGCCGCCATGGGCCACGGCGAGGTGGCCGTCCGCAAGCGGCCGACGGTCGCGATCCTCGCCACCGGCAGCGAGCTCGTCCCGCCCGGAACGCCGCCGGGCCCCGATCAGATCGTCTCGGCGAACCCCGTGGGCCTCGCCGCGCTCGTCGCCGAGGCCGGCGGGACGCCACGCCTCCTCGGCATCGCCCGCGACGACGAGGGCGAAATCGCCGCGCGCATCACCGAGGCCGAAGGCGCCGACGTGCTGGTCACGATCGGCGGCGCCTCGGTCGGCGATCACGACCTCGTCGCGCCCGCCTTGAAGGCGCGCGGCACGGCGATCGACTTCTGGAAGGTCGCGATGCGGCCAGGAAAGCCGCTGCTGTTCGGCCGTCTCGGCGCGAGCCGCGTGCTGGGGCTCCCGGGCAATCCGGTCTCGGCCATGATCTGCGGGCGCGTGTTCCTCGTGCCGCTCATCGATGCGCTGCTCGGGCGCAGCGACCGGCCGGCGGTGCGCGAGACCGCGCTTCTGACGCACGCTCTCGAGAGGAACGGGCATCGCTTCCATCTTATGCGCGCGACCCTCTCGCGCGACTCGAGCGGCGCGCTGCGTGTTACGGCCCTTCCCTCGCAGGACAGCTCGCTCATGTCCGCGCTCGCCAAAGCCGATTGTCTCATTCTACGCGCAGCGGATGCCGCGCCGCTTGCTGCGGGTGCACCGGTCGAGATCGAGCGGCTTCGCGTCTGACCCCGTCAATCGAAGAGCCAGTTGCGGAGCCCGAACGCATCGCCGAGCAGCACGACCGCCGAGAGCGCGATGCCGGTCGCGTACAGCGTGATCCTTCCGGGCTCAATGGTACGCTTGCGACGCTTGAACGCGCGCCAGGCCAGATGCGCCCCGACGAGGACCGGCGACACGACCGCCAGCAGAAGCAGCTCAACGGTCAGCATGTAGAGGAGATGGAGATCGTCGACGTGCTTCGGGTCCGGGTTGCCGTAGCTCGGAAAATGCCCGGCGACGAAACTGACGGCGGCGGTGAAGACCGCGAACGAGACGAGCCAAGCCAGCGGCAGAGCGTAAACTGCCGTGATCATCGAAGAGCCCAAACCTTCGATCGGCCTCATCACGCCACTATCCCGTCAAGCCCCGCCTTTCGCCAGCTCATCTTGCACACTAGTTGAGTCGCGCCGCCTTAGATTCCCCTCCCCCTTGCGGGGAGGGGTCAGGGGTGGGGGATTCGTCTTGGAGACATCCAGGCGATGCTCCAGGCTTTTCATCCCACCCGGCGCGCTTCATGCCGAAGGCGTGCCTCCGACACGACGCGCGCCACCCTCCCCGTCAAGGGGAGGGTGAAGGGAAGCGACCCGACCAATCGGAACGGAAAATCGCTAGTCCGGGCGGCGCTGCTTGGCGGGAGGCGCGGGGCGCGCTGCGAGGCCGGGCTGCGCGCCGGTCCAATCCTGCGTGAGGCGCTGGCGCCGCTCGGAGCCGTCGATGACCCACAACAGCACGCGCATGTTGTCGGGGAGCGGCTCGGCAGAGCAGTCGAAGTCCGGCTTCGGCAGAGTCCCGAGCACGACGGGTGCCTGATCGAGGTTGCGCATTTGGCTGTTCCCTTTTGCCTGTCCTTCTCGATCGACCGGTACGCGGGAACCGTGCGGGCCTTTCGTGATGAGAGTTTGACGCGCCGACGCGGCTATATGCAGCAGACTTCGATGCGATGCAGCACAGACGCAAAAAGCCCCGGCTTGCGGCCAGGGCTTCTAGTGGGCACGGCCGTTACGCCAACGTGCCGGCCTCGTTCGTCACTTTGACCGTGAAGGCGCTCAAATCCGTCTCGGGATGCGCGCTGCGGATGCGCGCCAGGAGGTCGCCGATGGCCCGGCCGACGGCGCTCCCGTCGGCGAGCTCGGCTACATCCTGCTCGAGGACGGATTGGTCCCTGTCCCTCACGATCTTGATCAGCGTACGCATTGCGACACCATGTCCAACGCAGGCCACCTGCCTGCTCAAGGGTCCTAACGCCCACGGGACCCTTCGGGTTGCAGTGCAACAAGGTCGGCATGCACAAATTTGTGAAGGCGGCGGCCCCTTGAAACTGGACCCCCGCGCCAAGCCGCGAGATGAACAGGCGGCTTTTCAGTCTAAGTCAAAAGACTGCGCGGGCCGAATCCTGTCGCGTGGTAGGGTGGGGCCATGGAAAAGCAAGCGCTCGGCTGGATGGTCGAGGTCTCGGGCCCCGCCGGGAGCGACGAAAAGGGAAACGTCCAGCGCTACCTCGTCGCGGAGCCGAACCGTCTCGAAGCGGTGGCAACCGTGCGCCGGCGGGTGCGGGTCGCGGCCGAGGCCACCGTCAAGGCCGTCGAGATGCTGTCGCGCAGCTCCGTCTACACGAGGCATCGGCTCAAGCGCGGCGAGCTCGTGCAGATTGCGTGAAGCAACGTGCTTCTGGATGATAACGGGCGTGAAAAGACAACGGGCATGAAAATGGTTGAGCCCCGACTTGCGGACGGGGCTGCCCCTTGGGCGCGGCCACTACGCGAACGTGCCTGCCTCGTTGCTCACTTGACGGTGGACGAAGGCCCCTGTCCCTCACGCCTGCTCGAGGGTCCTAACGCGAACGCCTTCGTCGGCGCTCTCAACGGTCGGAGAACCGAGGACAAGGCTTAGGCTTCCTCGGCCCTGGCCTTCTCATATTTCTCATCGATAAGGCGGTGCACGACCTGGAGCAGATATTCGTAGCCCTCCTCGCGCGTCACGACGGGGGTATCTTTCAGGGCCTTACTCGATTGCGGTGGAAAGATCTGCGCGAACCATTTGCCGATTGACCGGCACTCGATCCGATAGCCTTTGTACTCGCTCTCTCTCTTCATCTCGAAGGAGCCCCTTATGGAGGGAGGTTTCGAGTGAGATTATCAGCGTGGGGTTAACCGGCCGTTAGTATATGCCCAAAGTCAACATATCGGCGGGCCATGCGATTGCTCGAAGTGTACCGAAGTCCACTAGCCCCTCCCCCCTTGCGGAACACGGCGAGAACGGGTAGTGTACGTTCATGCTTTGTTTATGCAACGGCTCGGGGCCCGGTCGCGGCCCGGCCCACAGGGAAACCGAGAGGGAAGCGAAGCCGCCATGCTGACCCAGAAGCAGAAAGAGCTCCTGCTCTTCATCAACGAGCGCATGCAGGCGGACGGCGTGCCGCCCTCCTTCGACGAGATGAAGGACGCCCTCGACCTCAAGTCGAAGTCCGGCATCCACCGCCTCATCACCGCCCTCGTCGAGCGCGGCTTCATCCGCCGCCTGCCCCACCGCGCGCGCGCCATCGAGGTCCTGAAGCTGCCCGAAGGTGGGAACGGCGACGCCCAGCGGCGCGGCGGCTTCCAGCCAAGCGTCATCGAGGGCTCGAAGACGCGGAGCCGCGATCTTGGCCTTCCGCCCTCCCACGTCATCGATGCCCGCACCGTCTCGATCCCCGTCATGGGGCGCATCGCCGCCGGCGTGCCGATCTCGGCCATCCAGAACCACACCCACGACATCGCCTGCCCGCCCGACATCCTCACCAACGGCGAGCACTTCGCGCTCGAGGTGAAGGGCGATTCGATGATCGAGGCCGGCATCCACGACGGCGACACGGTGATCGTGCGCCGCTGCGACACGGCCGAGAACGGCGACATCGTCGTTGCCCTCGTCGAGGGCGAGGAGGCCACCTTGAAGCGCCTGCGCAAGAAGGGCTCGACGATCGCGCTCGAGGCCGCGAACCCCGAGTACAAGACGCGCATCTTCGGTCCCGACCAGATCGACATCCAGGGCCGCCTCGTCGGGCCTCATCCGCCGCTATTGATCGCTGATTCCTTCTGAGGCCTCGTCCGGCACACTTCCGTCTCCATTGCTGCTCGCGCTCTGCGTGCGAGGCTTGTCGCGACTGACCAATCGCTTGGGATCGGCAGATCGCCGGGTCCAATCTCGCTCCGCTCGCTTGGCCGCCCAGGGGCGGTCCCCGCGGCTCGCAGCCACCGTCTCGATGCGGATCTCGCCCGCGGGCCCCGAAATAGAGCGCGTGCGTGCCTTCGCGCCTGCAGCGTCGGCCAATCGAGAACGACTCGCGGGCCGTCGCAGCCCTCCGGCGCCGTCACCGTCGCGACGAGAATTCCCGCCGTCTTGCAGTCGTCGGCGAACGCCGAGGGATGGCGCGCGACCGCGACGCCCACGCCCTTGACGGCGCCGTGCAGCCCGTGCCGTCGCAGCGAAAGCGTCTCCCCGCGCCGCCTCCCGCGCACTCCGCGCCTCTCCGTCATGCTCGAGCCAGCGCTTGAGCTCGAAGCCGAAGCGCCGACGCGCGGGAGCGCCGCGAGCTTGCCGTCACGATCGCGCACGGCGACGAGCTCGCCCGCCGTGTCCCACGAGCATGTCGGGGCGCTCGCGCGTCGGGCGCGAGCGCGAGCCCGCAAGCGGCTACGCCGAGGCCCAGCGCCCGCCAGCGCGTGCGCCACAGCGCGAGCCAGATCCCGCCCGCGACCATGAGGCCGAACGCCCAGTCGGAAATCGCCGGGATGTGCACGACCGCGCCCGGCAGAGCCGCAGACCAGTTGTCGCCGCCCAGATCATCGCCGTCGATGCCCCACGCCATGACTGCGAGCGGGAGCGCTTCGAGCCCCAACGGCATCACCACCAGCGTCGCGAGCCCGGCCGGCATCACGACGAGGTTGCAGATCGGAATGGCGACGAGGTTGGCGAGGATCGCGAACTGCTGGCTCTTGTGGAAGTGATAGGCGGCGAAGGGCGCGACGGCGAGGCTCGCGACCACGGTCGAGAGCACGATGCCGCCGAAGAACGCCGCGAGGCGAAGCACGAGCGCCGCGCCGCTCGCCCGTCTCGATCCGCTCGCGCACCACCTCGTAGACGGCGACGAGCGAGACGACGGCCGCAAACGACATCTGGAAGCCCACGTCGAGCACGCTCTCGGGCCAGAGCCCGAGGATGACGCAGGGCCGCGAGCGCGACGTTGCGCATGGCGAGCGCCGGGCGGTCGGCGAGCACGGCGAGAAACATGATCGCGATCATGAGAAAGGCGCGCACGGTCGGGCTCGCCGACCCCGAGACGAGGAGATAGGCGAAGGCCGCGAGCGCCGCCGCCGCCGCCGCCCACTTCTTCGTCGGGTAGCGGAGCGCGAGCGCGGGGAACGCTGCGAACAGCGTGCGCAGGAGCGCGAACACCGCGCCCGCCATGACCGCCATGTGCAGGCCCGAGATCGACAGGATGTGGAGGAGGCCGGAATCGCGAAAGGCGTCCGTCGTCTCCGCCGAGATGCCGCCGCGATCGCCGGTGATGAGCGCGTTGGCGATGGCGCCCGTCTCGCCGGGAAGTGCGGCGCGGATGCGCGCGCCGATCGCGAGGCGCACGCGCTCGATCGCCGCGGAGAGCGCGAGCGCGGCCGGAACCGGCCCCGGCGGCTCGGCCAGTCGTGGAGCCGCGACCGCGAAGCCGACGGCGCCGAGCCCCTGGAACCACGCCCAGCGCGCAAAGTCATAGTCGCCCGGCAGCGACGGGCGCGGCCGGCGGCGAGAGGCGCGCGCGCACCGTGACGAAGTCGCCGGGCTTCAAATCCTCGGCCCCGCGCCGCACGCCGATCCGCGCGCGCTTCGGGAGCGCTTCGCCGCCAAGCCCCTTGACTGCTGTCAGCTTCAGCGTGAGCCGCACGCCACGCGCGGCGCGCGGCTCGGCAAGCTCAACCCAGCCCGAGACGTCGGTCGTGCGCATCTCGCGCTCGAGCACGGGTGCGCGCACGAGATCGCTGCGCACCTTTGCCGCAGCGAAACCCAAGCGAGGCGGCGAGGAGGGTCGCGATCACGGCGGCGCGCATGGCGCCTCCGCGCCAGGCGGCTGCAAGCGCCACGGCGACGACCGGGGCCGCCAGCGCGGCGGTGAGCGGGGGCTCGGCGGGGAGGCGAAAATAGGCGACGATGCCGCCGCCGAACAGAACCGGCAGCCACACGAACCAGCGCGCGCGCTCCGCTTCGAGGCTCGAGCCAAGCCCGCGAGGAAGCCAGTCCAAGACGGGCATCACGATGGCGGCGAGCCGCTCACCCCAGCGCGTACGCCCATAGCTCTCGGCCTCGACCGCCATGGGCCCCGCGCGCCCCCTTGAACCCTTACCGCCCGAGACGGCTCGTGCTACACGCCTCGCACGTTTCGCCCATTACATCGAGAAGACGGAAACTCAATGGCTGACATCAAACGGCCGGGCGACGGGAAACCCGTCGTTCGCTTCGCGCCGTCGCCCACCGGCTATCTGCATATCGGCGGCGCGCGCACCGCGCTCTTCAACTGGCTCTACGCCAAGGCCAAGGGCGGCGCGTTCCTGTTGCGCATCGAGGACACCGATCGCGAGCGCAACAATCCTGAGGCCGTGGCCGCCATCCTCGACGGCCTCACGTGGCTCGAGCTCGAGCTGGGAGGGCGAGCCGGTCTCGCAGTTCGCGCGCGCCGCTCGTCACCGCGAGGTCGCTGACGCGATGCTCGCCTCCGGGCAACGCCTATCGCTGCTATCTCACGCCCGCAGGAGCTCGACGAGATGCGCAAGGCGGCCGAAGCCGAGAAGCGCCCGCTCACCATCCGCTCGCCGTGGCGCGATCGCGATCCGGCCGAAGCGCCGACCGGAGTTCCCTTCGCCGTGCGCCTCAAGGCGCCGCGCGAGGGCGAGACCGTCGTCGACGATCGCGTGCAGGGCCGCGTCGTATTCAACAACAAGGATCTCGACGACCTCATCATCCTCCGCAGCGACGGCAACCCGACCTACAATCTCGCCGTCGTCGTCGACGACCACGACATGGAGATCACCCACGTCATCCGCGGCGTCGACCACCTGACGAATGCCGCGCGCCAGACGCAGATCTATCTGCGCCATGGGCTGGGACGTGCCGGTCTGGGCGCACGTGCCGCTGATCCACGGGCCCGACGGCGCCAAGCTCTCGAAGCGCCACGGCGCGCTCGGCGTCGAGGCCTACCGCGAGATGGGCTATCTGCCGGCGGCGCTGCGCAACTATCTCGTGCGCCTCGGCTGGAGCCACGGCGACGACGAGATCATCTCGACCGCGCAGCTGATCGAATGGTTCGATCTCGACGGCATCAACAAGAGCCCCGCCCGCTTCGACTTCAAGAAGCTCGAGGACTTGAACGGCCATTACATTCGCGCGGCCTCCGACGCCGAGCTCGTGGCTCGCATCGCGCGATCTTCTTCCCGCTGATCGAGGGTGGGCCCGCCATCAAGGTGAAGCTCGACGAAGCCGGCGGCTGGGCGCGTCTGGCGGCGGCCATGGGCGGCCTCAAGGAGCGGGCAAAAACGCTGCGCGAGCTGATCGACGGGGCCCATTACCTCTACGCCGACCGGCCCATCGCGCTCGACGACAAGGCCGCCAAGCTGCTCGACGCCGAAGGGCGGGCCGGGCTCGCGGCGCTGATCCCCCGGCTCGAGGCGGTCGAGAGCTGGACGGCCCCGACGCTCGAGGGGGCAGTGCGCGCCTACGCCGAGGAGACGGGACGAAAGCTCGGCAAGGTCGCCCAGCCCGTGCGCGCCGCGCTGACGGGACGCTCCATCTCCCCGCCCGGTCTTCGACGTCATGGCCGTGCTCGGCCGCGACGAAAGCTTGGCGCGACTCAAAGATTGCGCGTTGATGGCGGGCAGGTGCTGCCCAATTTCCGTGCGCTGCCTGATCTGAACGCATGGCCAATCTGCTGCGCCTGCGCTATGCTCTAGTTGCACCGCAACATGCGACTGTCCGGCTGTTGTCGATTGCGCGTTCGAGCCACAGCGCGTGCTTCAAGGAGAGCGACCATGAGCATTCAGATCGGCAACCAGCTCGGCACTGCGCCGCAGGCCGCCCGAACCCGCAACGCGACCCTCGTTCACGACGGCACATCGACCGAGCTTCCGGTCCGCAGCGGCACGATCGGCCCCGACGTGATCGACATCGCCAAGGTCTATCGCGACACGGGCTGCTTCACCTACGACCCGGGCTTCACCTCGACCGCCAACTGCTCCTCGCAGCATCACCTTCATCGACGGCGACAAGGGCGAGCTTCTCTATCGCGGCTATTCGATCGACGAGCTGGCGCGAGAACTCGAACTTCCTCGCCATCTGCTATCTGCTGCTCTACGGCGAGCTGCCGACGAACGACGAGTTCAAGTGCGTTCCGCAGCACCATCACCCGCCACACGATGGTGCACGAGCAGATGACCCGCTTCTACACGGGCTTCCGCCGCGACGCGCATCCGATGGCCGTCATGGTCGGCGTGGTCGGCGCGCTCTCGGCCTTCTATCACGACTCAACCGACATCACCGATCCCAAGCAGCGCGAGACGGCGTCGCATCGCATGATCGCCAAGATGCCGACCATCGCGGCGATGGCCTACAAGTACTCGATCGGCCAGCCCTTCATCTATCCGCGCAACGATCTCGACTACACGTCGAACTTCCTGCAGATGTGCTTCGCCGTCCCGTGCGAGCCCTACATCGTCAATCCGATCGTCGCGCGCGCGCTCGACCGCATCTTCATCCTGCACGCCGACCACGAGCAGAACGCCTCGACCTCGACCGTGCGCCTCGCCGGCTCGTCGGGCGCCAATCCGTTCGCCTGCATCGCGGCCGGCATCGCCTGCCTCTGGGGCCCGGCGCACGGCGGCGCCAACGAAGCCGCGCTCAACATGCTCGAGGAGATCGGCACCGTCGATCGCATTCCCGAGTACATCAAGAAGGCGAAGGACAAGAACTCGGGCTTCCGCCTCATGGGCTTCGGTCATCGCGTCTACAAGAACTACGATCCGCGCGCGAAGGTGATGCAGAAGACCTGCCACCAGGTGCTCGACGCCCTCGACAAGCGCGACGAGCCGCTGCTCAAGGTAGCGATGGAGCTCGAGCGCATCGCGCTCCAGGACGATTACTTCATCGAGAAGCGGCTCTACCCCAACATCGACTTCTACTCCGGCATCACGCTGCGCGCGATCGGCTTCCCGGTCGACATGTTCACAGTGCTGTTCGCGGTCGCCCGCACCGTCGGCTGGATCGCCCAGTGGAAGGAGATGATCGAGGACCCGGAGCAGCGCATCGGCCGTCCGCGGCAGCTCTACATCGGCCCGGTGCGGCGCGAGTTCCCGAAGCCCGGCGGCTGAGACGGCGACTGGAACTTGGCGCGAAGGGCCTCGTCGTCCTCTGGATCCCAGCTCCGCCCGAAGGCGGCGTAGCCGAGCACGATGTCGGCCGCCCTCTCGCTCGGCGCCGACCCGTCCGTTAACATGCGCCCTGATATTTGCGCGAGGCCCGCGAGCTGGGCGGCCCGCTCCGGGCTGTCGTCGATCAGCGCCGCCAGCGCGTCAGCGAGCGCTTCCCCCGTGCACGCCTCCTGAAGAAACTCGGGAAAAACGTTCCGTCCCAAGACGAGGTTGGCGAGCACGACGGAGGGAACTCTCGAGGAGGAAGCGCAGCCGCGCGGCAATTGGATCGACCTTGTAGGCGACAACCATCGGCGTCCCGGCGAGCGCAAGCTCGAGAGTGACGGTGCCGGACGCCGCGAGGGCGACGCGCGCCAGTTTGAAAGCGCGAAACTTGTCCTCCTCGTCTTCGACGATGTGGGGACGCAACGGCCAGGTCTTGCGCTTGGCGTCGATCAGCGCGCGCACCGACGGCACGGCCGGCACAATGACGTCCGGCTTCACGCCGCGCTCGATCAAGAGCCTCAAGGCGTCGCCGAACGGCTCCATCAGCCGCCCCACCTCGGACGCGCGGCTGCCCGGCAGCACGACGAGCACCGGCCGCCCCGGCGAGAGCCCGAGACGCGCGGCGAGCGGCTCGGGGTCGAGGTCGCGGAGCCAATCGAGCCGCTCGACCAGCGGGTGGCCGACGTAGGTGCAGGGCGGCCCGCCGAGCCGCTCGTGTGCATCCGGCTCGAACGGCAGGAGCGCCAGCACATGGTCGACGTAGCGACGCATCTTGCGGGCGCGTCCCGGTCGCCAGGCCCACACGCTCGGGCTCACGTAGTCGATGATCGGGAGGTCGCGCCGGCGCTTGCGGATGCGCTTGGCGATCGGGTGGGTGAACTCGGGACTATCGATGATGACGACGGCGTCCGCATCGGCGGCAACGGCGGCGCCGACGGTGGCAAAGATTCGGCGCGCGATGCGCGGAAGGCGCGGTAGGATCGAGAGCGGTCCCATGACGGCGATGTCGGCAAGGGGCACCTGGGAGATGAGCCCCTCGCGCTCCATGGCCTCGCCGCCGACTCCGAGATAGCGCACGCGCCCCTTGTGGCGGCGGTTGATCGCCGCCATGAGCTTGCCGCCGAGAGCGTCGCCGGAGTGCTCGCCCGCGATCAGAAACAAGCGGAACTCGGATGGCTGGCCGCCCGCCCTCACAGCCCACCTCCCGCGCTCTCGACCGCAGCCACGAAGAGTCCGAGGGCCTCGGCACGGCTAACAAACCCATCGAGCGCGGGGGTTGGTGGCAATGGAGCGATCACGGCAAAACCGCCAAATTGAGACTTCCTTACCGCCTCGAGCGCAGTCTCATCCAAATCGGACGCGTCAGCGAGCACGACAGCACCGCGTCGCCGGCCGGATCCCAGCTTGCCCCACTGGCGCAGTCGCGCGGCACGGCCGATTGCGGTTGCGGCACCTTCTCCGGTCTCGATCGCGAGGACATGGCGGCGCGCGACGACGGCGGCACGCGGGCGAGCTAGCGGCGCAATCGCCTGGAGCAGCGCGGCCCCGATCCCGATGTCGCGCACCGCGCTCCGGCCTGGCGCCGCACGCGTCAGACGGCGCAACGATCGGCCCTCGCCGGCACGGGTAGACGGAACCGAACGCGACTTTGCTTCGATCGGCCCCGACATGCCCACAACGAAGAGCCCGGCGTCGGCGGCGCGTGCCACGAGTTCGTCGCGACCCGCAGCGAGCACTCGCCCTGCCTCGACCGCCACACCCCTGAGACGCGCCGCGGCCGCGCCCCCCACCGTGTCGGGACCGATTGCGGGCATATCGACCCGGAGCTCCTGGCCCGGCTTCGACCTCTTGACGAGCACGCCGGCGGCCGGCGCGCCGCTCCCCCTGCGGCGCTCCGCGACGCGCGCGAGCATGGCATCGGTTCCCTCCGCGCCCTCGATCGCCTCGACCCGGCCGTTCGCGACCACCACGCTCTGTCCGATGTCGAAAGACCCGAGGGCGCCTACGATCGCGAAGCCGAGAGCAATATCGTCCGCGTCGGCCGCCGACGGGGCGAGTGCGCCGAGTGGACCGTCTCCGACGACGAGCTCCGGCGCGACCTCGGCGGGACCGACGACGGCCAGTCCCCGGCTTTCGAAAAACGCAACGACGCCCCTGAGAACGCTGTCATCGCCGCCCGCCGCCATCAAACTCGCGATCCGGGGCAGGGCGAGCCAGAAGCCGAGATCGGTCTTGAGCCGCAAAAGATCAGGACGGCGTGCGCGTCCGACGATGACGAGGCGTTCGGCGCCGGCCGCCTTCAGCGCCCGCACCATTGCCCCCACTTCGCCAAAGCCCACCCGCGACACCGGAAACGTCCCGAAGTCCGTGCCGGCCTCGCCGTCGATCGCGACGATATGCACGCCGAGACCGCGCCGGGCCGCGGCCTCCGCAATCTCGCGCGGCAGACTGCCACCGCCTGCTAGGATGCCGATCTGGTCCGGGCGCGGCGGCATCGTTTCACGTTTCCGCGCTCTCGCGCGGCGTGCAGATGGACCTCTTGCCGCCGGCGCGGATGAACTCGACGATTTCGATCACGATCGGATGCGCCTTGAACTCGCCGGCGACATCCTCGACGCGCTCGAGCAGGGTGCCCTCGTCGGCAAAGAGCAGCCGGTAGGCGCGGCGCAGGTCGTGGATGTCGGTGCGCGAGAAGCCGCGCCGCTGCAAGCCGACGATGTTGAGCCCGGAGAGATGCGCGCGATTGCCGAGCGCCATGCCATAGGGGATGAGATCGTGCTCGAGGCCCGACATGCCGCCGAGGAACGCGTGCGCGCCGATGCGCGCGAACTGGATCACGGCCGCCCCGCCGCCGAGGATGGCGAAGTCTCCGACCGAGCAATGTCCGGCGAGCATCACGTTGTTCGAGAAGATGACGCCGTCGCCGACGCGGCAATCATGGCCCACGTGCGAGTTCGCTAGAAACGCGCAACGGTCGCCGATGACGGTCTTCATGCCGCCGCCCTCCGTGCCGGGATTGAGGGTCACGCCCTCGCGGATGATGCACTCGGCGCCGACCTCGAGCGTCGACTGCTCGCCCTTGTATTTGAGATCCTGGGGCTGATGGCCGACGGACGCGAAGGGAAAGATCCGCGTTCTCGGGCCGACGTTCGTGCGCCCCGCGACGACAACGTGGCTCAGGAGCTCGACGCCGTCGCCGAGAGACGCCTCGGCGCCCACGACGCAAAAGGGGCCGATTCTGACGCCCTCGCCGAGCGTTGCTCCCTCCTCGACGATGGCGGTCGGATGGACGTGGCTCATGCGCCGCCCTCGCTTACTCACGCGCCGCTCTTGGAGGCTGCAAAGGCCCGCGCCTCGGCCGTGTCGGCGAGCATGGCGCTGATCTCGGCCTCCGCCACGATCTGGCCCTCGACCTTGGCCTCGCCGTAGAAGCGCCAAACGCGGCCGCGATTGCGGATCTTGCGCACGTGGTAGTGAAGCTGGTCGCCGGGCAGCACGGGCTTGCGGAACTTGGCGCGATCGATGCCCATGAAATAGACGAGCTCGGCCTTGTAGTCCTCGGAGAGGCTGCTGACGCATAGCGCGCCCGCCGTCTGCGCCAGGCCCTCGATGATGAGCACGCCTGGCATCACCGGGTACTGCGGGAAATGGCCCTGGAAGAACGGCTCGTTGATGGTGACGTTCTTGACGCCCACGCAGCTCTCGTCGCCGTTCATGTCGTAGATGCGGTCGAGCAGCAGGAACGGATAGCGGTGCGGCAACAGCTTCATGACGCGGACAATGTCCGCTGTCTTCAAGGCCTCTTTCTTGGTTTGCTCGTCCATCGCCTTCACGCTCCGTCGACCTCGTTGCGGGAAGCTCCATCTGGAGCCTTCTGCCGTCACGGGCTGTCTCTAGGGGGACTCTCCGCCACCCGGCGGCATCCCCTTGGCTGCGGCAAGGCGCTGCAGGATGGCGAGCTCGCGCGCCCATTGCTTGAGCGGGCGCGCCGGCGTCCCCCCGACACTCGTCCCCGCGGGAACGTCGTCCTTGGGATGGGAAGCCCCCGCCACCTGGGCGCCACTACCGATCTTGATATGGCCAACCGTTCCGGACTGGCCTCCCATGACGACGAAATCTCCAAGCTCGGTGGAGCCCGAAATTCCCGTATGGGCCACGATTACGCAGTGCCGTCCAATGACGACGTTGTGCCCGATTTGCACTAGATTATCAATTTTGGTGCCCTCGCCGATGATCGTATCCTTAAGGGCGCCGCGGTCGATCGCCGTGTTGGCGCCGATCTCGACGTCGTCCTGGATGATGACCCGGCCGACCTGGGGCACCTTGATGTGCCCCTCGCGCCCCATCGCGAAGCCGAAGCCGTCCTGCCCGATGCGCACGCCGGAATGGAGCACGACGCGGTCGCCCACCAGCGCATGGGTGACCGTCGCGAGCGCCCCCACGTAGCAGCCCCGGCCGATTGTTACGCGGTAGCCGACGACGGCGCCGGCGGCCACGCGCGTGCCGCGTCCGATCCTCGCCTCGGGGCCGATGATCGCGCCGGGCTCGACGGCGACGCCCTCCTCGAGAACCGCGGTCGGATCGACGGGCGGGCCTTGGCCGGCGGCCGCCGCCCTGGGGAAGTAGGCGTCCGGATAGAAGAGCGCAAGCGCCCGCGCGAACCCCCGATAGGGGGTCTTGGTGACGAGCGCCACCGTGCCGCCCGGCACTCGATCGGCAAGCGCGGGAGCGACGAGGCATGCCCCTGCCCCGGTCGCCTTGAGGTGAGGGAGATATTTCCGATTGTCGAGGAAGGAGATCTCGCCGGGACCCGCCTCCGCTAGCGGCGCAAAGCCGTGGAGCGCGCGCTGAACGTCAGCACCCGAAGCCACCTCGGCGGCGGCGGCTCGAGCAACTTCGGCCACCGTAAAGGGCCCGGCCCTCTCGAAGAAACCGGGATGTTCCATTGCCTCGATCACCTCTCCCCGCCGGGCTCCGCCACCCCGTGCAGCCGGGGCAGGCGGCGGGCGTCGAACGGCCCCTCAGTGTCATGTATCACGAACCTCGCGGGGACGAGGACACTAACCGGCTGCGGGCGAGCCGTCGCCCAAAGGGGGGCACGGCGCGAGCCGCGACAGATCGGCTTGACGAGGATCAGAACTTTGTCGCGGCGCCGAACCGGAAGAACTCTTCCTTGTCGAAGTCTTGCTTGGTCAGCGCCTTCGCAAAATCCATGCGGATGGGACCGACCGGTGAGGCCCACATGATGCTGGCGCCGACGGAGGAGCGGACCGAGCTGCTGTCGGCGAGGCAGAGCGTGTTCCTGTTGCCCCGGACGCAGCTTTGATTCAACTCCTTGGCCAAGTCGTTGGCGTCGAATAGCGACCCGGCGTCGGCGAACACGGCGCCGGAGAGCCCTAGGTCGTCGGGCACGAACGGCAGCGGGAAGCGGATCTCCGCCGTCGTCGCCCAGTATGTCTTGCCGCCGACCGCATCGTCCGTGTTCAAATCGCGCGGGCCGAAGCCGCTGCGTTCGAAGCCGCGGATGGTCTCGCCGCCCTTGAAGTAAAGGTCCGTGATAAGTACGTCGTCGCCGCCCCAGCCCTCGATCTGGCCGCCGACCGCGCGTCCGACGAACGTGATCTTCTCGGTGATCGGGTAGTAGGCGCGCCCTTCGGTGTTGAGCCGCACGTACTGAACGTCGCCGCCCGCGCCCGCGAAGTCGCCCGTCAGTTGCAGATAATAACCACTGGTCGGGTTCTTAGGCAGGTTGCGCTTGTCGTAGGTGAGCCCGGTGCTGAAGGCCGAGGTGGTGTTGTCAGGAGAACGCTCGAACGTCTCCCTGACGAGCAACGAGATGTTGGGATCGTTTTCGTTCACGTCGTAGATGCTCGAATAGTCAAACGTGTAGCCCGTCTGCATCCAAAGGCTTTCGGACAGCGGGAAGCCCAACCTCAACGTTCCGCCGGTGCGGCGGCTCGCGAAGCCCGACTCCTGCGTCTGATCGACGTCCTTGTGGAAGATGTCGAAGCCCGCCGACAGGTTACGGTCGAGGAAGCGGGGCTCGGTGAACGACAGCTGAGCCTGGAGCCGTTCGAACGAGCCCGATACGCCGAGCCTCAGGAACTGGCCGTTGCCGAGCAGGTTGCGCTCGGTGATGCTCACGTCGCCGATCACGCCCTCCGAGGTCGAATAGCCGGCGCCGAACGACAGCTCGCCCGTCGACTGCTCTTCGAGCTCGACATCGAGGATTACGCGGTCGGGCGCCGAGCCCGGCCGGCGCTTGATATCGACGGCCTTGAAGAATCCCAGCGTCTGGAGGCGCTTCTTGGCGCGATCGACCATGAGCGGATTGTAGGCGTCGCCTTCCGCCAAGCGGAACTCGCGCCGGATCACATAGTCCTTGGTGCGCGAGTTGCCGATGATGTTGATGCGCTCGATGTAAATTCGGGGGCCTTCGTCGACGGCGTAGACGAGCGCGATCGTCCGATTGGCGACATCGGGCGTCGCGCGCGGGCGCACCCGCGCAAAGGGGAAGCCCTGTTCGGACGTGATCAAGGTCAGCCTTTCGACTGACTTCTCGACGTCTGAGCCGTTGTAGGTATCGCCCTCGTCGGTGAGCACCTCTCCCCTGAGCGCGTTGGGATCAAGGCCGGGCAGCGCACTTTCGACGGTTACGGATCCGAACGTGTAGAGCTCGCCCTCCTCGATTGCGAAGTTGACGAAGAAGCCGGAGCCGTCGCGGTCCAGCTCAGCGTTGGCCGCCACGACGCGCACGTCAGCGTAGCCGTTCTTCAGGTAGAATTGGCGCAGAAGCTCCCGATCGAGGCTCATGCGATCCGGGTCGTAGACGCTTGTGCCCTTGAGGAAGTCGAGCCACCCCGATTGCGTCGTCGAGACGATGTCGCGCAGCTGGCTGTCGGTGAATGCATGGTTGCCGGTGAAGTTGATGCCCTTCACCTTCGTCGCGTTGCCCTCGTCGATCTCGAACACGAGGTTAACGCGGCTCTGCTCGAGCTCGATGATCTTGGGCTCGACGGAGGCGGCATAGCGGCCCTGCCGTCGGTACACGTCGAGAATGCGCTGAACGTCGCCCTGCACCTTGGCGCGGGTGAACACCGAGCGAGGCTTGAGTTGCACCTCGGCTTTCAGCGTGTCGGTGTCGACCTCGCTGTTGCCCTCGAACGCGACCTGATTGATGACCGGGTTCTCGACGACGGTCACGACGACGTCCTGGCCCACGCGGTCGATGCTGACGTCGGCGAAGAGGCCGGTCGCGAACAGCGCCTGCAGCGAGCCGTCGACCTTGCCGGGATCATAGGCGTCGCCGATCGAGAATTGCAGATAGGAGCGCACCGTCTCCGGCTCGACGCGCTTGTTGCCCTCGACGCGGATCTCACGCACGGCGCCCTGAGCGAGTGCGCCGCTAGAGAACAGAAAAGCTTGGGAGATACACAAAACGAGGCTGACAGCGGCCAGCCAATGACAAAGGCGCGCGGCCCCTCTCGACATGATCCGAAACTGCGGCATCCGCGGATCTGCCTCGCCTTTTTGATTGCCGACTCCCCCAGTGGCTCGAAACCCGTCGGCTTGGAGGTCTCGCGCCAAAACCCGTCGAACGTCTTACCCGTCCCCTCAACCCCCTGGAAGCCGAGGCGCCGCGAATCACGAAGCAGACAGTCGCTCAGTAGGGTTCTTAACAATTCAGTAAGCCGTTGGGAAGTGGCAAGAATACGTCAGCAAACCGGGGTTTTTAGCCGCCCCCAAAAAGCCGCTTTCCGACCCGGAAGAGATCGTTCGACGTTGCGAACAGCATGAGGGTCAGCACGACGGCCATGCCAATGCGAAAGCCGATTTCCTGAGCGCGGGGGCTCAACGGGCGGCGGCGGACTGCCTCGATCCCGTAGAACATAAGGTGGCCGCCGTCGAGAACCGGGATCGGCAGCAGGTTCAAGAGCCCGATATTGGCCGAGAAAAACGCCATGAGCCGCAGGACCCACTCGAGGCCATGGTCGAGCACGCGGGCCGTCACCTCGGCCATCATGATCGGGCCGCCGACCTGGTCCAGCCCTTGCCGTCCCTTAAACAGATCCGTGATGCCATAGAACGTCTGCGTGATGACGCCCGTCGTCTCCTTCACCCCAAGGCGCAGGGCCGAGAATGGGCCGACGGGGTGCGGCTGCGGGGGCTCGGGCGCGACACCGATCTTGCCGCGCATGACGACCTTCCCGCTCGCGTCCTTCTGTGGAGTGCGCGCCGGCGTCACATGCACCTCGCGCGTCTCCTCGCCGCGTCTAATCGTGATGAGGAGGTCCTTATCGGCCGCCCCGCCGACGATCTGGACGATGTCGTCGAAGCTCTTGATCGGCTTGCCGTCGATCGCCGTGATGAGGTCGCCGGGCTCGAGTCCGGCCTGGGCGGCCGGCATGTCGGGCACCACCTCGCCGACGCGCGCCGACACATCGCGGCGGATGCCGATGTCGCCGACGCGCAGCGTCACCCCGAGGTCGTCGCGCTGCTCCTTGACAACCGGGGTCACGCTGGCCGTGACGCGCTGACCTTGCCGATCGACCTCGATATCGAGCGCCGTGCCCCCATTCGTGCCGACGATGCGCACGACGTCGTCGAGCCCCTCGATCGCCCAGCCGTCGATCGCGGTGATCACGTCGCCTGGCCTGCAGACCTGCCTCGGCGGCGGGCATTCCCGGCACGACCTGATCGATGCGTGCCGTGACGGTCCGAACGCCGACCGTGAGGTTCAAAGCCGTGTAGATGACGGCCGCGAAAACGAAATTTGCGAAGGGTCCGGCCGCAACCACAAGCGCGCGCTGCCACACCGGCTTGTTGTGGAACGACCCCTCCGGCGCTGCTCCCTCCGAGCGCCGGTCCTGGGACGGCTGGCTCGCGGCGTTTTCGTCGTCCATGAACTTGACGTAGCCGCCGATCGGGATTGCCGCGATCCGCCAACGCGTGCCGTGCCGGTCGTCGAAGCCCCACAGCTCCTTGCCGAAGCCGACCGAGAAGGTCGTCACCGTGACCCCGCACCAGCGCGCGACAAGAAAATGCCCCATCTCATGGACGAAGACGACGAGCGTCAGCACACCGAGGAACACGGCCGCCGTGAAAAGAAGGCTGCCCAAGCCGAATACGACGCCTTCGATCATAGT
This sequence comes from uncultured Alphaproteobacteria bacterium, assembly GCA_963740475.1. Lineage (GTDB taxonomy): Bacteria > Pseudomonadota > Alphaproteobacteria > Rhizobiales > Hyphomicrobiaceae > Hyphomicrobium_C. The sequence goes on along the minus strand of CAVUEM010000047.1, from coordinate 267,016 downwards.
CTTCTCTTCCCTTGTCTCAACGAGTTCGACGCCCCTCGGCTCGACCGCTCAATGCTTCTCGCGGCCGTTCCCTATCACGATCTCCGGCCGCAGCAGAAGGCCGACGCGCCGAAAAGTCCAGCCCAATACGTAGTTACCCCGCCCTCGGATGCCAGTGGACGGAGGGCCCTACCGCGAAACGAGCGACATCGCCAACAGTCGGGACTCGCGGTCGACGAGAAGCACGTCGTCGAGAGAGCCCGCCTGGCGGATGAGACCGCGGCCCTCGGCCGCATCGAGACACGACGCGACCGTTGCGGCGATATCAAGGAAGCCGATGCGCTTGTTGAGGAATGCCTCGACAGCGATCTCGTTCGCTGCGTTCAGGACGGCGGGTGCCGTCTCCCCGCGCGCAAGGGCACCGCGGGCGATGGCGAGCGCCGGAAAACGATCCTCGTCAGGGGCCTCGAAGGTCAGGCTCTTGAGCGCGATAAGATCGAGACGCGCGGTCGGAGCCGCCATGCGGCCGGGCCACGCCAGCGCCAACGCAATCGGCGTGCGCATGTCGGGCGGCGAGAGTTGGGCCAGCACCGAGCCGTCGCGCAACGCGACGAGGCAATGCACGATCGACTGAGGATGCACGACGACGTCGAGCTGGGCAGGCTCGACGGGAAACAGGTGATAGGCCTCGATCAGCTCGAGGCCCTTGTTCATCAGCGTCGCCGAGTCGATGGTGATCTTGGCTCCCATCGACCAGTTGGGATGGCGCAGCGCCTCCTCGGGCGTCGCCCGCGCGATCCGCTCCTTGCTCCATTCCCGAAACGGACCGCCAGACGCGGTCAGAATGATTTTCTCGATACCGGCCGGCGGGTTGGCGCCGAGCGCTTGAAAGGCCGCCGAGTGCTCGCTGTCGACCGGAATGAGCTCGGCGCCGGCCCGCTCGATCTCCGACAGAAACACCTGCCCTGCTGAGACAAGGCATTCCTTGTTGGCGAGCGCGACGCGCCGGCCCTGGCGGGCGGCCGCGAACGTGGGCTTCAAGCCGGCTGCTCCGACGATCGAGGCCATCACGCAATCGGCGGGCTCGGCCGCGGCCTCGAGGAGGGCCGCCTCGCCCGCGCCGGCGCGGATCGTCGTACCGGCCAGGCGCTCCTTGAGCTCCCGGTAGCGGCTCGCTTCGCCGATGACGGCGAGGCGGGCGCCGTGAAGGATGGCAAGCTCGGCGAGGCGCGCGGCGTTGTTCTGCGCCGTCAACGCCACGATCTCGAACGCGTCGGGGGTGCGTCCGACAAGATCGAGGGTGCTCTCGCCGATCGAGCCGGTCGCGCCGAGCACCGAGAGACGCTTCGGCGCGAGGGCGGACTCGCGCATCGTCTTGAGCGCGACTTTGGCGGCAGCAACGGAGCGCGTCATGGCTTCCAAGGCCCCCGGTCCTCGTGATCGTCGACGGCCCCCGCCGCGCGCAAATCCCACTCTAAATTGCAGATGCAGAGCCTGATTTGGGCCCGAGATTGATAGGCTCCGATACGGATGTCGTCTAGAGCCAAGAGAAGAGCGCGGTCGCGGGCGCCGAGGCATCGACCCACAGGCCCACGAGTGCCGCCGCGATGGCGGCCGCCACCACGCCGTCCATACGGTCCATGAACCCGCCGTGGCCGGGAATGAGGTTGCTCGCGTCCTTCACGCCGCATGCGCGCTTCAATGCCGATTCCATGAGGTCGCCGCCCTGTGCCACCAGTCCCATGAGGAGCCCGGAAAGGGCGAGCTTAGCAACCGGCAGCCCGGTCGCAAGGCCGAATACGACTGACGCCAGCGCGCTCGCCACGATGCCCCCCGCGAGCCCTGCCCAGGTCTTGTTCGGCGAGATGCGGGGCGCGAGCCTAGGCCCGCCGATGGCCCGTCCGGCAATGAAGGCCGCCGTATCGGTGGTCCAAACAACGATCAGGATGAACAGAACGGCAAGAAATCCCATCGGCTCGTCGCCGCGGATCCAGAGCAGCGCAACGGCCGGCAGTCCCGTGTAGAGGACGCCCGCCGCCGAGATCAGCGGGCGGGCGCCGAACTCGAGAGGGAGAACGATGATTGCCCCGATCACAACCACCGCGAGCCCCATGGCCGCATACCCGAGCGCCGTCAGGACGGTCGCGGCGGCGACAGCTGTGCCGTGAACGAGGAGACGTGAGGTCTCTCTCGGTTCCACGAACGATCCGTCCCCACTCCCAGCTCATGACGAGCACGACGGCGAGCACGAGAACGGCAAAGGGCTTCTGTCCTGCCCAGGCGAAGCCGATGGCGACAGCGGCAAAGACGATCGCCGAGACGAGGCGCGCGGCAAGGTCCGGAGAGGGCGGGCCCACGTCCTCCGGCGGCGGCTCGACGGAAATCTCCTCTTCCATACCCTAGTGTCCCGATCGCGAAGCTCGTCGGACTTCGCGGCTAGCATTGAATGAACTTCGCGATCGATAGGACACGAGCAAGCCTCTGATTCTAGTGTGATTCAGATCGAGAAATTCGCTCAGAAGCATGCCTCGAACGGCGAATTTCTCGATCATCACACTAGTGTGGCGGTTCAGAAGTTCCTCTCACTTGCGTCCAGGTGGAGAAGGAACTTCTGAACCAAAGCCACACTAGTGGCTAGTTGATTTCTAGTGTCCCTTTGAATCCGAAGTTCGCAAACCCCCTTCAGATTAGCTGCGTGCGAACTACGGATAGGGGACACTAGCGCCTCACGCGCTCGAGCGCTTCGAAAGACCGCCGAAGCGGCGCTCGCGCGCGTGATACTGGGCGATCGCTTCCTCGAGCAGTTCGAGCCCGAAATCCGGCCAATAGGCGTCGAAGAAGACGAGCTCGGCGTAGGCCGCCTGCCACAGGAGAAAATTCGACAGGCGCATCTCTCCGCTGGTGCGGATCAGGATATCGGGATCGGGAATGCCGTACGTGTCGAGGGCGGCCTCGAAACGCTCGGGCGTAACCTGAGCCGGATCGAGCGATCCTGCCGCCACGTCGGCGGCAAGACGGCGCGCCGCCTTGGCGATCTCGGCTCTTGCCCCGTAGTTGAAGGCGATGACGAGCGTGAGCCCGGTATTCTCGCGCGTGAGATCGCGCGCCTCGTCGATCAGCGTCATCATCTCCGGCTCGACGTTGTCGCGCTCGCCGATCACCAGGAGGCGAACGTTGTTCTGGTGCAGCTCGGCGAGATCGCACCGGATGAAGCGCTTCATGAGGCCCATGAGATCGTCGATCTCGTCGGCGGGTCGAGACCAGTTCTCGGACGAGAAGCTATAGAGCGTGAGAAACGGCACTGCGAGTTCGATCGCCGCCTTGACCGTGCGGCGCACCGCCTCGACCCCGGACCGGTGGCCGAGCGACCGCGGCAGGCCGCGCTCGGCCGCCCAGCGGCCATTGCCATCCATGATAATTGCGACGTGGCGCGGCGTTTTGGGCGCCGCGCCTACTCGATCATAGGTCTCTCTCTGGTCGGCCAAGGGAGTCTCTAGCTTTCTGTCCTAGGCTGAGGCGGGGCCCGGCCCGCGCGCCGCCGGATAGCGCACGCCCACTGACGCATGCTCAAACTTTCTGGATCTCGGCTTCCTTCGCGGCCAGAGTCTGATCGATCTCCTTGATGAGCCTGTCGGTGACCTCCTGCACCTTGGCCGAGTTCTTGTGGTGCTCGTCCTGGCTCATCTTGCCGTCCTTTTCGAGCTTCTTCAGAAGCTCCATCGCATCGCGGCGCACATTGCGCACCGCCACGCGATGGTTCTCCGTGTACTTGTGCGCCTGCTTGACGAGCTCCTGGCGGCGCTCGGCCGTCGGAGCGGGAATAGGGAGGCGAAGGATCGCCCCGTCGACGATGGGGTTGACCCCGAGATTGGCTTCGCGGATCGCCTTGTCGACGGCTTGCACGTTGCTGCGGTCCCAGACCTGCACGGAGATCATGCGCGGCTCCGGCACGGTGATGGTCGCGACCTGGTTGATCGGCATCTTGGCGCCGTAGACGTTGACGTGAACCGGATCGAGCAGGTTGGCGCTCGCTCGCCCCGTCCTCAAGCCCGCAAGCTCGCGCTTCAGCCCGTCGAGCGAGCCCCGCATGCGCTTTTCGATCTCCTTGATGTCGTAGTCGTTGAGCGCTGACATGTCCCTAATACCTCACTGGTGCTGCTAGCCCTCGCTCACCTCCTGGAGCGAAGCGGCAAGTTATGCACCATTCTCGATGACGGTTGCGCGCGCATTGCCGCGCAAAACCTTGAGAAGGTTACCCGCTCCCTCGATCGAGAACACAATTACCGGAAGTCGATTGTCCCGGGCAAGGGCGATTGCCGCGCCATCCATCACCTTGAGGTCGCGCGAGAGCACGTCCGAATAGGTTAACCGGTCATAGCGCACGGCGGTCGCGTCTTTTTTCGGATCCGCGGAGTAGACGCCGTCCACCTTGGTCGCCTTGGCGACGCAATCGCAATTCATCTCGATCGCTCGCAGAGTTGCGGCCGTGTCGGTGGTGAAGAAGGGATTTCCGGTGCCGGCGGCGAAGATGACGACACGCCCTGATTCGAGATGATGCAGCGCACGCGGGCGCGTGAAGGCCTCGCACACGGTCGGCATCGGAATCGCCGAGAGGACGCGCGTGGGTGTGCCTGTCTTCTCGAGCGCGCCCTGGAAGGCGAGTGCGTTCATGACGGTGGCGAGCATGCCCATATAGTCCGCCGTGGCCCGGTCCATGCCCTTGGCCGCGCCCTGTAGCCCGCGAAAGATGTTGCCGCCACCGATGACGAGGCCGAGCTGACAGCCGGCAGCCGCAGCCTCGCCGACGTCGCGCGCGAGCCGGTCGACGACGCCCATGTCGATGCCGTAGGCATTGCTGCCCATCAACGCCTCGCCCGAGAGCTTCAAGAGCAGACGCTTGTATTTGAGAGCTGACCCGTCAGTCATGAGCCCTTCCCTCTTTGCCCCCTTCCCGATCCAGGGGTGACATTGAGAGGGGGTGGCCGAACTTCGAAGCATTGCAGCGCAATCCGAGCCGCGCAAGACGCAAACATCTGTGAGGGGCCAGCGGACCACAACTCCCTGCGAGCAAATCTGCGCTTGAAGGCCCTGGCGCAGCTACTTTTTCCCAGCGGCGCCAGCGGCCTTCGCGACCTCGGCGGCGAAGTCCTCCTGCTTTTTCTCGATGCCCTCGCCCAGAGCATAGCGGACGAACCCCGCGACCCTGATCGGCGCGCCGGCCGTCTTCTCGGCCGCCTTCAACGCCTCCGCCACCGTCGCCTTGCCGTCGATGACGAACACCTGGTTCATGAGCGCACCTGGCCGAAGAACTCCTTCCTGAGCCGCCCCTCGACCATCTTCTCGACGATCTCCTTGGGCTTGCCGGAGGCTTGCGCCTGCTCGACGTAGATCGCGCGCTCCTTCTCGATCGCGTCCTTGTCGAGCTCCTCGGCGTGACGCGAGCGGGCTCGCGGCCGCGACATGCATGGCGAGCTGGCGGCCGAGCTCCATGAGCTTGCCCTTATCGCCCTTGCTCTCGAGCGCGACGAGCACGCCGATCTTGCCGAGCCCGTCGGCGGCCTTGTTGTGCACGTAGTCGGCGACCACGCCCTCTTTCACGTCAAGCGCGCCCGTGCGGCGCACGCCCATGTTCTCGCCGATGGTTGCGACCGCCTCCTTGACGTGCGTCTCGACCGTCTCCGACGTGCCGGGATAGGAGGCCTTGAGAAGCGCTGCGAGATCGCCCTTGGCCTTGGGCGCGAGCGTGGCAATCGTCGGCACCATGTCCTGGAACTGGCTGTTGCGGGCGACGAAGTCGGTCTCCGAGTTGACCTCGACGACGGCGCCCGACGTCCCGTCCGATACGACGCCGATGAGCCCTTGCGCGGCGATGCGGTCCGACTTCTTGGCGGCCTTCGACAGGCCCTTCGTGCGCAGCCAAGTCGACGGCGGCATCCATGTCGCCGCCGGTCTCCGTCAATGCCTGCTTGCAGTCCATCATGCCGGCGCCGGTCTTGTCGCGCAGCTCCTTCACCATGGTTGCGGAAATCGTGGTCATTGCGACCTCACTTGCTGGCGGACTTGGGGCCCTCGCCCGTCGCAACGGATTGACGACGGACTGCTCGGCCGAAGCGGCACCGCGCCTCTTTCGCTGGGCCGCCCTCAGACGGCGGACGCCTCGACGAGCTTCTTCGCCTGAGCGACCCACTCTTCCTTCTCGATCTGGCCCTTGGTGCGGAGCAGCCGGTCGAGGAGAGCGAGATTCTCGGCGTCGAGATCGGCGATCTGCCAGAAGTGGAAGACGCCGGCGTCGTTGAGCCTCTGCTCGAGCTTGGGCGTGATGGTCGTGATGCGCTTCAAATCGTCCGCTTCGCCGCGCGGAGCGTCGATGCCGCGGAACGCCTTGACGACCTCGGCGAGGCGGGGCTTCGGAGGCGCCGACGTCGACACCGGCGGCCGACTGGCTCCGCTCGAGGCCGTCGATCGCGGCGCGCGCGACGAGGTCGCAATAGAGCGTGATGGCGCGCCCCGCGTCGTCGTTCCCCGGAATCGGGAAGTCGATGCCGTCGGGATCGCAGTTGGTATCGACCACGGCGACGATCGGGATGCAGAGCTTCCTCGCCTCCTTGATGGCGATGCTCTCCTTGTTCGTGTCGATGACGAACAGGAGGTCGGGCACGCCGCCCATGTCCTTGATGCCGCCGAGGGCCTGATTGAGCTTGTCGCGCTCGCGCGTGATGTTGAGCACCTCCTTCTTGGTGCGTCCCTGCGGGTCGGCGACGATGTCCTCGAGCTGGCGCAGGCGACGGATCGAGGTCGAGATCGTCTTCCAGTTCGTCAGCGTGCCGCCGAGCCAGCGGTGGTTGATGAAGTATTGCGCCGAGCGCTTGGCGGCATCCGCGATCGAGTCCGAGGCCTGGCGCTTGGTGGCGACGAAGAGCACGCGCCCGCCGCCCGCGACCGTGTCCGAGACCTTGGTCAGCGCCTGATGCAGCATCGGCGTCGTCTGCGTGAGGTCGAGGATGTGGATGTTGTTCCTGGCGCCGTAGATGAAGGGCGCCATCTTGGGGTTCCAGCGATGAGACTGGTGGCCGAAGTGAACGCCAGCCTCCAAGAGCTGGCGCATATTGAACGCCGGCACGGTCATGTGCAGAGCTTCCTTTTCCGGTTCATGCCTCCGCGGACCCGTGAGAGAACGGCTCGAGAGCCGTCCACCGGAGCGCGTGGCGGGGCTTTCAATCCGCCGAGCGCAAGGGTCCGCGTGTGAGATGGGGGGCTTCTAGCCTCATTCTCTGGCCTTGACAAGCGGGCTTCACCCTCGCCCGAATGGCCTTGTCTCAAGGCGAAGGGGCTCAATGGACAATACGGGAACGCTCGTACGCGCGCTGCAGCTCGGCGAGCGGATCGACATCAAGGGGCTCGAGCGCGAGGACGCCTTCTCGTCGAGCCCGCTCGCCTTCCGCACCCGCTCCGGCGGTACCGTCGCCCTCTTCCGGTCCGGGGCCGCCGTCTTCTTCAACATGACGCCGCTCGAGGAGGAGGAGCTCATTCAAAGCCTCGCGCCGCGCATCATCGGCCCCCTCGACGAGCGCGAGAGCGAGACGGCCCGCCTCGTCGTCAAGCCCGACGAGGAGGAGCTGGTCGGACCCTCGGGCGCGCTGCAGCTCAAGAGCACCGACCAGAACCGCCTTCTTCTCGTCGCCGCCGCGCTAGCCCAGAGCGTCTCGCTCGGATGGGACGAGCGGCGCATTTCCACCACCTTCGACAGCATCGGCCAGATCGCCGAGAGCCTGAAGACTGCGCCGTCTGCCGCCCGGGCCGCAGAAGCAGCTTCTCGAGCGCATCGGGGAGGCGCTCGCCGTCCAGCACCGGCTCGCTGGACGCATCGACCTCGACGAGAAGCCCGACGTGCTCTGGGACCATCCTCAGCTCGAGCGCTTCTGGGCCAAGCTCGTTGATGAGTACGACCTGCCCTCGAGGAGCCGCGCAATCGAGCGGAAGCTCGAGGTGATCCGCGAGACCGCCGACACGATCACCGACCTCATCGCAACGAGGACGAGCCATCGGCTCGAGTGGTACATCATAGCTCTCATCATGATCGAGATCGTGCTCGGCCTCTACGACCGGTTCTTGAAGTGATGGTCTAACCCTCGACGATGCCGAGCACGCCCTGCACGGTGGAGAGCCGCCCGGCGGCGGCGGGCGAGACATCGTAGCGGCCGGGAAGCGCGATCTCGATCGTCTGGCCCCGGTCTCTTAGCGTGAGGAGGAGGCGCACCTCTCCTCCCTTGCGCCCATTGCCCGCGGCCGGCCGAAGCTCCGACTTCAGGCCTTGAAGCGTCGCCTTGCGCGCCGCGAGGAGAGCTTCGTCGAGTACGATGCCGAGGCCCTGCTCGAGGCTCGCCGCCGCCTTGTCGAGGGCCTCGATCGCCTGCACGCGCATCTTGAGGCTCTCTCCGTCGCGTTCGGCCTCCACCGTCAGCAGCACCGGCGTACCCGGCTCGAGAAGCTCGCGGCACTGGGCGAGCGTATCGGAAAAGATCACGGCCTCGAACTGGCCCGTCGCGTCCGAGAACAGCGCGAACGCAAACTTATTGCCCTTCTGCGAGCGCCGTTCGCGCGCCGAGAGCACTATCGCCGCGAGGCGCCCCGCGCCCGCGCCGCGATCGAGCGAGGCCTCGAACTCGGCATAGGGGCGCACGCCGAGCTTCTTCAAGATCCTCTCGTAGGCATCGAGCGGGTGCCCCGAGAGGAAGAAGCCAACGGCCTCGAACTCATGTTGTAGCCGCTCCATCGGAGTCCAGGGCTTCGCGGGCCGAAGATCGAGCGGCGCGCGCGTTGTATCGCGCAGAGGCGACGCGCCGGAAGGAGCGAAGCCTGCGAAAAGGTCGGTCGTTCCCAACGCCGCGTCGTCGGTTACCCGCGTGGCCAGCGCCAACATGCTGTCGACGTTGGCGTGGACGAGCGCGCGGCTAGGCTCCAGCGCATCGAAGGCGCCCGCGGCCGCCAGAGTCTCGAGGCCCCGCTTGTTGAGCGCCTTCGTGTTGAGACGCGCGGCGAAATCGCCGAGCGACGCGAACGCCCCCTTCTCCTTGCGCGCCTCGACGACGGTTGCGACCGCCGTCGCGCCGATGTTCTTGAGCGCGGCCAGCGAATAGCGGATGGCGCCTCTCTCCCTGCCCGCCCTTCCCTGGTCCGCGCGGGCGTTCGGGGGCGGCTCGGCGAGGAAATCAACCTCGGACTCGTTGACCGAAGGCGGCAGCACCGCAATCCCGCTGCGGCGCGCCTCGGCGACGAACATGGCGAGCTTGTCGGTATTGCCCATGTCGAGCGTCATGGAGGCGGCGAGGAACTCCTCGCGGAAGTTGGCCTTCATGTACGCCGTCTGGTAGCTGACGAGGGCGTAGGCCGCCGCGTGGCTCTTGTTGAAGCCGTAGCCCGCGAACTTGTCGACGAGCTCGAAAATATAGACGGCGTCGTCGCGGCCGACCCCGTTTCGCATGGCGCCCTCGACGAAGCGCGCCTGCTGCTTGGCCATCTCCGCCTTGTCCTTCTTGCCCATGGCGCGGCGCAGAAGATCGGCATCGCCCAGGCTGTAGCCCGCCATCACCTGGGCGATCTGCATCACCTGCTCCTGGTAGATGATGACTCCGTGGGTCTCCTTCAGGATCGGCTCGAGCATCGGGTGGAGGTAGTCGACCGGCTCCTCGCGGTGCTTGCGGTTGATGTAGGTCGGAATGTTGTCCATGGGGCCGGGGCGATAGAGCGCCACCATGGCGATGATGTCCTCGAAGCGGTCGGGCTTGAGGCGCTTCAAGCTTTCGCGCATGCCCGTGCTCTCGAGCTGGAACACGCCCACGGTGTCGGCCCTGGCGAGGAGATCGAACGAGGCCTTATCGTCGAGCGGGAGGGCCGCGAGATCGATCTCGACGCCGCGGCCGCGGCGCGCGAGCTTCACAGCTTTTTCGAGAACGGTGAGCGTCTTCAGCCCCAGGAAGTCGAACTTCACGAGGCCTGCCGCCTCGACCATCTTCCAGTTGAACTGCGTGACGGGCGTCGCCGACTTGGGATCGCGATAGAGCGGCACCAGCTCGTCGAGCGGGCGGTCGGCGATGACGATGCCGGCGGCGTGCGTCGATGCGTGACGGTAGAGCCCTTCGAGCTTGCCGGCGATGGCGAACAGGCGAGCCACCAGCGGGTCGGCCTCGCGCGCCTCCTCGAGCTTGGGCTCGCCCGCGATCGCGTCGGCGAGCGTGACCGGGTTTGCCGGATTGTTGGGAATGAGCTTGCAGAGCCGGTCGACCTGCCCATAGGGCATCTCGAGCACGCGCCCCACGTCGCGCAGCACGGCGCGCGCCTGCAATTTCCCGTGCGTGATGATCTGCGCGACCCGGTCGGCCCCGTACTTCTCCTGCACGTAGCGGATCACCTCGTCGCGCCGCTCCTGACAGAAGTCGATGTCGAAATCGGGCATCGACACGCGCTCCGGGTTGAGAAAGCGCTCGAAGAGGAGCCCGAACCGCAACGGATCGAGGTCGGTGATGGTGAGCGCCCAGGCGACGACCGAACCCGCGCCCGAGCCGCGCCCCGGGCCGACGGGGATAGAATGGGCCTTCGCCCATTTGATGAAATCGGCGACGATCAGGAAGTAGCCGGGAAACTTCATCTTGGAGATGATCTCGATCTCGAAGGCGAGCCGACGCCAGTAGTCGTCCTCGCTGAAGCCCGCGGCCGGCCTCTGGGCCGCGAGACGGGCCCTTAGCCCCTCCTCGGCCTGGCGGCGCAATTCGGCAGATTCAGCGGCGAGCTGGTCGACGCCGGAGGCACCGGCTCTCGCGGCGACGAAACGCGGCAGGATCGGCGCGCGGCCCGTGGGCCTGAACGCGCAGCGGCGCGCGATCTCGATCGTGCTTGCCAGCGCCTCCGGAAGATCGGCGAACAGCGCCGCCATCTCCTCCGCACTCTTGAAATAGTGCTCGGGCGAGACGCGCCGGCGCTTGTCCTCGGACACGAGGCTTCCGTCGGCAATGCAGAGGAGCGCGTCGTGCGCCTCGTGGTCGTCGGGAGTCGCGAAACAAACCTCGTTGGTGGCGACGAGCGGAAGCTTGAGTGCGTAGGCGAGCGCGAGCAGCTCCGGCTCCGTCTCCGCCTCTCCGGGAAGCCCGTGGCGTTGAACCTCGACGTAGAGGCGATCTCCAAAGAGGCGCTCGAGCCGGACGAGACGTTCGCGGGCCTTGGCAGGAGCCATCGGCAGCACGCCATCTATGGGACCGCCGGGTCCGCCCGTGAGGCAGACGAGCCCCGCCGCGCCGCGCGTGAGAGCCTCGAGCGCAATGTGGGGCGAATCCGAAGGAGCGACGTCAAGGTGCGCCGCAGTTACGAGCTTCAAGAGATTGGCGTAGCCTTCTGCGCTCATGGCGAAGAGCGCAAGAAATCCGTCGCGGCTCGCTGGTCTGAGAGCGGTGGCCGGAACCGCGATTGCGCTCGCCGTCGGGGGCGCGTCGGCGAAATCGATCGCGAGCGAAACACCGACGATCGGCTGAACGCCTGCGCCGGAGAGCTTCTCGGAGAACTCGAGCGCACCGAACAGATTGCCGGTATCGGTGAGCCCCAGGGCGGGGAAACCGTGTGCCTCCGCCAGCTTTGCCAGCTTGGCGATCGGCAGCGCGCCCTCGAGCAGCGAATAGGACGAGTGTACCTTGAGGTGCACATAGCCCGGTGGCCTTGCCGCCGAGCGGATCGGTTTCGATGGAATCGGTGCGTTCATTGCCCACAAATCTAGGACAAACGGCTCTCATCCCGCGAGCCGTATATGATGCTGGGCGCCAATTTCCACAGCGCTGCCGGAAAGCCGCATGTTCCCGCGGTAACAGCGCGTGTTGGGTCGAACTCTTAGTCTTCGCGAGACTGCCGTGTGCGTGGGCGGCAACGGTCCAAACTGAACTGACGTTGCGCGAGGAGGCTCGAAAGCCATGTCCGCATTTGCACGTCTCGGCATTATCACGGTCATCAAAGACGATAAGCGCTCAGAAGGCCAACCGCCGAATCCCCCTTTTTGGCGCTCCTTCCTCGGGATTCGCGGCGATTGCGAAGCTGTGCCTGAGGAAGAGGAGACCAAGTCCGTCGGCACGGTCCCCGAGCGTCCCCGCAGGCCGCTGACCTGAGCGGGGCCTTAGCGTAGCGAAATTCCGACCGGCCCGACCTCGACCAAGAGCCCGTTCTCGAGACGCAGCACCCTGTCCATGCGCGAGGCAAGCTCCAGGTTGTGGGTCGCAATCAACGCCGCGACGCCCTGATGGCGGAAGAGGTTGATCAGCTCGCGAAAGACCACTTCGGATGTGCGCGGGTCGAGGTTGCCGGTCGGCTCGTCGGCGAGGATGAGCTTCGGATTGTTGGCGAGTGCACGGCAGATCGCGGTGCGCTGCTGCTCGCCGCCCGAAAGCTGCGCCGGGCGATGATCGAGGCGGTCGGCAAGCCCGACCGCACTCAAGAGCTCGCGCGCGCGCCTCTCCGCGGTCTGCCGGCTCCGGCCCAGGATCATCTGCGGCAGCACGACGTTCTCCTCCGCGGAGAACTCGGGCAGGAGCTGATGGAACTGATAGATGAAGCCCATCTCGGCGCGGCGCACGCGCGTGCGCCCGTGATCGTCGAGCTTGGAGCAATCGCGTCCGTTGATGAAGACGTGACCCGCGTCCGGCGTCTCGAGCAGGCCCGCGATGTGGAGGAGCGTGGACTTTCCGGCCCCCGACGGCCCGACGAGCGCGACCGACTGGCCGGCATGCACTTCCGCGCACGCCCCCATCAGCACATGGATCTCGCGCGAGCCCTGATGAAAGGTGCGCCGGAGACCGTCGAGCCTCAGAACCGGTCCGCCAATATTCACGACGTCCCTCATGCTCACTCGTAGCGCAGCGCCTCGACGGGGTCGAGCCGCGAGGCACGCCACGAGGGATAAAGCGTCGCCAGGATCGAGAGCAGGAGCGCCATGACGACGATGAAGGTCGTCTCGGTGGGGTTGATCTCGGCGGGGAGCTTGGTGAGGTAGTAGACGTTCGGGTCGAAGATGCGGGTGCCGGAAATCCACGAGACGAACTGGCGTATATTCTCGATCTTCCAACAGAAGACCACGCCGAGAATGAGCCCGGCGAAAGTGCCGAGCACGCCGATCGTCGCCCCTGTGATGAGGAAGACGCGCATCACCGCGCCCTTCGAAGCGCCCATCGTGCGCAGGATGGCGATGTCGCGTCCCTTGTCCTTCACGAGCATCAGGAGCCCCGAGATGATGTTCAGGGTCGCGACCAGAACGATCAGCGATAGGATGATGAACATGACGTTGCGCTCGACCTCGAGCACGGTGAAAAAGGTCTCGTTTCTCTGGCGCCAGTCCGAGACGGCGATGGCCCCGCCGCCCGCGGCGCGAAGGTTCTCGGAGTATTCGTCGACGTTCTCCGGATTGTCGACCACGACCTCGATCGCGTCGACCTCGCCGGGCTTGGCAAAATAGCGCTGCGCCTCCGCGAGCGGCATGAAGATCATTGATTTGTCGTATTCCGACATGCCGAGCTCGAAGAGCGCCGCAATTTCGTAGGGCTTCGATCGCGGCGCGATTCCGAACGGCGTCGGCGCGCCCTTCGGCGTGACGATAGTGATCTTGTCGCCGATGTTGACGCGCAGCGCATTGGCGAGCCGCATGCCGATGGCGATCCCCGTCTGATTGTCGAAGCCGTCGATAGACCCATAGCGAATATTGTTGGCGACGAGCGGCAGCGACTTGAGGCTCTCCTCGCTCATGCCGCGCACGAACCCGCCGAGCGAATGCACGGGCGAGGAGACGAGCACCTGGCCCTCGATCAGCGGTATGATCCGCTTGACGCCCGGGACCGTCGACAGTGTGGCCCCGATTTCCGGGTAGTCGGTAAAGTTCTGCGCCACCCGGTAGACGACGATATGGCCGTTGAGGCCGAGGATCTTCGAGAATAGATCCATGCGAAACCCGTTCATCACCGCCATGACGATGATGAGGGTCGCCACCCCCAGCATGATGCCGAGAAACGAAACGATTGCGGTGACCGAGACCAGCCCTTCCTTGCGCCGGGCGCGCAGATAGCGCGTGGCGAGCAGCCATTCGAATGGCGCGAAGGGTCTCGTATCTGTCGCTACTGTCATGCGCCGATCGCCTTCCTCTGCTCTCCGTCACGCCAACGTGCGCTCGTTCCTCACTTGCTCGATCACGCGCTTCAGTCCCGCTTCGAGAGGGAGCGTCTCGCGCGCGCCCGACTTGCGCACTTTCACCTCGACCTCTCCCGCTTTGACTCCTTTCGGCCCGACGATGAGCTGGAGGGGCAGGCCGATCAGGTCCATGGTCGCGAACTTGGCCCCCGCGCGCTCGTCGGTGTCGTCGTAGAGGACGTCGAGCCCGGCCTTGGACAGCTTGCCGTAAAGATCGGCGGCCGCCGTGTCGGTCGCGGCGTCCCCGGGCTTCAGGTTGACGAGCGCCACCTCGAACGGCGCGACCGGCACCGGCCACTGGATGCCGGCCTCGTCATGGCAAGCCTCGATGATGGCGCCTGCCAGCCGCGATACGCCGATCCCGTAGGAGCCCATCTCGACCGCCACCTGCTGACCGTCGGGCCCCTGTACGCGGCAGCCCATGGCCTCGGAATATTTCGTGCCGAAGTAGAAAATATGACCGACCTCGATACCGCGCGCCGACACGCGCTGGTCGGGAGGCACCTCGGTCTCGAAACGGGCCTGGTCGTGGATCTCGTCGGTCGCCGCGTAGCGCTCGGTCCAGGCCGTGACAATGGGATTGAGATCGCCCTCGAAATCGGTGTCGGCGGGGGGCACCTCCCTTTCGATCAGGTCCCGGTGGCAATAGACCTGACTCTCGCCAGTATCCGCGAGGATGATGAACTCGTGCGAGAGATCGCCCCCGATCGGCCCGGTATCGGCTTTCATCGGAATCGCGCGCAGCCCCATGCGCGCAAAGGTGCGCAGGTAGGAGACGAACATGCGCTGGTAGGTCTTGCGCGCGCCCTCCTTGTCGAGATCGAACGAGTAGGCGTCCTTCATCAGGAACTCGCGCCCACGCATGACGCCGAAGCGGGGACGGATCTCGTCACGGAACTTCCACTGAATGTTGTAGAGGTTCTTCGGCAGGTCCTTGTAGCTCTTCAGGCAATCGCGGACGATCACCGTGATCACCTCCTCCGCCGTCGGACCAAACAGCATGTCGCGCTCGTGGCGATCCTTGATGCGCAGCATCTCCTTGCCGTAGGCCTCGTAGCGTCCGCTCTCTCGCCAGAGCTCCGCCGACTGGATGGTCGGCATCAGAAGCTCGATCGCGCCGGCCCGGTTCTGCTCCTCGCGGACAATTCCCTCGATCTTCTTGAGCACCCTGAGCCCGAGCGGCAACCAGGAGTAGATCCCGGCGGAGGCTTGGCGGATCATGCCTGCGCGCAGCATGAGCTGGTGGGAGACGATCTCCGCCTCTTTCGGCGTTTCACGCAGGACCGGCAGGAAATAGCGGGAGAGGTGCATGTCGCCCCGACAAACCGTCGTCACTGGAGGCCCACGCCCCGGTGGTGCCGCGGCAGCGCCGATCTATGCAAAGCCGCCATGCACGGCGTGCACGACGCGCTTGGCTCTGCCTGCTTGCGCGTCAATAGCCAGGATTGAGGACAAGGGCAATCGATCGCTCGCGGGGGCCTCGGCGCGTGTGCATGCGCCTCGCCGGATCGCGTTTCGGCCCCAAGGTTGTCCACATCGGCCCGCGGCTGCAAATTCCTTAGGCAGCGACCTTTTTTTGTCGCCGTCCCCCCGTGACATAGCGCCGCCCTTCGGTTATGGTGCCGCCGTCAAGTGACAGGGGTGCGTAGCCAATGACGACGATGGCTGGGAGCCCAGGTCTAGGGAGAGAACCGTCGCTGAGCCCGGACCTCGACGTTCGAGCATAAGCGGCTACAAGACTGCGGAGGGGGACGGCGCGAACGCTGCGCCGCCTCGCCCGAGCAAGCCTCTGAAATGCAAGAGCAAGGCCCTCGCCTTGCTCTTTGCATTTGTGCCGGCCGTCGAGCCCTAGAGCACGATCGTCTGGGCATGGAATCGCTACAGCGACCCATGTCAGGCGTGAACCGTACTCTACACTTTGAGTGGAGATAGCGATTTACGTCTTGATCGACGCGAAGCGTCTCCATCAAGAACGATCGCGATCTAGGGGATTGGGGAGGACGGCGCGTGGGGATAGAGGCCGAGCCAGTCGTACGTGATGGTCCCCCAGACGAGTCGCAAACACCATAGCGGCGATCACGCTCGTTGCGAGAAAAACCCTGCCGAGGCGGGGCTTGGCGGGCGCGCTCTCGGGCGTCCCCGGGACGACTTCGCCTGCCTCCGCCTGGGTTTGCACGCCGAAGGGGAGGACCGCGAACAGCACGATCCACCAGATCATGGCGTAGAGCGCAAGACCGAAGACGATCGTCATTCTTAGGGCGGTTCCTACTTCACGCTTGCTCGAGCTCGGTCAACGTCCCGCAGAAGTCCTTCGGGTGCAGAAAGAGAACAGGCTTTCCGTGCGCGCCGATCTTCGGGTTGCCGTCTCCGAGAACGCGCGCGCCTTGCGACTTGAGCAGGTCGCGCGCGGCGAGAATGTCGTCGACCTCGTAGCAGACGTGATGGATGCCGCCGTCCGGGCTCTTCTCCAGAAACTTGGCGATGGGCGAAGCAGGACCCAGCGGCTCGAGCAGCTCGATCTTCGTATTCGGCAGCTCGATGAAGACGACGGTCACGCCATGCTCGGGCTGAGGCAGCGGGTCCGTCACCTTCGCGCCGAGCGCGTTCTTGTACACGGCGGAAGCGGCCGCGAGGTCCTTGACAGCGATGGCAACGTGATTGAGACGACCGATCATTGCGAACCTTAGATCCTCGAGCGAAAGATTGGCCCTCAAGCCGGCTTGCCGGCGCGAGCGCCGCTGCGCGGCGCGCGCAAGCGTCGCCAGCTACCTCTTAGCATCCACCACGCTCATGAGCACCTTGGCAATGGGCTTCTTGCCCCAGGCCTCGGCGACGGCGCCACGCACCGAGCGGCGCACCGCCTCTGCGAGCACATCGAGATCGCGCCGGCGCGGCAGCGGAATGCTCCTCAAGGTTCCCTCGATGGCGCCGAGAACGATTTCGGCCATTGGCTCTCCGTCGGCGGCCTCGGCCGGCACGCCGTCGAGCGCCACCTGCGGCTCGGCGAGAAGCTCGCCGCGCCGCGAAACGACGAGGGCCACGGCGACAATCCCGACGCTTGCGAGCTTGCGCCGTTCGCGCACCGGACCTTCGTCCGACGGCACGATGAGATAGCCGTCGCGGAAGAGGCGCCCCACCGGCGCGTCGTCGACCACACGCACCGGGCCTGGCGCCAAGCGCACGATCTCGCCGTTGAAGGCGGGCTGAACCTCGGCCACCCCCGCCGCCTTGGCGTGGTCCGCATGTGCCTTGAGATGGCGCGCCTCTCCGTGCATCGGCACGACGATCTTGGGCCGCATCCACGCATACATCTGCTTCAGCTCCTCGCGCCGCGGATGGCCCGTGACGTGAACCAATGCGTCGGTATCGGTCACAAGCTCGCAGCCCATGCGCACGAGGCTGTTCTGGATGCGCTCTACCGCCTTCTCGTTTCCGGGGATGGTGCGCGAGGAGAAGATCGCGAGATCGCCCTTGTCGAGAGAGATGTCGGGATGATCGTTGTCGGCGATACGTGCCATAGCTGCGCGCGGCTCGCCCTGGCTGCCCGTGCACAGGCACACGATCTTGTCGCGCGGGAGCGTCGAGAACTCCTGCTGATCGAGATAAGAGAAACCTTGCGGCAGATAGCCGGTATCGATGGCGACGTCGATCACCCGGTGCAGCGCGCGCCCCGCGACCACGAGCGTGCGGCCCGCGGCGCGGGCGGCCTGCGACACCGCCTTGATGCGCGCGACGTTCGAGGCGAACGTCGTCACCGCGACCCGGCCCCTCGCCCCCTTGATGATGTCGGCAAGCGATTTCGCCACATCGGCTTCCGATGGCGAGCGGCCCTCGCGCATGGCGTTGGTGGAATCGCCGATGAGCGCGAGCACGCCCTCCTCTCCGAGCGCCTTGAGCTTCTCCTCGTCGGCGGGGGCCCCGATGGTTGGCGTCGCGTCGAACTTCCAGTCCCCGGTGTGAAACACGAGGCCGAGCTCGGTGCGCAGGACGAGCGCGCTCATTTCGGGAATGGAATGGGTCAGCGTCACGAGCTCGACGTTGAAGGGCCCGACGTCGAAGCGTCCGCCGAGCGGCACCTCGACGATCGGTATCTCGAGCCGCGCGCCATACTCGGCGAGCTTCGACTTCAGCATCCCGGCCGTGAACGGGGTGGCGTACACGGGGACCTTGAGGCGCGGCCAGAGATCGATCACCGCGCCGATGTGGTCCTCGTGGGCGTGCGTGATCACGAGACCCGCGAGCGCGCTCCGCTCGGCCTCGATGAAGCGCAAGTCGGGCAGGATCACGTCGATCCCGGGGTCGAATTCGCCCTCGGGAAACGTGATGCCAAGGTCGACCATCAGCCACGTTCGCCGGTCGGGCAGCCCGATGCCGTAGAGGTAGGCATTCATGCCGATCTCGCCGAGACCCCCCAGGCCCAGAAAGACCAGCTCCTTGTCCGTGGACTGACGCCCCCGCCGTTCCCTCTCGTGAGCCATCGGCGCGTGCGCCCCTTTCCTCGATCCTCAGTGACCTGTCACATAGACGATCAAGCCGGGAGCGTCACGTCTCCGAAGCTATAGCGCTGCTCGGCCCCGTTCTGATCGCCGATCAGCAGCGCGCCGTCTGGGGCAAGCCCACGGAAGACGCCCTCGACCGGGCCCTGTCCGGTGTTGACCGTGAGCCGCTCGCCCACGGGGCCCCCCCGCGCGAGCCAAGCCTCGCGGATCGCGTAAAACCCCTTGCCGGCGTCCCAGACCTCGAGCCACCGCGCGAGACTGTCTCCCAAGCAGCTCTGGAGCGTTGCGGGATCCGGGGCCGCGCCGTGGGCGCCGAGATGGGTCGCCGGCCGGTCGAGCCCGCCGGGGTGGGTTTTGACGTTGATTCCGATCCCTATCACCGCCGCGAGACCGCCTGGGACGACGCTGCTCTCGACCAGAATGCCGCCGGCCTTCGCGCGCCCGATCAGGATGTCGTTCGGCCACTTGAGTCGGAGCGCCGCATTCTCCTCGAGCGCCATCGCCGCGCGGATAGCATCGACCACGGCAACGCCCGCGACGAGCGAGAGCTGAGCGGCCTCGGGCGCGGAGACCGGGAGCACCGTGAGCAGGCTTGCATGGAGACTGCCTGTCCCCGAGACCCAGGAGCGTCCCGAGCGCCCACGCCCTCCGGTCTGGCGATCGGCCACGATCCAGAGCGGTCCCCTCTCGCCCGCGAGCGCGCGGCGCATGGCCTCGGCGTTGGTCGAGTTGAGGGTCGAGAACGTGACGACGTTGCGCGCGGACGGGCAGGTCGCAGAGGGGGGCGGCATCACGCGGGATCAGAAGGCAAGCGATTTGGCGGCCACGGCCGCCGCATCGACGAGGGCCGACGGGTATACTGCGTAGAAAAGCACGAAAATGCCGGCGATCGCCATGACAAAGCGCTCGTAGGGCTCGACGGCGTGAAACGCCGGGGCGGGCGCGTCGAAGAACATCACCTTGACGATGCGCAAGTAATAAAATGCGCCGACCACGCTCGCGAGCACGCCGATGACCGCGAGCGGGTAGAGCCCGGCTTTGACGGCCGCGGCAAAGACGTAGAACTTCGCGAAGAAGCCGGCGAGCGGCGGCACGCCGGCAAGCGAGAAGAGCAGCATCGCCAGCACGAACGCGAGCGGCAGGTTCGTCTCGGCGAGCCCCGAGAGCGCGGAGATGTCCTCGACCGTTCCGTCCCCGCGGCGCATGGAAAGGATGCAGGCGAACGTGCCGAGCGTCATCACGAGGTAGATCGCGAGATAGACGAGGAGACCCTCGATCCCCTGCTCGCCCCCGGCGGCGAGGCCGACGAGGGCGTAGCCGACATGGCCGATCGACGAATAGGCCATGAGCCGCTTGATGTTGGTCTGGCCGATGGCGGCGAATGCGCCCAAGAGCATCGACGCGATCGAGAGGAAGATGATGATCTGGCGCCACTGATCGGCGGCTCCGCCGAACGCGCCAGCCACCACGCGCGTGAGCAGCGCCATGGCGGCAAGCTTGGGCGCCGCGGCAAAGAACGCGGTGACCGGCGTGGGCGCTCCCTCGTAGACGTCGGGCGTCCACATGTGGAAGGGCACGGCAGAGACCTTGAAGGCAAGCCCTACCAAGAGAAAGACGAGCCCGACGGTGAGCCCGAGATTGCCGGCCCCTTCACGCGCCACGGCGGCGGCAATCTCGGTGAACCCTGTGGCGCCGGTCGTCCCGTAGAGGAGCGACGCCCCGTACAGCAGCATCCCCGACGAAAGCGCGCCAAGCACGAAATACTTGAGGCCCGCCTCGCTCGAGCGCGTGTCATCGCGCCGGATCGCGGCGAGCACGTAGAGCGACAGACTTTGCAGCTCGAGCCCGAGGTAGAGCGCGATGAGGTCGCTGGCTGAGACCATCATCATCATGCCGACGGCTGCGAGCAGCACGAGCACGGGGAACTCGAAGCGCTGCATCCGCTTCTGCCGTAAATAATCGAACGACAGCAGGATCGACGCCGCCGAGCCGCCGAGGATCAACAACTTCATGAACCGGCCGAAGCCGTCGACAATGAACGCCCCGGAAAAGAGGCGCTCGGTCTCGGCGCCTTGCCCGGCGACGAGGTATGCGGCAGCGGCGAGGATAAGGATTGCGAGCCAGCCCGGCGCCTCGCTGCTGCGGGCGTCGCCGTCGCGAAAGGCGCCGATCAGAAGCAGCGCCATCGCGCCGATCGCGAGCACGATCTCTGGATACGCAGGTCTGAGGCTCTCAAGCTCCGTCATCGCCGCCCCCTCATGGTCTCGCCGGCGGCCGCGCCGCCTCGGCAAGCGACGACTCGAAGCCCGAGACGAGCTTCTTCACTGAAAGCGCCGTCACATCGAGCACCGGCGCGGGATAGAAGCCAAAGAAAATGGTCAGGATCACGAGCGGGGCGAGGATCGCGATCTCGCGCGGGCTCAAGTCGGTCAGCGCTTTCAGCGCCGGCTTTTCGAGGGCGCCGAAGATCATGCGCCGGTAGAGCCACAGCGCATATGCCGCCGACAGGATGACGCCCGTGGTCGCGAAGAAGGCGACCCGCGTCGAGACTTTGAAGGCGGCGAGCAGCGTCAGAAACTCGCCGACGAAGCCCGAGGTACCGGGCAGGCCGACATTGGCGAGCGTGAACACCATGAAACAGGCCGCATAGATCGGCATGCGGTCGGCGAGCCCGCCGTAGGCGGCGATCTCGCGCGTGTGGGTCCGGTCGTAGACGACGCCGACGCAGAGGAAGAGGGCGGCGGAGACGATCCCGTGCGAGAGCATCTGAAAGATCGCGCCGTCGACGCCCTGCTGGGTGAAGCTGAAGATGCCCATGGTCACGAAGCCCATGTGAGCGACCGACGAATAGGCAATGAGCTTCTTCAAGTCCTCCTGGGCGAGCGCTACGAGCGACGTGTAGATGATGGCGATCACGGATAGCGCGAACACAAAGGGCGCGAAGGCGGCGCTCGCGTCGGGAAGCATTGGCAGCGAGAAGCGCAGGAACCCGTAGCCGCCCATCTTCAGGAGAATGGCGGCGAGTACGACCGAGCCCGCGGTTGGCGCCTCGACATGGGCGTCCGGCAGCCACGTGTGCACCGGCCACATTGGGAGCTTCACGGCGAAGGAGGCGAAGAAGGCGAGCCACAGCCACCATTGCGTCTCAGGCGGAAACTTCACGCTCATGAGGGTGGGAATGTCGGTGGTGCCCCCCTGCCAGTACATCGCCATCATGGCGAGCAGCATGAGGACCGAGCCGAGGAACGTGTAGAGGAAGAACTTGAAGCTCGCGTAGACGCGCCGCGGGCCGCCCCAGATGCCGATGATGAGGAACATCGGAATGAGGCCACCCTCGAAGAAGAGATAGAATAGGACGAGATCGAGAGCCGAGAAGACGCCGAGCATCAGCGTCTCGAGCGCGAGGAAAGCGATCATGTACTCCTTGACGCGGTCCTGGATGCTTTCCCACGAGGCGAGAATGCAGAGCGGCATCAGGAATGTCGTCAGGATGATGAACAGCATCGAGATGCCGTCGACGCCCATCTTGTACTTGATGGCGCCGAGCCATTCGCGCTCCTCGACGAACTGGAAGCCCGGCGTGGCGGGATCGAACTCGAGCCAGATCAGAAGTGAGACAGCGAAGGTGATCAGCGTCGTCCAGAGCGCGACGAAGCGGATGTTCTGGATTGCGTCCTTCGACAGCACGGCGATGAAGGCCGCTCCCGCCAGCGGCAGGAACGTCACGATCGAGAGAATGGGCGCCGAGCCGAGGTTCATTACTGTCCTCCGGTCCCAAACATGAAGTAGGTGAGGAGGGCGGCCACGCCGATCAGCATGGCGAAGGCGTACGTGTAGACGTACCCGGTCTGCAGCCGCACGACCCGCCCGGTCGTCCAGCCGACTGCACGCGCCGTGCCGTCGATCGCCCCGTCGATGACGGCGCCGTCGCCCTCCTTCCAGAGGAAGCGCCCGAGCCAAAGTGTCGGGCGAACGAACATCCAGTCATAGAGCTCGTCGAAATACCACTTGTTCAAGAGGAAGAGATAGAGCGGCCGGAAGGCGCGCGCCGTGGCGGCGGGCAGCCCGGGCGCGAAGATGTAATAGAGATAGGCGAGCAGGAAGCCGCCGATCATCGCGATCGTCGGCGCGAAGCCGACCCACGCGGGCGCCTCGTGCATGTGATGGAGAATGTCCTTGCCGGGCGCTTCGTAGAGCGCCTGGCCCCAGAACGCGCCGCGATCCTCGCCGAGAAAATAGCCCTGGAACACGAAGCCCGAAGCGATGGAACCGAGCGCGAGCAGCGCGAGCGGCACGAGCATCGTCGGCGGGCTCTCGTGAGCATGCTCGAAGGTATGAGGGTCGGTGCGGGATTCTCCGTGGAATGTCATGAACATAAGCCGCCAGGAGTAGAACGACGTCATAAACGCGGCGACGACGAGCAACCAGAAGGCGTAGTCGGACGGCGTATGCGCGGCATAGGCCGCCTCGACGATCGCGTCCTTGGAGTGAAAGCCTGCAAATCCGCCGACGTGGGGGATGCCGACGCCAGTCAGAGCCAGCGTTCCGATCAGCATCATGAGCCAGGTGATGGGAAGCTTCCTCCTGAGCCCGCCCATGTGGCGCATGTCCTGCTCGTGGTGCATCGCGTGGATCACGGAGCCCGCGCCGAGGAACAGGAGCGCCTTGAAGGAGGCATGCGTGAAGAGGTGGAAGATTCCGGCCGCATAGGCGCCGACCCCGCAGCCGACGAACATGTAGCCGAGCTGGGAGCACGTCGAATAGGCGATGACGCGCTTGATGTCGTTCTGGACAAGGCCGACGGTCGCGGCGAAGAAAGCGGTGACGGCGCCGATCGCCGTTACGAACTCGAGCGCATTCGGCGCGAGCTCGAACAGCGGTGAGAGCCGCGCGACCATGAACACGCCCGCCGTCACCATGGTCGCGGCGTGGATGAGCGCCGAGACCGGTGTCGGACCCTCCATGGCGTCGGGCAGCCACGTATGAAGCAGGAACTGCGCCGACTTGCCCATGGCCCCCATGAAGAGCAGGAGGCAGAGAAGCGTCAGCGTGTCGACCTCGTAGCCGAGGAAGCTCATGGGCTTGCCGACCACGCCGGGGGCGGCGGCGAAAATGGCGTCGAGGCTGATAGTCTGGAACGTGGCGAACAGGCCGAAAATGCCGAGGGCGAACCCGAAGTCGCCGAACTCGATTGACGATGAAGGCCTTGATGGCGGCGGCGTTGGCCTCGGGCTTCTTGTACCAGAAGCCGATCAGCAGATAGGAGGCGAGCCCGACCCCCTCCCAGCCGAAGAACATCTGCAGGAGGTTGTCGGAAGTCACCAGCGCCAGCATGGCGAAGGTGAACAGCGACAGATAGGAGAAGAAGCGGGGCCGGCTGTCGTCGTCCGCCATGTAGCCGATGGAGTAGAGGTGGACGAGCGCCGAGACCGTGGTAACGACGATCAGCATCACCGCCGTCAGCGTGTCGATTTTGAAGCCCCAGGCGGTGTCGAGCTCGCCCGACGTAATCCACCTGAGGACCGCCGCGTGGTCGGTCTCGCCGCCGAAGCCGACGCGCACGAACACGATCCAGGACAGCACGGCCGCGGTCATCAGGAGCGCGGTCGTGATGAGCTCGGAGGCGCGCGCGCCGATCACGCGGCCGAGGAGGCCCGCGATGGCCGCACCAATTAGCGGCAAGAGGACGATCGCCGTGTAGATCATGCCGGCGCCCTCAGCCCTTCATCATGTTGATGTCCTCAACCGCGATCGAGCCGCGGTTGCGGAAGTAGACGACGACGATCGCGAGCCCGATCGCCGCCTCGGCGGCGGCGACCGTCAGCACGAAGAGCGCGAAGACCTGCCCGACGAGGTCGCCGAGGAAGTGTGAGAAGGAGACCAGGTTGATGTTGACGGCGAGCAGCATCAGCTCGACCGACATCAGAATGACGATGACGTTCTTGCGATTGAGGAAGATTCCGAGCATGCCGAGCGTGAACAGGCACGCGGCGACGGTTAGATAATGGCCAAGCCCGATATCCATTGCCTCCCCGCTCTCCCTCGCCCCGCCCTCAGCTTTTTGCGTCGGGAATGATTGCGGTGCCGGACGCGACCTTGATCAGTGCAACGCCGGTCGCCGGCCCGCGCGCCACCTGCGTCGCGATCGATTGGCGTTTGACGCCGGCCTTGTGACGCAGCGTCAGCACGATCGCCCCGACCATGGCGACCAGCAGCACGAGGCCCGCGCCCTGAAAGAAATAGGCGTATTTCGTGTAGAGGATGCGTCCCAGCGCCTCGGTGTTGCTGAGACCTTCCGGAGTCGCCGCCGCCGGCGCCGTGGCGCCCGCCGTCCCGAACCCGCGCGCAAGAAACAGAAGGATCAGCTCCGCCAGCACGACCCCGCCGACCAGGAGCCCCGCCGGCGCGTTCTTGATGAAGCCGGCCTTGAGCTCGGCGAAGTCGACGTCGAGCATCATGACGACGAAGAGGAACAGCACGGCGACCGCGCCCACGTAGACGATGACGAGGAGCATGGCGAGGAACTCGGCGCCGAGCAGGATGAAAAGCCCCGCCCCGTTGAAGAAGGTCAGGATCAGGAACAGCACGGCGTGCACCGGGTTCTTGGCGACGATCACCATCGTCGCCGACGTCAGCGCCAGCACGGCGAACAGGTAGAAGAAGAACGCCGTCAGTGCCATGAGCCCCGTCTCACCTATACGGCGCGTCGAGCGCAAGGTTGGTCGCGATCTCGCGCTCCCAACGGTCGCCGTTCGCAAGCAGCCGCGCCTTGTCGTAATAGAGCTCCTCGCGCGTCTCCGTCGCGAATTCGAAATTCGGCCCTTCGACGATCGCGTCCACGGGGCAAGCCTCCTGGCACAGACCGCAATAGATGCACTTCACCATGTCGATGTCGTAGCGCGTCGTGCGCCGCGTGCCGTCGTTGCGCCGGGGGCCCGCCTCGATGGTGATGGC
The DNA here is from genome assembly GCA_963740475.1 of uncultured Alphaproteobacteria bacterium. Lineage (GTDB taxonomy): Bacteria > Pseudomonadota > Alphaproteobacteria > Rhizobiales > Hyphomicrobiaceae > Hyphomicrobium_C. The sequence goes on along the minus strand of CAVUEM010000047.1, from coordinate 241,376 downwards.
CTGCGCCGGGCAGATCGCCTCGCAGAGCTTGCAGGCGATGCAGCGTTCCTCCCCGTTCGGATAGCGGCGCAGCGCGTGCTCGCCGCGAAAGCGCGGGGAGAGCGGCCCCTTCTCGAACGGATAGTTGAGCGTCTTCTTCGGCGCGAAAAAATAGCGCATGGCGAGCGCGAACGCCGATACGAACTCGGCGAGGAACAGCGATTTCACGGCCTGAGCGCTGCGCATGGGGTTGCGTCCTTTCACGCCGCTCTCGAGTACTGAAGCACGGCCGCGACGACCACGACCATCGCCAGCGACAGCGGCAGGAACACCTTCCATCCGAGCCGCATGAGCTGGTCATAGCGATAGCGCGGGACCATCGCCTTGGCCATGGCGAACATGAAGAACACGAGGATGACCTTGCCTGCAAACCAGAAGATGCCGGGGACCGCGTTCAGCGGCCAGACGTCGAGCGGCGGCAGCCAACCGCCGAGGAACAGGATCGTCGTCAGAGCGCACATCGTCGTGATCGCCACGTACTCCCCGAGCATGAACAAGAGATAGGGGGTCGAGGAGTATTCGACCATGAACCCGGCGACGAGCTCGGATTCGGCTTCCACGAGGTCGAACGGCGGACGGTTGGTCTCGGCGAGCGCGGAAACGAAGAACATGACGAACATGGGGAAGAGGGGCAGCCAGTACCAGTCGAGCGCGGACGCCGGGAGCCCGAACCTGGTGCCGATCCCGGTGTGCTGCGCGTTGACGATCGCCGTCAGGTTGAGCGAGCCCACGACCAGGAGCACGGTGATGATGATGAAGCCGAGTGAGACCTCGTAGGAGACCATCTGCGCCGCCGAGCGCAGGCTTCCCATGAAGGGGTATTTCGAGTTCGAGGCCCACCCGCCCATGATGATGCCGTAGACGCCGAGCGAGGAGATCGCCAGCAGATAGAGCACTCCGACATTCAAGTCGGAAATTACCCATTTGCCCCACGAGTTCTCGTTCACCGGTATTACGGCCCAGGCGGCCAGCGAGAACGTCGCGGTAGCGAGCGGCGCGAGCAGGAAGACGCCCTTGTCGGCGCCAGCGGGGATCACGGGCTCCTTGAAGACGAACTTCAAGAGGTCGGCGAACGACTGTAGGAGCCCGAAGGGACCAACGACGTTGGGACCGCGCCGCATCTGCACCGCCGCCCACACCTTGCGGTCCATGAGCAGGAGAAACGCGATGCAGATGAGGAGCGCGACGAGGACGAAGGCGCTGAGGCCAACGGTGACCAAAAGCCACAGGCCGTAATCAACCAGCAATCGCCAAGTCTCGTCCGACATCAAACCCCGCCGATCCTGCGGCCTTCGGCGCGCTCGCGCGCCGCGCCCCGCCCCTTGCTCGTCTCACTCATTCGGCGGCCAAGAGGCTCGCGCCCTCTCGGGCCACCTTCTTCAGCGCGCTCATCTCGGCCATCACGGCGGAAGCCCGTGCGACCGCATTGGTGAGATAGAAGTCTCTTATGCCCGAGCGCAGCAGCTCCTCTTTCATGGCGCCCGTCGCCTTGGCGAGGGCGGCGATCCCCTTCCCGTCGGCCGGCACGGCCTCGTCGAGGCGCGCCAGAGCCGGCGTCTGCTTGTACATGGCGGCTCGCAGTGCCGAAAGCGTGTCGTAGGGAAGAGTGTGTCCGACGAGGGGCGAAAGCGCGCGCAGGATCGTCCAATCCTCCTTGGCCTCCCCCGGCGGGAACACGGCACGTTTCGTCATCTGGGGGCGCCCCTCCGTATTGGCAAAGGTCGCGCTCTTCTCGGTGTAGGCGGCACCCGGCAGGATGACGTCGGCGCGATGCGCCCCCGCGTCGCCGTGGCTCCCCTGGTAGACGACAAAAGCTTGCCCCAGTCGGTTCATGTCGATCTCGTCGGCGCCGAGCAGCCAGACAAGGTCCAGCGCGCCGCTGCCGGCAGCCGCGAGCATTCCGCGCACGTCGAGGCCCCCGTCCTGGGGCACGAAGCCGAGATCGAGGCCGGCGACGCGCGACGCGGCGGTCTGAAGCACGTTGAAGCTCCGCCAAGCGGCGTCCTTGCCCTCCGTCGCCTGGAGCGCGACGCGCGCCGCCGCCCCGAGCAGGGCCCTCCCGTCGTCGTCGCGGGCCGCCGCTCCGGCCCCAACGATGACGACCGGATGGCGCGCCTCGCGCAGCACGTCGCCAAACGCGCTCTTGCCGTCTGCAATCGCCGCGAGAGCCTGGGGTGTGTTGCCGAGGTGATCGTAGGGATAGGTGAGATTGGCGCTCTCCCCGATGAGCCCGACGGAAAGCCCGCCCTGGCGCCAGCGCTTCCTGATGCGCGCATTGAGCACGGCGGCTTCGATGCGTGGGTTCGTGGCTACGAGCAGGATGGCATCGGCCTGTTCGAGCCCTTCGATGGTCGTGTTGAAAATGTAGCTTGCGCGGCCGAGCTTCGGCTCGAGGCGTGCGCCGTCTTGGCGGCAATCGATATTCTTGGACCCTAGCCGTTGGAACAGGTCCTTCACCGCGAACATCTCCTCGGCGCCCGCGAGATCGCCGGCGATGGCTCCGATGCGTCCGCCCGGCGCCTTGAGCTTCTCTGCGACGACAGCGAGGGCCTCGGTCCACGTTGCAGCCACGAGCCTGCCGTCCTTGCGCACGTACGGCCGGTCGAGTCTCTGGGTCCTGAGCCCGTCCGCCACATGGCGGGTCTTGTCCGAGATCCACTCCTCGTTTACGGCATCGTTGTTGCGCGGCAGGATGCGCATCACTTCGCGCCCGCGCGCGTCGACGCGGATCGCCGAGCCGACGGCGTCCATCACGTCGATGCTCTCGGTCTTATTGAGCTCCCAGGGCCGCGCGTTGTGAGCCCAGGGGCGATGGGTCAGCGCGCCGACGGGGCAGAGATCGTTGACGTTCGCCGACAGCTCCGAGAGCATTCCGCGCTCGAGATAGGTCGTGATCTCGGCGTCCTCGCCGCGGCCGATCAGCCCCAACTCCTCGACGCCGGCGACCTCCGTCATGAAGCGGACGCAGCGCGTGCAGTGGATGCACCGGTTCATTGCGGTCTTGATGAGCGGTCCCAGATACTTCTCCTCGACCGCGCGCTTCTGCTCGTGGTAGCGCGAGCCGCCCATGCCGTAGACCAGAGCCTGGTCCTGCAGGTCGCATTCCCCGCCCTGGTCGCAGATCGGGCAGTCGAGCGGGTGGTTGATCAGCAGGAACTCCATGACGCCCTCGCGCGCCTTCTTCACGAGTGCGCTCGTGGTGCTGATCTGCTTCGGCGAGTTGTCCTTGTTCGGCGGCAGGTCGTTGACGCCCATGGCGCAGGACGCGATCGGCTTCGGCGAGCCCTGCACCTCGACCAGGCACATGCGGCAGTTGCCGGCGATCGAAAGGCGCTCGTGATAGCAGAAGCGCGGGATCTCGGCGCCGGCCTGCTCGCAGGCCTGGAGCAGCGTGATGCCGTCCTCGACCTCGATCTGCTTGCCGTCGATGATGAGTTGCTTCGGCATGTCGGTCGCCCTACTCCGCCGCTTCGCGGTGCGTCGCGTGATACTCGTCGATGCGCCGCTCGATCTCGGGACGGAAGTTGCGCAAGAGCCCCTGCACGGGCCACGCTGCCGCGTCTCCCAGCGCACAGATGGTGTGCCCCTCGATCTGCTTCGAGACGTCGAACAGGAGATCGATCTCGCGCTTCTCCGCCTCGCCCTTGGCCATACGCTCGAGCACGCGCCACATCCAGCCCGTTCCCTCCCGGCACGGCGTACACTGGCCGCAGCTCTCGTGCTTGTAGAAATAGGCGATGCGGGCGATGGCGCGCACGATGTCGGTCGACTTGTCCATGACGATGATGGCCGCCGTGCCGAACGCACTCTTGAGCTTGGCGAGGCTGTCGAAGTCCATGGTCAGGTCCTCGCACTGCGCCGCGGGGACGACGGGCATCGACGAGCCGCCCGGAATTACGGCGAGCAGGTTGCCCCACCCGCCACGCACCCCGCCCGCGTGCTCGTCGATGAGCTGGCGCAGCGGAATGCCCATCTCCTCCTCGACGACGCATGGGCGCTCGACATGGCCCGAGATCTGGAACAGCTTGGTGCCGGTGTTGTTCGGGTGCCCCAGGCTCGCGAACCAACTCGAGCCGCGCCGCAGGATATCGGGGACGACAGCGATGCTTTCCACGTTATTGACCGTCGTAGGCGCGCCGTAGAGCCCCACGTTGGCCGGAAACGGCGGCTTCAAGCGCGGCTGGCCCTTCTTGCCCTCGAGGCTTTCGAGCAGCGCCGTCTCCTCGCCGCAAATGTAGGCGCCCGCGCCGTGATGGACGTAAAGGTCGAAATCCCAGCCGTGCACGTTGCCTTTGCCGATGAGCTTTGCCGCATACGCCTCGTCGATTGCGGCCTGCAACCGCTCGCGCTCGCGGATGAACTCGCCGCGCACGTAGATGTAGGAGGTGTGCGCGCGCATGGCGAAGGAGGCGATCAGCGCCCCTTCGATCAGGAGGTGGGGATCATGGCGCATGATCTCCCGGTCCTTGCACGAGCCGGGCTCGCTCTCGTCCGCGTTGATCACGAGATAGGAAGGCCTCGGATCGCTCTTCGGCATGAACGACCACTTGAGACCCGTCGGGAAACCCGCCCCGCCGCGACCGCGCAGGCCCGACGCCTTCACCTCGCCGATGATCCAGTCGTGCCCCTTGTCGATAAAGAACTTGGTGCCGTCCCACGCCCCGCGCGCCCGCGCGCCCTTGAGGCCCCAGTCGTGGAAGCCGTAGAGATTGCGGAAGATGCGGTCCTTGTCCTCGAGCAGCATGGCTGCGGTCTATCCTTTCCGCTTCACGGGCGGACCGGCCGGGCCGGTGTCGGCAAGCTCGGAAAAGCGCTTGCGCCAGGCGCCCACGCCCGAGCCGTCGTAAAGGGCCGGATCCTTGAGAGTCGTGGGCCCTCCTGTCGGACAAGAGGCCTGCCGCCCGATCTGAGAGCCGGGCTTCGGCGGCGTGCCCTTGGCGAAACCGTCGAGCACTTTATCTAGCAGTGCCGGCGTCAAATCCTCGTACGTGTCCTTGCCGATTTGGACCATGGGCGCGTTGGCGCACGAGCCCAGACACTCAACCTCCTCCCACGAGAAGTCGCCGGTTTCCGAAAGCTCATGGGCATGCTCGGCGATGCGCCGGCGGCAGAGGTCGATCAGAGCGCCGGACCCGCGCAGCATGCAGGGCGTCGTGCCGCACACCTGCACATGCCCCTTGCGGCCGACCGGAGCGAGCTGGAACATCGTGTAGAAGGTCGCGACCTCATAGACGCGGATATGCGCCATGCCGAGCATGTCGGCGACCGCGCGGATCGCGGGCTCGGTGAGCCAGCCCTCCTGCTCCTGCGCACGCCACAACAGCGGAAGGACGGCGGACGCCTGCTTTCCCGGTGGATACTTGGCGATCGTCGCCTTCGCCCAGGCGAGGTTCTCCGGAGTGAACGCGAACGACGGCGGCTGATCGGAATAGAGGCGGCGGACGGCCATCAATGGCTCCCACTTGACGTGACTGCCTCGGAGGCCGGAGCCTCCGGCAACCAAGCAGCCCGCGCGCGGTCAACGACTTTGATCCAACATTTGCAACGCTTGACGGGGTTGGAGACAGACCCGACAGAGCGCTCCCCGCAGCGAGAAGCGTCAGCCCCAGGATCACCCCGCTTTGTACTGAGTTCCACTACGGCGATCCCTGCTGCAAAGCAAGCGGGCTTCGCGTTTGCGAAAAAGTCATCTTGCCCTTATGTGGGGCGCCTCGCGCGCGCCTGCAACTGCGATGCAGAATGTGAGCAAGGGCGCAAAGCCATTTGAGGAATCGCGACAATACCGTGACGTAATTTGCGACGGCGTCCGGTCAATGGCTGGTCTCGCGCAGGGGAGGGAACCGTCGAAAATCTGGTCTTCTTAGCCGCCTGGCACAAGATCGGGCGAAGGACTCACCATGGCGACATCGACATGCATCGTCGGATGCCCCGGCACGATATCCGAGTTCGAGTGCTCGACGTAGATCGGCTCGGCGAGCCAGACGACGATCAAGAGTATGGTCGCGAGCGGTGCCAGAATGAGCGAGATCTGCGAGCCAACTCTGAGGAAGCCGATCCAGAAGGCCGCGAGCAGCACGCCGAAGAGCGCAATGATCCAACCGCCGCCGTCGGGGCCGCGCACGGCTGCAACCCAAGCTCCGAAGGCGATAGCAACGAGCCCGAGCATCAAGGGCACGGCCGGAAAGTCGATATGAAGCGCGCCCATCGGCCAGCCCAGGCGGCTGGCGAAAAAGCGGTAGCTCACGAGCGAAAGCCCCCAGCCCAATGCGCCGACGGCCAAGAGAAAGAGATTGTCGATCATGGCTCGAGCCTCCCGGTGGAGCGCGCCGGTCCCCTGCCGTTTGCGCTGTGGTCGTCCTATGAGCGCCGCCGCCCCGGTCCTTGTCGCAAGAATTCGACGATGTTGCCAAGGGTCTACCCGGAGAGGTTAAGCCTTTGCAACAGCTGCTAGCGTGCCGTAGTCGGAGATTTGCCCATCGACCAGGCAATCTGCCCAAAGCTCAACCTGTGAATTTTTGGGCGAGTCCTCTAAATTGCCAGCAGATCGCAGTGAGGGAGGGGGTCGATGTTCGGATGGCTGAAGCGCAAGAAGCCGGCAATTCAGGGCGGACCGGCGCCGTCGTCAGGGCCCATCGCGGCGAGCGCGCCATCGACGCCGCCCACCGAGCGCCAGGCTGCGCAGCGCGCCGTGTCGTCCGGCTCGTCGGGCAGCGCGCGGCGCGCCTCGTCGTCCCGAGAGCGTCCCCGGCGCCGACGGATCCGCGCGCAGGGGCAGCGCTCGCGCGCTCCCGACCTCGCGCTCGACTATAATGAGCCGCCGCCCAGGATTGGGCTCCCCTCGACCGAGATCGGCTCACACGGCAGGCGTGCGGCGATTATCACGCACGTGCACCCGGGCGGGCGCCGCCTGGTCGCGCGCATCAAGGCCACGGGCGAGGGCCGGACCTACGTACTGAGCCCCGACGGGACCTATCGCGTTCCCGGCCGCGCGAACGCGCCCCGCCTCGTGATCGGGATGAAATGACGACGTGAGGGCGATCGGGCCCGCAGCTAGACTTGAGTTGCCGCGCTCACCAAGGGCGCGCCTTCTCGGCGATCTTGTTCTTGGCGTGGAAGCGCACGATCTCGACGAAGCGCTTGGAGATGGCGGCGAGGGCCATTGCCTTCGAAGATGGCTTTGGCCCGCCTCATCTTCCTTCAATTCCGCAAAGATGCGTTCGAAGGTCGAACGGTTCGTCTGAGCTTTAGTGAAGCGATCGACGTACTCTCGGACGAGATCCTCATTGATTGGTTTGCGCTTGGCCATGTCATCCGCGTTAAGTCCAAACAATGAATTCAAGATAGACATCGATAAGCGTCCTCGCCAGGGCAAGGTGGATGCTCCACGGTGATTAGGTCGGCCGATACCTCGAACAGCCTTTCGACTTGCAACTCGGTGTCCTCGCGTCCGGTGCCGAGGAGCAACGCGCGTTGGAAAGGGACGCTTGGTAGTCCAGATCCACGATGAGAACGGGCCGTTTGAGCTTCTCGCTCACATAGGCCGCGAGATTTGCGGCGATCGTCGTCTTGCCTACGCCGCCCTTCAGGTTGCCGATCGTCAGGACCTTTGCGCCAAGCGGATCACGTAGCCAAAGCTTATACTGAGGAAATGGCATCGGCGGCCGGAGCTTCCAAAGCGTGCTGGCTCCCTCGGTGACATTGCGCAGATCGCTTTCCACCTTCTCCAGTTCGGCGCCTCTCGCCTCGACTTTCTCATATGCGGCCTTGGCCTCCTCCGTTCGTCTAATGGCCTCGATATGTGCCTGCTCGGCCCGGGCCTTAAACTCGCCCAGTCTCTCGCTCTGCAATTTCACTTCCTTCTGATGAGCGTCCGCGCGCTCGGCTTGCTCCCGGCTGAGATCGACCAAATCTTGTTTGGATTTGTAGCCCCAATAGATGCTCGCGATGGTCGCCAGCGGCCCGAGGACCAGTGACAGTACCTTCAGCTGAGGCTCGTGGTCTGCGGCAAAGCGAGCGACCACTTCCCAGAAGACAATGCAACCCGTAACACTCGACAGAAGAGCGCTCAAAACAGTGAAAAATAGCCAACGCGGCACAGTGATCGTCATTACACAAATCCTGCGGTCGCCGCGCCGTATTACTCGCACGACTAACAACCGCAGGTAGTTGCGCGCCGGCAACGCTCGCGAAGAAAACTCCGCTATCGGTCGATCTCGCCGAACACGATGTCGAGCGAGCCCAAGATCGCCGAGACGTCGGCCAGCATGTGGCCACGGTTCATGAAGTCCATCGCCTGCAGGTGCGGAAATCCCGGCGCGCGGATCTTGCAGCGATAGGGCTTGTTCGAGCCATCGGCCACGAGATAGACGCCGAACTCGCCCTTGGGCGCCTCGACCGCGGCATAGACCTCGCCCGCCGGCACGTGAAAGCCCTCGGTATAGAGCTTGAAGTGATTGATGAGCGCCTCCATCGAGCGCTTCATCTCGGCACGCCGCGGCGGCACGACCCTGGGGTTTGCCGCCGTCACCGGCCCCTCGCCCGAGGCTGAGCGCAGCGCCTCGCAGCACTGCTTCATGATCTTCACCGCTTCGCGCATCTCGGCCATGCGCACGAGATAGCGGTCGTAGCAGTCGCCGTTCTTGCCGATCGGAATGTCGAAGTCGAGCTCGCCGTAGCATTCGTAGGGCTGCGCCTTGCGCAGGTCCCAGGCCGCGCCCGACCCGCGCACCATCACGCCCGAGAAGCCCCAGGCGAAGGCGTCGTCGAGCTTCACGACGCCAATGTCGACGTTGCGCTGCTTGAAGATGCGGTTCTCGGTCAAGAGGCCCTCGATGTCGTCGAGGACGCGCACGAACGGGTCGCACCAGTCGTAGATGTCGTCGATGAGGGCCGCCGGCAGGTCCTCGTGCACGCCGCCGATGCGGAAGTATTTCGCGTGCATGCGCGAGCCGGAGGCGCGCTCGTAGAACACCATCAGCTTCTCGCGTTCCTCGAAGCCCCACAGCGGCGGGGTCAGCGCGCCGACGTCCATCGCCTGCGTCGTGACGTTCAAGAGGTGCGAGAGATGGCGCCCGATCTCCGAATAGAGGACGCGGATGAGCTGGGCGCGGCGCGGGACTGTGATACCGAGCAGCTTCTCCGCAGCCAAGCAGAACGCGTGCTCCTGATTCATCGGCGCCACATAGTCGAGCCGGTCGAAATAGCCGATCGCCTGCAGGTAGGTCTTGTGCTCGATCAGCTTCTCGGTGCCCCGGTGCAGGAGGCCGATGTGCGGGTCGACGCGCTCGACGACCTCGCCGTCGAGCTCGAGCACGAGGCGCAGCACGCCGTGCGCCGCCGGATGCTGCGGCCCGAAGTTGATGTTGAACGGTCGGATCTCGGTCTCAGCCATGTACTCGATCCTTCACCTCACCCGAGTGGCGCGACGCCGGCGGCCTTCGCCTTGGCGGCAATGCGCGACTTGAAGACGTCCCACGGCACGATCATGCGCTCGTGCGTTCCCTCGCCGATGCGCTCCACACCGTCATGAGCCCGGACAGAGAATGTGACGCGCCGGCCGTCGACCTTCGTGCAGTGCGCTTCGACCGCGACCGTCTGGCCGGGCAGCGTCGCCGCGATGTGCGAGACATTTATATGAATGCCGAGCGAGCCCTCGCCCGGACCAAGGTACGGCTTCAGCAGCTCGAGGCACGCCCATTCCATGAGCCCCACCATGAAGCCGGTGGCGAACACGGCCGGCATCGCCCTGAAATCCTCCGATTCGGGATAGAGGTGGGGCACCGTCTTGGTGTCGGGGACCGTGAAGCGGAACGTGATTTTTGCACCGGGAGCGAGCTTGGACGGCATGCGGTCATGCCTTCGCTGGCGTGTCGGGCCCGCTCGCCTTTTCGTCGCCCGGCAGGGGATACTGCGGTCCCTCCCATGGGCTTTCGAAATCGAACGTGCGGAACTCGGCCGTGAGCTTGACGGGCTCGTAGACCACCCGCTTCGCCGCGTCGTCGTAGCGGACCTCGACGTAGCCGGTGAGCGGGAAATCCTTGCGTAGCGGATAGCCCTGGAATCCGTAATCGGTGAGCAGGCGGCGCAGGTCGGGATGACCCGAGAACAGGATGCCGAACATGTCGTAGGCCTCGCGCTCGAACCAGTTCGCGGCGGGAAAGACCTCGATGACGGACGGGACGGGCGCCTCCTCATCGGTCTCGAGCTTGACGCGGATGCGCTGGTTCAGGCGCGGGGAAAGGAGATGATAGACGACATCGAAGCGCCGCTCGCGCTCGGGCCAGTCGACGCCGCAGATGTCGATCAGGACCTCGAAGCGGCAGCGGGGATCGTCGCGCAGCGTCTTCAGCACGGAGGCGACGGCATCGCGCTCGATTGAGAGCGTGAGCTCTCCGTGGGAGATGTGCGAGGACTTGACCGCCGTGCCGAGAATGGCGGCGGCGTGCTCCTTGAGCGCGGCTAAGGACTCTCCCATGGTCAGCGCTCGATCGTCCCCGTGCGGCGGATCTTGCGCTGGAGCAACAGCACGCCGTAGACGAGCGCCTCCGCCGTCGGCGGGCAGCCCGGCACGTAGATGTCGACCGGCACGATGCGGTCGCAGCCGCGCACGACCGCGTAAGAATAATGATAGTAGCCGCCGCCGTTGGCGCAGCTTCCCATGGAGATCACGTAGCGGGGCTCCGGCATCTGGTCGTAGACCTTGCGGAGCGCGGGCGCCATCTTGTTGGTGAGCGTGCCGGCGACGATCATCACGTCCGACTGGCGCGGAGAGGCGCGCGGGGCGAACCCGAACCGCTCGAGGTCGTAGCGGGGCATGGAGGCCTGCATCATCTCGACCGCGCAGCAGGCAAGCCCGAACGTCATCCACATGAGCGAGCCCGTGCGTGCCCAGTTGATGAGGTCGTCGGTAGATGTGACGAGGAAGCCCTTGTCGGCGAGCTCGTTCGAGATCTCGGTGAACGCCGCGTCGCCAGGCTTCACCAAGCCGGGCGATGCTCCCGGCCCGCCGTCACCGTCCTTGGGCCGTTCCCGCGCGACCGTGTCGGGTACGATCAATCCCATTCGAGCGCTCCCGTCTTCCACTCGTAGATGAAGCCGACGGTGAGGACGGCAAGGAAGATCATCATCGACCAGAAGCCGTAGAGGCCGATGTCTTTGAACGCGACCGCCCAGGGAAAGAGAAAGGCGATCTCGAGATCGAAGATGATGAAGAGGATCGACACCAGATAGAAGCGCACGTCGAACTTCATGCGCGCGTCGTCGAAGGCGTTGAAGCCGCACTCGTAGGCGGACACCTTCTCGGGGTCGGGATTGCGCACGGCGATAAGAAACGGCGCCAGCATGAGGGCGGAGCCGATGGCGAGCGCCACGGCGATGAACACGGCGAGAGGAAGATAGGCGTGAAACAGCTCGTTCATTCGGGGTCCTTGTCGCTAGTGTCCCGAATCCGAAGTTCGCCGACCCTTGCTACCAACGCGATGCGAACTTCGGATTCAATGGGACACCAGAAAGCTGTCAGTTGCTAGTGTGGCTTTGGGTCAGAAGTTCCACATGCTCGAGCCGCGAGTGTAGAGGAACTTCCGAACCGCCACACTAGCCCGCGCGGCGGGGAAGACGGGGCCCGAGTCCCATGATCAGGTAAGCTCCTGTTATCGCACGCGCAAGGCGCGCGCAACATCCGCGCCGAGGAGATCACTGGCAAGGCAAGCAATTGACGCCGTTTGTGGCTACAGGGAGGAATTGGCCCGTAGGGCCCAGCGGCCAAGGGCCGCCGGCGCCAGTGCGCCGGTTATCTAAAGAGCACCACGCCCGTTGAGCGAAGCCTCCCTCAGCTTGTGTCGGCAGAAAAGAGTGGCGCGAGAGACGGGACTTGAACCCGCGGCCTCCGCCGTGACAGGGCGGCGCTCTAACCAACTGAGCTACTCCCGCAACCCGACCGGGCGCCTTGCAGGCGCCCTATCCGAGAGGCTTCGAGATACGTGTTCGCTCCTCCCAAGTCAAGGGAACCGGGGCGGCCGGCATCGGGGACCCACGGGGCCCTTGCGTCAGGCCACTCCCATGAAATCGCGCTTTCCGATCTCGAGGCCGTTGTGGCGCAGAATCGCAAACGCGATCGACACATGAAAGAAGAAGTTCGGCAGCGCGAAGTGGAGCAGGTAGTCCTGGCCGTTGAAGACCAGCTCCTGGACGCGGTCCGGGGGACCGACCTTGAGCTTGATCTCGCGCCCCTCCGAGCCGTCGATCTGGGCCGGCTTCACGCCCCCTATGAAGTCGAGCGTCTTCGCAATGCGAGCCTTGAGTTCGGGAAACGTCGTCTCCGTATCGGGAAAGCTCGGGGGCGCTAGCCCTGCGAGTCGGGCCGGCGCGCCCTTAGCGTGATCGGTCGCAATCTGCACCTGGCGCGTCATCGTGAACATGTCGGGGTAGAGGCGGGCGGTGAGGAGGACTGCGGGATCGATCTTGCGGGCCTCGGCATAGCTCGCGGCCTTGTCGAGAATCGCGTCGAGCGCCTTGAGTTGCCCCGTGAACACGGGGACGGAGGCGGCGTACATGGAGAGGGTCATAAGGGGCTCTTTCAGGGCTGGCCAAAGTGCCCGCGTGGCGGCCGGGCCGCGATGTCCTAGCACGGCCGCGTGACAAGCACGAGCAGGCGCGGCAAGAGGCAAATTCCAGAGCCTCGAAGCGCCAAGCGCCCGTCACAAGATGAAATCGCCGGCGGTCAGGGTGAAAGTTCCAACAAGCTCGAACTCAAGGACAGGAGTGACCACAGGACCATTAGAGGTGAGATCCACAAACGTTCTGCCGCCGGCGACCACGAACGTAACTTTCGCCCCGACCGCGGCATTGAACCCAAACGCGTCGTCACCAGGCGTCGAGGGATCTGCGTCGATTGCCGATAGATTGATCCTGTCCTCGCCTTGAACAAAGTCGGTGATGACGTCGTGCGTCATCAAATCGAACTCCACGTCTCCGTTGAGATAGATGAATTGGTCGGTACCAGCGCCCCCGGTCATCGTGTCCGCACCTAACGAGCCAGCGAGCCTATCGTTGCCGCTGCCGCCAAGAATACGGTCATTGCCAAGCTGGCCGATAATCTGATCATCGCCGCTGCCACCGTCCAAAACGTCGGCGCCGCCACCGCCCAAGAGGCCGTCATTGCCCCCGCGTCCCTGGAACCTGATGCCGGGCGCCGAAACGTTTGAATTGCCGGCGAGCGTATCGGCGAAATTCGAGCCGACGATCAGCTCGATGCCGATGTATGTGTCGCCGCGCGCGTCACCGGTATTGAGGCCGTTGGCAAGAATTCACGCCGACGCTCACCGTGGACGTCACGTAGCTTGCCGTGTCGAATCCCACGCCTCCCGCCAGCACGTCGCCGTTCGTGCCTCCTATCAGCACGTCATTGCCGAGGCCACCCAGCAGCGTGTCCTTGCCGAGGCCGCCCGCGAGCGTGTCATGGCCCTGGTTGCCGCTGAGCGTGTCGGCGCCCGCGCTGCGGAAGAGCTTGTCGTGACCGGTGCCGCCGTTGAGGGTGTCGGCCCCGCCCAAGCCGACGAGAACATCGTCAGCGCCGAGGCCGAAAAGAGTATCCGCGAAGTTCGTGCCGACGAGCGTGTTCTTCTTCGCATTGCCCATTTTGAGGACCATGAGACGCTCCTAACCCTGACGTTCTCGACCTTGCAGGATGAAATCTGCCTGCGTGATCTGGTACCAGCGCAGCTCGCGTCCTTGGTGCCTGTGAACGCAGCGCCCTTGCCAGAAAGAAAGACGAGAGCCTACGCCCGCCGAGTCGGCTTTGGTGTCGATGGACTTTAGATCGATGTCGTCGATGCCACGGTGGAAGTCCTTGATCACGTCGCGATCGAGATCCTTGCCCGTCTCAGGCACGGATCTAAACTTGAAATCGTCGGCCCCGAGCCCTCCGGTCAGTTCATCGCGGCTCAGGCCGCCGATCGCCACGTCGTCGCCCCCGCCGCCGTTCAGCGCGTCCTTGCTGGCCCCACGGTCGATGATGTTCTTGGCCGCGTTGCCCGCGACGGCATTCGATCCCGCGTTGCCGGTGGCGTCCGTGCCGGATGAGGCAAAGTTATCCATCGCAAACCGCCTTCCTTGCAAAGATTGCTCGTTCGAGAGCCCCACGCGAAGGCCAGGGCCGCATTCCTCTGCACTCACCGCTGCACAAAACGCGGGCACCGCACAATTGCTCAAAAGGGCAATATGCGTTGATCGTGCTTCCGAGAGAGACACCTCGCACGGTGCTGCCGATTGCTCCTAGTATGTAACCGTATCGAACTCCGCTCCGCCGCGCGGCAGCGAGCGCATGCCGCGCGTATCGCAGAAGCGATTTTTCTTTTCTTGGACTCGCGCGAACTCGAGACTCTTGCTCGAGTGCGCAAATTGCAAAGTCATGCTCCGCGTGATAGTACGCGGGTGAAATTGTCGACGAGCTCATTCATTTAACTGTTGCGCGAGTGTCATCCTCTTGGCCGGGACGCGTGATCCGCTTCGCGAGTGGCGCGACCTCATCGGCAGGCGCCTCCTGAACTTGGATTTCCGCCCTCTTTCCGATGAGCCCTTCCGCGCAACCATGCAGTCAATTCTGGACGAGCCCGGCTTGCGCGTGACCCGGTCGACGATGACCCCCGGCCTCACCTTTCGCGACGCGGAGCTGGTGAAGGACGGGACCGACGCATTCGCCCTGGTGATATCGCTCGGCAGCACAATTGCGGTCGCGCATCAAAGCCGAGAGGTCTCCATCAGGCCCGGCGAGGCAACTCTCCTGCGGGTCTCGGAGCCTGGAACCCTCGGCTGCCCCAAATCATTCGGCTACGCCTCGGTGCTGATCTCACCCCTTGAGCTCGCCTCGTGCGGGCCCGACCTCGACCTCTTGATCGCAGAGCCGTGGCCGCGGTCGTCGGGTGCCCTGCGCCTGCTCAAGACCTACCTCGGAAGCCTGCAGAAGAGCAGAGCCGCGTTGTCGCCGAAGGTTCGCAGCGCCGCGCGAAGGCATGTCCTCGAGCTCGCGAAGCTCGCGGCCGCGGAGCGATTGAGCACGAGCATCGAGGCCGATCCTGAGACCGCGCAGGCGGCGCGGTTCGCGATGGCGCTCGATGACATCGCGGCCCGGTTTCAGGATCCTTCGCTCACCGTCGCGTCGATTGCGCACGCGCAGGAAATCTCGCCGCGCTACCTGCAGCGCATCCTCAAGGACGCTGGCGTTCGCTTCACCGAGCACTTGAACGAGCTCAGGCTGATGAAGGCATTCGAACGCCTGGCCGACTTGCGGTTCGCCTCATGGCGCATCGCCGCCGTCGCCCTCGATGCCGGGTTCTCCGACGTCTCTCACTTCAATCGTCTGTTCCGCGTCTTCGGCGAGACGCCGAGGGCCGTGCGCGGGAAGCGCACGAATGGTGGGCGGTGAAGGGATCGAACCTCCGACATCCTCGGTGTAAACGAGGCGCTCTACCGCTGAGCTAACCGCCCGCATCATCGTCAATGCATCTTCGGGCCATGCCGGAGACACGTCTTCGACATGGCGGCAAGCCGAGCCCCGCGAAGCGCCCGATCTCCGAAGGTGAGCGGATTGCCACGCGTGAGCGAGAAAACGTCTAGCCGCCGGCTACGGCGGCTGCAACCCCGCAGGTCCCCCAGGTTGCAATGGAAAGGAAAAGCGCGCCCGGGGTTTCCCCGCAGCGCGCTTCCGTCGGGCAGAGGCCAAGCCTCAGTTGAGAGCGTCCTTCAGGCCTTTGGAGGGCGAGAACTTCGGAACGCGGGAGGCTGGGATCTTGATCGTCGCACCGGTCGCCGGGTTGCGGCCCTCGCGCGCCTTGCGCTTGGCGACCTTGAAGGTGCCGAAATCCGGAATGCGAACCTCTTCGCCGTTCTTCATCGAGGCCCTGATGTGGGCGAGCATTGCATCGACGGCTGTCCCTGCCTTTTCCTTGGTCAGCTCGCACTCTCTGGCGACGGCGTCGATCAAATCTTTCTTACTCATCTCTCTCCGTCCTCGTGACTGGAATGTCTCGGATGACTGTCTGATTGGCGCTGAGCACAGGCAGAATTAGCCACCGGGCGACGCGCATGAAGTGCTGCTTATGCAGCGGAGACCGCACAAAAGCGCCGAAAAATCGGCCCCGTCAAGGGGCAAAACCGAGCTTTCTGCGCAAATTCGGCGCGTTCACTAAGACTTTCCTGACGCATCTCGGCGCGAGGCAGGCACGACTCCATGATCGCGTCGGACCTGCTCGGCCCGACGCGATCATGGCTTCATACGAGATCTGAATCGTGGTGATCGTCTTCGACGATTGATCCGAGACGATCGCCCCCACTAATGGGCGGTCACCCGCGGCTCGCCCGACCCATCCTCGGGAACCGGCGCCTCGGCCGCCGTCTCGTCCCACGTGATCGCTTCCGGCGTCCGGACAAGGGCCGCCTTCACGACATCTTCCATGCGTGCCACGGGAATAAGCTCGAGCTTCGTCTTCACCTCGTCGGGGATCTCCGCCAGGTCTTTCACATTCTCCTCCGGGATCAGCACCGTCTTGATGCCGCCCCTCAGCGCCGCGAGCAGCTTCTCCTTGAGGCCGCCGATCGGCAGCACGCGTCCGCGCAGCGTGATCTCGCCGGTCATGGCCACGTCCTTGCGAACGGGGATCCCCGTGAGCACGGAAATGATCGCGCTCGCCATCGCCACGCCGGCCGACGGACCATCCTTCGGCGTCGCACCTTCCGGCACGTGCACGTGGATGTCCTTCTTCTCGAACATGGCCGGGGAGATGCCGAACTCGACTGAGCGCGAGCGCACGTAGGCGTTGGCGGCCTGGATGCTCTCCTTCATCACGTCGCGCAGGTTTCCGGTGACCGTCATCTTGCCCTTGCCCGGCATCATGACGCCTTCGATGGTGAGGAGCTCGCCCCCGACCTCGGTCCAGGCGAGGCCCGTGACGATGCCGATCTGGTCCTCGAGCTCCGCTTCGCCATAGCGGAACTTTTGCACGCCGAGATAATCGTTCACGTTGGCGGCCGTGACCTTCACCATCTTCTTCGCGCCGGTCAGGATCTCCTTCACCGCCTTGCGGGCGAGCTTGGCGATCTCGCGCTCGAGCGAGCGAACACCCGCTTCCCGCGTGTAGCGGCGGATCATCTCGAGCAGCGCATCGTCGCTGATGGTCCACTCACCCGGCTCGAGGCCGTGAGCCTGCTGCTGGCCAGGGATGAGGTGGCGCTTCGCAATCTCGACCTTCTCGTCCTCGGTGTAGCCGGCGAGACGGATGATCTCCATTCGGTCCATGAGCGCCGGCGGGATGTTCAGCGTATTCGCCGTCGTGACGAACATCACGTTCGACAGGTCGTAGTCGACCTCGAGGTAATGGTCGTTGAACGTGGCGTTCTGCTCGGGATCGAGCACCTCGAGGAGGGCTGCCGCCGGATCGCCGCGGAAATCCTGCCCCATCTTGTCGATCTCGTCCAAGAGGAACAACGGATTGACGCGCTTGGCCTTCTTCATCGACTGGATGACCTTGCCGGGCATCGAGCCGATATAAGTACGCCGGTGTCCGCGGATCTCGGCTTCGTCGCGCACGCCACCGAGGCTCATGCGCACGAACTCGCGGCCCGTCGCGTTTGCCATCGACTTGCCGAGCGACGTCTTGCCGACGCCTGGGGGGCCGACGAGGCAGAGGATCGGCCCCTTGAGCTTGTTGGTGCGCGCCTGCACGGCGAGATACTCGATAATGCGCTCCTTAACCTTCTCGAGGCCGTAGTGCTCGGCGTCGAGAACCTGTTGCGCCTCGTCGAGGTCCTTCTTGACCTTGCCTTTGATGCCCCACGGTATCGACAGCAGCCAGTCGAGGTAGTTGCGCACAACCGTCGCCTCGGCCGACATCGGGCTCATCTGCTTGAGCTTCTTGAGCTCGGCGAGAGCTTTGTCCTTGGCCTCCTTGGAGAGCTTCGTATTCTCGATCTTCTCCTCGAACTCGGCGATGTCGTCGCGCTCGTCCGTGTCGCCGAGCTCCTTCTGAATGGCCTTCATCTGCTCGTTCAGATAGTACTCGCGTTGCGTCTTCTCCATCTGACGCTTGACGCGCGAGCGGATCTTGCGCTCGACCTGAAGGACCGAGATCTCGCTCTCCATGAGCGTATAGACCTTCTCGAGCCGCTCGGAGATCACCGCAGTCTCTAGCACGTCCTGCTTGTCGGCGATCTTGATCGCGAGGTGGGAAGCGATCGTGTCGGCGAGCTTCGAATAGTCCTCGATCTGCGCCATGGTGCCGAGCACCTCGGGCGAGATTTTCTTGTTGAGCTTGACGTAGCTCTCGAACTGGGAGACTGCCGAGCGGGCGAGCGCCTCGATCTCCTCCTTCGAGCCGACCGACTCGGTCGCGCGCTCGACCTCCGCCTCGAAGTAGGCGGTGTTGGCGGTGTAGCGAAGGATCCGGGCGCGCGCCGTTCCCTCGACCAGAACCTTCACTGTTCCGTCGGGAAGCTTCAAGAGCTGGAGCACGGACGCGAGCGTTCCGACCTGATAGATGGCGTCGTTCGCCGGATCGTCGTCACCGGCGTTCTTCTGCGCGGCGAGCAGAATCTGCTTGTCTGCGCGCATGACCTCCTCGAGCGCGTTGATCGACTTCTCGCGGCCGACGAATAGCGGCACGATCATGTACGGAAAGACCACGATGTCGCGGAGAGGGAGAACTGGATAGATCTCCCTCGCTCCGCCACGATCCCGGGTCTGTTTTTCTTCGCTCATTTCGCCATCCGCCTCAAATGTAAATCGTGCCGCTCAGATCAACCTGCCTGACTGTCCGACACGGCCCTGCTCTCTCGGGAAGACATGGGAAGGCGCCAGGGTGTATCAAGAGCGCGGCCGCTGGACGCTGTCTCCGTCGGCCGCAATAGACCCTGGCTCTCAAGAGGCCGTCGACCCCTTCTCCTCGGCGCGATCGGAGTAGATTCTGAGTGGACGAGCACCTCCCTCGACAACCTCGGGCCCGATCACGACTTCCTCGACACCCTTGAGCGCCGGCAGGTCGAACATCGTGTCGAGAAGGATCCCCTCCATGATGGAGCGCAGGCCGCGCGCGCCGGTGCGCCGCTCGATCGCCTTGCGCGAAATCGCCTTCAGCGCCTCGGTCGTGATCGTGAGCTTCACGTCCTCCATCTCGAAGAGGCGCTGGTACTGCTTGACGAGTGCATTCTTCGGCTCGGTCAGGATCTGGACGAGAGCCGCCTCATCCAGATCCTCGAGCGTCGCGATCACCGGCAAGCGGCCGATGAACTCGGGGATCAAGCCGAATTTGAGGAGATCCTCGGGTTCGACCTCGCGCAGCACATCGCCCATGCGCCGCTCGTCCGGCCCCATGACGCGCGCGCTGAAACCGATCGCGGTCCCCTTGCCGCGCCGCGAAATGATCTTCTCGAGGCCGGCGAACGCGCCGCCGCAGATGAACAGAATGTTGGTCGTGTCGACCTGCAGGAACTCCTGCTGCGGATGCTTGCGTCCGCCCTGCGGGGGAACGCTCGCCACCGTGCCTTCCATGATCTTGAGAAGGGCCTGCTGGACGCCCTCGCCCGAAACGTCGCGGGTGATGGAAGGGTTGTCGGACTTCCTCGAGATCTTGTCGACCTCGTCGATGTAGACGATACCGCGCTGCGCCCGCTCGACGTTGTAGTCGGCGTTCTGCAGAAGCTTCAGGATGATGTTCTCGACATCCTCGCCGACGTAGCCCGCCTCGGTGAGCGTTGTCGCGTCCGCCATCGTGAACGGCACGTCGAGGATCCGCGCCAACGTCTGGGCGAGCAGCGTCTTGCCGCAGCCGGTGGGGCCGACGAGCAGAATGTTCGACTTGGCAAGCTCGACGTCGTTGTTCTTGGCGGCGTGGTTCAGCCGCTTGTAATGGTTGTGCACGGCGACCGACAGCACGCGCTTGGCGTGATCCTGGCCGATCACATACGAGTCGAGGACCGAGCAGATCTCCTGCGGGGTCGGAACGCCGTCGCGCGACTTGACGAGGGTGTTCTTGTTCTCCTCGCGGATGATGTCCATGCATAGCTCGACGCACTCGTCGCAGATGAACACTGTCGGTCCGGCGATGAGCTTTCGCACCTCATGCTGGCTCTTGCCGCAGAACGAGCAATAGAGGGTGTTCTTTTCCTGAGCCATTATGTTCTCTCACCCGTGGTCAGGGGCGCGCCCGGCATTCCGGTTCGAACCTCTCAACTGCTACCTACGGAGCGCGCGGCCAAGCCCGCCGCGGGGCACTCAATCCTCTAAGCCCAATCTGAGCACGCTAGCCTTCTCAAGATCAAGATTCGATTAACGTCTCGTCCACTCCCAGGGTTTTCCGGCGTCACGATTACAACACATTTAAAGCGGTGCCCGGGTGTTGGATCACCCTTAACAGGCACTTTTAACGACAAGAGCAAGAACGGGGCCAAGGCCCATCGCCCGTCGCGCCTCCGGAAGGCCCGCACGCTCCGCGCTCGGGCAAGGCCATGGCAAGCCCGGCGGATAGATCAGACCGGTTTCAACTCGCCGGCCTTGGCCTCGACCTCCTCGCGCTGCGTCAGCACCCGGTCGACGATGCCGAAGTCCCGGGCCTGCTCTGCAGTCATGAAGTAATCGCGATCCAGGGTCTTCTCGATGACTTCATAGGGTTGGGAGGTATGCTTGACATAGACTTCATTAAGTCGGCGTTTCATCTTGATAATGTCTTCCGCGTGCCGTTCGATGTCCGACGCTTGCCCCGAGAACCCACCCGAGGGCTGGTGAACCATGATGCGGGCGTTGGTGAGGGCATAGCGCATGCTCTTCTCGCCGGCGCACAGGAGGAGCGACCCCATCGACGCCGCCTGGCCGATGCACAACGTCGCGATCGGCGGCTTTACGAACTGCATGGTGTCGTAAATCGCCATTCCAGACGTCACCACGCCGCCCGGCGAGTTGATGTACATCGAGATCTCCTTCTTCGGATTCTCGGCCTCGAGGAACAGAAGCTGCATGCAGATCGACGCCGCCATGTGGTCCTCGATGGGACCCGTGACGAAGATGATCCGCTCCTTGAGGAGGCGGGACGGCAGGTCGTAGCCGCGCTCGCCGCGGGCGGTCTGCTCCACGACCATCGGCCAAAAGGTGTTCGTCAGGTTTGCGACTGGGTCGCGCATGGAGAGCATCTCACTTTTGTCTGGCGGCCATTGCGGCGGCCGGTCTGGCTATCGAGCGACCGCTGCGAGCGGCCCAACGGGTCGGGTCTGCGGATCAAGAAGGCGGGAGGCCCCTCCCCAGCTCTATAGACTTGACCTGCCGGCAACGCGAGAAGCACTGAACAAGCTGCCCCGGCCCGGAGCCCGACGCAGAGAGATCGGCATTGGAGCGGTCTCCGTCAAGACCCTGGAGCGGCTCGGTCGCGGTCCTCTTCGCATCGAGTTCGCGCAACCGGCGGCCAGTTTGGCGTGCGAAACATGCCTTAAGCTTGTGTTCCGGCGCGAAATTTAGGCTTCGCGCTAATGCAAACTCACATTTCTAGTGTCCATTGATTCCGAAGTTCGCTCATGGCTCCAGCAGCGAACTCAGGCGAACTTCGGAAAACGGGACACTACGCGTTCGTCGTCTCCTCCACCCGCTTCATCAGCTCCTCGCGCGACACCTTGCGCTCGGTGGGCTTCGCCGCCGCGATGATGAAGTCGATGACCTTATCCTCGAAAATGGGCGCTCTCAGCTCCTGGAGCGCGCCCGGCGTCTTCTCGAAGTATTCGTAGACCAGCTTCTCCTTGCCCGGGAGCCGCCGCGCCTGCTCCATGAGGGCCCGGCGCATCTCGTCCTGCGTGACTTCAATCTTGTTTTTGTCGCCGATCTCGCCGACGACCAGGCCGAGGCGCACGCGTCGCTCCGCAAACTTCTGGTACTCCGCGCGCGCCTCCTCCTCGGTCTTGCCCTCGTCCGCAAAAGACTTGTTCTGGGACTTGAGGCTGTCGTTGAGCTGCTTCCATATGGCCTCGAACTCGCGCTCGACAAGGGTCGGCGGCAGCTCGAAGTCGTGGGCCTTCTCGAGCGCATCCAAGAGCTCGCGCTTCATCTTGAGCCGGGCCGCCTGATCGTACTCGCGCTTCAGGCCTTCGGAGATGAGCTTCTTCAACTGATCGAGGCTCTCGGTCCCCATCTGTTTGGCGAACTCCTCGTCGATCGCCGGCGTCACAGGCTTCTCGACCTCCTTGACGGCCACGGCGAAGACCGCCTCCTTGCCGGCAAGGGGCTCGACGGGATAGTTCGCCGGAAAAGTTCCCTTGACGTCGCGCTGCTCGTCCTTCTTGGCCCCCTTGAGGCCTTCCTCAAAACCGGGAATGAAGTTGGCGTTGCCGATAACGAGGCTCAGTCCCTCGCCCTTTCCGCCCTCGAAGGGTTTGCCGTCGATGGTCCCTTCGAAATCGATCGTGACTCGGTCGCCCTCGCCGGCCTCGCGACCTTCCTCGGGATGAAACGTCTGATTGCGGTCGGCGAGGCCCGCAAGCGCGGTCGCGATGGCCTCGTCGTCGACCTCGGCGACGAGCCGCTCGAGCTTCAGCGAGGCGAAGTCGGCGATCTTCACCTCGGGCAACACCTCGAAGCTCATCTCGTAGGCGAGGTCGGCCTTGCCCTCGAACACTTGCTCGATATCGCCCTGCCCCTCGGCCAGCGCGATCGCCGGCTGCATGGCGGGGCGCTCCTTGCGCTCGGCAATCGCCTTCGAACTCGTCTCGCGGATCGCCTCCTCGAGCACGTTGCTCATCAGCGAGCGGCCGAAGACCTTCTTTATGTGGGCGACGGGAACCTTGCCTTTGCGGAAGCCCTTGATCTGCACCTGGTCCTTCATTTTGCCGAGGTGCGTCGTGAAGCGCTCGCCGAGCTCATCGGCGCCGACAACCACTTTGAGCTTGCGCTTCAAGCCTTCCGAGCTCGTTTCAATGACTTGCATCCAACTCCATGCCTCTCTCATCTCGGTCTCGACCGGCCTCGCGCCCGCTCCCCTCGAGGACCTGGTGCGGACGGAGGGACTTGAACCCCCACGGCTTTTGGCCACGAGAACCTAAATCTCGCGTGTCTACCAATTTCACCACGTCCGCTAGCCGCCCCCGCTCGGCGCTCGGTCGGCGCAGGACTGCGACATATACTCGTGGGGGTTTGCCGAGATCAACCGCAATATGGCCGATCGTGCAAGCTGTTCAGGCCGCCGGGATTTCGGGCACGGGGTGAGGGGCGGGCATCGCTTCGCCGCGCCCGCCGGCAAACCCGCGTACGAGCACATAGAATACCGGCGTGAAGACGAGCCCGAACAGCGTGACGCCGAGCATGCCCGAGAAGACGGCAGTGCCGAGCGACTGGCGCATCTCGGCACCGGCCCCGACCGCAAGCAGGAGCGGCACGACGCCGAGAATGAAGGCAAGCGACGTCATGAGAATGGGCCGCAAGCGCGTACGCGCCGCCTCGACAGCGGCCTCGAAGCGATTGAGCCCATGCTCCTCGCCCTGCTTGGCGAACTCGACGATCAGAATTGCGTTCTTCGCCGCGAGGCCGACCAGCACCACCAGTCCGATCTCGACCAGGATATTGCGGTCGAGGCCGCGGAAGTTCACGCCGATCATGGCGGCAAAAATACACATCGGCACGATGAGGATGACAGCCAGCGGCAAGAGCCAGCTCTCGTAGAGCGCGGCGAGCAAGAGGAAGACGAAAACGACGGCAAGGCCGAAGGCGATCGCGGCCGTATTTCCAGCAAGCTTCTCTTGCAGGGCGATCTCGGTCCATTCGAACCCGAACCCGTTGGGGAGCTTGGTATCGGCGATCTCCTCGATGGCGGCGATGGCCTGGCCGGACGAATAGCCACGCGCGAGCGCCACTTGGACCTCGGCCGCGGGATAGAGATTGTAGCGGGGCACGCGGTAGGCCCCCGACGAGTCCTGGAAGGTTGAGACCGAGCCGATCGGCACCATTTGGCCGTCGTTGTTGATGGTGCGCAGATTGGCCACGTCCCGCAACGTCAGGCGATAGGGATTGTCCGCCTGCGCGGTGACGCGATAGGTGCGGCCGAGGACGTTGAAATCGTTGATGTAGGCGGAGCCCATGTAGATCTGCAGCGTTTCGAACACGCGGCTGATTGGAACTCCGAGCTGCTCGGCCTTCGTTCGATCGATATCGGCATAGACCTCGGGCGTCTTGGTGTTGAAGAGGGTAAATGCCTGCGCGATACCCGGCGTCTGTCCGGCCGAGCCGGCCACCGTCCAGGCCGCGCCTTCGAGCGCCGGCAGTCCGCGCCCTCCCCGATCCTGCACATAGCCCTTGAGGCCGCCGCCCGTCCCGATCCCCGGGACCGAGGGCGGCTCGATGACGAGGGCGAACGCCTCGCGCAGGCCGGCCATCTGCTGGCGCAGGTCCGCCAGAATCTGATCCTTGGTAAGCCCCTCGCGTTCCCTCTCCTCAAACGACTTCAGGCGCACGAAGATGACGCCGCCGTTCGGCGCGTTGGTGAACGTCGCTCCGTCGAAGCCGACGAATTGGACCGCGTCCTGGACGCCGGGGCGGCCCTTGATGATGTCGGCGGCCTTGCGCACCACCGCGTCCGTTCGGTCGAGCGCCGATCCCGGCGGGAGCTGAAACGCGACGATGAAGTAGGTGCGGTCGAGCTGCGGGATGAGGCCGGTCGGGGTGGCGGCGAGGCGCTGGTAGGTGAGGAACAGGAGACCAGCATAGACGACGAGCAGGATCGTGACCATGCGCACCAGCCGGCCGGTGAGCCATGCGTAGCCGTGCGACAGCGCGGAGAAAGCCTGATTGAAGCCGGAGAAGAACACGCGCATCGGCGCCGTCAGCACATGAAGAACGCCGCGCTTCTTCTGCTCGCCGTGCGGCTTCAAGAGGAGCGCGGCCATGGCCGGGGACAGCGTGAGCGACACGAAGCACGAGATGGCCGTCGACCCGGCGATGGTGATGGCGAACTGCCGGTAGAACGAGCCCTGCAATCCGGAAATGAATGCTGTCGGAATGAAGACGCCGATCAGCACCAGCGAGATCGCGATCAGCGCGCCGCCGACCTCGTCCATCGTCTTGTGCGCAGCCTCCTTCGGCGAGAGGCCCTGGGCCAAGTAGCGCTCGACGTTCTCGACGACGACGATCGCATCGTCCACGACGATGCCGATCGCGAGCACGAGCCCAAACAGCGAGAGCGTGTTGATCGAGATCCCCGCCGCGCTCATGATCGCGAACGAGCCTATGAGAGACACGGGGATAGCGAGAATGGGGATGACCGCCGCCCGCCACGTCTGCAGGAATAGGATGACCACGACCACGACGAGCGCCATGGCCTCGAACAGCGTGCGGACCACGGCGTCGATGGAGAACTGGATGAACTCGGTCGGGTTGTAGACGATCGTATATGCGACGCCCGGCGGAAAATCCTTGGCGAGCCGCTTCATGGTCTGCTTGACGGCATCTGCGGTGGCCAAGGCGTTCGAGCCGGGGCGCTGATAGATTACGATGGCGGTCGCCGTCTTGTTGTTGAGGTAGGCGTTGACGGTGTAGTCCTGCGAGCCGAGCTCGACGCGCGCGACGTCGCGTATGCGGATGAACGAGCCGTTGGGCTCGGCGCGCACGACTATGTTCTCGAACTGCTCGGTGTCCGTGAGCCGCCCGAGCGTCTTGACGGTCAATTGAAAGGCTCCCGGCGACTTGGCGGGCGGCTGGTTGATCGCGCCCGCCGCGACTTGCAGATTGGCCGCTCTCACCGCCGCCACCACGTCGGTGGCCGTCAGCGACCGCGCCGCGAGCTTGTCGGGATCGAGCCAGATGCGCATGGAATAGTCGCGCGCGCCGAAGATGCGCACATCGCCCACGCCGTCGACGCGCGCGATCACGTCCTTCACGTAGAGCGTCGCGTAGTTCGAGATGTACTGCTGATCTCGCGAGCCGTCCGGCGAGATCATGTGCACGACCATCATCAGATCGGGCGACGCCTTGCGCACGACGAGCCCCAGCGCGCGCACCTGCTCGGGGAGGCGCGGCTCGGCGACTTGAACGCGGTTCTGCACGAGCACCTGGGCCTGATCGATGTCGGTGCCGGGCTTGAACACGACGTTGATCGAGAGCAAGCCGTCGCCGGTCGACTGCGACGTGATGTAGAGCATGTCGTCGACGCCGTTCACCTCCTGCTCGATCGGCGTCGCGACGGTTTCCGCGATCACCTGCGCGGAGGCGCCCGGGTAGGTCGCGCTGATGTTTACTGTCGGCGGCGCGATCTCCGGGTACTCGGCAATCGGCAGCGAAAGGCCCGCAATCGCTCCCACGATCAAGATGATCAGCGAGAGAACGGAGGCAAAGATCGGATGGTCGATGAAGAAGTGCGGAAAGCGCATCGGTCGTGCCTTTGTGCCGATTGCCGACGACTTACTGGGCGGCAGCGACCGCTTTGATCTCGCCGGGCTCGGACGCGACCATCACTCCGGGCCGCACCATGGGGTTTGCAATTCCGTCGATGATGACCTTGTCGGCCTTGTCGAGCCCCGAAATTACGACGCGAAGCCCTTCGTTCAGAGGTCCCAAAGTCACAGGCTTGGCGACGACCTTTCCGTTATTGTCGACGGCCAGCACGATCTTGCGCATTTGATCGGATATGACGGCTGCGTCCGGGATCAGGAGTGCATCGACGTCGCCTCCGAACAACTGCAGCCGACCGAAGACGCCGGGCACCAGAAGCCCGTCCTTGTTGTCGAGGATCGCGCGTCCGCGCATCGTGCCGGAGCGCGCGTTCATCTGATTGTCGACAAAGTCCATGCGCCCTTCGTGGCTGAAGGTATCCTCGTCGGCGAGCTTGACGCGCACGGGGTTCGCGACCTCGCGCGAGGACGGCCGCGCGCCGCTCTGATAAAGGCGCGTGTAGCGCAAATAGTCGGCCTCCGAAGCATCGAACACGAAGTGGATGGGATCGAGCGATACGATCGTAGTGAGCACCGTCTCGCTCGCCACCACCAGGTTTCCCGGGTCGACTTTCTTATCGGAGATTCGCCCCTGGACGGGAGCCGTGACGACCGTCCATTCGAGATTGAGCTGTGCCGTCCTGAGGGCGGCCTCGGCGGATTGCTGCTGGGCTTGCGCGATGGCGAGGTTAGCGGCCCGCTGCGTGTAATCACGCTCCGTCACCGCTCCCGACTTGACGAGGGGGGCGGCGCGGTCAACTTCCGTTTCCTGGAAGGCGACTTGGGCCTTGGTGCGCGCGACCTCGGCCTGCGCAACTTCCACGGCGAGCTTGAAGGACCGTTGATCGAGGGTGAACAGCGGCTGGCCCGCCTTGACGATCTCGCCGTCCTTGAAACGGACCTCCTCGATGAATCCCGAGACACGCGGTCGCACCTGGACGGCTTCGATCGCTTCGAAGTGTCCCGAGAACTCGTCCCAAGTCGTGATGCGCTTGGCGATCGGCTGGGCAACGGTCACGGGCGGCGGCGGGGGCGCCTGTGCGGCAGCCGGTGGCGCGCACACGCACAGGGCGAGGCAGACCCAGGCGGCAGCACTAAGCAGCACGCAAGACTGCGTCGAGGGAACGTTTTTCACAAGCATTTGAGGTTAATGGCACAGGTCCCGACCCTCGCACAAGGGTCTGCCGAGGAGAGGAATCAATTGAGACCTGAGTGTGGTCGCGCCCAATGTCCTGGGCGTCCTGCTCCGTTGCACCGCTTACTGTTTCGGACTATCTGCCCAAGTCTAGAAGGACCTTGGAAACGTGCGCAATGGCCTGGCTCGATCGGCGGGAACTCTTGAAGCGCCTCGTGGGTGGCGTGGTCGCCGGCGGGCTTATTCCCGCACCACAGGTAAGAAGTGCGGCCCTCGTGCCGCCGCGCGCCGCGCTTGGCGCGCCGCAACCTTTCTCCTTTGACACGCTGAAGGAAACGGCCAGAGTCTTGGCCGCCTCGCCGTGGCATTCCCCCGAGCGAACCGGCCTCGAGCCCCTGTCGCGCATCGACTACGACGCCTACCAGCAAATTCGCTTTCGCAACGATGCCACGTTAATGCTCGGGGGCGAACGCTACCCGGTGCAGCTCTTCCATCTGAGCGACACGTTCCGCGATCCCGTGCGGATCCACCTCGTCGAGCGGGAACTGGCGCGGGAGGTGATCTACAGCGCGGCGCTCTTCGACATCCCGCCCGATCACCCGGCGCGCGGCCTGCCGGATGGCATCGGCTTTGCCGGCTTCCGCGTCATGGACCGCGACGTCAAGACCGATTGGCTGTCCTTTCTCGGCGCCTCCTACTTCCGCACGTCGGGTCCCTATAACCAGTATGGACTCTCTGCCCGCGGCCTCGCCATCGACACCGGCCTTTCGACCCCCGAGGAGTTCCCCCGCTTTACGACCTTCTGGCTCGAGCAGCCCCAAGACGCGGACGCGCCTTTCAGTCTCTGCGCGCTCCTCGACGGCCCGAGCGTCGCCGGCGCTTACCGAATGACGGCCCGGCGCACGACCGAGGCGAGTGACGGGCGCCGGATCGTCATGGAGCTCGAGGCTCATCTGTTCGCACGCCGCGACATTGCGCGCCTTGGCATTGCGCCGTTCTCCAGCATGTTCTGGTACGGAGAGACGGGCCCGCGCCAGGCGCTCGACTGGCGCCCCGAGATCCACGACTTGGACGGCCTTGCGTTGTGGACGGGG
The DNA here is from genome assembly GCA_963740475.1 of uncultured Alphaproteobacteria bacterium. GTDB lineage: Bacteria > Pseudomonadota > Alphaproteobacteria > Rhizobiales > Hyphomicrobiaceae > Hyphomicrobium_C. The sequence goes on along the minus strand of CAVUEM010000047.1, from coordinate 212,669 downwards.
GCCGGCGAGCGCATCTGGCGCCCGCTCAACAATCCTCCGCTCGTCATGACCAACACGTTCGTCGACCGCGACGTAAAGGGGTTCGGGCTCCTTCAGCGCGACCGCGATTTCGTTCACTACCTCGACGACGGCGTCTTCTATGAGCGCCGGCCCTCGGTGTGGGTCGAGCCGGCCGATGCGTGGGGCGAGGGCGCCGTGCATCTCCTCGAGATCCCGACCGATGACGAGATCCACGACAACATCGCGACGTATTGGTGCCCGAGCGAGCCGTTCAAGGCTGGCGCGGCGCGCCGCTACAGCTATCGCCTGTCGTGGCTCGATACCGCCCCCTTCCCCGCCGATCTCGCGCTCGCGACGGCCACGTGGACCGGGCGGGGCGGGCGCCCCGGCGCGCGACGGCCGAGCGGGCTGCGTAAGTTCGTCATCGATTTTCAGGGGCCCGTGCTCAACGGGCTCGGCCGCGATGACGGCGTCGAGGTCGTCGTCACGATCTCGCGCGGCGAGGTGACCAGCTCCTACGCCCACCCCGTCGTCGATCAACGCGAGCGCTGGCGGGCGCTCTTCGACCTCGACGTCGCGGGCCCCGAGCCGGTCGATATGCGCGCCTACCTGAGACGGGGCGCGATCGCGCTGACCGAGACCTGGGTGTTTCAATATTTTCCCGACGCGTGAGCAGCGAACTTAGCGAACTTAGCGAACTTAATGGCTCCTACTTCTTCGCCGGGCTCGCCGGACCGGTCTCGACCGGCGTTTTGCGCTCCGACTGGCCCCACTCGGCCCACGAGCCGTCGTAGACGGCGGCGTTGGTCTGGCCGACCACGGCGAGGGCGAGGGAGAGCATGGAGGCGGTGACGCCCGAGCCGCACGTCGTCACCACCGGCTCCTGCGGATCGATGCCCGCGTCGCGGAAGATCTTCTCGAGCTCGCCTTTCGATTTGAGCGTCCCGTCGGCGTTGAGGATCGTCCCCGACGGCACGTTCTTCGCGCCCGGAATGTGCCCGCCGCGCAAGCCTGGCCGCGGCTCGGGCTCCGTCCCCTCGAAGCGCCCCCGCGGGCGCGCGTCGACGATCTGCATGTTGCCCTTCGCCACGTAGGCCGTCATGTCGTCGATGTCGCGCACGAGCGAGCCGTTCAGAAGCGGCGTGAAGTGGCGTGCCGTGCGCGGAACCGGCGGCCCGTCCTCGAGCGGGCGCCCTTCCGCCTTCCACTTCTTGAGGCCGCCGTTCAGCACGGCCACGTCCTGGTGGCCCATGGCGCGAAACGTCCACCACGCGCGGGCCGCAGAAAAGAGGCCCAGCGTATCGTAGACGACGATGCGCATGCCGTCGCCGACTCCCATCTTCTTCATGCGGGAGGCAAACTTCACGGTCGAGGGAAGCATGTGCGGGAGTGTCGACGTGTCGTCGATGAGGTCGTCGATGTCGAAGAAGAGCGCGCCCGGAATGTGCTCGGCGAGATACTCGGCCTTGGGGTCGCGCCCGGCGGTCGGAAGGTGCCAGGAGGCATCGAGCACGATGAGATCGGGCGCATTGAGGTGGGCGGCGAGCCACTCGGTCTCGACGATCCAGTTCTTCGCGCTCACCGCCACGTCATCCTCCTTGTCCCGGATCGCCTGCCCATGACGCCGCGATCGGCCATGGCCACGGTCCGCCGACCGCGCCAATGAACTATCAAGTCCGCCGGAAACCAGGCCGTCGCGCTCAGTCGAGCGCTGGAAGCCCCGCGCGCGGGCGACACCCTAAAGGCGGCCCACGGCGCTCGCAAGCCCTTAGGCCTGCCCGTCATTGTCGCCCTGCAAGGGCCTATTTGCGCTTAAAGTTTAAGATGCCAGCGGCGAGCGGCCGCATGACAGACGCGCCCTTGAGCTCATGATCGAGGAAGGCGATGCAAAGTGTGGCTATCTTATGCTCGAACGCCTCGTCGCCACGGCCCCAAGCGAAATGGTCCGCATCGGCAAGCTCGACGAGATAAGCCGCTCTCGTTCTGTCGAACGCGCCGCCCTTCCTCTTGACGAGCGCCGTCGTCCCTGCGTCGCGCGCTCCCACCTGATACATGACCGGCGCACGCATGGCCTCGAGCTTGCCTTTGGCGAGGAGCGGTCCGATGAGCGGCGCCATGGCGATCACCGCGCGCACGTCGGCCCGGCGCCAGGAGGGGAGCGCCCCGGCCAGCGCGAGTGCGACGTGCCCTCCAAGGGAATGCCCCATCAACCCAATTTGCGAGAAATCGAGGCGCGCGGCCCAGGCGGGCGACGCCTTGAGCGCGTCGATGAGATTGGCGATGTCCTCGCCCCGGGCGCGGTAGGTCTTCTCGGTCCACTGCGCGGGCTTCCCGAACGGCGCCTCGGGCGGAGCGTACCCTCGCCCGGCGCACGAGGAATCGCGGTGCTCGGGCGCGACGATCACGTAGCCCGCCGCAGCAATGAGCTCGCCTAGAAGCGGGGCCTGATCGGCGCACGCCGTGAAGCCGTGAGAGAAGACGACGAGCGGATAGGGCCCGCCGTCCGGCGGCCGCCAGACCACGACCGAAAGGCCGGCGATCTCTATCCTCTCGGTGACGGTCTCCCCGCCCGCGGCCGCGGAGACGTCGAGCGCGGCGACGAGCGCGAGCGCTCCGGCGAGCAGGCCAAGCGCTCTCTGCCATTTGCCCAAAATCATGATTGTGGACCGATCCCGAAATCCTTGCTGGGCAACACTACCCTAGCCGAGTGCCAGGACCGCGTCCCTTCCCAGGCGCTTGTTTGCGGGCGCGGGCGCGGTTAGCCTTCATCCATGAGCACAAACGCGTTCGACATGAGCCGCCTGTTCGAGGCCGGGCTTCCGACCACCCGCTACGAGGCCGGCGCGAAGATCTTCGTCGCCGACGACCCCGGCTCCACTCTCCTCCTCGTCCGCTCGGGAAGAGTGAAGATCATCTCGGCCGGCATCGTGCTCGAGACCGTGGGAGAGAACGGCATCTTCGGCGAGCTGGCCGTGATCGACGGCTCGCCCAGAAGCGCCAATGCGGTGGCCGCCGAGCCGACCGAGGTCGCCGCTGTCGACAAGCGCGCCTTCCTCGCCTTGATCCGCGAGCATCCCGACTTTGCCCTCGAGGTCATGCGGGTGCTCGCCCACCGGCTCCGGCGCACGACCGAGAGCATTTGACCGGTGCGAAGCGCGAAATTTGCACACTCGGCTAGTCTCGACGCGCTTTCGGTGAGTGCCAGTGCGCTCATCTACGCTGCGTCGCGCTCGAAAAACTTCGCCAGGCGATAGACGAGTCCCGGCCGAAGGATGAATTCGCCGGGTTTGAGCGCTCGACGGCAAATGCGCCATTCAATCGGCGCGGTGCCACGCCGGTATAGACGTAAAGCCGCCCGAACCCGTCCACGATAGACTCGAAAATCTCCCGTCCCGAGAAAATGCCAATGGCTGGGCCCGCGGGTTTCGCATCGTAAATCATCGAATAGTCGATGGGCCGATTGCTGCTGAGTGAAGCAAGTGGCATGTCAAGAGCCCTCGCGTTGACCACGCGGGGGCGTCTCCGGCTTCAGGACATCATGCGTGACAACCGAACGATCTTGAGCCGCCGTATCGCGCCTACTGAACCTGCTGTCGGCGACAATTATGAGTGCGTTCACCGTCACAGCCATGAAGATGAGGGTGCCGAGCAATATGGCCAACCGCAGAGCTTTCGGCATCCGCGCCGTCCGGTTGGCCTGTCCTATGTGACCAATTGTCATTGTGCTCATGACCAACTCTCCATTCGCCAACCCTTTACGAACGGGGCTGGCGGGAGAAAGTTCGGCATGCGGGCATAAGAAATCGAGAGGGCGAATGGAAAGGCCGCATAAGACGCTCATAAAAAGAGCCGGCCGCGCCAGAGCGGCACGAGCGGTTGTGTATGAAAATTATTGGGCCGGTCCATTTTCAACGTCTGTCGTTGAAGTCAGAGGCGCATTGACGCGCCCGTGCTGTCCCTGTAGGCGTTCGCGCGAGCGCTTGGCTCGAAAGCCTCGAGCACGCCGGGCACTAGGACGACGGCGCCCTGCGCCCTGCCCACTTCCCGAACTGCGAAGCGCACGGCTTCCGCGAAGGCGTTGAACAGCCCGCCGCGGCGGCCTTGCTCATCTCGCGCAACCCATTTTCCGCGACTATTCCTGCCGACGAGGAAGCGCAGAGCCGACGAGGACGCCGCGCGGTCCGCCTGTGTCTGCTGCCCGGCGCTCAATCTGCGGATTTCTTCCCGTAGGCGGCGATGCTCCTCTATTTCGATTTCAGCCCGCCGCAGCCGAGATATCGCCAACGCGTCAAAGCCTTCCGGACGTCGTCCTCTCACCGGAACCGATTGGCTCGCGAGGGCTCGCATCACGCGTCGCCCTTGCCTGCGATGCTGCCATTGAGACCATGGTGCCCTTACCCTTTCGAGAGACTTCTCCGAGGCACCAAGATCACAATAGACGCATAAGAAATCGAGACGGGCGCACTCGCCTTCTCATAAGCGCTTCGGAAAGCCCACGCCGCGAGTGGACCCGTCTCGTGTGCATTGGGAGGGGCAGCGTGGGAGGGTCTCTGTCGAGACCACTCGATTATGAGATTCTTATAACAAGGCCGTTAGGTCGATCTCGATTTCTTATGGCAGCTCCAGCAAGTATCCCCCGCCTAACGAAGAGGCGTACGTCCTCTTGACTTAGGTCACGGCTATCCGCGCGCGCTTGCGGTCAGATGGCTGAAGAGATTGCAAGGAGCAACACCATGTTGGACCTGATCCTGCTGGCCGGCGGGTTAGCCTTTTTCGCGCTAGCGATCGGCTACGCATATGCCTGCGATCGGCTCTAAGGGAGCGCACACATGACCTTCGATCTTTGGCTTGCCGGCCTCGTTACGGCGGGGCTCCTCGTCTACCTGGTTTACGCTCTGCTGCGCCCCGAGCGCTTCTGAGAGGTCCTCAACCATGACCATCAACGGCTGGATTCAGATCGCGCTTTATTGCGCAATCGTTGTGGCGCTCGTGAAGCCGCTGGGTGGCTACATGACGCGCGTCTTCAATGGAGAACGTACGTTCTTGTCACCGGTCCTGCGTCCCCTCGAAGCGGGGCTGTACCGGGTTGGCGGCGTCGACGAAAGGCGTGAGCAGGATTGGCTAACCTATACAATCGCCATGCTTCTCTTCCACGTCGGCGGCTTCCTCATTCTCTACTTCTTGATGCGCCTGCAGGAAGGGCTGCCGTTCAACCCCCAGGGCATGACCGCTGTCCCCGAATACCTCGCCTTGAATACTGCGGTGAGCTTCATCACCAACACCAACTGGCAGAACTACGGCGGCGAAAGCACGATGTCCTATCTCGTGCAGATGCTCGGCCTCACGCATCAGAACTTCCTATCGGCCGCGACTGGAATCGTGCTCGCGGTAGCGCTGATCCGCGGCTTCGCGCGCGCCTCCTCAAAGACCATCGGCAACTTCTGGGTCGATATCACGCGCTGCACGCTCTACATCTTGATCCCCATCTGCATCCCTTATGCCCTCTTCCTGGTGTGGCAAGGCATGCCGCAGACGCTCGGACCCTATGTCGAGGCAACGACGCTCGAAGGCGCCAAGCAGACGATCGCCGTCGGCCCCGTAGCCTCTCAAATTGCAATCAAGATGCTCGGCACCAACGGCGGCGGCTTCTTCAACGCCAATGCGGCGCATCCCTTCGAGAACCCGACCATCCTGTCGAACCTCATCCAGACCGTCTCCATATTTTCGATCGGCGCCGCGCTCACCAACGTCTTTGGCCGCATGGTCGGCAATCAGCGCCAGGGCTGGGCCATCCTCGCCGTAACGGGCGTGCTCTTCCTCGCGGGCGTCTTCGTCTGCTATTGGGCCGAAGCTTCAGGAACCACCGGGCTCAATGCACTTGGGCTCACCGGCGGCAACATGGAGGGCAAGGAGGTTCGCTTCGGCATAGTGCTGTCCGCGCTCTTTGCAGTGATTACGACTGCGGCCTCGTGCGGCGCCGTGAACGCCATGCACGATTCCTTCACCGCCCTTGGCGGCATGGTGCCGCTGATCAACATAGAGCTCGGCGAGATTATCATTGGCGGCGTCGGCGCGGGAATGTACGGGATGCTCCTGTTCGTCATCCTCTCGATCTTCGTCGCCGGGCTCATGGTGGGCCGCACCCCGGAATACGTCGGCAAGAAGATCGAGGCGAAGGAAGTCAAGATGGCGATGCTCGCCATCCTCATCCTGCCCCTGATGTTTCTCGGCTGGACGGCGGTTGCGACCGTTATCCCCTCGGCGATCGCCTCGATCGCCAATCCCGGGCCGCACGGCTTCTCCGAGATCCTTTATCTCTACACCTCGAGCACCGGCAATAACGGCTCGGCCTTCGGCGGCATCACGGGTAACACGCCTTTCTACAATACGACCGGTGCCGTCGCGATGTTCGTCGGTCGTTTCCTGATGATCATTCCCGCCATGGCGATCGCCGGCTCGCTGGCCGAGAAGAAGTCCATTCCGCCATCGACCGGCACGTTCCCGACTACGGGTGGCCTCTTCATCGGCCTTGTCGTCGGCGTCATCGTGATCGTGGGTGGCCTCACCTTCTTCCCCGCGCTCGCGCTTGGACCGCTCGTCGAGCATCTCGCGATGACCGCCGGCACCCTCTACTGATCGAATTCACCTCGGAGTCACTTCGATGGAAACTTCACAGATCCGTAAGCGAATGCCGGCCTCGGCGCTGACCGATCCCAAGATCGTCCTGCCGGCCATCGGCTCGGCTTTCGTCAAGCTTGATCCGCGGACGCTTATCAAGAACCCTGTCATGTTCGTGCTCGAAGTCGTCACGGCGCTGACGACGGTCATACTAATCCGCGACCTCTTGACCGGGGGCGAGAACATCGGCTTCGAATTCCAGATCAGCCTCTGGCTCTGGTTCACGGTGCTGTTTGCCAATTTCGCCGAGGCGATCGCCGAGGGACGCGGCAAAGCTCAGGCGGCAACGCTACGCCGCCAGCGCACCGAGACGCCGGCGAAGCTGCTGACGGGGTCGGGCCAAAAACTAGTGCCCAGCACCAGTCTCAAGGTCGGCGACATCGTGCTGGTCGAGGCCGGAGACATCATTCCTTCCGACGGTGAAGTGATCGAAGGCATCGCCTCGGTCAACGAGGCGGCGATCACCGGTGAGTCGGCCCCAGTCATCCGCGAGTTGGGCGGCGACCGCTCGGCAGTAACTGGCGGCACTCAAGTGCTCTCGGATTGGGTTCGCGTCCGCATCACCGCGGCGCCCGGCTCCACGTTCCTCGATCGGATGATCCGGCTTGTCGAAGGCGCCGAGCGGCAAAAGACGCCGAATGAGATCGCTCTCAATATCCTGCTGGCCGGCCTGACCATCATTTTCGTATTCGCCACCGCAACCATTCCCAGTTACGTGAGCTATGCGGGCGGTGCCGTCTCGGTTGTCATCCTGGTGGCACTCTTCGTGACCTTGATCCCAACCACGATCGGCGCACTTCTGTCCGCAATCGGCATCGCCGGCATGGATCGTCTCGTACGATTCAACGTGCTGGCAATGTCCGGCCGTGCGGTAGAAGCCTCGGGCGATGTCGATACACTCCTCCTTGACAAGACCGGCACGATCACCCTCGGCAACAGGCAAGCAACAGAGTTCAAGCCGTTGCGTAACGTCCCAGAGCAGGAGCTGGCGGACGCCGCCCAACTGGCCTCTCTCGCCGATGAAACCCCGGAAGGCCGTTCCATCGTCGTACTCGCCAAGGAGAGATATGGCATTCGTGGCCGCGAACTGGGCCAGCTCAACGCTCACTTTGTTCCCTTCACGGCGCAGAGCCGAATGAGCGGCGTGGAGGTCGGCGGCTCCTGGGTCCGCAAAGGCGCGGTCGACGCGATCCTGAAATATCTCGCCTCGCCGTCGCTCGCGGGTTCGGGCGCGACCGCCCAGGCTCTTCAGCCGGCGGTCAGCGCGGAGGCCGTGCGCGAAATCAATGCGATCGCCGACACGATTGCGAAATCGGGCGGCACACCGCTCGCCGTCGCAAAAGACGGCCGCCTGCTCGGCGTGGTTCACCTCAAGGATATTGTCAAAGGCGGCATCCGCGAGCGCTTCGCCGAGCTTCGCCGCATGGGCATCCGCACGGTCATGATCACCGGCGACAATCCCATGACGGCGGCAGCAATTGCGGCGGAGGCCGGCGTCGACGACTTCCTTGCCCAAGCCACACCCGAGGACAAGCTGCGCCTCATTCGCGATGAGCAGTCGAAGGGCAAGCTCGTCGCCATGTGCGGTGACGGCACCAACGACGCCCCTGCCTTGGCCCAAGCTGATGTGGGCGTCGCCATGAACACCGGCACGCAAGCAGCGCGCGAGGCCGGCAACATGGTGGATCTCGACTCGAACCCGACCAAGCTGATCGAGATCGTCGAGATCGGGAAACAGCTGCTTATGACGCGCGGCGCGCTCACCACCTTCTCGATCGCGAACGACGTGGCAAAATACTTCGCCATCATCCCGGCGATGTTCCTCGCCTTTTACCCGCAATTGCAGGCGCTCAACATCATGAACTTGTCCACGCCGCAGAGCGCGATCCTGTCGGCGATTATCTTCAATGCCCTGATCATCATCGCGCTCATTCCGCTGGCTCTCAAGGGCGTCGCCTTTCGTCCGATCGGCGCCGGACCACTGCTGCGGCGCAACCTGCTGATCTACGGCCTCGGCGGCATCATTATCCCGTTCATCGGCATCAAGGCCATCGACCTTCTGGTCACGGCCCTGCACCTCGCTTGAGGAGAGAAGTCATGTCTAGAGAAGTCCGTCCCGCAGTCGTCTTCATCGTCGCCCTGACCTTGATCACGGGGCTAATCTACCCGCTGGCGATAACTGGTATTGCCGGTTTGATCTTCCCCTACCAGGCGCAGGGGAGTCTCATCGAGCAAGGCGGCAAAGTCATCGGCTCGGCGCTCATTGGCCAGGCCTTCACCAGTGAGCGATATTTCCATGGACGCCCATCACCGACGCTCGGTCCGGACCCGGCCGACCCATCGAAGTCGGTAGCCCAGCCCTACAACGCTGCGAACTCCATGGGCTCCAACCTCGGGCCTACGAACAAGGCGCTGATCGAGCGCGTCCAGGCAGACGTAGAAAAGTTAAAGCAGGAGAATCCGTCGGCTCCCGTGCCGGTGGATCTGGTCACGACGACGGGAAGCGGTCTCGACCCGCATATCTCGCCGGAAGCGGCCTTGTTCCAGGTGCCCCGCGTAGCCAAGGCGCGGAACATGGCAGAGGATCGCGTGCGCCAGCTTGTTAATGAGCACACCGAAAGTCGCTGGCTGGGTCTCTTGGGTGAGCCGCGCGTAAACGTGCTATCGTTGAATTTAGCCCTCGATAGCCTTTCAGCGCATTGACCTCTTGATCCAGCGTTGATGGCACGCAACATGGATCGCGATGCCAGACCCAGTCCAGAAATTGGAACAGCGTCCGTCCCCGGAAGCCTTGCTCGAGGCCGCGCGCCGAGAGGACAGCCGCGTCGGCAAGCTCAGAATATTCGTTGGAGCCGCGCCTGGGGTCGGCAAGACCTATGAGATGCTGCAGACGGCGCGCGCCCGAAAGAAGGACGGCTACGACATCGTCGTCGGTGTCGTCGAGACGCACGGGCGCAAAGAAACGAAAGCGCTGCTGAAGGGGCTGGAAATCGTTCCTCGCCGCATCGTCGAGTATAAGGGGCGTCAGCTCGAGGAAATGGACCTCGATGCGGTCATTGCTCGACGGCCGCAGATCGTGCTCGTCGACGAGCTGGCCCACACGAACGCTCCCGGCAGCCGTCATCCCAAGCGCTATCTCGACGTCGAGGAGCTGTTGAACCACGGCATCGACGTCTATACCACCGTCAACATCCAGCACATCGAAAGCCTGAATGACGTCGTCGCCCAGATCACGCGCGTTCGTGTCAGCGAGACCGTGCCGGATTCAATCTTCGACCGCGCCGACGCCGTCGAGCTTGTCGATCTCACGCCCGACGATCTCATTCAGAGGCTGAAGGACGGTAAGGTCTACATTCCCGAACAGGCCGAGCGGGCGCTCGAGCATTTCTTCTCGCCGGCCAATCTGACGGCTCTGCGCGAGCTTGCCCTGCGACGGACTGCCGAGCGCGTCGACGAGCAGTTGCTCACCGAGATGCAGGCCCGTGCCATTCCTGGGCCTTGGGCAGCCTGTGATCGGGTCCTTGTCTGCGTCAGCGAGGATCCGCGTTCCGTGGGACTCGTGCGTTACGCGAAGCGCGTGGCCGACAGGCTGCATGCACCGTGGATGGCGCTAAATATCGAAACGCGACGGGCCTTGCGGTTTAGCGACGAGGAACGCGACCGCGTTGCCGATACCCTTCGGCTCGCCGAGCGCCTCGGCGGAGAATCTCTGACAATACCGGGCGCCTCGTGGCACAGCGCGGACGATATCGTCGCATTTGCGCGTGCCAACAACGTGACGCAGATCATCATCGGAAAATCGCAACGGCCGAGATGGTTCGAGATCGTTTATGGCTCGATCGTGCATGATCTTCTGCGTCAAGCCGGCGGTTTCAGCGTCCAGGTGGTATCCGGGGAGGAGCTGGCGAGCGAGCCGATCCCGAAGAAGTCGGTGCGCCCTGCGCAAGAGCAGCGGGCGTTCAGTCCTATTCCCTACGCCATCGCCCTGCTGTCTGTGGGCGCGGCACTGGCCGTTGCCTGGTACGCGCAATCCTGGATCGGCATCGAGAGCGTCGACCTTCTGTTCCTGACGGCGATCGTCGGAATCGCGGTTCGCTTCGGTCTGCTGCCGTCGCTGACCGCCAGCGTTGCTGCGTCGCTGTGCTACAACTTCTTCTTTCTGCCTCCGATTTTTACGTTCACGATCACGGATCCTACCAACGTAGCGGCATTCCTGTCGTTTACGGTCGTAGCCGTCATCGTCTCCAATATCACCGCCCGCATGCGCAGCCAGGCGTTGATTGCCGTCGGCCGCGCGAGCACGACAGAGCAGCTCTATGCCTTCAGCCGCAAGCTCGGAGGCACCGGCACGCTCGACGACGTGCTCTGGGCCACTGCATTCCAGATCGCCTCCATGCTCAAGGTGCGCGTCGTGCTAATGCTGCCTGAGAACGGCTCGATCGCGGTGCACGCGGGCTACCCGCCGGAGGATAGGCTCGAGCCGTCCGACCTTGCCGCTGCGTCGTGGGCCTGGAAAAATGACCGCGCTGCCGGCCGCGGCGCCGACACCCTTCCAGGTGCACAGCGCCTTTTCCTGCCCATGCGCACCGGGCGCGGGGCGATCGGCGTGATTGGGATCGACAGCGACAAGCCGGGACCGCTGCTTACGCCCGATCAACGCCGGCTGCTCGACGCGCTCATGGATCAGGCGGCGCTTGCGATCGAACGGGTGCATCTCGTCGAGGATATGGACCGGGTGCGGCGGACGGTCGAGACCGATCGCCTGCGTTCCGCCTTGCTGACCTCCATCTCCCACGACCTCAAGACGCCTCTGTCGGCGGTCTTGGGGGCAGCGGGGACGCTGCGCGACCTCTCCGCCAATCTCAGCGACGCCCAGAAGGCGGACCTCCTTGCGACGATCATCGAGGAGTCCGAGCGCCTCAACCGGTTCATCGCCAACCTCCTCGACATGACGAGGCTCGAGTTGGGGGCGGTGATCGCCAACGTCTCGCCGCACGACCTCGGCGAGATCGTGGGCAGCGCGCTTCGGCGGGCGGGCAAAATCCTCGCTCAACACGAAGTTGAGGTGGAGCTAGCCGCCGATCTTCCAATGCTGCAACTCGACGCCGTGCTCTTCGAGCAAGTGCTCTTCAATCTACTCGACAATGCCGCGAAGTACGCTTCGGCCGGGACTACCATACGCATTCGCAGCCGCCGCGAGCAGGATTGGGTTGCAATAGAGATCCTGGACGAGGGTGAAGGTATTCCGCCTCAGGACCTCGAGCATATCTTCGACAAGTTCTACCGCGCGCGCAAAGGCGACCATGTGCGGCCGGGCACCGGCTTGGGCCTCGCCATCTCGCGCGGCTTCATCGAGGCGATGAACGGAACGATTTCTGCGGCAAATAGGACCGACCGCACCGGAGCGGTATTCACGATCAGGCTGCCGATCCCAGCGCAGGGCAGCCATCGGGATGCAGACTCATGAATTCCGCGTCCGTTCGAGTTCTGGTCATCGACGACGAGCCGCCAATTCGCAAATTGCTGCGCATGGGTCTCAGCACGCAAGGCTATGACGTCATTGAAGCCCCCAATGGGAAAACGGGCCTGGAACTCCTGGCGCAGAATCCCGACCTGATCATTCTCGATCTCGGCCTTCCGGATATACAAGGGCTCGAGCTGCTGACATTGTTGCGCGAGCGCAACGATCGTATTCCCATTGTCGTGCTGTCGAGCCGCGGAGACGAAGCAGGCAAGGTCGAGGCGCTGGACAATGGCGCAGACGATTACGTCACCAAGCCGTTCGGTATGGAGGAACTTCTGGCCCGCATGCGCACCGCCGTGCGCCATCAGCTTCAGGTCCAGGGCGAGCGGCCGGTGTTTCGTGTCGGCAACCTCTCGGTCGACCTGGTGCGCCGCATCGTCAAGACCGGCGACAGCGAGGTCAAACTCTCTCCGAAAGAGTACGATCTTCTCCGCCTGCTCGTGCAACACGCGGGCAAGGTGCTGACCCACAAGTTCCTATTGCATGAGCTATGGGACGAGGCGACGGATACTCAATACTTGCGGGTCCTCATGCGCCAGCTACGACGAAAAATAGAAAGCGATGCTGAACGTCCACAATATCTCCTAACTGAAACCGGCATCGGCTATCGACTGCGATCGGCCGAGTGAGCTTGCGCCCTCCGCCCGCCCGCGTCGCCTTAGCATCCGACCAGGAGCCTCAATGCAGATAAAGGACTTTCTCAAGCCCGAGTTGGTCGAGATCGACGTTGTGACCAGCGACAAGGCTTCCCTGCTGAGGCACCTCGGAGCGCGCGCCGCGTCCGCGCTTGCGCTGCCGGTGGCGGCGGTATCGAGCGAGATCGAGAAGCGTGACGAGCTTGGCTCCACGGGCATCGGCGGCGGCGTCTCGATCCCGCACGCGCGCTTCCGGGAGGTGAAGAAGCCTTATGGCCTGTTGGTGCGCCTCAAGCATCCGATCGAATTTCAAGCCATCGACGGCCAGCCGGTCGATCTCGTATTCCTCCTGATGTTGCCCGCCTCGTCGCAGCTCGATCAGCTCAATGCGCTCGCCGCCGTCGCGCGCAAGTTGCGGGACCCTGAAGTCCTACGCAAGCTGCGCAGCGCGAGGAGCGCGAGCGAGCTCTTTCGAGCGGTCGCCTGAGGGCGACGTCATCCCCACTTTGGTCTGCGTCGGGTCAAACGCCTCTGATTAAAAAACCGATTTGCTCGCGTGCTCCGAAATCAGAACCAGCTCCAAAACCGCGAGCTACTTTGTCTGCGGAGCTGTCCGACCGCGTCGCTTGGACGAACTCGCCGACGTTCGTGCCGCCGCCCGTTCGTTCGCGTTCATGATCTTCGCTCCCCTAGTTAATGTTGGCGAGGTGCTGGCGCGACCGCTCCCATGGCAAGCCGCAGCAGATAATGGCAGTGCTCAATCTGAGTTTGCTGCTGACAGCGCATTTTTTGCATCGATGCGGATCGCTTGAAGGGAAGCAACGGCATCGTCAATGAACCGGTCGATTTCCACCTCGCTCATCAGATGCGGAGAGATCGCAAGATCGGCAGACCGGCTGAGAACACTGGATCTCACATAGATTTGGACGTTCGCGGATTTTGCATGGGTGTCGCCTTTACCGCCCATGAGATGGAAGCCGAACTTACCCTTCGTCTCTTCAAACTGCATTGGATGGCCTCCTATCCCTCCAACGTTGGCTTTGACGTTCTGCTCACGGCGAAGACGCCGTCATGTGGTCAAGTCGGCTGGAGAACCCGGGCGAGAGAACAAACTCGCCCGCACCGACCTGCGTGCGGTGCGCTTGAGAACATAGCGTCTCTGGCGCAGGTGGCCGAACGCACTGCCATCGCAGCCCCAGTCGCTGCCACGTCCCGCCAAGCAGCGGCAGTCCGAGAGCTATAAACCCCAACCTGTGACCGCAACCACTTGGCCGGTAATACCTGCGGCGGCTTCCGAGGATAGAAAAACCACGGTCTCGGCGACATCTTCGCGTTTGGCCCAGCGCTTCAAGTCTTTTGGTTTCATCGCGGCAATGTTCGATGCCGTATCGACAAGCCCTGGTGCCACTGCGTTGACCCGGATGCCGGCGTCTTTCCCTTCGAGCGCCAATGTGCGCGTCAGAGCCTCAATCGCAGCCTTGGCACAGTTATATGCGACCATGTTGGCCTGAGGCAGTCCAGCGCGCGCGAAGTTGGTTATGACGCCGCTCCCGGCCGCACGCATATGCGGGAAGACGGCGCGCGAGGTTAAGAAAGCGCTCAAGAGGTTGTTGTTCACCTCGCTGTTCCAATCGTCGAGGCTGTGCTCGATTGAGGGTTTGTAGCGGGTAAGGCCACCTGCCAAGTTAACCAGGATGTCGATCCTGGAGTATTCCCCCAGCACGCTGTCGATGAGCTGCTGGACCTGGGGTTCATCGGTCAGGGACGCGGCGATCGACAGCACTCGGGCGCCGGCCTGCCGCAGCTCTGCGGCGCGGGCTTCGACGTTGTTCTGCGTGCGCGCGCAAATCGCCAGTGCGGCACCCTCCCTTGCGAGGGCTTTGGCAACGGCTTGCCCGATCTGCCCGTCCTGGCTCACGCCTGTGACTAGGGCGACTTTGCCCTGAAGACTGGTCGGCATTTTCTTTATACCCGGACGACCGACGTCACACCATTAAGGTTATTCCTTTGCAGCGCGGCGATCCACCCCCCTGATACGGCTAGCCAGAGCCGAGCGCGGGAAGCGAGGCAGCACGAGCCCGTTCGCGGCGCTCCTCGAGGAAGCCGGCTTGGCTTCCGAGCCCACGCGAGGCGTTACACTTGCGCGTTCCGAGGACTTGGAGAACGTGACGATGCGCGCCTTCAACTGGGAGGTCTGGGAGACTTCAGGACTGTAATATTTCACTTCGGGCGTGCCGGCCTTGAAAACTGCCAACTCTAGTATTGAGCCTTCCCTTTCCGAAACTCTCAACTTCTCAACGAAATCGCGGCCCGATTTCGGTGCGTGGCCCTTTACGTCACGCCGCCTTTACCTACGATAACGAACGGTCCCGCTCACGCCTTCCACCGACTGCGCGTGCAGAGAACTGCGATCATGATAGACCGGGAAAAGGCCGGCGAAGCTGCTCGTAAGAAATCAGTGAGCCCGCGACATTGCGCCTACGGGATTGCAACACTTGGTGAGCCCGGTTGGAGTTCGAACCAACGACCCTCTGATTAAAAGTCAGATGCTCTACCGCTGAGCTACGGGCCCCCGCGAGGTGGGTGCCGTGGTTCATAAGCGGCGCCGAGGGCTCCGGTCAAGATAACGCTACGATCCGCACCCCGGCCATGCGCTACCCGCAGCCGCATCCTGCATATTCTAGCCTCCGCCCTGGGGGCGAATGCTGTATGAGAACCGGGCCGCACCATGCTCGACCCCCAAAACCCGCCACTGCGCCCCGCCTCATGCAGAGACCGACACCCAGCGCCGAGCCAGACCACGCGGCCGACAGCATGCGCGCCATCGCGCTCATGATCGGAGCCGTCGCGCTTTTCTCCGCGCTCGATGCCTCGGCCAAGTACCTCGTGACGCGAAGCGGCTTGCCGGTGATCGAGGCCGTCTGGGCCCGCTTCATCGGCCAGTTCGCGCTGCTCCTGGTCCTCGTGCCCCTTTCCGGCGTCATGAGCGCCAAAGCCCTGTTCACGACGAGTTGCCTCACGCTCCAGCTCGCGCGCTCGGTCCTGATGGTGTCGACTACGGCCTTCAACTTCCTCGCCCTCGAGCAGCTTCGCCTAGATCAGACCATCACGATCGTGTTCCTCGCTCCGCTCGTCGTCGCGGCCCTCGCCGGACCGTTCCTAGGTGAATGGGTCGGCTGGCGGCGTGCGTTCGCAATCGCCGTCGGGTTTGCCGGGGTTCTGATCGCCGTGCGCCCCGGCGTCACCGAAGTGCCCCCCGCCGTCGTGTATGCATTCCTCGCGATGCTCGCCTATGCGCTCTTCATCCTGCTGACGCGTTACATGGCGACCTTCGATCCGCCTCTGGTGACGCTCTTCTATTCGATGTTTGCGGGCACCGCGCTCCTGGCGCCCTTTGCGATCGCCGATTGGACGGTGCCGCCGGACGTCCTCTCCTGGGTGTTGCTCGCGGGGCTCGGCATTCTCGGTGGCGCGGGGCACTATCTCTTCATTCACGCCTACAGGCTCGCGCCCGCCTCGACGGTCGCCCCCTTCCTCTACCTCCAACTCTTGACGATGATCGCCTTCGGCTACGCCGTCTTTGCCGACGTTCCCGACATGTGGACGCTCGCGGGCTCGGCTGTCATCGTCGGGTCGGGCATCTACCTCTTCCATCGCGAACGGGTGACAAGGGGCTTGCAGTGAGCCGAGCCTGAGGGTCATTGGTTCGACGAGGAGTTCCAGTCCTTGGCGTGCATGAAGATTGTGCCCTCGTTGAAGGCGCGCGCATCATAGTACGGCAAGGCACGCTCGAAGGAGACTGAGATCGGCTTCGCGGGCTTGGCCCTGCCGAGCCATCCTGTGCTTTCGCCCTCGGCCTGCGTCACGGTGAGCGTGAATGCATAGGGGCCGGGCTCGCGAATGAGCTGATTGGGCTTCTGGTCGGCGCCGCGCGTGTAGAAGAGGACTTGCTCGGTGCGGCTCGACCGGCCGGCGAGCGAGATCGGCGCGAAGCCTGTGTACGCCCGCGCGCGCGTCCGCTCCATGGACCACACGCCGAATTCGGCCGAGTAGAAGCGCTTGGTCTCTTTGGTCTTGGGGTCGGTGACGGCAAGGTCCATCTGGAGCGCTGTTCCCGTCCGGGCCCCCTCGTTGGTGAGAGTGACCGGGATCGAGATCATCTCGAAGTTCGAGTTCTGATAGGGCGCCGCATAATAAATGACGGAGGGCACGAACACGCGCATGTCCGCCTGCTTGAGGGAGGTATCCCAGAGACTGTAACCGGAGAAGGCCAGCGCGACCGCGGAGAGGATAGCCGCGAGGGTGCTTCCGATGGCGCCCGTGGCGGTTTGCGTTGCGATCTCTGCAGTTTCTGCGACCCCTCCGGGTCGGCTGCGCCAGCTCATGCGACATCCCCCAACGCCTACGATCCCCGCACGCATCAGGGCGGGGAAATTGGGCGCGGGCATGGCGGTCTGACCGGCGCCGACGGGCCGTCGCGAAGAGTCGCTCAACGCTTGCGCGGAATGCGAAACGCATTGTCGATCCTCACAAAACCCAGCGCGGGATAATAGCTCTCGGCCTCGGGCGCAGCGAGCAGCATGAGCGAGACCTCGTCGCCGATGGCGGCCCGAACCCGCGCGATCAGCTCGCGCCCGATGCCCTGCCCCTGGAATTCCCGCTCCACCGCAAGATCGGAGAGATAGCAGCAGAGGCGAAATCCGTGATCGCGCGTGCGACGCCGACGAGGCGGTCTCCGCGCCAAGCCGAGAGCACGAGATTCGAATTGGCGAACATGCGTCCGATGCGGGTGGGGTCGCACGTCGGACGGCTGATCCTCGACGACACGAGCACGCGGATGATGTCGCCGGTCTCGAGCGGCGCGTTCTGTCGGTAGTCGAACTCTAGAGACATCGCCAAGCGCTCCCGTTTGCTAAACGATAGCACCTCCGGCGCGCATGCGGCGCTTGTCGCCCTCTTCTTTCACCCTTTCGCGAGGACACTCTTCTTTTTGATGGCCTCGGCGAAACGGCGGAGCGTCGGGCTATAGGCATCGCGCGGGAGCATGATCTCGATCAGGTACCATCGCGACGTGTCGCCGTGCGCCCGATCGAGCGCTTCCCCGAGCTCCCGCCGCGTCGTAACGCGGCACGACTTGCCGCCGAGCGCCGCCGCAATATCGACGAAGCGCCAGTCGGTGAGATCGTTGTAGCGCGTATCCGTCTGTAGAACCTTGAGCATGCCCCACGCCGCGTTGTTGAAGAGGAGCACGATTGGGTTGAGCCCGAGCCGGCTAGCATTGCCAAGCTCCCAGCCCGTCATCTGAAAAGCGCCGTCGCCGACGAGAATAATCGGCCGCTTTCCGCTCGCCACCTGGACGGCGAGGCCCATGGGCACGCCGGGCCCCATCGTCGCGTAGTAGGCCGGCGCCACGAACTCGCTATCGACAATGTCCATGGCCGTGAACAGGCAATCGCCGACGTCGGAGGCGATCGGCATCGGCCCGACGCTGGAGAAGAGATCGTTGACCGCGCAGGCGATATCCTCGGGCAGGATAGGGCTATCGTCTCGCGAGAGCCCGATTGGATAGGCCGCACGCGCGCCAGCCGCATGGCCGATGGGCCGCGCCTGCTCGAGAAGGGCATCGACGAGGGCCGAGAGCGGCACCTCGGGATAAATGTGATGGCCGAGCGACACCGTGCGATCGCAAGCGAGCATGATCGCCCTTCGGTCGATGAGCTTCTCGGAGACGCCGAAATTCATGTCGCAGAGGACGACGCCGAGCATGAGGAGAGCATCCGAGCCTTCGATCGCCTCCCGCACCGCGGCGTCGCCGGCAAGGCCCAGATAGGAGCCGATGAGAGGGGCATCGGCGCCAGCCAAAACGCCTCGGGCGAGAAAGGTCGTCGCCGCGGGAATGCCGAGACGGCGCGCAAGATCGGTGACCTTGTCCTCGAGCCCGTAGCGGCGCACCTCTACGCAAAGTAGGAGGGCGGGCGCACGTGCGGCCTCGAGACGCGCGAGGATCTCGGCCGCCGCCGCCCGCGCCGCGTCGGGGTCGCATCCGTGGCCATCGGGCCCCGGAACGGAAGCGACCTCCGCGTCGACCATGTCGCGCGGCAGCTCGATATAGACGGGACGCGACAGCTCGCGCGCCGCCGTCAGCACGCGCGCGATCTCGGAGGGGGCGCGCGCTGCGTCGTCGAGGATTGCCTGCGCGCGCGTCACCTCTGCGTAGATGAGGTGCTGGGTGCCGAGATGCTTCACCTGATGATGGAGGCTCAATCCCAGCGTTCCCTCGTTCGCCCCCGGCGCCCCCGACACGACCACCACCGGGGACTTTTCCGCATAGGCCTGGGCGACGGCGTTGACCATGTTGAGACCACCGGCGCCGTAGGTCACCGCGGCGACAGACGGCGCCGAGCGATAGCGCGCGGCGGCATCCGCCGCAAAGCCGACGGAGGGCTCGTGCGAGAGCGTGTAGAGCGGCAGTATGGCGCTCCTCTCGATCTCGCGGAAAAACGGCAGCGCGAAATCGCCGGGGATGCCGAAGATCTCGCGGGCTCCGTAGTCCTTGAGCGCGTTCAACAGCGCGTGGGCGAGCTTCACGCCAGTCACTCCGGGGCAAGGGTTGCACCGGCCAAGGTACGCTAGGCCGGTTTCATTGGACTACCGCGCGCTGGCCGGGCCGATGGCAGCTCGATGCGCGCCAGCGAACCCGACAAGCCAAACCATTAACCACGACCAAACTCCCAGTTCTATTTTCGAGTGTTTCGCTGGGCGCGTACGCGTAGTAATTTGCGCTTCAGGGAGCTGCCGAACACCACCACCTGCCACTCAAGCGATTGAGTGAATGTGCAGTTAGATACTTTGCAACGGGAGTGCAGCTCATGAAATGGCTTATTGTGACGGCGGCCCTGACGACACTCATGCTAACCGCGGCCAACGCCGAGACCGTAGACGACTGCGCCAAGTCTTGGAATTCATACGATATCAGTCGTGACGGTTACCTGGCGGGCGATGAGGCCAAGCGGTTCAGAGACGACATGTCGATCCAAGGCGTATCCGTCGGGAAGACGAAAGACGATAGGATCTCCGCGAACCAGTATAACCACGCCTGCATCAAGAATTTTTGGGAAACATTTGAAGAAGACCAGTGACGATGGCTTTCACGAGGCCGCTAGAGCACGGCGCCTCTACTTGAAGCCAGACGCCGGCCTCGTCAGCCAGCAACCTACTTCCGCTCGAAGCGCTTGAACTTGATACGGTGCGGCTCGATCGCCGCGTCGCCGAGGCGGCGCTTCTTGTCCTCCTCGTAGGCCTCGAAGTTGCCCTCGAACCACTCGACGTGGCTGTCGCCCTCGAAGGCGAGAATGTGGGTCGCGAGCCGGTCGAGGAAGAAGCGGTCGTGGCTGATCACCAAGGCGCAGCCGGGAAAATCCTCGAGCGCCGCCTCGAGCGCACCCAAAGTCTCGGTGTCGAGGTCGTTGGTCGGCTCGTCGAGAAGAAGCAGGTTCCCGCCCTCCTTCAGCATCTTGGCGAGATGGACGCGGTTCCTCTCGCCGCCCGAGAGTAGCGCCACCTTCTTCTGCTGGTCCGGTCCCTTGAAGTTGAACCAGCCGCAGTAGGCTCTGCTGTTCACCTCCTTCTTGTCGCCGAGTTTCATGATGTCGAGGCCGCCCGAAATCTCCTCCCAGACAGTCTTCTTGTCGTCGAGGTGATCCCGCGACTGGTCGACGTAGGACAGTTTCACCGTGTCACCCAAGCGGATCGAGCCCTTGTCCGGCTTCTCGGCGCCCGTCAGCATGCGAATGAGCGTCGTCTTGCCGGCGCCGTTCGGGCCGATCACGCCGACGATGCCGCCCGGCGGCAGCTTGAACGAGAGACTGTCGATCAAGAGCCGGTCGCCGAACCCCTTTGTCAGGCCCTCGGCCTCGACGACGACGCCGCCGAGGCGCGGGGGCGGAGCGAGCTGGATCGTCGCGCGACCGGACTGCTCGCGGCCGCTCTCCTCGACGAGCTTCTCGTAGGCGGTAATACGCGCCTTCGATTTCGCCTGGCGCGCTTTCGGAGAGGCGCGGATCCACTCGAGCTCGCGCGCGATCGTCTTCTGCTTGCCTTCCTCCTGCGCCTTCTCGACCTCGGCGCGCTTGGCCTTCTGCTCGAGCCAGCTCGAGTAGTTGCCCTTCCACGGCACGCCCTGGCCGCGGTCGAGCTCGAGCGTCCAGTCGGTGAGATTGTCGAGGAAGTAGCGGTCGTGGGTGACGAGGATGACGCAGCCCGCGTACTCCTTGAGGTAGCGCTCGAGCCAGGCGACGCTCTCGGCGTCGAGGTGGTTGGTCGGCTCGTCGAGGAGGAGGATGTCGGGCTTGGAGAGGAGGAGCCGGGTGAGCGCGACACGCCGCTTCTCGCCGCCCGAGAGGTTTGAAACAGGGCTATCTCCGGGCGGGCAGCGAAGCGCATCGAGCGCCTGCTCGACTTGCGTGTCCAAGTCCCACAGGTTCTGTGCGTCGATCTGATCCTGAAGGGCCGTCATCTCGTCCGCGGTCTCTTCGGAATAGTTGGCGGCGATCTCGTTGTAGCGGTCGAGCACGGCTTTCTTATCGGCGACACCCTCCATGGCATTGCCGAGCACGTCCTTTTGCGCGTCGAGCTCCGGCTCCTGTGGCAGGTAGCCGACCCTGATGCCCTCCGCCGGGCGCGCTTCGCCGAGGAAATCGTCGACCGTGCCGGCCATGATCTTCAAGAGCGTCGACTTGCCGGCGCCGTTCAAGCCGACGACGCCGATCTTGGCGCCGGGCAGGAACGACAGCGAGATGTCCTTCAAGACCTGCTTGCCCCCGGGATAGGTCTTGGACAGCTTGTGCATGTGGTAGACGTACTGGTGGGCTGCAGCCATGCGAGGCGCCTCGGTCTCGAATTGCTTCGGAAAGTCGATGCGGGTTCTATCCGATCGTCCGCCCAATCTCAATGATCGGGATGGGCCGAATTACCGAGACGTAATCGCCACCCTCCATTGCCCAACCTGACCCGCTTCGCCACATGTCCCGCCGAGCTCCGCCCGAGGCCGTGCCATGCCCAACCATGCCAACTCGTCCAAAGCCGAAAAGATGCCCTGCGCCATCACCGGCCGCGACTGGCCGCGCCGCCAGCTCATCAACCTGGAGACCGTGCGCCCTAGACTCGTCGAGCGCATCCGGCGCGACTACCCGGACCTGCCCAATGACGCGCTCATTGCGCAATCCGAGCTCGCGCGCTTCAGGACGCTCTACGTCGAGGAGCTGCTCAGGGACGAAAGCGGCGAGATCACCGAGATCGAGCGGCGCGTGGCGGAGAGCCTGGCCACCCATGAAACGCTGGCCGAGAATGTCGAGGAGCGGTTCGAAGACCGGCGCACGTTTGGCGAGGTCGTCTCCGATCACCTCGCGAGCTTCGGCGGCAGCTGGCTCTTCATCATGAGTTTCATGATCCTGCTCGGCATCTGGATCGCCTTCAATCTGGCGCGCGGCGACCAGCAGGCCTTTGATCCATACCCCTTCATCCTCCTGAACCTCATCCTGTCGTGCATCGCGGCGCAGCAGGCCCCCATCATCATGATGAGCCAGAAGCGGCAGGAGGCCAAGGACCGCCTACGCTCGCTCAATGACTACCAAGTGAACCTCAAGGCCGAGCTCGAAATCCGCCACCTGCACGAGAAGCTCGATCACCTGATCAGCCGCCAGTGGCAGCGCCTCGCCGAGATCCAGCAGCTTCAGCTCGAGATGATGCAGGACCGCCGGCGCTGACGCGCCATTGCCGTCAGTGATCGCGGCGGATCGGCGAGCAATCGCAGTCGCACGCCTTATCCCCGCACTCGATCTGCAGTGTCGTATGGGCGATGCTGTAGTGCGCCTTGAGCTCGGCCGCCGCCTCGGCGAGGAGGGCATCGTCGAGCCCGGCCTCGGGGCGCACGAGGTGCGCCGTCAGCGCCGTCTCGGTGGTGGATAGCGCCCAAATGTGGAGATCGTGCACGCCCGACACTCCGGGCAGACCCGCAAGGAAGCGCTCGACCGCTCCGCGGTCGACGTTCGGAGGCACCGCTTGCATGGCGAGATCGGCCGCTTCCGTCATCAGTCTCCACGCACCGACGAAAATGAGCGCGACGATGGCGAGGCTCAGCACCGGATCGATCCAAACCCAGCCCGTCCATCCGATGAGAAGGGCGCCAACCACGACCCCGGCCGAGACCGCCGCGTCGGTCGCCATGTGCAGGAAGGCGCCGCGAATGTTGAGGTCGGTGCGCCGCCCGCGCCAGAAGAGGAGCGCGGTGGCGCCGTTGATCACAATTGCGATCAGCGCCACCCAAACGACGGTCCCGGTCTCGATCGGCGAGGCCTCCCATAGCCGGCGCACGGATTCGATCGCGATCGCGCCCAGCGCCACGAGAAGCAGCGAGCCGTTGGCCAGCGCGGCAAGGACCGAGGCGCTGCCGTAGCCGTACGTCTTCGACAGGGTCGGCCCGCGCTGTCCCAGCCTCAATGCGCCCCAGGCGATCAACAGGGACGCGACGTCGGAGGCGTTGTGGGCGGCGTCGGCGACGAGTGCCATCGAGCCCGCCAGGAAGCCGTAGACGAGCTCGAGCACGACGATCGCCACGTTGAGCGCGGTCGCGAGCGCAAACGTCCGGTCATAGGCAGGCCGGACGCCCCCGCCGTTGTGGTCCGTGTGCCCGTGGGATTGCCCGAGGGCGTGTCCGTGGCCGCCGTGCATGCGCCCCTTGCCCTGTGCGTTGTCGTTCAAGGTCTAATTTAGGTTCGATACGCCGGTAAAGAAGAACCGTCCGAGCCCTATGGTGAAAACGAGCCAGCCCCAAAGCGTGTGCTCGAGGAAAACCGCCCAATAGGAGCGCGTCACCGCATAGCGCGCCGCAAGCACGAGCCCGCCGATCCCGGTCGAGACGATCGCGAAGGTCGAGCCCACGACGACGTGGGCGAAGCCGAACAGAACGGCGTTGATCAGCACTGCGAGCCACCACTGGTTGCCGAACAGCGGCCCGTAGCGGTGGAAATAGAAAGTCCGGTAGACGAGCTCCTGGGCCGCGACCGAGAACAGCGGATAGAGGAGCATGATGCGCTTATATGTGTCCGGGCGGTTGGTCGGGAACTCGAGGAACCAGCTCGGGTGATTTTGCGTGATCCACCAGACGGCAACCGCGCCGCCGCCGGCGAAGAGCGCCACGATCGACGCCAGCGTCAGCCAGCTGAAGCCGCGCGTGAACTCGAGCCGGAGCGTGAAACGCCGGTCGGCCGCGAGCATCACCAGCGCGACCGCGAGCACCGGCAGCAGGGCGACGAAGATCGGAATGCGCTCGCCGTGGACGGCCCAATGCATGGCGAGCGGCATGCCCCCAAAAATCGCCGCGAGCTCGAGGGCGAGCCAGGCTCTCCTTCCAGGGTTCGCGGGCGCGCTCGCTATCGTGCCGCCGGCCGCAAGGAGCCGCGGCGTGAGCACGGTCTCAGTCATGACATTCGTCCCGCCCCGGCGCTACTCCGCGGCCGTCAGCTTCTTTACCGCGGCCGAGATCGTGTGGCGCACCTTGTGCCAGCCGAGGGACCCCTCGCTCGTCATCCAGTTCATCTGCAACGAGCGGCGCGGGCCCTCGAACGGATGGTGGCCGTGCCAGGAGCTATCCGAGCGCTTGAAGACGAGCAGCGTGCCGTTGTCGGGCGGGACTTCGGCGGCGTAGTCGTCGACGTTGTGCCCGTTCTTCAGGATGCGCAGGCGGCCGCCCGGCTGCTGCCAGTTTTCATTGAGGTACAAGAGCACGGTGATGATCTTGTCCTTGGAGTCGGTGTGGATCTGCCCGTCCTTGGCGCGCGTATAGCCGCGCAGGGAGTACATTTTCGGGCGCCCGGAAAGATCGACGCCGAACTTCTCTGCAATCGCCGCCTCGAACTCCGGCCCTTCGAGCTCGTCGATGACCTCCTTGATGGCCATGTTCGCTTCGAGGCTCTCGATCGGGTAGGAGCCGCCCTTCTCGATCTTGGGATAGGTGGCGTTGATGCGGGCTACCGTCTCGGGTGAAAGAAATCCCGGCACGATCGTGTAGGTGTAGGGCTCGCTCTCGAGCTTCGCGGCCTTGAGCTTGTCGATGTTGAGGTGCGCCATGGGGGAAAAGGTCCTCGTCAGGGTTTTGGCCTGGACCATGATCGTGTCAGACCCTATCGATCTGACACGTGAATCATGGTCCATCCTTGATGTTCGGGTGCCGATCGCCCGTGCCGTCGCTCATCAGTCCAGATAGCATGCGAGAACGGCGCTGCCATCTCAGCTCGATCTCGGCCGCGATAATACGGGCGGAATTGAGCGCCGGGTAGTCCCAGGCCGGAAGTGCCGAGACGCACTCGGGTAGCGACCGCGTTGCCCCTAGCGCCCGAAGAGCCTCGTGAAAGCGGCGGAATTTGGCCGATCCTGCCGAGGGCTCGAAAACGTAGACCGGCTTTCCCGTCGCGCAGGCCTCCCCGGTCATATTGACGCTGTCGGCAGTGACGACGAGCGCGTCCGCGTGGGCGAGGAAGATTGCGTAGGGGTTGTCCCCCGTCCCGTCCCAGACGATGTGCGGGAAATCCCGGGTTGCGGCGCCGACGGTTGAGATGAGGCGCAGGTGCGTGCGCCGCGATGGCGTCACCATGAAGCTCGCGCCGAGCTGGCCGAGCGAGTGGAGCGCGCCGGCGAGCCGGTCGTCGTCGGCATCGGTGAACTTGTAGACCCCGTTCTTGCCCCCGAGCATCACTGCGATGCGGGGCGCGGGCAGCGCCATGATCTCCGGCGCCGTGCTCGCACGCAGCGCTGCGAGCCGCTCGGGCGAGAAGCTGTGGGGCGCGGTCGGCGTGGTTATCACGTTGGCCCCGCGCCGGCTGTCGTGCTCGGGAACCCAGATGAGATCGGCGGTCGTCGGCCCGGTCTTCGGGTCCTGCAGCACGACCGTAAACGTGCCGACGCCCGCCTTGCGACGGAGCGCCCGGATATAGGGAATGCTCGCGCGACCCGTGGCGATGGCGATGTCGGGCCACGGCTGCGCAAAGAGACTGCCCTCGAGGCCGAACCGCTCGCGCGGGCTCACCGGGCCCCACGGCGCCGACAGCTTGAAGAAGCCCGACGGCGCCACGCGCTTCATCTCGTAGGCGAGGCCCAGCGCCTCGGCCACTCCCCGCGCCTGCACGTCCATACCCGCCTTGCCGTCGGTGATGACCCAGCCGCGAGCACCGGCCAGCGGGCGAGGATCGGTGCGGGCTCGCGTGTGCTGCATTGCCTGACTTTTCTCCGGTCCGGCCGCACTTGTCGATACCGCGGGCCGGCACAACACACGAAATTTACTTAGCCAAAATCGAAGCGCTACGTTCCAGTTATTGCTCAGCTAGAACGTTGGCGCTATCACACGGCGTCTCGTTGCCGATAGCCGGGAGATCGGCCTTTGCCTCTGCGTCTCGACGCCACGGACCGGCGTATCCTGAAGGAGCTGATCGCCGACGGAGCGTTGACCAATGTCGCGCTCGCAAACCGCGTGGGTCTCTCGGCCCCGCCGTGCCTCAGACGTGTGCGCGCCCTCGAGCAGGCGGGCGTCATCAGCGGCTACACGGCCCTCGTCGACGAGAAGATGCTGGGCTTCGACGTGACCGCGTTCGCGCTCGTCGGGCTCCATAGCCAGGCCGAGCCCGACCTGCGCGCGTTCGAGAACCGCGTACTCGGCTGGCCGTTCGTGCGCGAGGCCTACATGCTCGCGGGCGAGAGCGACTACATCCTGAAGTGCGTCGCCCCCGATCTCCCTTCCTTTCAGGACTTTGTCTTGAACCAGCTCACGGCCGCCCCCAACGTCTCGAGCGTGAAAACGAGCCTCGCCATTCGGCGCGCGAAGCTCGCCCCTGGCGTTCCGATCTCCGGCCAGGCCGGCTGAAGCCGCCTCGGCTCCAGTCGAGCCGAGCTCATCGACATCTTTCCGATCACGGTTATCGGTTTGGACCAGGACGGCGATGCGGACGCCGAGCACGAGATCATACTCTTGGGCCATCAAACGCTGACAGCGGCGGATTTCATCACCTGATTGCGGGCACCGGCGACCGTCATCAACTTTGAAAAGCCACCTAGGTGAGGAGGGCAACGCCCATCGCTCCCTCCCTTGCTTCCGCTCACTTCCCATCGAGGCGGCGCGTCTCGCGCAGCTCGGGGAACCAGCGCGCCCACAGCCCCGCGACAAGCAGCGTTCCGACGCCGCCGACGATCACCGCCGGCACGGCGCCGATGAGGGCTGCCATGGTGCCGGCGCGAAACTCGCCAAGCTCGTTAGAGGCGCCGATGAAGAGCGTATTGACCGAGTTGACCCGGCCCCTCACCTCGTCCGGCGTCCTGAGCTGGATCAGGGTCGAGCGCACGTAGACGCTCACCATGTCGGCCGCGCCCATGATGATGAGCGCCGCAATCGACAGCCAAACGATCGTCGAGGCTCCGAACACGATCGTGAAGACCCCGAATACGGCCACGGCGGCAAACATGATCCGCCCCGCCCCTTCGCGAATGGGATTGCGGATGAGCCAGAGCCCCATGGCGACCGCGCCGATGCCCGGACCCGAGCGCAGGAGCCCGAGCCCCCACGGGCCGACGTCGAGGATGTCGCGGGCATAAACGGGAAGCAGCGCCGTCGCGCCGCCGAGAATGACGGCGAAGAGGTCGAGCGAGATCGCGCCGAGCACCACGGGCTGGCCCGCGATATAGCGGAAGCCCGCCAGCAGCGTGTCCCAGCTCGCCGGCTGCGCGGTAGTCCTTTGCACGGGCTTCTCGATGAGGAGCGTCAGCGTCGCGGCGGTCGCGAACATGAGGGCCGCGGTGCCGTAAGCGGCTTCCGCGGCGACCCCATAGAGAAGCCCGCCCGCGACGGGACCCAGGATCGTCGCCGTCTGCCACGACGACGCGTTCCAGGCGACCGCATTGGCAAACACGTGGCGGGGCACGAGGTTGGCAAGCAGCGACTGCATGGCGGGCGAGAAGAACGCCCGCGCGATCCCGAATGCCAGAAGAATGACGAACACCGGCCAAACCAATTTGGAGCCGGCGAGCACGAGGAGGAGGAGAGCCGCTGCGCAGGCCGCCTCTACGCCGATGCAGGCGGCCATGATGTGGCGGCGGTTGAACTGGTCGGCCGCGGCTCCGGTGACGAGGACGAGCATGAGGGACGGCGCGAACTGCACGAGTTCGACGAGGCCGAGCAGAAACGGGTCGCGCGTCTGGTCATAGAGCTGCCAGCCGACCGCGACCGACACGATCTGGATCGAGAACGCGGCGAGGAAGCGCGCCGACCAGTAGAGGACGAAGCGGCGATAGCGGAACGCGGAGGGAGGGCCCTCGGTCCGGCGTTCGCGTCCAGGTGGATATTCCTTCCTCACGAAGGTTTCGCATAAGCTACTTTGGGCGGATCGCGCACCGGATTTTTTGCTCCAAGGGGGCCGAGATGCGGTTCAGAGGCGAAATGGCCGCGAGCGTGCCGCCTACCATGCGCTTTCCCGAGGAGATTGCACTTCTGTGCGATTGGGTCGAAGTACATGGTCATATCGTCATACACTCGGACGGCTCGCGCGTCGGTCTCATGCATGTAGCCCATGCGTCGGCGCCCGACGACCTCGATGCCGACGTTCCCGGCGGCACCAATCTCCAGCTCAAGCCCGAAGGCGCGACCCACATGGCGGCCTGGTTCGGCGGCGGCGCCGACGTCGAGGATCGCGTCTCGGTGTTCGCCCAAACCGGCGGCGAGGGATCGATGGCGGCCTTCTGGCGAGCCCCCGACGGAACGCAGAAGATCGTCCACCTGGGGTCCGGATCGGGTTCGACCCTCGTCTGCGTCCTCGCCGAGACGCCCGTCGACTTTCTCCGGCTGATTGCGATCGGCTATGACGAGATCTGCTGGGATGAGAAATTCAACGCCCGGCCGAACGAGGGGGGCGATGAGGACAAGCCACGCATCCTTCCCCACAAGGCTTTTCAGGCTTGGGTGAGGAAAACCTTCAAGGTCACGATCCCCAAGACGGCGTCCGAGATCGTGAAGCATCCCTCGTCCATCGATAGCGCCCGCTCCGAGGACCCGTTCTGGAACTGGGTCAAAAAAAATCCAACTGGCCCAGGAAGGGTGAAATCAAAGGCGCCCGCGCCTCATCACTTCCACTCGACCTTCAGGATCTCGTAGGAGCGCGGCCCCTTGGGCGTCAGCACTTCCGCCGTGTCGCCCTTCGACTTGCCGATGAGCGCGCGAGCGATCGGGCTCGAGATCGAGATCTTGCCGTCGCGCACGGAGGCCTCCATGTCGCCGACGATCTTGTACTTGACCTTCTCCTCGGTGTCCTCGTCGACGAGTGTCACGGTAGCTCCGAACTTGACGGTGGCTCCCGAAAGCTTTGTCGTATCGACCACGTCGGCGCGTGAGATTTTGTCCTCGAGCTCGGCGACCTTGGCCTCGTTCAAGCCCTGCGCCTCCTTGGCGGCGTGGTACTCGGCGTTCTCCGAGAGATCGCCGTGCGTGCGTGCTTCCGCGATCGCCTGAATAATGCGGGGACGCTCCTGTGATTTCAGCCGATGCAGCTCCGCCTCGAGATTTTTGTATCCCTCGATCGTCATCGGAACCCGTTCCATCGACATCGCTAACGTCTCCCAGGCGGCCTGGCCGGATGCCAGAACCAGAAAGATGAAATCCCTTTCACTCGGATGGGACTGATCGCGGACAGGTCCGCTCCGGCGCCGCTCCCCGGACGGATCCCCCAAAATCAAGACGGGCGGCCGACGTAAGCCTGCAGCGGAGCCACTCTAAGGATATCGGCCTTCATGGCCTTAATGGCCCGGGTCACCGCGACCGCTCCCGCCAAAGTAGTATAGTAGGGAATGTGGTGAAGCAAGGCCGTGCGCCGGATGTCCTTGCTGTCGGCGACCGCCTTGGCGCCCTCTGTCGTGTTGAAAACGAGGGCGACGTCACCGTTCTTGATCGCGTCCACGATATGAGGGCGACCCTCCAGGACCTTGTTGATGGCCTTGCACTGAACGCCGTTCGCTACGAGGTGCCGTTTGGTGCCGCGCGTGGCGATCACGTCGAATCCCATGGCCATCAGCTCTTTCAATGGCGCCACCACCCCGTCCTTGTCGCTGTCCTTGACCGAGACGAAAACCGTGCCGCTCATGGGGAGCGCCTGGCCGGCGCCGAGCTGGCTCTTGGCGAACGCGACCGCGAAGTCGCGGTCGAGACCCATCACCTCGCCGGTCGAACGCATCTCGGGGCCGAGGATCGGGTCCACCCCGGGGAAGCGCGCGAATGGGAACACGGCCTCCTTGACGGCGATGTGGCCGAGGTGCGCGGGCTTGAGCCCGAAACTCGCGAGCGACCGGCCGGCCATGATCTCGGAGGCGATGGCCGCGACCGGAAGGCCGATGACCTTGGCGACAAACGGCACCGTGCGCGAGGCCCGCGGGTTGACCTCGAGCACGTAGACATCTCCCTCCTTGATGGCGAACTGGACGTTCATGAGGCCGACGACGCCGAGCGCCAGCGCTAGCTCGCGAGCCTGGCGGCCCAGCTCGGCGACAATCGCGGGAGAGAGCGAATGGGGCGGCAGCGAGCACGCCGAATCGCCGGAGTGGATGCCCGCCTGCTCGATGTGCTCCATGATGCCGGCAATGAACGTATCGCGCCCGTCCGCAAGGCAGTCGACGTCGACCTCGATCGCGTCGGCGAGGTAACGGTCGATGAGGAGCGGACGCCGGTCGGAGACGACGAGCTCGGACGGCCTGTCGAGCGTCGACGACAAGCGCGAGATGTAGCGGTCGATCTCGCCACTGTCGTAGACGATCTCCATCGCGCGCCCGCCGAGCACGTACGACGGACGGATGACGACAGGATAGCCGAGGCCCTCGGCGACGGCCCCCGCTTCCGAGGGCTTGCGCGCGATGCCGCTCGCGGGTTGCCTCAAGCCCAGCCGCTCGATAAGCGCCTTGAAACGGTCGCGGTCCTCGGCGAGGTCGATGGCGTCGGGCGAGGTGCCGAGGATCGGCACGCCGGCCTCCTCGAGCGGCTCGGCAAGCTTCAGCGGCGTCTGGCCGCCGAACTGCACGATCACGCCCCTGAGCGTCCCGCTGGCCTGCTCCGTGCGAACGATCTCGAGCACGTCCTCGGCCGTCAGCGGCTCGAAATAGAGCCGATCGGACGTGTCGTAATCGGTCGAGACCGTCTCCGGGTTGCAGTTGATCATGATGGTCTCGAAGCCCGCCTTCGTCAGCGCGAAGCAGGCGTGGCAGCAGCAATAGTCGAACTCGATGCCCTGGCCGATGCGGTTCGGTCCGCCGCCGAGGATGACGATCTTGTCGCGCGCCGACGGCGCCGCCTCGCAGACTGGGTCTCCCGAGAGGCCGGCTTCGTAGGTCGAATACATGTACGCGGTGGGAGACGCGAATTCCGCCGCGCAGGTGTCGATGCGCTTATAGACCGGCTCGACGCCGAGCGCCCTGCGCCTGGCGCGCACGTCGCCTTCCGTCAGTCCGGCGAGCTTGGCAAGTCTCGCATCCGAGAAGCCCATGGACTTTAGCGCGCGCATCGCGCCCGCCGTCGGGGGCAGTCCGTGGGCGGCAACGCGCCTCTCCTCCTCGACGATCTCCTTGATGCGCTGGATGAACCAAGGGTCGAATTTGCACGAGGCATGCACCTGCTCGGGATCGAGGCCGAGACGCAAGGCCTGCGCCACCCTGAGGATCCGGTCCGGCGAGGGGCGTCCGAGCGCGGCGCGGATCACGTTCTTGTCGTCGCCGGCGCCGAGCCCCTCGAGCGCGATCTCGTCGAGGCCCGCAAGACCCGTCTCCATCGACCGCAGAGCCTTCTGCAGGCTCTCGGCGAACGTCCGCCCGATGGCCATCACCTCGCCCACCGACTTCATCGCCGTCGTCAGCGTCGGGTCGGCGCCCGGGAATTTCTCGAACGCGAAGCGCGGGATCTTGGTGACAACGTAGTCGATCGTCGGCTCGAAGGAGGCCGGCGTCGCGCCGCCGGTGATGTCGTTTTGGAGCTCGTCGAGCGTGTAGCCGACCGCAAGCCGCGCCGCGACCTTGGCGATCGGAAATCCGGTCGCCTTCGAGGCGAGCGCAGAAGAGCGCGATACGCGCGGGTTCATCTCGATGACGACGAGCCGGCCGTCGGCCGGGTTCACCGCGAACTGCACGTTCGAGCCGCCGGTCTCCACCCCGATCTCGCGCAAGACCGCGATCGAGGCGTCGCGCATCATCTGGTATTCCTTGTCGGTGAGCGTGAGCGCCGGCGCGACGGTGATGCTGTCGCCGGTATGGACGCCCATCGGGTCGACGTTCTCGATCGAGCAGACGATGATGCAGTTGTCCGCGCGATCGCGGACCACCTCCATCTCGAACTCCTTCCAGCCGAGCACGCTCTCCTCGATCAGCACCTGTGTTGTAGGTGACGCATCGAGCCCGCGCTCGACGATCTCGAAGAACTCCTCGCGGTTGAAGGCCGCTCCCCCTCCCGTGCCTCCCAGCGTGAAGGAAGGGCGGATGATCGCCGGCAACCCGACGAACTCGAGCGCGGCAGCCGCGTCCGCCCGATTGTTGGCCATCATGGAGCGCGGCGTCTCGAGGCCGATCTTCTTCATCGCCTCGCGGAAGAGAAGCCGGTCCTCGGCCTTGTCGATCGCCTCCGCCTTGGCGCCGATGAGCTCGACGCCGAGGGCGGAGAGCACGCCCTGCTTGTGGAGGGCGAGCGATGTGTTGAGCGCAGTCTGCCCGCCCATGGTGGGAAGCAGCACGAGCTTCTCGCCCGGGTGCGCCTGGCGTTCCGCGGCGATGATCTTGGCGACGATCTCGGGCGTGATCGGCTCGACGTAGGTGGCGTCGGCGAGCTCCGGGTCCGTCATGATCGTCGCCGGGTTCGAATTGACGAGCACGATGCGGTAGCCTTCGGCCTTCAAGGCCTTGCACGCCTGCGTCCCCGAATAGTCGAACTCGCAGGCCTGCCCGATGACGATGGGCCCTGCGCCGATGATGAGGATGGAATTGATGTCTGTGCGTTTCGGCATGCCGAGGCACGCCTTTAGCCCATGAGGCCGCGCTTGGCTATAGGAGCCGCGGCCTGGCCATCACATGGAGAGTTGCTTGTTCTTGCGGCAGGGTGAACGGCGGGCCAAAAGCCGGGCTCTGTAGGCGTGATTCGCAGCGTGCCCCGCGGTCCACATCACTTCTTCACGTCGGGTGGCTCGATCTTGATGTCGGTGGGGTAGGTGTAGATCTCCTTGAAGATCGGTTTGTCGAGCATGTCCTTGCGCGCAAAGATGCTGCGGGCGGGCAGTCCCGATACCGGATCGAGGTAGAAGATGCGCACGGCCTCGTTCTTCGTCGGCGCCTGCGTGGCTCCCTCCTTGCCCGGAATCTTCGGCGCCTCGTCGAGGCCGCGATAGGCGCGCAACGGCCGCCCCTCGATCGTCTCGGAGCCGATGCACTCGAACTTGCCGACCTCCTGGTAGATCTGCGAGCTGCTCTTGATCATGTAGGTGACGAGCTGCTGGGCCTCCCCCTGCGGCGATTCCTGCCAGCCTTCGCCGTTGTTCGTCCACGCCTTGTCGCCGACCACGATCGCCTCGACCTCCTTGCCCTCGGTCAGCGGCGTCAGGACTTGGCGCATGCGGTCGGGCAGCTGGTACTCGACCGTCAACTTGAACGGGCCGCTTTCGCCGAAGGCGTGCGTTTCCTTGTGCAGAAATTTCTGCTTGCCCATGGCCTGAACCGAGAGCGCGACCTCGGTCGAGCAGTCGGCAAGGGCGGGAGCGGCAAAGGCAGCGCTCACGACGAGGGCGCCAGCCGCGAGGCATCGACGCATGTCACAATCTCCTTTTTTCTCTGCCACGCGCGGCGAGGCGATCAATAGGGCTTCTCGATCACGATGTCGGCCGAGTACGTGAAGGCCTCCTTGCGGATCGCCGCGCCGGTGTCCTTGACGGGCGCGATGATATTGTAGGCAGGCAATCCGCTCTCGGGATCGATGTAGATCGTGCGCGCGAGCTCGACGCCGTCGGCCCCTTTTTCCGGAGCCGTCCGATACCCGAGATACTCTTTTCCCTCGTAGGAGACTTTCCCCAGGCATGAGAATTCCGCCGAGACCTGAGGCGGAGCCTCCACCGTTTGCTTCGTCTGCTCTGAGATCAGCTTCGCGATCGGCGGCTGCAGCTCGCCCCAGCCGCTGCCTTGATTGCTCCAGGCCCATTGTCCGATGCCGATAGTCTCGATGGGCGGTTCCTGTCCGACGATGAGAACCTTGCGGTACACCTTGTTCGGAGGAATGTATTCGAACGTCTGCTCCTGCTTGCCGGTCTCGGTCTCGGAGGTGATGACGGTGCGCCAAGCGGGAGATTTCTGCTGCTTGAGGAAGGCTGCCTCGATCTCGGCCTTGCTGTCGCACGCCAGCGCGCCCTGCCCGCCCGCGACGCCGAACAGTAGGGGAAGAAGAATACGCTTCATGATTCGTATGGTCTCTTTTCTTGACTGCCGACGGCTGCCGATCCTAGCCGCAGGGTCTCGGAATGGCGAGTTACGCCGTTGTAATGCCTATCGCCTTTGCGCTGGCTCATCAGCGCTCGGGCTTCGGCGGCAGCCCTTTCCTTTCGCGCATCCTGTTGACGAAGCGCGTAAAAAGATAATGGCTGTCCTGCGGGCCGGGCGAGGCCTCCGGGTGGTACTGGACCGAGAACACCGGGCGCCCCTTGATCTCGAGCCCGCAGTTGGTGCCGTCGAACAGCGAGACGTGGGTCTCGGCCACGCCTTCGGGCAGCGTGTCGCGGTCGACGGTGAACCCGTGGTTCATCGACGTGATCTCGACCTTCTCGGTGGTGAAGTCCTTCACGGGATGGTTCGCCCCGTGGTGGCCCTGGTGCATCTTCTTGGTCTTGCCGCCCACCGCGATGCCGAGCATCTGGTGGCCGAGGCAAATGCCGAACATCGGCAGGCCGGAATTGATGAGCTTCTTGATCTCGGGCACCGCGTATTCCCCCGTTGCCGCCGGATCGCCGGGGCCGTTCGACAGGAACACGCCGTCGGGTTTTCTCTCGAGAATGTCCTCGGCCGAGGTCCGCGCCGGCACTACCGTCACGCGGCAGCCAGCCGAGGCGAGGCAGCGTAGGATGTTGCGCTTCAACCCGTAGTCGACGGCGACGACATGGAACTCGGGCGCCTCCTGGCGTCCGTAGCCCTTGCCCCACACCCAGCGCGTCTCGTCCCAGGTGTAGCTTTGCCCGCTTGTCACTTCTGGGACAAGATCGAGCCCGAGTAGCCCCGGCCAAGCCTTCGCCTCGGCCTTGAGAGCGTCGATGTCGAAGCGCGCATTGGGATCATGGACGATGACGCCGTTCGGCATGCCCTTCTCGCGGATGCGCGCCGTCAGCGCGCGTGTATCGATGCCGGTAATCGCGATGATGCCGCGCGATTTCAGCCATTGGTCGAAATGCTCGGTCGCCCGGTAGTTGGAGGGATCGGTCACCGCTGCTCTCAGCACGCAGCCCCGCACCCCCGAGCGCGCCGCGAGGTTCGAGGTCTCCGTGTCCTCGGAGTTGGTGCCGATGTTGCCGATGTGCGGAAACGTAAAGGTGATGATCTGGCCGGCATAGGAGGGATCGGTCAGGATCTCCTGGTAGCCCGTCATCGCCGTGTTGAAGCAGACCTCGCCCACTGCCTGCCCCGTCGCGCCGAGACCGACGCCGGCGATGACGGTGCCGTCGTCGAGCACGAGGCGCGCTGTAAGCGCCGTCTCGGTCCAGGGCGCGGGCGACGTATCCGCCATGCCTCTTCGATCCCGTCATGGTTGGCGCAGCGAGGCACATGCGCGAAAGAGCGCGAGCGCCCAGTGCGACGTGGGGTTTCTGCCGCGCGGAAGCTAAGGGACGGCTCGTCACCGGTCAAATGCCTTGCCGGATATGCTTGCCGCCGCAAGCCGCCCCGCCTAAATCGAGCCCAGTCATTCGGAGGATCAACGCATGCGCGTGCGCATCAACGAGGCGGTCAAGGCGGCCATGAAATCGGGCGACAAGGCCCGCCTTTCGACGCTCCGGCTCATGAACGCGGCCATCAAGGACCGCGATCTCGGAATCGGTGCCGGCGCGGCGGGCGGGGCCGGCGAGAAGGTCTCAGACACGGAGCTCCAGGGGCTCCTGCAGAAGATGGTGAAGCAGCGCCGCGAAAGTATCGCGACCTACGAGGGCGCGGGGCGCCGCGACCTCGCCGACAAGGAGAAGGCCGAGATCGCGGTGATCGAGGAGTTCCTGCCGAAGCAGATGGGGGAGGGCGAGACCAAGGCGGCGGTCGAGGCGCTGATCAATGAGCTCGGCGCCGCGGGGCCCAAGGACATGGGGCGCATCATGGGGGCGCTGAAGCAGCGCTTCGCCGGCACGATGGACTTCGGCCGCGCCAGCGCAATAGTCAAAGAGCTCTTGAAATAGGCAATCGGCAACAGAGCAATCGACTGGGCGCCCTATTGCCTAATGCCCATTGCCTTGCCTACCCTGTGGATAACGGGAACAGCCGCTCGCGCCCGCCCTGCCTACACGCGAATCGCGTAAAGCCTCGCTAGTGATTCGCCAACGGGCCTCCATGCGCTTCTCCCCTCAGCTCCTCGACGAGATCCGCGCCCGGCTCCCCGTGAGCCAGGTCGTCGGGCGCAAGGTCGCGCTTAAGAAGAAGGGGCGCGAATATTCGGGCCTCTCTCCGTTCAAGGTCGAGAAGACGCCGTCGTTTTTCGTCAACGACCAGAAGGGCTTCTACCACTGTTTTGCTTCCGGCGAGCACGGCGACATCTTCACGTTCCTGATGAAGACCGAGGGGCTCGCCTTCCCCGAGGCCGTGGAGCGGCTCGCCGGGGAAGCGGGCGTGACGCTCCCCAAGCCCGACGCCCGCGACGCAGGCCGCGAGGACGAGCGCCAACGCCTCTATGCGCTGCTCGAGACGTCCGCAAAGGCCTTCACGCAATCCCTCTTCGGCCCCGCTGGCGGAGAAGCGCGCCGCTATCTCGAGACCCGCGGATTGAAACGAGAGACGATGGCCGAGTTTCGGCTGGGCTTTGCCCCCAACTCCCGCTCGTTCCTGCGCGATGAGCTTGCCAAAGCCGGCTTCACGGTCGAGGAGATGATCGCGGCGGGCATGCTGATTTCCGGCGACGACATTCCCGTGGCCTACGACCGCTTCCGCCACCGCGTCATGTTTCCGATCCAGGACCTGAAAGGCCGCATCATCGCCTTCGGCGGACGCGCGCTCGATCCCACCCAGCCGGCCAAGTACCTGAACTCGCCCGAGACGCCGCTCTTTCACAAGGGCCACGTGCTGTTCAATGCGCACC
Organism: uncultured Alphaproteobacteria bacterium; assembly: GCA_963740475.1. Lineage (GTDB taxonomy): Bacteria > Pseudomonadota > Alphaproteobacteria > Rhizobiales > Hyphomicrobiaceae > Hyphomicrobium_C. The sequence continues at coordinate 175,471 of CAVUEM010000047.1, read as the reverse complement.
GCGCGCGCAAGGCTGCCCACGACAAGGACCGTGTCATCGCCGCCGAAGGCTACATGGACGTGATCGCCCTCGCCGAGGCCGGGTTTGAGGAGACGGTCGCGCCGCTCGGCACTGCGCTGACTGAGGACCAGATCCAGCTCCTCTGGCGTATGGCCCCCGAGCCGATCCTCTGCTTCGACGGCGACAGCGCCGGGCGGAAAGCGGCCTTTCGCGCCGTCGACGTCGTCCTGCCCCTCCTCAAGCCGGGCGCGAGCCTGATGTTCGCCTTCCTCCCCGAAGGCCTCGACCCCGACGATCTCATTCGCCAGCAGGGCGCCTCCGCCTTGGACGCTATTCTCGCCCGCGCGCGGCCACTGATCGATGTTCTGTTCGAGCGGGAGTGGAGCCAGGGCGACTGGTCGACGCCGGAGCGGCGAGCGGGCCTCGAGCAGCAGCTCCGCGCGCTTATCGACCGCATCGCCGACGACGCCATTCGCACCCATTACCGGCGTGACCTCGGCCGTAGGCTGGCCGAGGCCTGGGGCGTGGCGGCGCCTGCCGCGGGCTCCCGCCGGCAGGGCGCTTGGGACCGCTCGCCCTCCCGGTCCGGTCAGGCATGGGCGTCCGGGCCCGCCAAGGCCAGCGCCAAGGCCTATGGCCGGGGGCGCACGGGAGTGCCGCCGGGCTATGCGCAAATCCGTGCCAACCCGAGCCACAGTCTCAAGAAAAGCGCGATTGTTGCCGGCGAGGGACTGGCCGTCCCGGCGCGCGAGGCGCTGCTCGTGCGGGCCCTCCTTAACCACCCCTGGCTCATCGAGGAATACGCCGAGACCATTGCCGGGGTCGAGCTCACCTCCCCTGCGCTTTCCCGGTTACGCGATGCCATTCTTTCGGCGCACGCCCTTGACAATTCTCTTGACACGGGAATTCTTCGATCCCACTTGAGCAAAACGGGCGTCGGCCGGGTGTTGACCTTGGTCGAGCGCTCGATTTCGCATAAGTGTGACAGGTTCGCGGAACCTGACGCCGAACGCACCGAGGTGGAGGATGGCTGGCGCCACGCCCTCGCGCTGCACGAGCGGCATGTTGGATTAAAACGGTCGCTAGAGGCGGCCGAGCGGACTTGGCACGAAGATCGCAGCGAGGAGGCCTTTGCCCGGATCTGCGAGCTTCAAGGTCAACTTGAACGCCTGATCGGGGCGGAGACTTCCGCTAGTGGGGCCGAGGACGATCCACGGCCATGACTGACTGAACAGGGGGGACGCAAAACGTCCGCGATCTCTGCGACCTGCGATCGGCCCAACGCCATGAGCGCGCGCATGGCGCGCGTCGGGCGTCGGCGCTTCCTTTTCCATTAATCGGCGATGGTTGAGACATATGGCAAACCCAGCGAAGAACGAGGATCAGGGACCCGCGACCGAGACGACAGAGCGCGATAGCCCGCTCCTCGATCTCTCGGACCAGTCCGTCAAGAAGCTCTTGAAGACGCGCAAAGGCGCGCGGCTACGTCACGCTCGACGAGCTCAACTCCGTGCTCCCGTCCGAAGAGGTCTCCCCCGACCAGATCGAGGACACGATGGCGATGCTGTCCGACATGGGCATCAACGTCGTCGAGACCGAGGAAGGCGAGGAGCACCCCGCCGAAGCGGCGGCCGACGACCAAGCCGCCGACGAGGAGGAAAGCCGCGCCGTGACCCAGGCCTCCGCTGCCCGCCGCGCGTGCCGAGACGCGCGCCGAGCCCACCGAGCGCACCGACGATCCCGTCCGCATGTACCTGCGCGAGATGGGCTCGGTCGAGCTCTTGTCGCGCGAGGGCGAGATCGCGATCGCCAAGCGCATCGAGGCCGGCCGCGAGGCGATGATCGCCGGGCTCTGCGAGAGCCCGCTGACGTTCCAGGCCATCATCATCTGGCGCGACGAGCTCAACGACGGCAAGATCCTCCTCCGCGACATCATCGATCTCGAGGCGACCTACGAAGGGCCCGAGGCGAAGGCGCCCCCGCCGCTCCCTGTGTCGCCCGCGCTCCCCGAGGGCGCCGCGCCCGAGGCGCAGCCGGCGGTACCCGGGCCCGACGGCGAGACGCCGCCCGAGGGCGAGATCGAGGACGAGGACGAGTTCGAGAACGCGCTCTCGCTCGCCGCGATGGAGGCCGAGCTCAAGCCGAAGGTGCTCGAGACCTTCGACCGCATCGCCGGCGACCTACAAGAAGCTCCGCAAGCAGCAGGACAAGAAGCTCGAGCAGCAGGTCGCGGGCGAGCAGGGCTCGCGCCAGCAGCAGAAGGCCTACGACAAGCTGCGCGAGGAGATCATCTCCGACGTGAAGAGCCTCTCGCTCAACAACGCGCGCATCGAGAGCCTCGTCGAGCAGCTCTACTCGATCAACCGCCGCCTCGTCGGCCTCGAGGGCCGTCTCATGCGCCTCGCCGACAGCTACGGCGTGCCGCGCCAGGTCTTCATCGACGAGTACTTCGGCAACGAGCTCGACCAGACCTGGCTCGACCGCATTGCCGAGAGCGGCAAGAAGTGGGGCCAGCTCGTCAGCCACGAGCGGAAGTCGATCGAGCAGCATCCGCAGCGACATCCACGAGCTCGCCTCCGAAACCGGCCTCGAGATCACCGAGTACCGCCGCATCGTCAAGGCGGTGCAGAAGGGCGAGCGCGAGGCGCGCCAGGCCAAGAAGGAGATGGTGGAGGCCAACCTCCGCCTCGTCATCTCGATCGCCAAGAAGTACACGAACCGCGGCCTGCAGTTCCTGGACCTGATCCAGGAAGGCAACATCGGCCTCATGAAGGCGGTCGACAAGTTCGAGTACCGCCGCGGCTACAAGTTCTCGACCTACGCGACGTGGTGGATCAGGCAGGCGATCACGCGCTCGATCGCCGATCAGGCGCGCACGATCCGCATCCCCGTGCACATGATCGAGACCATCAACAAGATCGTGCGCACGAGCCGCCAGATGCTGCACGAGATCGGCCGCGAGCCGACGCCCGAGGAGCTCGCCGAGAAGCTCGCGATGCCGCTCGAGAAGGTGCGCAAGGTGTCTGAAGATCGCCAAGGAGCCGATCAGCCTCGAGACGCCGATCGGCGACGAGGAGGATTCGCACCTGGGCGACTTCATCGAGGACCGGAACGCGGTGCTGCCGATCGACGCCGCGATCCAGTCGAACCTGCGCGAGACGACGACGCGGGTGCTGGCGTCGCTCACGCCGCGCGAGGAGCGCGTGCTCGCATGCGCTTCGGCATCGGCATGAACACCGACCACACGCTCGAGGAGGTCGGCCAGCAGTTCTCGGTGACGCGCGAGCGCATCCGCCAGATCGAGGCCAAGGCGCTGCGCAAGCTCAAGCACCCGAGCCGGAGCCGCAAGCTGCGCAGCTTCCTCGACAACTGAGATAGAGGCCCCCGAACTCGCGCGGAGGCTTGTTGCCGCCACGGAGGCGCGCGCATGCGCGGCCTAACCCACTTCGAGCACCGGACCCAGAAGGTCATTCCCCGCCGCGCCTTCATGGAGCGCATGGCGCGCGCGCTCGGCATCTGGCTCGCGCTCACGTCCGGCGGCCTCGTCATCGGCATGATTGGTTATTCGGTGACCGAGGGCATGGGTCCCGCCGACGCCTTCGTCAACGCCGCCATGATCCTCTCCGGCATGGGCCCCGTTCAAGAGCTGCACACGACGGCCGGCAAGGTGTTCGCCGGCTTCTATGCCATCTTCTCCGGCCTCGTTATCGTCATCGCCACGGGCTTCGTCCTCGCGCCCCTCTTCCATCGCCTGCTCCACCGCTTCCACGTCGAGAGCGGGAAGAAGGAGGAGTGAAGGCGAGCCTTGTCCGCCGAGGGAGCTGGGTTAGAATGTCTTGATGATCACGAAACCCCGCATGATCGAGGTCGATGAGGCGACCGCCGCAGCACTCGAGGCGCGTGCGGTCGAGCTCGGCATCAGCGTGTCGCAGCTCTTGGCCGAGCTCGCAGCCGCTGAGCAGCCGCCCGAAGCCGCCTTCTCCGACCAGGTTCAAGAGCTCGAGCGGCGCTGGCAGCGCGTCGAGAATGGCGCCCAGACCACCGCCAACGAGAATGTCGTGCGCTGGCTCAATACTTGGGGCACGTCCGGCTTTCGGCCCTGGCGTAACGCATGAAGGTCGAGTGGTCGGAGGATGCTCTGGCCGATCTCGACCGCTTTGCCGCATTCCTCCACGAGCGCTATCCGTCTCTCGCGCCGCTGATTGCACAAGAGATCATCGGGAAGGCGGAGCTATTGGCGCGCCATCCGAAGGCTGGCAGGCCGATCGGCGGCCGCGACGAATACCGACAGATCGTCTTGAAGATCCTCAACGCGGCCTATGTCTTCCAATACCGCTTCGACGGCAAACGACTGGTCATGCCTGCGCGTGTTCCACGTGCGAGAGGAGCGGCGCTGACCCGGATTGGGCCGCGTAGACGAATTTGTTAACCTCATCGCTTCTCAAACTCTCAACTGCGATTGGGTACGATCCGCCCGGCAAAGTGTGTTGACCGACGGGCGAGCGGCGGATGAAGCGCCTCCTCAATTGCCTCATTTCAGGCACGCATCAGCGCTTGCTCGGCGCCGGGCTGTGGCTCGGCATCTTCGTGGCCATTCTCGGCGCCCTCTACGTCTTCGGCGCTCATCAGGTGCGCGAGGCCATGCGCGCGGACGCGAGCGAGAACATCGCCCAGCTCGAGAAGCTCAGAGCCAACGTCGGCACGGCGTTCGCGATGCTCGAGAACGACGTGACGGCGGAGCCCTGCTCGGTCGAGTTTCATCGCCAATTGCGCCGGGTGGCCTTCGAGCCCGACGGCCTGAACGAGTTCATCTACGCGCCGGGCGGCCTGGTGCGCTGCTCGACCAGCCAGGAGAATTTCGACGGCTATGTCGACCTCGGGGCTCCCGACATTTCCGGGGAGACCCGCCTCGGCAATTCGCTCTGGATCGACAGAAGCCTTGATGCCATCGGCCTCAAGGGGCTCGCCGGTACGATCGTCCATACCCAGCCGTTCGCCATCGTGGTTCCTCCGCAGAAGATCGGCGATCGCAATTCGGAATGGCTGCGCAAGGAGCTGGTCATCGTCGGCCCCGATGGCCGTCGCTGGCATCGCAGCGGCGGCGCCGGCCTCTTCGAGCACGCGTCGAACGTGGCGAACGGCGATGGCGCCGGTGAGTTTCATGGGCTCGTATGCGATAAGGATGGGTTCCACTGCATTGCGACGGAAACGACCCTCTCTGATGTCGCGAGCTTCTGGTTTACGCCGATCGCCATTGCCGTCGCGATGGCTGCGATCCTGGCAGCCTGGCTCGCCTACCACGCGCTCGCCGCCCTCCAGCGCTACTGGTCGCTCGAGCAGCGCTTCTGCCGCTACCTCACGCCGGAGTCTGTCGTCTGCGTCTACCAGCCGATCATGGATCTGAGGTCGGGTGCCGTTTCAGGCTGCGAGGCGCTGGCCCGCTGGCGCGACGTGAACGGCGAGATTGTCTCGCCCGATAAATTCATCGGCATCGTCGAAAAGGCCCACTTGACCCGCAAGTTCACCAAGATGGTGGTCGACACCGCCTTTCGCGAGCTCTCGGCCTCGGTCCCCGTGGGCGTCCGCCTGCAGGTCAACTTCAACGTCTTCCCGTGCGATCTCGACAGCGCCTTCCTGTGCGAGGTCTTTGCCGGCTTCCGCGCGGCGGCCGACCGCTTCGATGTCGTCGTCGAGATCGTCGAGAGCGATGCGCTCTCCTTCGACGGCGCGCAGCGCGAGATCGAGCTCCTCGGCCGGGCCGGCATCAAGACCTACATCGACGACTTCGGCGCCGGCTACTCGAACATTCACAACCTCGCCTCCCTCGCCGTCAACGGCGTGAAGCTCGACCGCAGCTTCGCCATGGCGCCGGAGGGCAGCATGATGGCCAAGATGCTCGTCTACGCGCTCGGCATGATCAAGACGGCGGGGCGCGCGCTCGTCGTCGAGGGCCTCGAGAACATGGCGCGCCTCGAGCTCCTGCGCGAGACGCAGCAGGTGGACTACGTCCAGGGCTACCTGATCTCGCGGCCGCTGCCGATCGACCGCTTCGTTGCGTTTCTCGCCGCGCATGACCCTCCGTCGTGGGCCGAGCGGCGGGCCGCCTGAGCCCTGCTACGCGCAAGCGTCACCCCGGCGTGAGCACGCCGACGACGGCCGCCGTCATCAGGGTGGCGAGCGTGCCGGACACGATCGTCTTCGCCCCCAGCGCCACGATCTCCGCGCGCCGTTCCGGCACCATCGCCACCATGCCCCCAATCATGATGCCGAGGCTGCCGAAGTTGGCGAAACCGCATAACGCATAGGTGAGGAGCAGCCGCGAGCGCTCGGAGAGCGCCCCTTCCGGCAGCCCCGCGAGCTTCAAGTAGGCGATGAGCTCGTTCAGCACCGTCTTGATGCCGAGCAGCGTGCCGGCCTCTCCGCACTCGCGCCACGGCACGCCGATGAGCCAGGCGAGGGGCGCAAAGAGGACGCCCATGATCCCCTCGAACGTGAGCACAAGCCCCAAGGGAGCGGTCACAAAGGCGAGGAGCTGGTTCGCAAGCGCCACCAGGGCGACGATGACGATCAGCATCGCCGTGATGTTGACGAGGAGCTCGATCCCCTCGCGCGTCCCCCGCGCTATGGCGTCCATGCTCGAGCGCGCGGGGTCGGCGGCGATCTCGGCCTCGGCGGAGGAGTCGGACGCCGCCTCGTCCGGCACCATCAGCGCCGCCATCATAAGGGCTGCCGGCGCGCTGATGACGGAGGCGACCATCAGATGCCCGGCAGCGCCCTGCAGCACCGGCGCGAGGATCGTCGCATAGAGCGCCAGCACCGTGCCGGCGATCGTCGCCATGCCGACCGTCATGGTGGCGAAGAGGCCGGCGCGGCTCATTCCCGTGAGATAGGGGCGGATGAGGAGCGGGGCCTCGACCATGCCGACGAAGATGTTGGCCGCCGCCGACGTGCCGACCGGGCCCGAGACGCCGAACGAGCGCTCGAGCACCCAGCCGATGGCGGAGACGACGCGCTGCAGGATGCCCCAGTGATAGAAGAGCCGCGACAGCGCGCTGATGACGAGGACGAGCGGGAGCGCCTGCAGCGCAAGGACGAAGCTGTTCTCGGGCCGCACGGTCTCGAACGGCGCGGGGGCGCCCGCGAGATAGCCGAAGACGAGGCGGGTCCCGGCGCTGGTCGCCTCCTGCAGCGCGCCCACGAGCCCGCCCAGCCAATCGAAGGCCAAGCGCGACGCGGGAACACCCAGCATCACGACTGCGATCGCGAGCTGAAGCCCGACGCCGGCCGCGAGCACGCGCACGAGGCGCGGCCCATCGAACGCCGCACGGCGCTCGGAAAGGAGCCAGGCAATCAAAGGCAGAGCCGCGAGCCCGAGAAGGCTTTGCCCCTGCAGTAGCGTCATGAGAAATGCCCCCGCCCCGTTCCCTGCCCTCTCCTAGGCCGGAACGCGCGGGCTCCGCAAGCTCCGCTCTTTCGACAGAACCGAAGGGACTTTTCACCAACGTCATGCCCGCGCAGGCGGGCATCCGTCCAAGTCGGCAGCATAACGCATCATAGGAGGCTTGGACGGATCGCCGCCTTCGCGGCGATGACGGTATCGGTAGGTCGGTCGTATTTGCCTATTTCGAGGACCGGTTCCGGAGATAGCTCTCGGCAAGCTCTACCAATCTCTCGCCGCCGAAGCTTGGATCGTGACCGGCGTGGACCACGGAGACCGATAGCGCCCGGAGCCGTTCGAGGGTGCGTATGTATGCCGCGACATCGGAATGCGGCAGATTGTCGATGAGCGGACCGTCATAAATTGCGTCCCCGGAAAACAAGGTCCCGGTCGCCTCTTCCCAGAGCCCGATGCCGCCCGGAGAATGGCCGGGCAGATGCAGGATCTCGAATACGCGGTCGCCGAGATCGACCACATCGCCTTCCCTGACAGCTCGGGCTCCCGGCGCGGGATGGAGGCGGAAGCTCGCGCGATCGTAACCTGCACAGGGCAACGCGGTGATCAGAGGCCCCGCAACCTCGTAGCCTTCGAGCGGAGGCAGCAGCATCGTGGCGAGATCGTCCACATCGAAATTTTCATCGATCAGGTTGAAGGGACCACTCGGTTTGAGGAGACCCTCGAGCTCGGCCTCGTGCACCAGGCATTCGCCGAACTCGTGATGGGAGCCGATGTGATCGGCATGGACATGGGTCGCAACGGCGGTAACGGGTTTGTCGAGAAACTCCTCGGCAAAGTCCCTGAGGCTCGCGATCCCCATGCCCGTGTCGATCATCAGGTCGCGGTCCCGGCCGCGAACATGCCAGATGTTGCAGCGCATGAGCGGCACGACATGCGGCTCGTAGATCAGAGTGATGTCGTCACTGATCCGCTGCTTCTCGAACCAGTGGCCGGCGACCGGCAGCCCCATCCTGTTCGCTCCATCTCTCCGGGCCGGCGCTCCGGTGGGCCAAGCCAGCGATTATCTCTTGCTCAGGAGCGAGGCAAGGATCGCGACGCCGATCGCGACCGGGATCGCGATGAGCAGCAGCGCTCCGACGGTGAGCGCGACGCCGAGGACGACGACGGCAATCACCGCGAAGAGGGCCGTGAGCCCCACGACCAGCGCGGCGCCGACGAGCCAGGCGCGCCAGCCGGTAATGACGGTGCGCTTTCCGTTGCTTTCGATGACGATCATCGTGCCCTCCGCGACTGTCTCCCCTGCCGACGATAGCTCCGGCTAGTTGAATATGGATTTGAGCGTCCGCTCGAGGTTCTTAAAGCCCTTGGTTACGGAGCGTGACAGGGCCGCGGCAGGCGACGTCGGCTTTCCGGAGCCGCGGCGCACCCTGCGGTCGCGCTGGACTGCAGGAGCGAAGGCGTCAGGCTGAGACGCGGCGGGCTCGACCGACGCGTCCGGCACCGCTGCGGCCTCGGCTTGCCTACCCTCGTCGGGTGAGGAAATGGCAGCCGTCTCCGGGGCGCGAGCCTCCTGGGTTTCGGGGGGCTTGCCCGCGCTCGAATCCCGAGCGGCCGCCTCTGCCGCCGGCAGCGCGCCGGTGACCGCCGCCGCCGGCGTCCCTTCAGGACGCAGAGAGGCGTCTCGGGTCTGCGCGAGAGGGTCCTGCGTCGAGCGGGCCGGATCGAGGCCCGGGTCGACGTCACAGATGCCTTCTTGATGGGACTTCACCAGGGCCAGCAGGACCGGGTCAGGCTTATCGACCGGCAGCACGGCGTTGACGCGTCCCGTGAAGTCCCTCATCGCGCGCCGCGTATCCGGGGTCCAGGCGCCATTGATCCGGCCCTCATAGCAACCGACCCGCTTCAACTCTTTCTGAACCTCGCGGATCAGCGGCACCGGGTCATTGAAAGATTTCGCGGACTGATCCGGCGCCGTCGCCATGGGAGCCGACATCGGGCGAAACGCGCGCTCGGGCACGGCGACGGGAGTAGCGCCCTCGACGGCCGAAATGCCCGACCGCCCACCAATCGTGACCGACACGTGGGCGCAGTAACCCGCGAACGCCACGGCGATCAGGATCAGCGCGAGCGCACTCGCCTTGATCGCATCGAGCAACCGCGGGATAACGCCGTCGAACGGCACGTCCCCTACCCCCACTTGCCTTGCGCCCGCTGCCTACGCAGCCGTCACGGAACGCATTCTTGTAGCAGCCTACGATGGCGGCAATGGGCTCCCCCGGTCGAAAGGGTTTGCGGTGTGGCGGGCACAGCTCACGGCTCACAGCCGATGTATGCTCAGTCGAAGCGTAAGCCCCGGGCCCGATCGATGGGAGGGGCCGCCCTTGCGCCGGCGATCGTGCTGGCGCTAGCCTCGTGCTTCCCTTCGCAATCTTGGGCAGCTCGGCTCGAACCCGGCCCTCAAATGACGCTAGAGCTCACCTCGTCCGCCTTCAGCGACGGAGCCTCCATCCCGAGGAAATACACGTGCGAGGGAGACGATCTATCGCCACCGCTTGCGTGGAGAGGAGCGCCGGCCGAGACCAAGAGCTTCGCCCTCATCGTCGACGACCCGGACGCACCGGACCCCAAGGCGCCGCGCATGACCTGGGTGCATTGGGTCCTCTATAATCTTCCCCCTGGCGCAACCGCGCTTCCGGAAGGGATTGCCTCGCTCCCCGCGGGAGCGCACGCGGGGCTCAACGACTGGAAGCGGGCAGACTATGGAGGCCCGTGCCCGCCGATCGGACGGCATCGCTATTTCTTCAAGCTTTATGCCTTGGACACCGAGCTCAGCTTGACGAGGCCGGTCAAGGCCGATGTCGAGCGGGCCATGAAAGGCCACGTGCTCGCCGCGGCGACGCTTGTAGGAACGTACGCCAAGGAGCGCTGAGCGCCGGCGCCGCTCGGACGCTACTTGGCGATGCGGGTGATCTTCGAGCCTTCGAGGGTGAGATTGTACATGAGCCCCTTCTGGTCGAGGATGAAGCCCACGACCGGTTGCGTAATCTGATTGGTGTCGATCGCCCCGCCGGCACCGACCGTCACCAGTGCCACCGAGCCGTCGACGCCGACCTTCCAGCCGTGCTTGTGCTTGAAGCTCCGGAGCGCGTCCTCCGTCATGAAGACGATGATCACGGTCTTCGCCTGCACGCCGAGCTGGAAGCCGAACGACGCCGACACCGTGTTGTAATAGCCCTCAGTGTGGTCGCGCCTCAGCAGCGCGCCTTCGCCGTACTCGCCGCCGAAGCCGAACCCGGCCTTCACGACCGAGGGGAACACGAGCACAGCGGAAGCACGCGAGAGCAGCTCGCCAGAGCCTCCGACATCCTCGCGAAAGCGGGCGAGCGCGGCGCGGACGTCGATGTCGATTTCCTCGCGCGAGGCGGCGAAGCCTTGGGGCACCGCGACCGTGAGCGCGAGGAGCAGGGCGGCGAGGGCGGCGGAAATTCCCTTGAAGTTCATGGGGAGCACCCTTGTGCGCTTTTGGAGGCGAACGACGTTGCTCCCACCTCGGTAGCAAGCGCTCATGCCGGGATTGAGGCCTTCTTGCGCCAGGGCCGGACCTTACTCAGGCAGCGGAATGAACTCGTCCGCATCGCCGGGGACGGGCGAGAACCGCCTCGCCTTCCAGTCGGCCTTGGCCGCGTCGATGCGCTCCTTCGACGACGACACGAAGTTCCACCAGATGTGGCGCGGCCCATCCATGGGCTCGCCGCCGAGCAGCACGAGGCGCGCCTGGGTGAGGGCGAGAATCGAGATGCGGTCGCCGGGGCGGAAGACGAGGAGGCGGCCGGCGCCGAACGTCGCGCCGGCGATGTCGATTTCGCCCGAGACGACGTAGACCGCCCGCTCGTCGTAGTCGGGGTCGAGCGGCAGCACCGCCGCGGGGGCCAGCACCGCTTCCGCGTAGAAGCTCTCGTGGGGAAACACGACCGGCGAGCGCGCCCCGTAGAGCGCGCCCATGACCACGCGCACCGTCTTGGCGTCCGCGGCCACGCGCGGCAGCTCGTCGCGTCCGTGGTGGACGAACGCGGGTGCCCCCTCCTCGTGCGACTTGGGCAGCGCCGCCCACGCCTGGATGCCGAAGAGGCGCGATCCCTTGGCTCGCTCCTCGGCGCCGGTGCGCTCCGAGTGGACGATGCCGGTACCGGCGGTCATAAGGTTCAGCTCGCCGGGGCGGATCGCGAGCTCCGTGCCGAGGCTGTCGCGGTGGACGATCTCGCCGTCGAAGAGATAGGTGACGGTCGCGAGGCCAATATGCGGGTGCGGGCGCACGTCGAGGCCGTTGCCGAGCAGGAACTCGGACGGACCCATCTGATCGAAGAAAATGAACGGGCCGACCATCTGCCGGCCCGCGGCCGGTAGCGCACGGCGCACCTCGAAGCCGCCGAGGTCTCGGGCGCGGGGCACGATCACCTGCTCGATCGCGTCGCAGGAGCGCGCGTCTCCAGGTCTCGGGTCCTCGGTCGGCTGCCAGCTCATCGTTGGGCTGCTCCCGGTCCGCTAGCGGAGGGCTTCTCCGGGAACGTAGTCGCGAGGGAGCGGGAAAGCCAGACCCGGAGCGGGCCTCAGCAAAAGAGGCAGGCGTCGCACATGCCGCGCGCCTCCGCTATGTGGCTGTCAATGATCTTCGCGTACTCGCTGAGCTTCGCCGACCAGCCGTCGCAGAGCGCCTTCTTCTTCTCGGGGTCGCCGTGCGCCGTCTCCCAGGCCTGCATGTAGGTCTTCTTCTTGGCTCGGAATACGCCCGCCACTTTCTGCAGCGACGAGGTCTCGACGCAGGGGCTGATCGCCGTCCACGTGCGCTTCACGAGGCCGAGCTTCCTCCCGCAAAACTCTTCGAGTGCATCGACGGTGGCGTACTCCTCGACCCGCCTCCACAGGTCCACCTGCTGCGTGCGCGTGAGCGTGCTGATGCCGACCTTCACCTCGACGACCTGGCTCATCGAGACGGCATAGGGCGGGAAGGCCGCAAGGAGCACCCCGAGAGAGGCGGCCAAGGCGAACCCGCACGCGCGCTTCAGTCCGATCATGCCATGATCCCCGATTCTGCCCCGCTCCGCGAATGCTAAGCCCTCTCGCGGCCGCTTCGCAACATCGCAGCTCGACCTATCCGCTGAGCGCGACGATTTCGACTTGGCCAGCCCCGAGGGGCACAACGTCCCCGACCGACTTGCCCATGAGGGCACGCGCCAAGGGCGCGACGTAGGAGAGCGTCCCCTGGGCCGGATCGGCTTCGTCCTCGCCGACGATGCGGTAGGTCTGGCGCCGCCCGTCCTCGCGCGCAATCGTCACCCTCGCGCCGAAATGCACCTCGCGCGCTTCCGCGGGCGGCTCTATGACCTCGGCGGACGCCCGCCGTGCGGTCCAATAGCGCAGGTCCCGGGCAGCCGCTGCAATGGCCGTCCGATCGCCGGTCGCGACGGCCTCGACATGGACCCCATCCGCACGCTCGAGCTCGGCCTCGATCAACGCGAGACCGTTGCGAGTGACGAAATTGGGATGCGGCGAGATCAACCGGTCGGGGAGCTCCCCGACCTCGCCGTCCTCGTGCTCTTTGACGAAGGCTCTGCTCATCGCGGTAATATAGGGCGTTCCGGAGAAAATGACACGAAAAGTGGGCAGGCATGCGCCAGCACCAAATCGAGATCTCAATTGCGACGCGCGGGGCCGGCCTCGTCGAGTTCACGGACGAGGCGCGCGAGGCCGTGGCCGAGAGCGGCATCGAGGCGGGCCTCTTGACGGTGTTCTGCCGCCACACGTCGGCCTCCATCCTCATTCAGGAGAACGCCGACCCCGACGTCCAGCGCGATCTCGAAGCATTCTTCCGCCGCCTCGTGCCGGACGGAGATCCCCTGTTCGTGCATACAGTCGAAGGCCCCGATGACATGCCCGCCCACGTCAAGGCCGCGCTCACGCAAACTTCGATCGCGATCCCGATCGCAGGCGGGCGCCTCGCGCTCGGCACTTGGCAGGGGCTTTACCTTTTCGAGCACCGGCAGGCACCCCACGAGCGGCGCATCGTCCTGCATCTGATCGGTGACTGACCCGACACGCGGTTGGGTGTATCTTTATGCGTGGCGGCTCCGGATTGCCCCAAATCAGCCTAGGGTCCCGGCCCGTCGCAACGAGGAGACCTCCCATGGCGAAGAACAAGACACCCGGTGACGATCGGCGCGTCGGCGCGGTGAAGACCCGGTCACAGACCCCGAACCCCCTCACCGGCACCTGGACCAAGCGCGACGACAAGAGCGGCAAGTTCATGGACGTGAAGGCCGACCCCAAACCGTTCAAGGGTGTGCGCAAGGAGAAAAAGAAATAGCGCTGGCCACCGCGTTAACTCTAAGCAAAGGGCGCCTCTCGCGGGGCGCCCTTTGTCGCGTCTCCGCCCTGCTCTCGCGCATGGAAGTGGTTCGTCCGACCTGCTAAGGAAGCCCCGCGAATTCACGAGCGGGGCAGGCACGGGAGAAAGACATGAGCGACGCCGAGAGCCAAGCGCGCATCGAGACAGCCAAGCTGATCCGCCGCTACTACGACGCATTCAACGCCGGCGACAGCGAGTCCATGCTCGCTTTTCTCACCGACGACGTGATCCACGACGTGAACCAGGGCGAGCGCCGCCAGGGCAAGGACAAGTTCCGCGCCTTCAACGCGCGCATGACCCATCACTACAAGGAGGAATTGCGCGACATCGTCGTGCTCGTCTCCAAGGACGGGACGCGGGCCGCCGCCGAGTTCAACGTGCATGGGCAATACCGCAACACGGACGAGGGACTTCCCCCGGCCAAAGGGCAGACTTATGTGCTCCCCGCCGGCACGTTCTTCGCCATCCGCGACGGTAAAATCGCGCGCGTCACGACCTACTACAATCTCACCGACTGGATCGCCCAGGTTGCCTGACGAACGGCAACCCTATCCCCGATGCCCCCTGGCTCCCGGCCCGAGGCGCGGTATAGAGGAAGAGGCCTCGACGCGAGGCTAGCGGGCCGTCGCGTCTCTCCGGCCCACGCGAAAGGAAGGAGCTCGCCTCATGGCCATCGACGTGCGCTCTCTGACCGGAGAGGAGATCAAGCCGGTCCTGCCCGAGCTCGCACGCCTGCGCATTGTCGTTTTTCGCGACTGGCCCTATCTCTACGACGGCACGCTCGAGTACGAGGAGGGCTATCTCGCGAAGCTCGCCAAGGCCAAGGGTGCGGTCGTCGTCGTCGCTCGCGACGGGGACGAGATTGTCGGAGCTTCCACGGCCGCGCCCATGATCGAGCACGCCGACGAATTCGGCGAGCCGTTCAAAAAGGCCGGCTACGACATATCGAAGATCTTCTATTGCGGCGAATCCGTGCTCTTGAAGAGCCACCGCGGCCACGGCCTCGGGCACGCCTTCTTCGACAACCGCGAGGCGCATGGCCGCAAGCTCGGCGGGTTTACCCATTCGTCGTTCTGCCGCGTCGTGCGCCCCGCCGACCACCCGCTGAAGCCCAAGGACTACGTGCCCCTCGACGGCTTTTGGAGGAAGCGCGGCTACGAGCCGGTCGAGGGCCTGATAGCAACCTACAAGTGGAAGGACATCGACCGTCCCGACGAGACCGACCACCAGATGCAGTTCTGGATGAAGGCGTTCTAATCTCCCTCTCCCCATGGAGCGCAGCGAGATGGGGAGAGGGTTGAGGTGAGGGGCAGCCCCAGCCGAGTACGCAAGATCCTGCCCCTCACCCTAACCCTCTCCCCGCAAGAGCGGGGAGAGGGGAGCTCAGAGCCATCCGCTCAATGACCCAGCGCAAGTCCCTGAAAGTTGCCGCCGCGCAATACCCGATCGACCAGCCCGCCTCCCTCGACGAGTGGCGGGAGAAAATCGCGCGTTGGGTCGCCGAGGGTGAGGCGACGGGAGCCGAGCTCCTCGTCTTCCCCGAGTACGCCGCGATTGAGCAGGCCGCCTGCTTCGGCCCCGCCGTCTATTCCGATCTCGCCACCACGCTCGAGAAGGTTGCGGAGCTTGCACCCGAGCGCATTGCGTTCCACGCCGAGCTCGCCATGGCGCACGGCGTCCACATCCTCGTCGGCTCGGGACCGGTCAGAAAAAGCGACGGGCGCTTCGTCAACGCCGCTCAGCTTGTCACGCCCGCGGGCCGCATCGGCGAGCAGGAGAAGCTCATCATGACGCCGTTCGAGCGCGAGTGGGGCGTCTCGGCGGGCGAGCCCTTGCGCCTCTTCGAGACGGCGCTCGGGCGCATCGGCATCGCCATCTGCTACGACAGCGAGTTCCCGCTGGTCTCCCGCGCGCTGGCCGAAGCCGGCACCGAGATCGTCCTTGTGCCTTCCTGCACCGAGCGCATCTCGGGCTATTACCGTGTGCGCACCGGCGCCATGGCGCGCGCGCTCGAGAACACGATTGCGACCGTGATGAGCCCGACCGTCGGCGACGCGCTGTGGTCGCCTGCCGTCGATCGCAACGCGGGCGCGGCCGGCATCTTCGTCCCCTCCGAGCACGGCGTCGCCGATACGGGCGTGCTCGCCGAGGGAGCGCTCAACGAGCCGCAATGGGTCGCGGCCGAGATCGACCTTGCCGCGCTGCGCCGCCTGCGCACTTCGGGGGAAATGCGCAACTTCGCCGACTGGCCGTCCCAGCCCGGCGCCGAGCCGCTCGCCGGCAAGGTCGAGGTCGTCTCGCTGGTGTGAACGAGCCTCTATAACGCCTGCAGGAGATTTCGGAGCGTTCGGCCACCTCACCCCAACCCTCTCCCCGAGGGAGAGGGGGCTTTTTGGGCAAGTGGCCCAGCTGACCGTTGCCTCTCCCCGAGGGGAGAGGGACAGGGTCAGGGGGCTTTGCGGGCTACGAGGAGTGAGAACGGCAGCTACCACCAGATTGGGCCTACTTCAGTGCCCAGGTGACGGTGACGCGCGCTTCCAGCGTCTCAGTGCCGCGCTCGATCGGCACCGCTTCCGCCTTCATGGCGCGCGCCATGGGGATCGGGCGGGGCCCATCGACGACGGTGTCCTCCGAGATCGACACGACCTCGCCCACTTCGGCCCCCGCCGCGGCGGCATAGAGCTTGGCGCGCCTGAGAGCATTGGCGATCGCCTCCTTGCGCGCCTCCGTCCTTCAAGGTCTCGGCCTTGCTCACCTCGAATGAGAGCCCGTTCATCTGATTGGCCCCGAGGGTCACGAGCGCATCGAGCACGTCGCCGAGCTTGTCGAGATCGCGCGCGGTCACCATAACCTCGTTCGACACCTGATAGCCGCTGATGACGGGCGCTTCTCCCTCGCGCGGATTGGTGTAGCGCGGGTCGATCCTGAGCCCCGAGGTCTGGATGTCCTTCGCCTCGATGCCGTTCGCCTTGAGGCCCTCGATGAGCTTCCTCATGGCCTCCGAGTTGCGGGTCAGCGCCTCGCGCGCGGTCGCCCCGTCGGTCAGCACGCCGCTCGTGATCCGCGCCATGTCGGGCTCGGCCGAGACCTGCCCCGCCGCCGTCACCGTGATCAGTCTCTGCACGGGCTTCTCCTCGGCTGCCGCCCGCCCCGGACCGGCCATCACAAACGCTGCGGCGTAGAGCGCCAGTAAACCGAGAGCCGTCGACGGGGCAGGCATGGAGGGTCTCCTCTAGAGTTGAGACGCCATCTCACCATCGGTTTCGGGTCGAATGTGGGCGTGGGGCAGGCGTTCTTGATAGACGCGAACAGTGCTATAGCGACGGCGCGTGGGCCCGTAGCTCAATGGTTAGAGCTGGCGGCTCATAACCGTCTGGTTTCAGGTTCGAATCCTGACGGGCCCACCAACTCCCTCATGGATATCGGCGGCAACTTCACTTGGCAGCGTCCGGACAATCGGGCCCGACGTACCTGCCGTCGATCGTGACGCCGAGCGTGCGCCCCAGTGGCCCGGGCGGGTCGAACGTCATCTTCATCACGGCGCGATAGCGCGAGCTGAAATCGCCGCTGTAGACCGTGCTCATCGTCTCCTTGCCGCCGGGCGTGGTGCAGACCACGTCGACGATGATCTCCGGGTCCGCGGGCGTCACCTTCGGCTCCGAGCAGTCGCCGCTTCCGGCTGGCGCCGCGATGTTGTCGTCGGCGCCGACGCAAGCCTGCGTCACCGCCATGCCGGTCGCCGCCGAGACGGTGGTGATCTCCCAGTGGCCAATCTTGCGCTTGGGGAGCGCGGTTGCCGCAGTCCCATCATTTGCCGAGAAGGCAATACCGGCGAGGCCCACTCCGCTCGCTGCCAGCAAGATCAGACGGTTCATGGCTCTCGTTCAGGTCTCGAGCGTGACGACCTGCTCTTGACAGAGGCCGCCGCGATCGCCAACCCCTGGCCGACAAGAACTCTTGCTAGAAGCGCATGGGAGTTTTTCACGGGAGGTAGTCGAGAGAGACGGTGCCTCGAGATGCTGGCCTGTCCAGCGGCCTACTCGTGCCAGTAGTCGCCGATCCAGGGCGCCGGCCGGAAGCGCTGCTTCAGCGGGTTCTCGATATCGAACAGGCGCGGGCGCGAGCGCTTCTCCGTCTTATGACGCCCTGAGAGAGCCGTCTCTGGTGTGATCGAGCCGAAGAAGACCAGAATCCTCCCCTCGTCGGGCTTCTTCGGGACCGAGAAGAAGCGGACTACGCGGTTTCTGGGCAGGCACGATTGGGCGAACGGCACGCACCATGCCTCCGGCCAGAATGTGATCTCGTCGACGCTCTTCGAGACGAAATTCTGCTCCTTCGAGGCATATAGGTCGTGCCAGTGCTTGTGCGGCTTCGAGTAGAAGCGATCGAGCACGCCGGTCTCGCGGCCCACGAAAAAGCGCGCTACCGACGTATTGCCGTAGCCCAAATGCCGATCCTTCCATTCACGGATCACGCAGAAGCGGCCCGGGTGCTCGAAGAACTGGTCGAGACTGGAAAGGATCAGGATGTCGAGGTCGAGATAGAGTGTCATACCCTCGAGGTCGCCGAGCCGGCGCGAGAAGAGACCGAGCTTTGGCCAGCGTTTTCCAAGAGTTCTGTCGAGGCGCAGCGGCGGTATCGGCTGGACCTCAACCTCCGGCCTGATGTTCGACGGGTCGTCGGTAAAGCACACGAAACGGACCTTCCAGCTCGTGCTGCGCTGGACCATGCCGTAGAGGCGGTTGACCCACTCGGGCCCGTAGAGCGTGCCCCATTTCATGCAAACGACATTGGCTTCACGTCTCGCTCGAGCCTTCTCCAGGTCGTCTTTCCAGGTCGCGGTAGCCATCTGTCGCCGTCTCCAACAGCACCTCGGGCATCGAGGCTGAAAGGGGGCGGCCAAGCCGGGCGAAGCTCGTCAGCGGCCGCACGCGCCTCGATCCTTTAGCGGTGCGGTCCGGCGCGACGAACCAATTTGATTTGATGCCGTTATTACAGAGACGCGCGCTTCTTTGAGAGATGGACGCCCAACGCACAGTTGACGCCTGCAAGCGCTTCTGAAATGCCAGCGGGAGCATTATGTAGCGTCCGGTCGCATGGCCCCCCTCACGATCCTGCTCATCTCCGATGGCCGCCCAGGCCACTATCACCTGTCCGACGGCATCGTCGCCGCCGCCGCTCGCCTGCGCCCGGTCGAGACGCAGCGCCTCGAGGTCCGCCGCCACCGCTGGGCGCCGGGGCGCGTGCTCGCGGCGCTGATCGAGGGCGGGCTCGCGCCGGTGCGTCTGCTGACCCTCGGATACGGGATCGACGCAAAGGCACTGCCGCGCGCGGACCTCGTCGTCTCGGCCGGCGGAGACACCATCGCCGCCAACGCGGCGGCGGCCCGCCTCCTCGGCGCGCCCAACATCTTCTACGGATCGCTGCGTCAATTCCGGCCTGAGGATTTTGCCCTCGTGCTCACCTCGCACGCCCGCTTTCGCGACCGCCCGCGCCACGTCGTGACGCTAAAGCCCAGCGCACTCGATCCCAACTCGATCCCGCCGCCCGCGCGGACAGGCTCCCAAGCGTCCACGCTCGGCCTCCTCGTCGGCGGCGATACCGAGACCGTGAGATTTGCGCCCGGCGACTGGGCGCGGCTCATCGACTTCGTCCGCGCCATGACCGCCGACACCGGGTCCCGCTGGATCGTATCGAACTCGCGCCGGACGCCGCGCGAGGCCACTGACGCGTTGGGGGCACTCGCGCGTGAGCCGGCGAGCCCCATCCTCTCCTTCATCGACGTGCGCAGCGCCGGGGCCGGAACGCTCGCCGAGCTGTTCGCACGAGCCAACGCGGTGCTCTCAACGGTCGACAGCAGCTCGATGGTGTCGGAGGCCGTGTGGGTGCGCCGGCCCGTGATCGCGATCTCGCCCGGGGCCTCGAGCCTTCCCGAGAGCGAGCAGGGCTATAGGGACTATCTCGCGGCCAACGGCTGGGCGGTCGCGTTGCCAATCGCCGAGCTCACTCCCAAGCGCGTCGGCGCCGAGATCGCACGCTTGAGGCCGCTCGACGAAAATCCCCTCGACCTTCTCGCGGCGATCCTCGCCGAGAAGCTGCCGGCCATCTTTCCGCGCAAGTAAGCAGAGCCTCTCTAGAGCCTTTCTACTTTGGATTGAAGCGCGACCGGCGCGGCATAGATTGGATAGCCCATCCATTCCGTCATGCCCGCGTCATGTCGAAGACATGACGCGGCGATGACGTTGGAGAGGGAAACGCGAGGAGCAGATACTCCAGGCGCCTTTCAGCCCCACCCTCCCCGTCGAGGGGAGGGTGAAGGGAAGGAGCCGGCCAATCAGGACGGAAAATGTTTCAGCTATCGGCTTCGAGCACGGCGACATTCTCGCCGGCGTAGACGGCCTTGAGCTGATCCACGTCGTCGAGCGCCATCGCCCACACATTGCAGGGGCCCGCGCAGCGGATCTCGCCGCGCTTCGACAGCGGCGTCGGCCCGAAGCCGATGGCAATGGAATGGCCCTCCGGCCAATAGGCGATCTCGCCCTTGCTCATGACCTCGCGCGCGCCGGGCTCGCGGTCATGTGAAAAAGGGGCTCGGAAGTAGACCTCCTTGCCCCACGTTTGTGCTGCTGCATAGATCGGCAACGCGTTCCAGATCCTGTCCGCCGTCGGCGTGTCCAGGAGCCGTGCGCGGATGGCGACCTTCCCCGCCTTTATCAGAACTTCCCGCACCAGAGCCTCCCAAGCTCCTGACAGCGTTACTTTGCCGTCACAGATACCTTCTCACCGGGGACGACAGTCTTCAAGAGGGCAACGTCATCGAGTGCTTTTGCCCAGAGGTTACATGGTCTTGGTAATCGGAGCTCGCCGTGGCGGGCGAGCGGGGTCGGCCCGAAAACGATGATAATGCGGTCGTCCTCGCACCAATAGCAGATGTCGCCGGCTTGAATTGTCGCCCGCGCCGCACGCTCGCGCCCGGTCTCGACGGGGGTCTCGAAATGGACCGACTGGCCCCAGGTCTCGGCCGTCGAATAGAGCGGGAGGGCCGACCAGATGCGTTCCGCCGTTTGGGTTGCGAGAAGCTCGGCGCGAATCGCGACGCGGCCCGCCTTGATCAGGACGACGCGAGGCGCGGCGGTCGGCAGGACCTCGGCCTGCGTCCGGCGCGCGACGGCCGTGCCCCGCTTGCGAAGGATGTTCGTCGGCATCGGTCCAGTAAACGCGGAGCCCTGCGCGCGATCAAGATGGGTGCGCGCCGCTCCCCGTCGTCAGGCGGGCGACGGGCCGAACACGAGGACGGCGTTCAAGCCGCCGAACGCAAACGAGTTCGACATCGTGTAGCCGACCTTCATCTTGCGCCCGACGTTCGGGACGTAGTCGAGGTCGCAGTCGGGATCCGGCTCGTCGAGCCCGATGGTCGGGGGAATCCAGCCCTCCTGCATCGCCTTGACGCAGGCGACCGCTTCGATGCCGCCGCTCGCGCCCAGAGGATGCCCGTGCATCGATTTGGTCGAGGAGATCGCCAGCTTGTAGGCGTGCTTGCCGAAAAGGTCCTTGATGGCGTTGGTCTCGTTCTTGTCGTTGATGGTCGTCGCCGTGCCGTGGGCGTTGAGGTAATCGATCTTCATCGGCGGCACCTTGGCGTCCTGCAGCGCGAGCCGCATCGCCTCGCGCGGGCCCTCGATGTCGGGATTGACCATGTCCTTCGCATCCGAGGTCATGCCGTAGCCGACGATCTCGGCCAGGATCTTGGCGCCCCGGCGCTTGGCGTGCTCGAGCTCCTCGAGCACGAGAATGCCAGCCCCTTCCGCGAGCACGGTGCCGTTGCGCTTCTTATTGAACGGGAAGCAGCCTTGCGGGGAGAGCACGTGGAGGGCCTGCCAGGCCTTCATCGTCCCATAATTGATCACCGCCTCCGAGGCGCCGGCAATCGCCACGTCGACGAGGTTGTGCGCGATGTAGTCGCGGGCTAAGCCGATGGCGTGGGTTGCCGTAGAGCAGGCGCTGCAGGTGGCGAACGTCGGCCCCTTGACGCCGTACTCGATGCCCACGTGGGCGGAGGCGGACGAGCCGATAATGCGCAGAAGCGTCAAGGGGTTCGTCGCACGCTTGTTCTCGATGAAGAGGTTGCGATAGGCGTTCTCGAAGGTCGTGAGACCGCCGGCCCCCGACCCGATGATGCACGCGGCGCGGTAGGGATTTTCGAGCGGAAACGAGAGACCCGAATGCTTGACGGCCTCCTCCGCTGCGGCGCCCGCAAACCACGAGTAGCGGTCGGCGTGGGTGATGATCTTGTCGCGCTGGTAGCCCTTGAGGCGCTCCTTCGGGTCGAAATTCTTGATCTGCGCGGCGATCAGGATCTTGAGATCGTCGAGGGGAAAGCCGCCGAGCGCGCTCACGCCCGATTTGCCTTCCTGCATGCCCGCCCAGAACTCGTCGACGTTTTGGCCGATCGCGGTGACGACGCCGAGACCCGTGACGACGACACGACGTGTGCCGCTTGCATGTGCCATGACTGTGATCGTTCCTTTGAGTGGACCTGCGCGAGGCCGAGCGCCTGCTGCCCGCGCCGCCGCTGCCGGCGGCATGGAAAAGCATTCCGGCGAGGCCTAATCCTTGACTACGCCTTGGCCCCCGCTGCCGCCGCCGGACCTGCCGCCATGAGAGACTTGACCTTGTCGACGACGGAGCCGACCGTCTTGAAATCCTGCACGTCCTCGTTGGCGTTGTAGGGGATCTCGATCCCGAACGTATCCTCGATGTCGAAGACGATCATCGCAAGATCGAGGGATTCAATCTTGAGATCCGTGAGGGCGGTCGAGAGAGAGATGTCATCCCTCGGCTCCTTCATGTGCTTCTTAAGAATGTCGATGATCTTGGTTGCGACTTCGTCCATCTCGCTCTCCAAACCCTGCGCAACACTTCCCGCAGGGACCCTCGTTACTTCATCTCTGACTAGTTTAGCGCCGCTTTTGTCACAAGCTAGGCCGTCACATATCCTTAAACCTCAGCCAAGTCCAGCCGACTTGGCCCAAAGTGAGCCCCGGCTTGTGGCCGGGAGCAGGAGATGTGCCACATGCTCTTTCTTAATGATGTTCCTCTAGTAACAGGATGATCTCGAGCCGACCTATTGCTTACACCTCTAGTCGGGTGAGGCGAAACCGTGTTGAATACACGAGCGGGTTCTGGGGCTTGCGCAGGTTATATGCCCGCTTCATGCCGGCCGTACCCGCCACAAAGCCGCACGCCGTCAAGGAAGTGCGAACGGCCCGGGAGGGCGACCCATGGGAATAGCTGACGCGCCTCGCGCGGCGGAAGTTCATGCCTGGCTCAGGAGCTACCCTGACCAAGTAGACTGGTCCATGCCGCTCAAGGCTGCCCCGCTGTTCCACCTGATGGATGAGGCCGCCGCGAAATGCCCGTCTCGCCCCTGCACCGCGTTCCTCGGCAAGATCCTCACCTATGCGGAAATAGCCGCCCTCGTCGACCGCACTGCGGCCGGCCTCCAGGCGATCGGGGTCAGGAAGGGCACCAAGGTCGGCCTGTTTCTCCCGAATAGCCCAACGTTCATCGTCTATTATTTCGCGATCCTCAAGGCGGGCGGGATCGTCGTCAATTACAACCCTCTCTACACGCTCGAGGAGCTGTCGTTCCAAGTGAAGGACAGCGAAACCGAGCTCATGGTGACGCTCGATCTGAAGATCCTGTTCGAAAAGGTCGAGGGGCTGCTCGCGAGCGGTATCCTACACCGCGCCGTCGTCGCATCGTTCGCGGCGCTGCTGCCGCCAACCAAGGCGATCCTTTTCAATCTTCTGAAATCCAAGGAGCTGGCACGGCCGCTCGCCTCGCCCGAGCGCGACAAGATCGTACTCGAGAGCCACCTTCTTCAAGGTGCCGGCCGTCTCGAGCCCGTCGGCATCGATCCCTTGGAAGACCTCGCGGTCCTCCAATATACCGGCGGCACGACCGGCACGCCCAAGGGGGCGATGCTGACCCACGCCAACGTCTATTTGAATGCGCATCAGGTGATGGCGTGGGCTCCCGACCTCGACTACGGCACCGAAAGGGTCCTCGGCGCGCTCCCCTTCTTCCATGTGTTCGCCATGACGGTGGTCATGAACCTTGGAATTGCCATGGCGGCCGAGATCATCATCATGCCGCGCTTCGTCCTGGCCGATGCCCTGAAGCTCATCGATAAGCTGCGCCCGACCATCATGCCCGGTGTGCCGACGCTCTTCAACGCCATCATGAACCATCCGAAGATCAAGAGCTTCGACCTCTCGAGCCTCAAGTTCTGCCTGTCGGGCGGGGCTCCCCTGCCGCTCGAGGTGAAGCAGAACTTCGAGGTCGCGACGGGATGCACGCTCGTCGAGGGCTACGGCCTCTCGGAAGCCTCCCCCGTCGTCACCTGCAATCTGATCGAGGGCGCCGGGCGAAACGGCTCGATCGGCCTGCCGCTCCCCGGAACGATCGTCTCGCTCCGCGACGTCGCCGATCCCTCCAAGGAAGTGGCCCAGGGCGAGCGCGGCGAGATCTGCGTCGCCGGCCCCCAGGTCATGCGCGGCTATTGGAAGAAGCCCGCCGAGACCGCGGCGCAGTTCGCCGGCACCTATCTCAGGACCGGCGACGTCGGCGTCATGGACGAAGGGGGGTTCTTCTTCATCGTCGACCGCATCAAGGACCTCATCATTTGCTCGGGCTACAACGTCTACCCGCGCCGCATCGAGGAAGCGATCTACGAGCACCCCGCCGTCCAGGAGGTGACCGTGATCGGCATCCCCGACAAGTACCGCGGCGAGGTCGCCAAGGCCTTCATCAAGCTCAAGGAGGGCATGTCAGCGACGGGCCACGACATCATGCACCACCTCGACCCCAAGCTGTCGAAGCTGGAATTGCCCGCCGAGATCGAGTTCCGCGACGCGCTCCCCAAGACGATGATCGGCAAGCTCTCGAAGAAGGAGCTCAAGGCCGAGGAGATGGCACGGCGCGCCAAGAGTGCGTGAGTGCGGTGACTGACACCGGTGCCAACGAAGCGGCAAGATCTAAGGCTTCGAGGAAAAGTCGAAGGCCGCGCGCCCTTGGCGTAAGCAACACGATCAAAAGCGCAGGAGCCAGGGGAGCTCTTCCAGCACCGAGTGGATCGATCCGGCGTTGCCCGTGCGGGTGAGTGCCCGCGCGGCAGCGCCGAGGTCGCCGGAGCGCAACGACTTGACCGCGTCGTGCGCCGAGACGGCGATGTGCTGCATCGTGCTGGCGTCGCGGTAGCAGTCGATCATGCAGCGGGTGCAGCCGTCGCGCACGAGCTTGGTCTCGTCGAAGTCGTAGATCGAGCACATCGGCTTTTCCCAGAAGTGGCAGCGCCAGAGCTGGAGCTTCCAATCGAGATAGAAATACCGATAACCGCCGAGGCACGGATATTTCTGCGGCTCGTTGCGCAGAAATCGCTGCATCTCCTCCAGCGACCGCGTCGGGTTGACGATGCGGAACTGCTTCTTCAGCGCCTTGACCTTCTCGAAGATGTCGATCAGCTCGTCGCGCTCGAACTCGACGATGTCGGATTTCTTGTAGCCGAGAAAGCTCGAGTTGAGCTGCGTCAACGGGTAGGAGAACGTCGCCGATTCGAATCCGAGGTCGGTGAGGAACGCCGGCAGCCGGTCGAGATCGAGCAGCCGGCTCAGCGTCACCGAGGCGGTCGCAATAAAGCCGAGCTCGGCGATCTCCTTGTTGGCCTCCCGGATCTTGTCGCAGACGCCGGGAAGGCCGCGGTTCTTCTCGTGCACCTCGGCCGAGGCCGCATCGATCGAGATGACGAAGCTCGACAGTCCGGCGTCAAAATACTCCCGAAGCTTGCGCGCCTTGAGCAAAGCGCCATTGCTCACCATCATGACCTTCATGCCCTTGCCGGCGGCATAGCCGATGATCTCGGTGATGTCTGGGTGCAGCGTAGGTTCGCCCCCCGTCACGATGAGATAGCGAATCTCCTGGTGGTACAGGATGTCGATGGCTTGCAGCGCGCCCTTGCGCTCGACGTACTCCCATCGATCCTTCGGCAACGTGTCGCGCGCAAAGTTGCAGAATCCGCAATTGGCGTTGCAGGCATTGGTCAAGGCAAACTCGCAACGCCCTGGTCCACCGGAGGAGAAGACCAGGCGCAGCGTATCCCAGGCGCGCGCGCGGGTGCTCATGCCAGGCCTCGGAGCAGTTGCGACATTCGAAACTTTGTCGGCTAGCGTCATCTGCGGTCCTTCACCTTTTCTCGCGGATCGATTTGAACACCGCATTTTTCAGGCCGTGGAGCGAACGCAAAATCATGCTAGTGAGCCGGCATGAAGCGGTTTCTTCTTGTGGCTGCCGCCCTCGGCTTGCTCCTGGCAGTCGGATTTATCGCCAACGAAGGCTTTGCGGCGGTCGCTGAAGCCTTCACGGCGGTGGGATGGGGCTTTGCCATCGTCGTCCTATTGCGCGCGGTGCAGATCGCCGGAGCCGGGCTCGGATGGTGGTGCGTGTTTCCGGATGCGAGGCCCCCCCTTTCGACGTGCATCAACGTACGCTTCATCCGCGAGGCGATCAACACGTTGCTGCCCGTCGCACAGATCGGCGGCGAGATCGCCGGCGCGCGCCTCATGACATTCCATGGAATCCCGGGCGGACTCGCAGCTGCGACCGTGCTCGTCGACATGCTGCTGCAGGTGGTAACGCAGTTCGCGTTCACGCTGGTCGGGGTCGGTCTGCTCGCGCTGTCCGGCGGAGATGCCGCTTTGCTCGCCGCGGTCATCACCGGCGCCGTCGCGATGGCGATTGCGCTGCTGGGATTCTTCGGCGTGCAGCATTTCGGCGGCTTCAAATGGATCGATCGCGGTCTGACGAAGCTTGCGGAGAAACCCGGCTGGTCCGCGCTGGCGCGGGTCGCAAACATTCACGATTGCCTCGAGCGCATTTATGCGGACTGGCCGCGGCTCGCCGGCGCCGGCGCCGTCCACCTCGGCGTATGGTTCATCGGGACTTTCGAAATCTACGTCGCGCTGCATCTCATGGGATATCCGGTCAGCTTCGCGGAATCGCTCGTGATCGAAAGCCTCAGCCAGGCGGTGCGCGCGGCCGCGTTCCTGGTACCCGGTGCTTTCGGGATTCAGGAGGGAGGTTTCATTGCGATGTGCGCCGTGTTCGCAATCCCGGCGCCTGCTGCGCTCGCGCTCTCACTGGTCAAACGCGTACCGGAATTCGTTCTCGGCCTACCCTACTTGGCAGTCTGGCAGGCGTACGAGGGCCGCGCATTCATGCGACGCAGACGGGCCGCACCCTAAGTCACGCCGAGCTGCCTTCGATATGGACCGGCCGGATTCAAGCCGATCTAGTGGCGACGCACGCCGCCAGGCGCGATCCTCAGATCTTTGAGCGCGCTCTCGGAGATCGACGCCTCTGCGGTGATGCGGACGTCCAACATGTCCTCGCTGAAGGGCACAACCGCGCTGACAGCGGCCGCCTGCTCCTCGATAGCGACGGCGAAACGCTCGCATAGCACCAGGGTCTGGCAGGGCCGCCGGCCCCTGAGTTCCACAATCCAACCACCCGGCATAGCAACCTCCAAAAGGCGTCCATCCCTCTTGTCTGTGATCGCCATCCCTGACCTGCAGAATATCAAGCTTGATTCGCCAGGCTCACGATCCTCGCGGTTCTCAACAGAATTCTTCAATAGCGCTCCGCCGTCACTGGCGTGGAAATCTCTTGCACCAAGCCCGAGCTCCCCGCTGCAAACAGCGAGCCAGCCGCCCAATGCCGAGCGCTTGGCCATGGTTGCCGCCGAATACGGCATCGAAATCCTCGGTCCACCGGGCATTCCCTCTTGACTTGCCGGATGAGCGCCCGCCGACGCGTACGGTTCGTGGCGTGTGGCGCGGAATAATTAGGGTTTACATAATCGAATGATCATATCGAACCGACTCTCACCTTATTTCTCTCTGGTCACGATGTGGTGGATGGTCCCCCTGTCCTGGAGGCGAGCCAAGTGTTTTGCAGCGTCCGACTTCTTCTCGTATCTTTGCTGGTGTTCGGCTTATCAAGTTTGGCTAGGAGTGGGACTGGGACTGATGCCAAAGGCACGCTCCAGCAAATGCACGATTACTTTGTCAACACACCAGGGATGGAGTTCGACACTTCGTTCAAAGTCACCAGCGATATGCCGAGCATGAACAGGCGAGGAGCCGCGCATTTCATCATACAGAATCCCGACAGATTTCGCGTGGAGCTTTCGACCGATAAAGGTGACTACGTGTTCATTTCCGATGGCAAAACGTTTACTATCTATCGCCCAAAGAAGGGTAAGTTTGCTCAATTGCCCGCCCGTGATTCAATCATCGGGACTATGTACTTGGCGGCTGGTCTATTGAATATACAGGCGAGGTTTATCGATTTTCTGTGGACGGTGGACTACGGGGAAGACGTGAGCGTGGCAGGAGGCGATGGCGAGACTGTAGGGGACAGGAGATGCAGCCGCTTCAGCGTCGACCGCTTCGAGGACGACTGGGAAGTCTGGTTATCCCCGACGTGGCCGCCGCTTCCGTGCAGACTTCTGAGCAAGAGAACAGATGGTAACGCCGGCGTGGTCCAGACAAATGAGTTCACATGGAAGGCGACCCCGGCAATTTCGCCGAGCACTTTTCTATTCTCGCCACCTAAGGATAGTCGCGCGGTTGGAGTGTCAGACCTGGATTGACCGAGGCCCGCGCCGAGCACTTTGACACATCTGAATGACCC
The DNA here is from genome assembly GCA_963740475.1 of uncultured Alphaproteobacteria bacterium. Lineage (GTDB taxonomy): Bacteria > Pseudomonadota > Alphaproteobacteria > Rhizobiales > Hyphomicrobiaceae > Hyphomicrobium_C. Next base: position 146,921 of record CAVUEM010000047.1, on the reverse strand, counting down.
TCGGCATTTCGCCTAGTGGCCTTCAAGAAATATGTAATTCTCCCAAGGTCGCCGACATAAGAGCTCCCAATGGACGGCTCGCCACGGAATCCCCAGCCGCGATCGGGACGGTCCGTAAGTTGGCCCTGCCATTAGATCGACAATCGATGTCGGTTTGGGGTCATCACCGCACACAACCGAGGTCGGCATCGACGGCAGGTCTCGACGGTGCAGCGTCCCTACGCCGCCTTGCGCGCCTGCGCCGCCTTCGTGCCCTCGAGGATCGCGGCGACGCCCATGCCCCCCGCCGTGCAGATCGAGATGAGCCCGCGCCCGCCCTGGATCGAGAGCAGCTTGGCAAGGTGGGCGAGAATGCGCGCGCCCGTCGCCGCGAACGGGTGGCCGAAGGCGAGCGAGGAGCCTTTGATGTTGATCTTCGCCCGGTCGATCGAGCCCAGCGGCTGATCCCTGCCGAGACGCGTTCGGCAATAGGCGGGGTCCTCCCACGCCTTGAGCGTCGCCAGCACCTGGGCCGCGAACGCCTCGTGGATCTCGTAGAGATCGAAATCCTGCAGTTTCAGGCCCACGCGGTCGAGGAGCCGCGCGACGGCGATCGTCGGCGCCATGAGGAGGCCCTCGCCGGCGACGAAATCGTTGGCCGACGTCTGCGAATGGGTGAGGAAGGCCTCGATCGCAAGGCCGCGCTTGGCCGCCCACTCCTCGGAGGCGAGTAGCACGCACGCCGCCCCGTCGGTGAGCGGTGTCGAGTTGGCCGCCGTGAGCGTGCCCCGCTCCGAGCGCTCGAACGCGGTCCGGAGGCTTCCGAGCTTGTCGAGGCTGATGTCCTCCCGCAGGTTGTTGTCGCGGAACACGCCGGCGCACGGCACGATGAGGTCGTCCATGTAGCCCGAACGGTAGGCCGCCGCGGCCTTTTGATGGCTGTCGAAGGCGAACCGGTCCTGCTCCTGGCGCGTGATCTTCCACTCCTGGGCCATGAGCTCGGCGTGCTGGCCCATGGATAGCCCGGTGCGCGGCTCGGCGACGTTGGGCGGCTGCGGCACGAGCTCGGCCGGCGAGAAGCCCTTGAAGACCTTGAGCTTGTCGAGCGTGGTCTTCTGCTGGGGGATCTGCGTCAAGCGGCTCGCGAACTTCTTCGTGAACACGATCGGCGCGTCGGACGTGGTGTCCGAGCCCATGGCGATGCCGCATTCGATCTCGCCGACCGCGATCTTGGCCGCGATCCCGAGCGCCCCCTGGAGGCTCGTGCCGCAGGCCTGGATGAGCGTGATGCCGGGCGTCGAGGGCGCAAGCTTGGTCGAGAGAACCGCCTCGCGCGCGAGATTGAAGTCCTTGGAGTGGGTGACGACCGCGCCGCCCACGACCTCGTCGATGTGCGCGCCCTTGAGCTTGTAGCGATCGACCAGGCCGTTGAGCACGGCCGAGAGCATATCGAGGTTCGAAAGGTCGGCGTAGAGCGTGTTCGACCGGCAGAACGGGATGCGGACGCCGCCGACGATGCCGGCGCGGCGGATGGTGTTAGCCATGCGAAATCTCCTCAAGTGAGGTCCCCTCGCCCCGGTCCATGCGAAGCATGGCTTCGCCATCGACCGGGGACAGGGAGTGATTTATTCGGCGGCGACTTTCAGATGGCCCTTGCCCTCGCTCGCCTTGAAATGCAGGGGCCCGCCTCTGAACGGCGCAAATCCGGTGCCGAAGATCACGCCGGCATCGACCAGGTCCGCCGTCTCGACGACGCGCTCGTCGATGGCGCGCTGGCTTTCGACGATGAGCGGCTCGACGAGCTCGCGTCCGAGCTTCTGGAGGTCGCGGGCATCCCATGTCTTGTCGCCGCGGTCGGGCTTGCCGTCCTTCCAGGTGTAGAACCCGGCCCCCGTCTTCTTCCCGAGCCGCCCGCTCTCGACGAGAAGGGCGAGTCGCGAGCCTTCCGGAGCGAGGCCCAGGATCTTGCCCACGTGCAGGCACACGTCGAGGCCGACGGTGTCGGCAAGCTCGATCGGCCCCATCGGCATCCCGAACGCGCGCGCAGCCTCGTCGATCTTCTCCTTCTCCTCGCCTTTGTCGAGGCGGGCCATGGCCGCCATCATGTAGGGGGCGAGCACGCGGTTGACCAGGAAGCCCGGGACGCTCTTGGCGACGAGCGGGAACTTGCCGATCGCGGTGACGAAGGCGCACCCCTTCTTGACCTCCTCCTCGCGGCTCGATGCCCCGAGCACGACCTCGACGAGGGGCATCTGCGCCACGGGATTGAAGAAGTGGATGCCGATAAGCCGGCCGGGATCGGCGAGGGGGCGCGCGATCTCCTCGATCTCGAGCGAGGAGGTGTTGGTCGCGAGCACCGCGCCGGGCTTGAGCTTGGCTTCGAGCGAAAGAAAGAGCTTCTGCTTCACGTCGAGCTTCTCGACGATCGCCTCGATCACCACGTCGGCACGCGCGGCGCCGTTGCCGGCCGGGTCGGCGATGAGACGCGCCTTCGCCGCGTCGCGCAGCGCCTTGGTCTTGAACTTGCGCGAGAAGAGCTTCCCCTGCGCCTTGATGCCCCGCTCGATCTGCTCGGCCGAGAGATCCTGCAGCGTGACCTCCATGCCCGATGCCACGCACCAGCCGGCGATGTCGGCGCCCATGGTGCCGGCTCCGACGACGTGGACGCGCAGCGGCTTCCAGTCGAGGTCCTTCGGCGCCTGGGCCTTGAGCTGCTCGGAAAGCTTGAACACCCGCCTCAGGTTGCGCGACTGTTCGGAGACGAGAAGGGGCGCGAAATAGCGGGTTTCCGCCGCCTTCAGCGCCAAGAGGTCGCCGCCGTGCGCCTCGAACAGGTCGATTAGGCGGAACGGAGCCGGGTAGTGCGCCTCGCGCGCCTTCTTCTTCGTCTCCTCGCGCATCTTCTTGGCAATGAGCCCGCGCATTGGCCATTTGGTGAGAAGGAGCTTGGCCCCTCCCGCGGGCTTCGATCCCTTCTTCTTCAAGACCGCGCGCCGCGCCGCCCAGCGCAGGGCGCCAGGGCTCGCAACGAGCTCGTCGATGAGCCCCATCGCGCGAGCCCGCGACGCACTGATCATGGAGCCGGTCAGCATCGCCTCCATGGCGGCGAGCGGTCCCGCCTGGCGGATCGAGCGCGCCGTGCCGTTCCATCCCGGGAAGATGCCGAGCTTCACCTCGGGGAACCCGACGCGGGTGGACTTGTCGCGCGTCGCGATGCGGTAGTGGCATGCGAGCACGAGCTCGAGGCCGCCGCCGACGCAGACGCCGTGGATGCCGGCTACGACGGGCACCGGAAGCCGCTCGATGCGGTCGAAGAGCGCGAGCACGAGACGCAAGCGCTCGGTCACCTCGCTCTCCGTCGCGAAGCCCTCGAACTCGTTGATGTCGGCGCCGACGATGAAGCCCTTTTCCTTGCCCGACAGCAAGACGAGGCCGCGCACCGCACGCGCCCGCGCGCCCTCCTCGATCTTGGTCACGATCGCCGACAGCTCTTCGAGCGGACGCCGGCCGAGCGCATTGGCGCTCGTCCCTTCCCGGTCGAAGATCGCCCACGCGATCCCCTCCTGGTCGACGGAGAAGCGCCAATCGTGCAACTCCATCTGCCGCAAATCCCGCACCTCTTGAGCCATACCTAGTCTCCAAATCTCACTCGGCCGCCGCGGTTCCCGCCGCGCGTTTATTGTGACCCAGTCCGGTCTCCGCGCGCGCGTAATGCGGCTTGATCTCGGCGGGATCGAAATGGTCGACGGCAATCACGCGGGCGACGAGGCCTTCGACCTCCTTCAAGAGCTGCGCTTCGCTATCGGACACGATCCCCTTCTTCGCCGCGTTCCCGATCCAGTCGATGCCGTGATAACGGCGGATGGCGCCGGAGCGGATCGCCCGCTCGATCTTCTTCTCCGCCTCCTCGGCGGCGATAACCTTGCGCAAGGTCACCTCGAGGATGCCGGCCGGATCGTTCGGGTCCTCCGAGAGATAGATGTCGCGCGTGAGCCGGTCGCGCACCGGCCCCGGTTCGAGCGCTGCCCTCACGGCCTGGGCGGCGAGCTTATCGCGCGCCGGATAATAGTGACGCCCGAATGGAAAGACGATGACGCGGAGGAGGGCGCGCACCGGCGCGTTGGGGAAGTTATCGATAGTGCCGCGCATCGCCTCGTCGAAACGCGCGAGGCCGTTGGCCGCGGCCAGCGCCACGATCGGGCGGTCGGCGGCGGGACGCCCGTCGTCCTCGAAGCGCTTCAAGACGCAGCAGAGAAGATAAAGCTCGGAGAGTGCGTCGGCGAGGCGGCCGGTGAGCTTCTGCTTCACCTTGAGGCCGCCGCCGAGCATCGCAACGGTGAGATCGGCGACGAGGGCGAAGTTGCGGCTCGACCGCCAGAGCTGCCGGTAGATGGCTTCAGTCCCTTCGGCGCGTCCCGGCGCCTGTCCGAAGCGCCCGAGCGTCAGATTGTGAAAGAAGGCGCCGGCCATGTTCGAGATCGAGAAAGCGACGTGGCCGCAAAACGCCGCATCGAAGGTGTCGAGCCCCCGCTCGCGGTCCTGGTCCTGGAGCGCCTGCACCTCTTTGTAGAGATAGGGGTGGGACCGGAGCGCTCCCTGCGCGAAGGTGATGAGCGTCCGCGTCAGGATGTTGGCGCCTTCGACGGTGATGCCGATGGGGACGAGCTGGTAGGCCGACTGCAGATAGTTCGACGGCCCGTCGCAGATGGCGCGCCCGCCGTGGATGTCGAAAGCATCGTTGACGGCGCGCCGTAGCTTCTCGGTCGTCTGATACTTCATCAGCGCCGAGATGACCGACGGGCGCTCGCCGCGCGAGACCATCGCCGCCGTCGCCGAGCGCGCCGCCTCATTGACGTAGGCGTTCTCGACAAGACGCGCTAGCGGCTCCTCGATGCCCTCCATGCGCGAGATCGGCAGCCCGAACTGGCGGCGGATGCGTGCATACGCGGTCGAGACGCGCAGCATCGCCTTGGCGCCGGCCGTCGCCGAGGACGGGAGCGAGATGGCGCGGCCTGCCGCCAGGCACTCCATGAGCATGCGCCAGCCCTGCCCGACCATCTTCTCGCCGCCGATCACCCAATCGATGGGAATGAAGACGTCCTTGCCCCAGTTGGGACCGTTGGGGAACGCGGCTCCCGACGGCAGATGGCGCCGCCCGATGTTGACGCCGGGGTGGCTGGCCGGGATGAGGGCGACCGTGATGCCGATGTCCTCGCCGCGGCCCAGGATGTTCTCCGGATCGAACAGGTGGAAGGCGAGGCCGACGAGCGTCGCCATGGGACCGAGCGTGATGTAGCGCTTGTCCCACGAGAGGCGGATGCCGACCGTCTCGCGCCCATCGTGAATGCCGCGCGCGACGTAGCCGATGTCGCGCATGGTGGCCGCGTCCGAGCCCGAGGTCGGCCCGGTGAGCGAGAAGCACGGCACCTCGAGGCCCTTGGCGAGGCGCGGCAGGAAATGATGCTTCTGCTCCTCGGTCCCGTAGTTCTCGATGAGCTCACCAGGACCGAGCGAATTGGGAACCATGACGATCGTCACCACGTCGGGCGATCGCGACGCGATCTTGCCGAGAATGAGCGACTGGGCCTGAGCCGAGAATCCGAGGCCGCCGTGCTCCTTCGAGATCAGCATCCCGAGGAAGCCCGCCTCCTTAACGAAGTCCCAGATCTCCTCGGGGATCTCGCGCTGGTTGTGGCGGATGTCCCAATGGTCGATCCGGCGGCAGAGCTCCGCCGTGGGCCCGTCGAGGAAGGCCCGCTCTTCCGGGCTGAGCACGATCGGCGGGACGGCCCTGAGCTTCGTCCAATCGGGCGTGCCGCTGAAGATTTCCGCGTCGAACCCGACCGTGCCCGCATCGAGCGCCTGCTGCTCGGTGTCGGAGACCGTCGGCAGGATACCTTTGACGCGCTTGAAGATGGGCTCGATCAGGACCTTGCGGCGGACGCCGTCCCAGGAGAGTGCCGCGAGCGCGAGAGGCGGCAGCCACGCGAGGAGCCCGAGAAGGCCGGGGGCGGGCATGTGGAAGCGCCCGTGGACCAGGCCAGTCTGCCAGGCCAAGACGGCCGCGCCCAGCGCCAGCGCCCACTGCCAGGCCGTCGCCCGGTACATTCCAAGGCCGATCGCGCCCGCGAGCACGAGAAGGAGGAAGAGGAACGTCGCCATGGCTTAAGCCTCCGCTGCACGGGGTCGAAAAACGCCGCGCGCCTCGCAGGACCGGTCCGGTTTTCCGCCACGGACCGCCTGCTCCGAGCTTTGGTCTCAGTTCCGCAATCAGGATCGGCCGTCCTGACAATGAACGCTGCCGACGCCGCACACCAGATCGCGATTGATGGAAACGCTTTGCGTCCATCAAGAACGTGAATCGCGATCTAAACCCAAAGTGTAGAGAACGGTTCACGTCCGACATGGATCGAGGACGCGATTCCATGTCGGACGATCGTGCTCTAGGGACGGACTTTTACAGACGCTTTCGCCGCGACGCGAGGGGATTGCGCCGCCTTCGGTGGAAATTCCTTGTATCCTAAGTGCATGCTTCGCTCGGCCTGCGTGGCCGACCGCGACATGGAAACTGCGCCGGGCGCCTTTAACCGACGGAGAGATAAGAGAGAACGTCCCTTGGCCGAAGAACCACGATTCTCAGCTAGCCTCACTGCGGTTTTGCTTGCGGCAAAAGTCCTCAGGCCGGCGCGATCCCAGGGCATGTGACGCCGGAACGAGGCTCAGCCGCGGTTCGTTCCGCGCTGCTGGCCGTGCGCCTCGGGCGCCTTGGCGAACACCTCGGTGGTGATCGCCGCATACCAGGCGAGGCTGTTCTCGTAGTTCTCCTTGCGCACGGCGGCACTCTCTCCCGGCTGCGACACGAAGCTCTCCGACGGCACGAGCATGGGCTTGCCGTTGACCTCGCCGGGGGCATAGTTGGCGCCGATCTTGACGCTGTCGTCGGGCGCGAGCATCGACCAGCACGTGTTGCGGTAATGGGCCGCGGAGCGCTCAGTGCCGGAGAGGTCGGCAAGGATGCCCGCGGCAACGGCCTTGGCCTGGTTGTTGGCCGTGAACGCCGACTTCGGCATCTCCTGGGCGATCGCCGCGTCGCCGACGATGTAGACGTCGGCCGCCTTCCTCGATTTGAATGTCTCGAGATGCACCGGGCACCAGTCGCCCTCGACCAGACCGGAGAGGGCGGCGATATTGCCGGCGCGCTGGTCGGGCACGATGTTGGCGACCGCGGCAGTGATCGTCATGCCGGACTTGGTCACGACGAGCCCGGCTTTCGCGTCGACGCGAGTGACGCTCATGTCGTCGATGTCGTTGGTGAGGTAGAGCTCGACGATATCCTTGTAGTAGTGGCTGAACGCCTCCTCGAACACCGGTTGCTTCGAAAAGCTCATTTTCGGATCGACGATGATGAGCTTGGACTTGGGTTTCGCCGTCTTGAGGTAATGGGCGATCACGCACGCGCGCTCGTAGGGGCCGGGCGGACAGCGGTAGGGATTGCGCGGGGCCGCCACCACGACCACGCCGCCGTCGGGCATCTCCTCGAGCTTGCGGCGCAGGAGCCGCGCCTGCCAGCCGCCCTTCCAGGCGTGCGGCATGATTTCGGCCGTCTCCGCCGAATAGCCCTCGATGGCGCCGAACTTGAAATCGATGCCCGGAGCGACGACGAGCCGGTCGTAGGGGAGGCTCCGGCCGGACTCGAGGCGAACCAGCTTCTTCCCCGTATCGATCTCGTTCGCGGTCTCGTGGACGAGCCGCACGCCGAGATCGGCCAGGCCGTCATAGCCGTGCGTGATGCTCGCGTAAGAGCGAAACCCGCCGATATAGTGGTTCGAGAAGAAGCAGCTCGTGTAGCGCTTCTGGATCTCGACGAGGGTGATCTCGAGCTTGAGGTCGGCCCGTACGAGCTGGCCCGCGACGGTCGCTCCTCCCGGCCCGCCACCGATGATGACGATCTTGGCGGGGCCGCTCCCGACAGCACAGCGCGGGAGACCCATAGTGGCCGCAACCCCCGCCCCGAACTGGCGCCTATCGATCACTCCCACTCAGCCCCTCCCCGCGCCGCCTTACTTGCCGAACCGGCTTCTTTGTCGGGATAGTAGGCGATGCACCCCGACCTCGGCAGTTCGGCCCACCGCCACGGGCAGCCCCGTCCTTTGTCTCTGATTTGCACCATGATTTTGTCTCATGCTAGCAGTCGCCCATATAATGGGAAAAGGTTCGACCCGGGATTGGTGCCTCAAAGCCCCGTTCCCATCTTCTTGATGCCTTAAGAGATGGTCGTGGACCATAAGAACCGGAAAAAGCATTGCTTTTCGATCACCCGGCGGACCGTGTTGCTCGCCGGAGGGGCCGTCACGGCCGCTGCCTCGGGCCTCCTCGCCGGCCGACTCCGATCTTTTGCCGCCGACGAGCCCGTGAGCCCCTATTCGCCCCAGTTCGAGGAGGCGCTCTCGAAGGTCACCGGCACCGGCTTCCCTCTCCAGGAGCGGGTCACGCTCGAGCTGCCGGATATCGCCGAGAACGGCAATATCGTGCCCTACAAAATCGAGGTCGAGAGCCCGATGACCGAGGCCGACTACATCGCCCGCGTCCACCTGCTCTCGACGGCGAACCCGCAGCCCTCGGTGGCGACCTTCCATTTCACCCCGCAATCGGGCAAGGCCGTCGTCACGGGGCGCATGCGCCTCGCCAAGACCCAGGATGTCATCGTCATCGCCGTGACCAATACAAACACGCTCCTCGAGGGGCGGCGCAGCGTGCAGGTGACGATCGGCGGCTGCGGGACGGAGTGAGGAAGCCATGGCAACGAAGCCCCGGATCAAGCTTCCCGACAGCGCCGCGGTGGGCGACATCATCGAGGTCAAGGCGCTCATCAACCATGTGATGGAGACCGGCAACCGCAAGGACGCGAGCGGCACGCCCATTCCCCGCAACATCATCCACACCTTCAGCGCCTCCTATTCCGGCAATCTTGTATTCAAGGCCGATTTCGGCTCCGGCATCTCGGCCAACCCCTATGTCGCCTTCTTTCTCAAGGTCCCGGGGCCGGGTGTCCTCGAGCTGACCTGGATCGACGACCAGGGCGAGACGACGGTCGAGACCGCCCCGTTGAATATCGTTTGATGGACCTCCGCGCATCGAGGGAAGCGGTGCCTCTTGCCTGGGCACTGCGAAGCCACTAGGCCGTAAGTCCACGCAATGAACCGAACCGACGAGAAGCGAGAGCCCGTACAATGGCCGTAGAACCGATCCCCGCCCAGAAAGGCCCCTATCAGGTCCAGCTCAAGGAGGGGCAGGCCTACTTTTGGTGCCGCTGCGGGCGCTCCCAGAAGCAGCCGTTCTGCGACGGCGCCCACAAGGATACCGGCCTCGAGCCGCTTCGCTTCATCGCACCGTCCACAGGCGTCTTCAACATCTGCGGCTGCAAGGCGACCGACGACGAGCCCTACTGCGACGGCTCCCACAATATGATCTGAAGCCGTCTTTCCGCGTGGCGGTTGGGCAGCTTTTGGCTGAAAGACGTGCACGCACGCGCAAAAAGCTGTTTCCTTCGAAGGGGCCGGGGCTCTAAACACCAAGGAGCGCCGTTGCCACCGGGGGAATCTGGCTCATGGATTACTTTATCCAGCAGCTCGTCAACGGACTGACGCTCGGGTCCATCTACGGGCTCATCGCCATCGGCTACACGATCGTGTTCGGCATCATCGGCATGGTCAACTTCGCCCACGGCGACGTGTTCATGCTGTCCGCGTTCATCGCGCTCATCCTGTACCTGGCACTCACGCAAATTCTCGGTGTCGCCTCCTTTGGCCTCGCCCTCCTCGTCGTGCTGGTGCTCGGCATGGGACTGACGAGCCTCTGGAACTGGGTCATCGAACGCGTCGCCTACAGGCCGCTGCGCGGCTCGTTCCGCCTTGCCCCCCTCATCTCCGCGATCGGCATGTCGATCTTCCTCTCGAATTTCGTTCAGGTCGCACAAGGGCCGCGCAATAAGGCGCTCGATCCGATGCTGACGGGCGTGTTCGTCGTGCCGGTCGGCACGGGCTCGGTTAGCCTCGCCGTCAAGCAGCTCTTGATCATGGCAACGACCGCCCTTCTCCTGCTCGCGCTCTGGTTCGTCGTGCAAAAGACGCCGCTCGGGCGCGCGCAGCGCGCCTGCGAGCAGGACCGCAAGATGGCGGCGCTCGTCGGCGTCGACGTCGACCGCACCATCTCGCTCACTTTCGTCATGGGTGCGGCGCTCGCTTCCGTCGCCGGGCTCCTGTGGCTCGTCAACTATGGCGTCATCAGTTTCTCCGACGGCTTCGTGCCCGGCGTCAAAGCATTCACCGCCGCTGTCCTCGGCGGCATCGGCTCGCTGCCGGGCGCCGTCCTCGGCGGGTTGCTCATCGGTCTCATCGAAACTCTGTGGTCGGCCTACTTTTCGATCGACTACAAGGACGTGGCCGCCTTCTCCATTCTCGCCATCGTGCTCATCTTTATGCCCTCGGGTCTCATGGGCCGGCCCGACGTGGAGAAGGTGTGACGGACATGGCGACGCCGGCTCGCTCTCCCGCACCTCTTGCGACGCAGATCGGGTACGCCTTCAAGCATGGACTTCTTGCTGGAGCCGTGAGCGCGGGGCTCGCCTGGCCGATCCTCTACTTCGCCACCGAGCAGGATCTCGACAACAAGCTCGTCCTGCTGCCACGCCCCTGGCTATTCTATTCGGCGGTCGCGATCGCATCCGCCGCCGGGTTCCTCCTGGGCCTCGTCCGTACGCGCGAGGGCGCCGAAAAGGCAATCGGTCTGCCTGAGGCCTGGGTTCTCAAAGGAGACACGCCCGCCGGGCGCCGCCTTCTCGACGCCGGCGACGCCGCGCGCGGAAAGCTTGCACACCTCTCCCCCTACATTGCGCGGGCTGGTCTTGTCCTTCTCCTCGCCTTCCCCTTTCTCGCCGTCGCCGTCGCCGGCCAGACCGGCGCCATTAAATGGATCGACAATTTCGGCATCCAGATCCTGATCTACATCTTGCTCGGCTGGGGCCTGAACATCACCGTCGGCCTCGCCGGGCTGCTCGACCTCGGCTACGTCGCCTTCTACGCCGTCGGCGCTTACTCGTCCGCGCTTCTCACTCTCACCTTCGGTCTCTCGTTTTGGATTTGCCTCCCGCTCGCGGGCATCCTCGCGGCCTTTTGGGGTCTACTCATCGGCCTGCCCGTCCTGCGGCTGCGCGGCGACTATCTCGCGATCGTGACGTTGGCGTTTGCCGAGATCGTCCGCCTCGTCCTCATCAACTGGGTGCCGGTGACCGGCGGCTATGCCGGAATCTCGAATATCCCCCGCCCGACGCTGTTCGGCCTCACCTTCACGCCGGGTCCCGACAACTTCGCGACTGTGTTGGGCCTGCCGCCGTCGCCGCTCTACCGGCTGTTCTTCTTCTTCTATCTCGTGCTGGCGCTGGCGCTAATTGCCAACTGGGTGACCACCAGGCTGCGCGCGCTCCCGCTCGGGCGGGCCTGGGAGGCGATGCGCGAGGATGAGATTGCCTGCCGCTCGCTCGGCATCAACACGGTGACGACCAAGCTGTCGGCGTTTGCCGCCGGCGCCTTCTTCGGCGGCATCGCCGGCGCCTTCTTCGCCGCGCACCAGGGCTTCATCAGCCCCGAAAGCTTCGTCTTCATGGAGAGCGCGGTCATTGTCGCAATCGTCGTGCTCGGCGGGCTTGGCAGCCAACTCGGCACCGCCATCGCCGCCGTCGTCCTTATCGGCGGCACTGAGCTCCTGCGCGAGCTTGACGCCTTGAAGGCCGTCTTCGGCGCGGACTTCGACCCCCAGCAATACCGCATGCTCATTTTCGGGCTTGCCATGGTCGTGGTCATGGTCTGGCGCCCGCGCGGCCTCATCACGACGCGCGAGCCCACCATCCGCCTCGGCGTCGAGGCCGCGGCCCCCGCTCCGATGCGAAAGTGACGCCCCGATGCGCTGGCTCTCCGACGCAATCCTCTCGGTCGATCATTTGAGCATGCGCTTCGGCGGCCTGGTGGCCGTGAACGACCTCTCGTTCACGGCCGGGCGCGGCGACATCACGGCCCTGATCGGCCCCAATGGCGCCGGTAAGACGACCGTCTTCAACTGCATCACGGGATTCTACCGGCCAACTGGCGGCCGCATCGCGCTGGCTCACGGCGGAGCGGCTTCCCCCCTCGAGATCGATGAGCTGACCGCGTCCGACGGCCGCCACATCGAGGGCGCCAATGGCGGCCTCTTTCTCCTCGAGCGCATGGCGGACCACGAGATTGCCGCGCGCGCCCGCGTCGCCCGCACGTTCCAGAACATCCGCCTCTTTCCCGGCATGACCGTGCTCGAGAACCTTGTTGTCGCCCAGCACAAGGAGCTGATGCGCGCCTCGGGACTTAGCGTCCTCGGCCTTTTGGGCACGAGGGGCTTTCGCGCGGCCGAGGACCAGGCGCTGCGGCGCGCGAAGGGCTGGCTCGAGGTCGTGGGACTGATCGACCGGGCAAACAGGCCGGCGGGCGAGCTGCCATATGGCGCCCAGCGCCGCCTCGAGATCGCGCGCGCCATGTGCACCGACCCGGTGCTGCTCTGCCTCGACGAGCCGGCGGCCGGCCTCAACACGCGCGAAAGCGCGGACCTGACCAAGCTCTTGCGCGCGATCCGCTCGGAGACCGGGGTCTCGATCCTCCTCATCGAGCACGACATGTCGGTTGTCATGGACATTTCCGACCACATCGTCGTCATCGAGTACGGCATCAAGATTGCCGACGGCACGCGCGAGGCCGTCAGAAACGATCCCAAGGTCATCGCAGCCTATCTCGGCGTCGAGGACGAGGAGGTGAGCGCGGTGACGGGGCGGAGGCGCGGATGAGCGCGCCCATGCTCTCCATCGAAGGCGTCTCGGCCTATTACGGCGCGATCAGCGCGCTCGAGAACGTGAGCCTCGACGTTCGCGCTGGCGAGATCGCGACGCTGATCGGCGCCAATGGCGCCGGCAAATCCACGCTCATGATGACGGTGTTCGGCTCGCCACGGGCGCGCACGGGACGCATCGTGTTCGAAGGCCGCGACATCACGGGCCTCGCGACCCACGAGATCGCGCGGCTCAGAATCGCGCAGGTGCCGGAGGGACGACGCATTTTCCAGCGCATGACGGTGCTCGAGAACCTGCAGATGGGGGCGGCCGTTTGCCGCGGCGGCACGTTCAACGAGGATCTCGCCCTGGTGACGGCACTTTTCCCCCGCTTGCGCGAGCGCCTCGACCAGCGCGGCGGCACGCTCTCGGGGGGCGAGCAGCAGATGCTGGCGATTGCGCGCGCGCTAATGAGCCGGCCGAAGCTCCTGATGCTGGACGAGCCCTCCCTTGGGCTCGCACCCCTCATCGTCAAGCAGATCTTCTCCACCATCGCCGACTTGAACGCCCAGGGTATGACCATTTTTCTCGTCGAGCAGAATGCGTTTCATGCGCTGAGCCTCGCCCACAGCGCCTACGTCATGGTCAATGGCGAGATCACGATGAGGGGCACGGGACGAGAGCTGCTCACGCGCCCCGAGATACGCCAGGCCTACCTCGAAGGCGGCCGGCATTGAGGTCATGCGATGGCTCAAATGATTACAGACGCCCTGCATGACAACGACTTCTGGACCTTCGTCCTGCTCACGCTCGTGATCGGAGGTGGGGCCGCGTGGCGCACCGGACAGGCCGTGGCCGAGGGCTGGGGCGCGCTGTGGCCGGTCCTCGCCTATACCGGCCTCCTCGCCGCAGCCATCCGCTTCCTGCATTTCGCACTGTTCGGCGGGCCGCTGTTGTCGGCCCCACATTTCGGCGTCGATTTCGCCGTCCTGTCGGTCATTGCCCTTTTCGCCCACCGTGTGAGGCGCACGCGTCATATGTGCGAGCAATATCCGTGGCTGTTCGTGCGCATGGGCCCATTCGGCTGGCGGCGACGCAAAGGAGCGTAAGGGGCGACCGTGCGGCGTGACTTTTGCGGAATTTGGGTTGAAAACATAAGGGCGCCGGCGGGCGGCGCCGCTCAGGAGAGAGAAAGATGCGGATCTTCAAGTTGGCGGTGGCGGCTCTCTGCGCGGCGCTCGTTGTTTCCTGCTCGAGCGAGAGCAAGCTCAAGATCGGGCTTGCCGGACCGCTGACCGGCAAGGACGCGGTCTTCGGGGCGCAGCTCAGGAACGGCCTCGAGCAGGCGGCCGAGGACATCAATGCCGCAGGCGGCATCAATGGCCAGAAGATCGAGCTCGTGTTCGGCGATGACGCGGCTGATCCCAAACAGGGCCGCTCTGTCGCCAACAACTTTGTCGGCGAGGGCGTCTCCTTCGTCGTCGGCCACTTCAACTCCGGCGTCTCCGAGCCCGCCTCCGACGTCTACGCCGAGAACGGCATCCTCATGATCACGCCCGGCTCGACCAATCCGAAGATCACCGACCGCGGCTTGTGGAACGTATTCCGCACCTGCGGGCGCGACGACCAGCAAGGCAAAATCGCGGGCGACTACATCGTGAGCCACTTCAAGGACAAGAAGGTCGCCATCGCCCACGACAAGACCACGTACGGCAAGGGCCTCGCCGACGAAACGAGGAAGGCCATGAACGCCGGCGGCGTAACCGAGGTCCTCTACGAGGGCGTCAACTCCGGCGAGCGCGATTTCTCGGCCCTCGTATCGAAAATCAAGGCCGCGGGCGCCGACCTCGTCTATTGGGGCGGCGTGCACACCGAGGGCGGCAGCATCCTGCGCCAGATGCGGGCCGCCGGCGTCGAGGCCGTGATGATGAGCGGCGACGGGATTGCCAGCAACGAGTTTGCGGCCCTTGCCGGGCCCGGCGTCGAGGGAACGCTGATGACGTTCGGTCCCGATCCGCAACTGCGCCCCGAGGCCCAGGAGGTCTTGAGGAAGTTCGAGAAGCGCAATTTCAAACCAGAAGCCTACACGCTTTACAGCTATGCCGCGCTCGAGGTCATCAAGCAGGCGGCGGAGGAGATCAAGTCGCTCGACCCCAAGAAGGTCGCCGAGCAGATCAGATCGGGCAAGACCTATAAGACAGTGATCGGCGACCTCGCGTTCGACAATAGGGGCGACGTGACGCGCATCGATTACGTCATCTACACGTGGAAAAAACAGCCGGACGGGAAGGTCACCTACGTCCAGAATTAGCGCCTACGCTATGCATGGTCGGCTTGCCGCATGCGTCCTCTCCGTTGCGGTCCTGATTGCCAAGGGGGACCCCTCGGCCGCGGCTGACGCCGTCGTTGCGGCGGCCCTGCCACTCTCGGGACCGCAGCAGGCAGCAGGCGCGGCGATGCGCGATGCGCTTGCCGAGGCGGTGGGCGCGCTCAACGCAAAAGGCGGCGTCCTCGGCGTGCACTTGAGCCTCGCTGTCGAGGATGACGGCTGCGGCCGAGCCTCCGCACTCACCGCGGCCCGCAAAATTGTGGAAACAAAACCTGTCGTCGTTATCGGCCATTCCTGCTCGAGCGCCGCGATAGCGGCTGCGCCCGTCTACGCCGCGACCGGATTGATTCTCATTTCCCCTGGGGCCCGGCATCCCGCGCTCACGACCAAGCGAGCGGGCCCGACGATCTTCCGCCTTGCCGGGCGCGACGATCGCCAGGGCGAAGCCGCCGCGGCGTGGCTCATGAAGGAAGCGCCCGAGGGCGCCATCGCCATCGTACATGATCGGACCGCCTACGCCCGTAGTGCGGCCGAGGATGCTCTCGCCGCGCTGGCGGCGGCGGGCCGTTCCGACGTGGCCGTCATTCCGATCGTCGCCGGCGGCAAGGACTACACTGCTCTTGCCGCGAAGCTCGCAGCCCTCGGCACCAAAGCGGTGTTCTTCGCCGGCTATCCGACGGAGGCCGCCGTGATCGCCACTGCGCTGAGCCGAACTGCGCCCGGGGTCCGGCTCCTTGGTTCGGATTCCATTTCGACGCCCGAGCTACCCGCCGGGCTCAATCCGGGAGCGAGCCCCGTCTACGTCCTAGTCCCCGCCGATGGCGAGGCGGTCCTCCCCGCCGCACCTTCTGGCGCCGCTCGTGAGCCGCCGCAATCGTCCGGACTTGTCGCGCGGACACGCGCAGCGCTCGAGGCGTGGGCGCTTGCCGCCGAGGCTGCGAGAACGCTCGAGGCCTCGCGCGTCGCAGAAGCCCTGGCTAAGCTCGACGCGCCGACCACGGCCTTAGGCCCGGTGAGCTTTTCTGAAAATGGCGACGCGCGCCTCGCCTCCTACGCCGTGGCCGTCCGCACGGCTGACGGCTGGGTCAGGCAATGAAGATGAATGCCTGACCGGTCAGACGACTCTCAAATCTCAATTGAGAGGGAGACGCGCGCGGGGCTCTCAGCGCCCTTGCGACTCGAGCAGGCACTCGGTCGCCAAGCGGCGCTCAATGCGCGCGAGGTCATCGGGAATGTCCCACCCGCGCAGATGGAATTGGTGGATGCGCTCCTTGACGAGCGCGTAGCACCGCCGCGGATCCTCGATCTCTTCGAGCTTGACGTTGAGCTCGGCAATCTCGCTCTGCATTTGGTCGGTCATACCTTTACCCTCTTCTCCTTTCGTTGACGCCGGGGCAGGGGCGCTCCTGTTCAAACTCTCTGAACTCGGCAGTAAGCCGGCTCGCCTACACACCGTTTATTGAAGAATATGGCGATCCGCACCGTTTCGCACGAGTAGAAATCACACAGTTTTCACTTATTCTTACTTTTGCCCCGCTCGAGTGGAGCGCCGATCAATCATCGAATTATGGCTCGATATAGGCGGCTTTGGCGCGGATATTTCGCCATTGCATCGGCACAACTAATGCAGTGCAGCATTTCGTCTAAGGCGCATAAAAATTGGTGTTGCCGAACGTTGAAAAGAATAGGGACCGCCATTCCTTTCGCATTGCACCAACAAGGTAAGGCGCGGACTTTCCCGCGCGCTGACAGACCCTTAGGCCGAATCCCTGCAGCAAGGCTTGAGCTTCGTCAAAGGAACGGACGACACATTGCCGCAACCCGAGCGCGGCCCCCTAGGAAATCCTCCAGCCGCAGGAAGCTGCGGAGGAGTGACCAAACAGGCGCCTTTGAATTGAAGCCCTCGCGACCCTCTGCTAGGCCACCAAGACACCCCACGACTGCGAGTCCCGAATGATTCCGCGCTACAGCCGCCCCGAGATGACCGCGATCTGGGCGCCTGAGACGCGCTTTCGCATTTGGTTCGAGATCGAGGCGCATGCGGCGGAGGCCATGGCACGTCTCGGGCTTATCCCGGCCGACGCCGCCAAGACCATCCGGGAGCGCGGCTCGAAAGCCTCCTTCGACCCGGCCCGCATCGACGCCATCGAAGCAGTGACAAAGCACGACGTCATCGCGTTTCTGACCCACCTCGCCGAGATCGTCGGCCCCGAGGCGCGCTTCGTCCACCAGGGGCTCACGTCCTCGGACGTGCTCGACACCTGCCTCAACGTGCAGCTCGTGCGCGCCGCGGACCTGCTCATCGCCGACCTCGACCGTCTGCTCGCCGCGCTGAAGGCGCGCGCTTTCGAGCACAAGAACACGGTGACGATCGGGCGCAGTCACGGCATCCACGCCGAGCCGACCACGTTCGGCTTGAAGCTCGCCTACGCGTACGCAGAGTTTGAGCGCGCGCGGGGCCGCCTGGTTGCGGCCAAGCGCGAGGTCTCGACCTGCGCCCTCTCCGGCGCCGTCGGCACCTTCGCCAATATCGATCCGCGCGTCGAAGCCTATGTCGCCGAAAAGCTCGGCCTCATTCCCGAGCCGATCTCGACGCAGGTCATCCCGCGCGACCGCCACGCCATGTACTTCGCGACTCTCGCCGTGATCGCGTCGTCGATCGAGCGGCTGAGCCTCGAGATCCGCCATCTCCAGCGCACGGAGGTGCTGGAAGCCGAGGAGTTCTTCGCGCCGGGCCAGAAGGGCTCGTCAGCGATGCCGCATAAGCGCAATCCGGTGCTGTCGGAGAACCTGACGGGCCTTGCGCGCATGGTGCGCGCCTACGCGATCCCCGCCATGGAGAACGTGGCGCTCTGGCACGAGCGCGACATCTCGCATTCCTCCGTCGAGCGCATGATTGGGCCCGACGCGACGGTGACGCTCGACTTCGCGCTCCATCGCCTCGCGGGGGTGATCGAGAAGCTCATCGTCCATCCCGAGACCATGCGCCGCAACCTCGAAAAGCTCGGGGGCTTGCACAATTCCCAGCGCGTCCTCCTAGCCCTCACGCAGGCCGGCGTCTCGCGCGAGGAGGCCTATGCGCTTGTCCAGCGCAACGCCATGAAGACGTGGGAGGAGGGGCGCGACTTGCTCTCCGAGCTCAAGGCCGACAAGGACGTCACATCGAAGGTCCCGCCCCGCGAGCTTGAGGCGCTGTTCGACCTCGGCTACCACGTGGCGCACGTGGACACGATTTTCGAGCGGGTATTCGCGACCCGCTGACGGAGGGTCGCCGGCCAGCGGCGAAACGCAGGGGAGGTTTCGCGATGCTGGGGTCAGTCTTGCCCTCTCTGGATCCCGTCGAGCTCGGGCGCCGCGTCGCGGTCACGGCGGTGGCCGTCCTCGTGTATCACGCCGGGAGCACGCTGCCGCTTCCGGGGCTCGACCCGAATTTTCTTGCGAAACTCGCGGTGACAGGAGGGGGCGCCTCGGAGCGGCTGTCGATCCTCGCGCTCGGGATCGCGCCGTTCTTCTCCGCGCTTCTGATCGTGGAGCTCGTCAAGGCAGTCGTCCAGATGACCGGGCACTGGCTGGAGGCGGCGGACGCCCATCGCGCCGCCACGGGTACATTCACGGTCTCGCTCGCGCTCGTGATCGCGCTCTTTCAAGCCAGCGGCATTGCTGGCGTTCTCGATGAAATGAGGGACGTGGTGGCCGCGCCGGGCGCTCTCTTCCGGCTGTCGTCGGTCCTCACCCTCGTCGCTGGAGCCGCGCTCATGATCTGGCTCGCCGATCGGGTGACGCGCCACGGCCTCGGCAGCGGAGTGTGGATTCTCCTTCTCTTTCCCGTTCTGCTCAACCTGCCCTATCAGCTCATCGCCATCTACGATCTCAGCGAACGCCAGGGCGTCGCACTCGCCGAGTTCACGCCCGCGGTCCTTCTTTTTCTCGGATCGGTGATCGCGATCACCGCCTGGTACCTCACGTTCAGCGGAGTGCTGGGGCTCGATCGAGCGTTCCTCTGGCCAACAGTGTGGGCCTTCGCGGCCCTGCCGTGGTGTCTCGTGGGAGTGAAATATCTTCAGGGCGCAGCGGATCAGGGATGGCGGGGGGCTCTGCTCGATGCGGGGCATCCCCTACGCCAGCTCCTGCTCGCTCTCCTTCTCGCACTCTTCAGTCTTATTTCGCTGCGGGTTGCATTGAACCAGCACAGAGCGCTCAGCCCAGCAGCCACGACTGGCGCCGCGCTCCTGGCCACCGTCACGCTTGTCGTCGTCGCCCTTGCGGGAGATTATCTCGATGCCCAAATGCCCGTTCCCATGCCGGTCAGTGCACGAGACATCCTCCTCCTCGTGGTCGTCGCGCTCAGCGTCCTCTCCCCGTCTGGAAGCCGTACGAGCCCGTAGGCCATGCGCACCTCCGAAGCGGAAATCCTGATCGTCCCCGGCTGGTCCGACTCCGGCGAGGACCACTGGCAATCGCGATGGGAGCGCAATCTCAGGACGGCGCGCCGCGTCGAGCAGGACGACTGGCTACGCCCCTCGCGCGATGCCTGGGTCGGGCGCATCCTCGCCGCGGCGGCTGGCTCGGCGCGCCCGGTCGTCCTCGTGGCCCACAGCGTCGGCGTCGCCGCCGTCGCGCACGCTGCCCGCAAGATGCCGAACGGCCTCGTGGCTGGGGCCTTCCTCGTCGCGCCGGCCGACGTCGATAATGCCGAGCGCTGGCCCGAAACCGAGGGTGAGACCTTCGACGTCGTGGCAAGCGGATTCGCGCCACTGCCGCTCGAGCCGCTGCCGTTCCCGGCGCTTCTCGTCGCCTCCTCGAATGACCCCTACTGCGAGATCGCACGCGCGCGCCAATTCACCGACGCGTGGGGAGCGACGTTCGTCGACGCCGGCGCGCTCGGCCACATCAACGCCGCCTCGGGACACGGGCCATGGCCCGAGGGCCTGCTGCGCTTCGGCGGATTTCTCTCCGGCCTCGGACGCCGCAGGGCCGAGATGCATTGATCGTCAGGTCTTGGGCGCAGATTCGATGTCGCGCACCGCGTTGGCCAGGAACTCGCCCATCTTGGCGCGGATCTCGCTGTCGGCGACGGTCATTCCCTTGTCCGCGAAGTCCTTCTTGACCTTGCGGAACACATCGTCGTCCCCCTTCTCGGCAAGATCGGCCTTGCGCACCGCCTTGACGTATTCATCGAGCTCTGCGCCCATGATGCCGAGCTTCTGGGCGGCCCATTCGGCGAGCAACCTGTTGCGCCGCGCCTCGGCCCTGAACTTCAGGTCCTGGTCCATCGCGAACTTCTTCTCGAAGGCCTTCTCGCGCTCATCGAACGTCGTCATTCGTGTCTCCAACAGCGTTCATGTTCATTGTTCGTTCACGCGCCCTGGGCATGTTGTATAGGGCGCGCGAGACCCCAGATATGTGCGACCCCTACCCCTTCGGGTTAAACAAATCAACGGCTTGTCGGACCCGTGAACCACAGGGCCCGATCGGCCATCGTTAAGATTGTTTCCTCCCCCCGGTTCGGATACGTTCCGACGAGAGGATTTCGTCGTCTCGGCACGCCTCCCAAAGCCCCTCTACGAGAGGAAAAAAAGTCGAAAGATCAAAGGTTCGGTGAGGAGTGACGCAGTCCCTCCAAAAAAAATGAGCATGAGCGTGATTGTCAAAGGACCAGGATCGATGAACAAGCGGCGGCGCATCTACGAGGGAAAGGCGAAGGTCCTTTACGAGGGACCGGAGCCGGGCACCTTGATCCAGCATTTCAAGGACGACGCGACGGCGTTCAACGCCAAGAAGCACGCGCTCATCGAGGGCAAGGGCGTGCTCAACAACCGGATCTCCGAGTACATCTTTCAGCGGCTCGGCGAGATCGGCGTGCCGACCCATTTCATGAAGCGCATCAACATGCGTGAGCAGCTCATCCGCGAGGTCGAGATCATTCCGCTCGAGGTCGTCGTGCGCAACGTCGCGGCCGGCTCCCTTTCGACGCGGCTCGGCCTCGAGGAGGGCACTCAGCTTCCGCGCTCGATCATCGAATTCTACTACAAGGCCGACAACCTCAATGATCCGATGGTGACGGAGGAGCACATCACGGCCTTCGGCTGGGCGACCCCACAGGAGATCGATGAGGTGATGCAGCTCGCGCTCCGCATCAACGACTTCCTGGTCGGGCTCTTCCTCGGCATCGGCATCCGCCTCGTCGACTTCAAGGTCGAGTTCGGGCGGCTGTGGGACAACGAGCAGATGCGTATCGTGCTCGCCGACGAGATCAGCCCCGACTGCTGCCGCCTGTGGGACATCACGACGTCCGACAAGCTCGACAAGGACCGGTTCCGGCGCGATCTCGGCGGCCTGCTCGAGGCCTACCAGGAAGTGGCGCGCCGCTTGGGCGTGCTCGCCGAGAACCGTCCGCCGCGCGGCACGGGACCGGTGCTCGTCGCAACCAACACCCCGGGCGGAAAGCCGAACTGAATTGGGCATAGGCAGTGGGGCAGTCGGCAGTTGTGGGTTCGAGATTTCCCTACTGCCTACTGCCTACTGCCTACTGCCTACTGCCTACTGCCTCTCATGGAGATTCCATGAAAGCCCGCATCAAGATCACGCTCAAGAACGGCGTCCTCGACCCGCAGGGCAAGGCCATCCAGGGCGCGCTCGGCGCGCTCGGTTTTGCCGGCGTCAACGACGTGCGCCAGGGCAAGTACATCGAGGTCGACATTGCGGAGCAGAGCGAGGCGAAGGCGCGCGGCGAGATCGAGCGCATGTGCAAGGAGCTGCTCGCCAACACCGTGATCGAGAACTACAGTTACGAGATCACCCCGTAGGGGCCTAAACGCGGGATGTCATGGTAGAAGTCACAAACGAGCTGATCTACGAGGTCTTGAAGAAGTTGCAGGCGGATGTGGGCCAGCTGCGCGAGGATGTGCATGGCATCCGCGAGGAGCTGTCAGCCATTCGCGGCCACATGAATGCGATGCAACGCGACATTCACATCATATACGACCGCCTGGACGACCACTCGCGGCGGTTTGACCGCATCGAGCGGCGGCTTGAACTCGCCGATGCACCTGCCTGAGGCCGCCTAGATGCTCCGCGCCTCCGTCATCGTCTTTCCCGGCTCCAATTGCGATCGCGACGTCAAGGTCGCGCTCGAGGCCGTGACCGGCTTCCCCGTGAAGATGGTCTGGCACGGGGACGCCTCCGTCCCGGCCTCGGACCTCATCGTGCTGCCGGGCGGCTTCTCCTACGGCGACTATCTGCGCTGCGGCGCCATGGCCGCCCACTCGCCCATCATGCGCGACGTGATCGCTAAGGCGAAAGCCGGCACGCCCGTGCTCGGCATCTGCAATGGCTTCCAGATCCTCTGCGAATCGGGCCTCCTGCCCGGCGTGCTGCTGCGCAACGCGTCGCTGCGCTTCATCTGCCGCGACGTGCTTCTCAGGGTCGAGAACGAGAGGACGTTCTATACCCAGTGCTATCGCGAGGGCGAGGTGATCCGCATGCCGATCGCCCATGCCGAGGGCAACTACTTCGCCGACTCCGAGACGTTGGACACGCTCGAGGGCGAGGGGCGCGTCGTGTTCCGCTATTGCGACCCGGACGGCAACGTCACTGCGGACTCCAATCCGAACGGCGCCCAGCGCAACATCGCCGGCATCGCCAACGAGACCGGGCGCGTGCTCGGGCTCATGCCCCATCCCGAGCGCCTGTTCGAGACGGCCCTCGGGGGCACCGACGGGCGTCGTGTGTTCGAAAGCGCGCTCGTCAGCACGGTTGCCGCCGCAGCCTGAGCAAAAAAAGCAAAACGAGCGGGATTTACCCGCTCGCTTTGAGATGCTCGAAGACGGCAACGCACGGCCGCTCACCTGCGGCGCGTGCCTCGGCGTTCCCCCGACCGGGCGCGCCGCTGCAGACGAATGCTCTCGCTGCGCACCGTCAGGATCTCCAACATTGCAACAACCATCGCTTTCATGGCTCCTCTCCTCGTTTCTTGTGCTTTTGGTAGAAAACGGGAGCGGGCCGAAGCCCGCCCCCGCGCTCATGATCCGATCGCTTGGAGGCGACCGAATTTCGTTACTTCGCGACGCTGTAGGCGACGACGTGGAGCGGCTTCACGCTTATGGCCGTCGCGTCGGAGGCGCACGCAAACTCAAGCGAGCGGCCTTCCGCGGTCTCGATGCGGGCGTTCTTGCCGGCATCGATGTCGACACGGATGCGCGCGCCGACCGATGCATTGTCGCCGTCCTCGTTCGCCTTCTCCCCGACCATGAGCGTCAGGTTGCAGCGTCCACCTTCGGCCAGGAAGTAGCTCACGGTATGCTTCGACCCGACATCGAGAACGAGCCCTTGCGCCGGACCCGCCGTCCGGACCAGTGCCTCTCCCGCACTCGCTGGTTTCGCCGCACCCCAAAGGGAGAGACCTGCTACAGCCACTAGGGCAACCCGCTTCATCGCCGTTGTCATGGCTCGTGCTCCTCGTCAGATAGTAGTTCCACGTCATTGCTTAGCGCGATCGGCGGCCCACAAAGACCACCGACGCCGTCTGGAACTTTACTAACACTATGACTCGGCTATAGAAATGCGAGTTGCTGCATAGCAGCAATGAACATAGTGCAGCGCCGTAATGCCGCGGAGTGCGTCATGCTCTAGTCAAATGTCGGAGGGGCCGCCAGGTCTTTGGACAAGCGCCCCTCGGCAAGCGACAAGGGCCCCCTCCCCGGCTATAGACACGGGGGGCCAATCCGAACCGAATGAGCAATCCTCACGACATGCAGAAAAGCGCGACGCAAGAGCCTGCGCTCGAGATTACGCCCGAGATCGTCGCCGAGCATGGGCTCAAGCCGGACGAGTACGCGCGCCTGCTCAAGATCCTGGGACGCACGCCTTCGCTGACCGAGCTCGGCATCTTCTCCGTCATGTGGAGCGAGCACTGCTCCTATAAGTCGAGCCGCGTCTGGCTGAAGACGCTGCCGACCAAAGGCGCGCGCGTCATCCAGGGTCCGGGCGAGAACGCCGGCGTTGTCGATCTCGGTGACGGAGACGCGGCCATCTTCAAGATGGAGAGCCACAACCATCCCTCCTACATCGAGCCCTATCAGGGCGCGGCGACGGGGGTCGGCGGCATCATGCGCGACGTGTTCACCATGGGCGCGCGCCCGGTCGCGAACTTGAATGCGCTGCGCTTCGGCGACCCCGCCCACGCGAAGACCCGCCATCTCGTCGCCGGCGTCGTCTCGGGGATCGGCGGCTACGGCAATTGCGTCGGCGTGCCGACCGTCGGCGGCGAGGTCAACTTCGACGCCGGCTACAACAACAACATCCTCGTCAACGCCATGTGCGTCGGGCTCGCGAGGACGGACAAGATCTTCTACTCGGCCGCGAAGGGCGTGGGGCTCCCGGTCGTCTACGTCGGCTCGAAGACGGGCCGCGACGGCATCCACGGCGCGACCATGGCGTCGGCCGAGTTCGACGAGAAATCCGACGAGAAGCGCCCCACCGTGCAGGTCGGCGATCCCTTCACCGAGAAGCTCCTGATCGAGGCCTGCCTCGAGCTCATGGCCTCCGACGCCATCATCGCCATCCAGGACATGGGAGCGGCCGGCCTTACGTCCTCGACCTCCGAGATGGCGGACAAGGGCGGGGTCGGCATCGAGCTCGACCTCGATCACGTGCCCCAGCGGGAGGCCGGCATGACGGCCTACGAGATGATGCTATCCGAGTCGCAGGAGCGCATGCTCATGATCCTGAAGCCCGGCGCGGAGCCCGCGGCCGAGGCGATTTTCAAGAAATGGGGCCTCGACTTCGCGGTCATCGGCAAGACGACCGACACGGGCCGCATGATCGTCACCCATAAGGGGAACGTCGAAGCAGACCTTCCTGTCCCAGTGCTCGCAAACTCCGCCCCCCTCTACGAGCGCCCGTGGTTCAAAATCGTGCCGCCGCAGCCGATCCTGCCAAACTGGGTCAAGGCGCCGAACGGAATGCTCGACGCGTTGAGGACGCTCCTCGCCGATCCCGCGCTCTGCTCGCGACGCTGGGTCTGGGAGCAATACGACCACATGGTCATGGGCGACACCGTGCAGCGGCCGGGCGGGGACGCCGCCGTCGTGCGCGTGCACGGCACGAGCAAGGGCCTCGCGGTGACGTGCGATGTCACGCCCCGCTACGTCGCGGCCGATCCCGAGATGGGCACCAAGCAAGCCGTGGTCGAGACCTGGCGCAACCTAACCGCCGTCGGCGCCGACCCCATCGCCATCACCGACAACATGAACTTCGCCAATCCCGAGCGCCCGGAGATCATGGGGCAGTTCGTGGCGTCCGTGCGAGGCATGGGAGAGGCCTGCCGCGTGCTCGACTATCCCGTCGTGTCGGGCAACGTCTCGCTCTACAACGAGACGAACGGCGTCGGCATCCCGCCGACCCCCGCGATCGGCGGCGTCGGCCTAGTGCCGGACATATCCAAGATGGCGTCGATCGGCTTGAAGCGCGAGGGTGACCTCCTTGTGGTCATCGGCCGCGAGCAGGCTTGGCTCGGCCAGTCGCTCTACCAGGCCATCATCGCGGGGAAGCTCGAGGGCGCGCCGCCGCCCGTCGATCTCGCGGACGAGATCAAGGCGGGCGGGCTCGTCCGGGCTGTGATTCGCGAGGCGAAAGTCTCGGCCGTCCACGACGTCTCGGACGGCGGGCTGCTCGTCGCCGTCGCCGAGATGGCGCTCGCGGGCGCGCTCGGCGTCGAGCTCTTCCCTTACGAGGGCAAGCTCCCCGAGCACGGCATCTGGTTCGGCGAGGACCAGGGCCGCTACGTGCTCTCGGTCGCGCCGGCGCAGGCTGAGGAGGTGATCGAGCGGTCGCGCCTGCTCGCGATTCCGGCACGCATCGTCGGGCGGACGGGCGGCGACGCCATCACCCTCAAGGGGGAGCCGGCACTGGCGCTCGCCGAGCTCAAGGCCCTTCACGAGCGTTGGTTTCCCGACTACATGGGCGGGTAAGCTCGCCGCGGGAAAAGGCCGAATTTGCCGGTGCCGCCGTGCCTCCCCTTTACCTTGAAGAAACAGGGTTCCCCTCCAATATAACTCTCAATCGAGGGCTGGGGCCTGTTGTCCGGGGCCAGCTCTCGTGGCGGAGGGCACGCCGGCGCCGCCACGCTGCACGAGTTGAAGGTCGCTTTGAAAGGGCTTTCGTACGATGTCTCGCATTTCTCTGCTGTCGAACCCGCTTCTCTTGGGGTTCGAGGAGATCGAACGGCTGATCGACCGCGCCGGGAAGGGCGGCGGCGACGGCTATCCTCCTTACAACATCGAGCGCATCGGCGCCGCCGACGGCGAATCGGACCGGTTGCGCATTACGCTCGCGGTCGCCGGGTTTACGCGCGATGAGCTCGAGGTCACGGTCGAGGACAAGCAGCTCTCCATTCGCGGCAAGCAGAAAGAGGAAAAGGACCGGGACTACATCTATCGCGGGATTGCCGCGCGCCAGTTTCATCGCACGTTCGTCCTGGCCGACGGCATCGAGGTGAGAGCGGCCGACTTGAGCAACGGGCTCCTCGCCATCGACCTCATGCGCCACGAGCCAGACCGCCTCATACGAAAGATCGAGATCGGAGCCGACAAAAAGGGGCCGTAGGTGCCCGAGAGCTACAGCCAAGGGCCAGGAATCGGCCGACCATGGAGCGGATTTCGCGGAAACGCGCCACTCTCCTGCGCCATGACGTCGGAGTGCCTCTAAAGAGGTGAGGAATTACGTCATGAACGAGAACACAACGAAGCGTACCAAGTCGCGGTCCGAGAAACGGATCGCGCCCCTGAGCCAGATCGAGCTCGCAAAGCTCGGCGGCGGACAGGTTGCCTACATCAAGACCCTGACCTCGGAGGAGGCGCGCCAGATGTTCCCGGCGATCGGGCTTCCGGCCGGCATCAACCTGTATGCGCTCCATGCCGCCGACGGCACGCCGATCGCGCTCACCGACACGCACCAGGCGGCGGTCAGCCATGCCATGGAAGGCGAGCTCGAGATCGCGAGCCTTCACTGAGCTAACGCCAGACGCAATCGCGGCGAAGACCAACCAATGCCTCGGCTCGTCCGGGGCATTTTTCTTGTGGGCACTTTCGTCGGGCGGACCAATTCTGGTTGGTCATATCTATCGAGGCGATCACCGCAATCTCAACGTCATCCCGGCGAAGGCCGGGACCCACGACACGTCTCCACAGAGGCGTGCGCCGGGGTGAGCCGATCCGTGGCCGCGTCGTAGTATCCTTCTACCAGGAGAGTTTGCTGAAGCTTGCGTGGGTCCCGATCTTCATCGGGATGACGTTGAGGGTGTGGCAATGTGCAATCACGTGCCACGCGGCTTGGCGCGCGCGGTCGGCGCGGCGCTCGCCGGATCGTCGGGCCAGACGTGCTTCGGATAGCGCCCCTTCATCTCGGCCTTGACGGCCGCCCAAGAGCCCGACCAGAAGCCCGCGAGGTCGCGCGTGATCTGGATCGGCCGGTGCGCGGGCGAGAGCAGATAGAGCGTGAGCGGCAGGCGACCGCCGGCAATCGCCGGATGCTCCGTCACGCCAAAGAGCTCCTGCACGCGGATATGAAGCGCGGGCGCCCCCGCGCCCTCGTAGTCGATGGCGTGACGATTTCCGGTCGGCGCCTCGAAGTGCGTCGGCGCTTCCTGATCGAGGCGCCGCTTCAGGGCCCACGGGAGCAGCGCATCGAGCGCCAGCCCCAGGTCGTCGGCCGTCACCTCGGCGAGGCGCGTCTTTCGCGAGAGAAAGGGCGCGAGCCAATCCTTGGCTGCTGCTGCGAGCGCGGCGTCGGAGAGGTCCGGCCATGCGCCGGCGTCCGCCGCTCTCAGAAACGCGATGCGGTCGCGCATCTGCTGCTGGGCCTTGGTCCACGGCAGACGGTCGACGCCGATTGCGGCAATGCCGTCGGCAAGAGCGAGCGCCCCCTCCGCATCGTCGCCCACGGGACGGGGCGCGCTTTCGAGCTCGATCGCACCGAGCGAGCGGACACGGCGCGCGCGTACGGCCATCGCCTCGCGATCGAAGGAGAGCGTGGCGCACTCCTCGATACGCGGTCCCGCTATCTCGAGAATCTCCGCTTCGTCCGCGCGCACCGCGAGCAGAATGCGCGTCGCCGCAGCCGCGCCCTGCATCTCGGCGACGACGAGGAAGCGTGATCGCGCCAGCGGGTCGTCGGCGTCGAGGCGCGCCCCGCGCCCGCTCGCGAGCAAATAGTGGCCCGGCGCGCCGCGCGCGATCGCGATGCGATCCGGATAGGCGCGGGCGAGCAGCGCCGCCAGCGTTGCGAGTGGCCCCG
This sequence comes from uncultured Alphaproteobacteria bacterium, assembly GCA_963740475.1. Lineage (GTDB taxonomy): Bacteria > Pseudomonadota > Alphaproteobacteria > Rhizobiales > Hyphomicrobiaceae > Hyphomicrobium_C. The sequence continues at coordinate 118,473 of CAVUEM010000047.1, read as the reverse complement.
CCGCGCCTGGCTTGCCTTCGCGCGCGGCCTCTCGCGCCCAACCCTCGGCCAGGCGGCGCATGTCGGCGGCGCGGCGCGAGCGGTCGCGGCGAAACTCGTCGAGTCTGTGGGCGAGGTCGGTGTCGTTGCCGCCGAGCCCGCGCTCGACGAGCACGGCCGCGATCTCGGCCGCCTCGCGCGCCGAGCCCTGCTTCGCGCCTTCGATCACCATGCACGCGAGGCGCGGCGGGAGCGGCAGCGCGCGGATTTTCCTGCCGAGGTCGGTGATGCGGTGAGCGCCGTCGAGCGCGCCGATGCCCGCGAGCTCCACGCGCGCCGCATCGAACGCGGCCTTGGGCGGTGGATCGAGCCACGCGAGCATAGCGGGGTCGGTGACACCCCACTCGGCGCAATCGAGCACGAGGCCGGTCAAGTCGGTAGCCTTGATCTCGGGCTCGGTGAAGGCGGGCAGGCTCGCCGTCTCGGGCTCCGACCACAGCCGGTAGCAGATGCCAGCCTGCGTCCGCCCCGCGCGGCCGCGGCGCTGATCCGCGGACGCCCGCGACACGCGCACCGTCTCGAGGCGGGTGATGCCGGCGCCCGGCTCGTAGCGCGGCACGCGCGCGAGGCCCGAATCGACGACCACGCTCACGCCCTCGATGGTGAGCGAGGTCTCGGCAATCGAGGTCGCGAGCACGACCTTGCGCCGTCCGGTCGGCGCAGGGAGAAGCGCGCGGTCCTGGGCGGCGGGGTCGAGCGCGCCGTAGAGCGGCGCCAGGTCGACGGTCGGGTCCGTGATGCGGTCGCCGAGCCGCTCCTCGGTTCGGCGGATCTCGCCCTGCCCCGGAAGGAAAGCGAGAATCGACCCCGGCTCGCGCCGCAGCGCCGCGAGGACTGCGTACGTCACCTGGTCCTCGATCCGGGCGTTGGGGGTGCGGCCGAGATAGCGTGTCTCGACCGGGAAGCTGCGCCCCTCGCTCGCAATGACGGGCGCGCCGCCGAGGAGACCCGCGACGCGCGCCGCCTCGAGCGTCGCCGACATGACGAGGAGGCGCAGGTCGTCGCGCAGGCCGCGGCGGCAGTCGAGCGCCAGCGCCAACCCGAGGTCCGCATCGAGCGAGCGCTCGTGGAACTCGTCGAACAGCACGGCGGCGACGCCGTCTAGCGCGGGATCGGCGAGGATCATGCGCGTGAACACGCCCTCGGTGACGACCTCGATGCGGCTCTTTGGTCCGACCTTCGAGGCGAGGCGGGCCCGAAGCCCAATCGTTTCGCCGATACGCTCGCCGAGAAGGTGCGCCATGCGGCCGGCCGCGGCGCGGGCGGCGAGGCGGCGCGGCTCGAGCACCAGGATTTTCCCTCCCGCGACCCACGGCTCCTCGAGAAGGGCGAGCGGCACGCGCGTCGTCTTGCCGGCGCCCGGCGGCGCAACGAGGACGGCGGCGCGCGCTTCCCCCAACGCCCGGCGCACCTCGCCCAGCACCTCGTCGATCGGCAGCGGCTCGAACACGGTCATGGCACGGCCAACTAGCATGGCCGGCGGGCGAATGGCATCGTCCGTCGAAGAGGCTTGAGTTCGGGCGAGCTTTGACGCCAAGCTCGCCGCCGACCCTAAACCCAGCCGGACCCGTGACCCATGCGCATCGACGAGACTTTTCCGTTCAAGCCCGTCGGCATCGCCATCCTCACGATGTCGGACACCCGCACGGCCGCCGACGACAAATCCGGCAACGTGCTCGCCGAGATGATCACGGCGGCCGGTCATCAGGTGGCCGCACGCGCGCTCGTCCCCGACGATCTCGACCGTATCCGCGCCCAGGTCGCAGCCTGGATCGCCGACCCCGAGGTCCAAGTCGTCATCACCACGGGGGGCACCGGATTTACCGCCCGCGACGTGACGCCCGAAGCCGTGAAGCCGCTGTTCGAGAAGGAGATCGACGGCTTCTCCGCGATCTTCCACATGATCTCGCACCAGAGCGTCGGGACGTCGACGATCCAGTCGCGCGCCTGCGGCGGGGTCGCGCGGGGAACTTATATTTTCTGCCTGCCGGGGTCGCCCGGCGCCTGCAAGGACGCCTGGAACGGAGTCCTGAAGTGGCAGCTCGATAGCCGCCACCGGCCCTGCAACCTCGTCGACATCATGCCGCGCCTTTGAGGGGTGGTCGTTCGTCGGCCCATGCCAACCGCGCAAAAACTCGAACGCCTGACCACCCGCTTACCGTCATGCCGGCGGAGGCCGGCATCCAGAACACCTTGAGGCTAGTCCGCTGAAGCTTGTCTAGGCCCCGACTTTCGTCGGGATGACGGTGGAGGAGAGGTCGGTAGGCTACTCGGCGCCGGCGATGAGCCGGTTCAGCACGCGCACGAAGTCCTCCGGACCGACGTAGCCCGCGATGCGCCCGACCTCCTTGTTCGACTTCAGGAGCAGCACCGTCGGCACGACGTCGATCGTCGCTTCGAGCTCGATCGCGCCGGCCTCGAGCTCGTTCACGTCGAGGAAGCGCATGTCCAAATTCGCCGCGAGCTCGGAGGTCTTGTAGGAGGGCAGCACGTCGCGCCGGAAGAAGCGGCAATACGTGCATCCCTGGGCCTCGACGACGACGATCTCGAGGTCCGAGGTCGCGGCCGGAGGCACCGTCATGTTGTAGGCGGCGTGGCCAGCCGAGCCGAGGGCGAGAACGGGGATGAGCGCGGCAAGGAGTGTCGCAAAACGGGGCATGGGAGCGGGACTCGGGACGCTGATGTGGAACTGGACATCGCGCTCCAAATCCCGGGCCAGCGCCGCGCCGACGCCACCCGTCTCGTGGGGCCGTGGTTAAGAGCGAAGGCATGAGAGGATCATCTTCCCGGCGCATGCAGCCGTGGATAGACGTGACGAGGTCGTCAGCCGGCACCTACTGCCGTGCTATGAGGTCGGCACGCGAGAGCCGTCTCTGTGATCTAGCATGCGCAAGTTCCTCGACTGGCTGCCCAACATCTGGGGCGCCTTTCAGATCCTGTTTCCCGGTGTGGCGGGCGCCATGACGGCGTGGCTCGCCCATTTCGATCAACCCTTGTACCTCGTAATATTCTATGGGTCGGGAGTATTCGCGTTCTGCGGGCTTGGGCTATACGCCATCAATCGCTATTTCCGCGAGAATGCGCTGTTTGAGCATCTCAGACTGGATCGTACTGAACCTTTATTATTGGAGCCCAATCTGGAGTCGAACTCAGTTTCGATCATGCTGAAATGTACACTTGAGAACTCGAGCGACCGAATAATGTATTCACGACTTAAGAGGGTTGATACCCATCTACAGACCAGGGTTAACCCTGCGGCGGAACTGAAGGATGATGTTTTTTTGCTTCCTCCAAAATCGAAGCAGCCGTTTCAAACGGCCGCGATACCCAACATCCAACTCGGGGGGCGCCCAATTGAGGGTCGGCTGGCGGTCGAAGTGCTGTATGGGCCTAAACCGGACAAGCTCCGTTACATGATGACCTACGAGTTGGCGCCTACCCTTGAAATAGCCAACATGACCGAGAAGGGCGCGCAAATAATATTCGTTGCCCCAATTGTGAAATACAAACATGAGCGGGTGTGGGTGCTATGAAGCGTGGAAAGTCGCAACAGAAAAAACCAACAAGGAAGTCCAAGACCCTCATCCGCACGGCGACCCTGCTCCAAGGCCGATTTCGACGCGATGACCTTGAGAATGAATTCAGCTTCAGTCCCTACGTCTTGCAGCTGATGGTCACCGTCGGCGCGTAGCCGAACCCCATCCCCATGTTGGCGTTGCCGGCCGTCATCTGGCCGCCGAAGGCCTGATTGAGGCTTTGGAGCTGCTCGAGGTCCTTCTGCGGCACGCCGAGGCTCGCGGCACAGCCAGTGGGCGCGCCGCTCCCGAGCGTCACGGGGCTATCCTTGGCGAAGTCGAAGGCGATGAAGAAGGTCTCGTCGTAGACTTGGAAGGTGAAGCCCTTGGCGTCGGCGGCGACCGGCTCGGCGAGCGGCAGCGTGAAGTGGAGCGAGAGGAGGCCGCCCTTCATCTCGAGCCAGTAGTCGACCGGCTCCTTCGTCGCGAGCTTCTTCTCGCCGAGCTTGGCGTAGGTGAAATAGCCGAAGTCCTTGAGCCCCTCGATGTTGACCTTGGCGAGCTCGGCAAGCTCCTCCTTCGAGTAGGTGCCGTCGCCGTTGGCATCGAGGCCCTCGATCGCCATCGCCGTGTACATCTCGTCGAACGTCCACTTGTGGGCGAAGCCCGAGGCCTTGCCGTTGTCGTAGAGCACCGTCGTCTCGACCGTGACCCACACGTGAGGATGGGCGTGAGCCGCTATCGGCAGCATCGCGAGGCTGGCCGCCAGCCAGACGAAGCGCTGCCACGAGCCGGTTGAGCGCTTCACGAGGCGATGTCTCCCTGTTGCATGCGCGGGCCGGAAAGGAGGCGAGCCGCAGAATTGCGGTGGAAGGATGGCTTGCCGATGCTCGGATGTTATAGTATCCGAGCGGCGAAAAGGAGACCGCCTTGCACACTTTTCTCAGAATTGCCGCGCTGCTTCTCGCCCTCGTCCTCGGCGCTGCGCCGGGCGCACCGCTTTCGGCTGCCGAGCGCCCCCTCGACGTCGTCGTCACGATCAAGCCGGTCCATGCGCTCGTCGCGAGCGTGATGGAGGGGGTGGGCACGCCTCGGCTCCTCGTCGCCGGCGCCCAGTCGCCCCACACCTATGCGCTGCGCCCATCGGACGCCAAGGCCTTGAACGCGGCGGACGTGTTCTTTCGCGTCTCGGAGTCGGTCGAGCCCTTCACAGCAAAGATCGTGAAGTCGCTCCCCGAAGCCGTGCGCGTCGTGACGCTCGCCGATGCGCCGGGCCTAGAGCTTCTCGACGCCCGCACCGGCGAAACGTTCGAGGCGCACGACCACGGGCACGACCCCGGCGGCGAGGACGCCGGCGAGCACGACGATCATGCGACGTCCGCGCACCCGGCGCACCGCGACGGGCATATCTGGCTCGACCCGCGCAACGCCCGCGCCATGGTCGCCGAGATCGCACGCGTGCTCGCCAAAGCCTCGCCCGGCGACGCGGCGACGCTCGAGCGCAACGCCGCCCGCCTCACCGAGCGCCTCGACGCTCTGGAAGCCGAGCTCTCGCACGACCTCGCCCCCGTCGCGGGAAAGCCGTTCGTCGTATTCCACGACGCCTACCACTATTTCGAGCGCCGCTTCGGCCTCGCGGCGCTCGGATCGATCACCGTCTCGCCCGAGGTACCGCCTTCGGCACGCCGCCTCACCGAGATCCGCAGGAAGATCACGGCGCTCGGCGCCACGTGCGTGTTCGCCGAGCCGCAATTCCAGCCGCGCCTCGTTGCCGTCGCGATCGAGGGAACGGGCGCGCACGCCGGCACCCTCGACCCCGAGGGGGCGCTGATCGAGCCTGGACCGGACGGCTACTTCTCCATGATGCGGGCGCTCGCCTCGGGGCTCACGCAATGTCTGCTGGCGGGCGCGGCGAACGGCTCGCAGCCGGCCGCCTTCCCCTAAACTCCCTCTCCCCGCAGGCGGGGAGAGGGTTGGGGTGAGGGGCAGCACCTTGGTCAACCTCGCCCCGAGCCCGCCCGTCCTTCGAGAATAGCGATCAACTCCTCGAGAACGCCCTCGACTTTGGTGTAGACGTCGTCGTTGGATGCGCGGTAGACGCGATAGCCGAGCCCCATGAGGTATGCCTCGCGCGCCGCGTCGGCTACGATCTCCTGATCCTCGCCATGCGTGCCACCATCAACCTCGACGACGAGCTTGCGCTCGCGACAAAGAAAATCGACGAAGTGTGGCCCAAGCGGAGCTTGGCGAACGAACTTGAAGCTCCCGAGTTGGCGATTGCGAAGATGCACCCATAGCGACGCTTCGGCCGTCACGGCGCGGAATTCAGAGCCCGCGATCGATTGGTCTTCCAAGGTTGGGATCCGCGCATGGGCACCCTCGAGGCAAGCTATCGTGCTTGCGGCTGCCCCTCACCCTAACCCTCTCCCCGTAAGAACGGGGAGAGGGAATGTGTGAACTAGACTCGCTGGTGCGGCCTGCTCGGCACCGCCGCTTCCCTCTTGCCATAGATCGGAGCGAGGGAGGCGCTGCCCTACTGCGTCTGGGCGGTCGTCGTCCGGGTCTCAGTCGCCGCGCGCGAAACCTCGCCGGCGCCGACCTTGCGCCAATATTTCTTGACCGGCTGGCCCTCCGCCGAGACCGTCTCCGCCGGGTACCGCACGTTCCCGTCGACCGTATAAGGCGCCGACCGATCGATCTCCGGCTCGGACTTGTCGCTCGACGAAGCGACCGTCTTCTTTTCCGTCGCGGGCGCGGGCCTTGCCCGATTTGGACCAGGCGAGCTGGGCGCGGCATCAGCGTAGCCGTCCGACGCGGAGCCGTCCGTCTTGAAGCGATCCCATGTGACGGTGACCTTCATGCCGACGGGCACGCGCGGATAGAGATCGAGGACGTCCTCGTTGAACATGCGGATGCAGCCCTTGGAGACCGCCTGTCCGATCGTCCACGGCGCATCGGTGCCGTGAATGCGGTAGGTGCTGGCACCCAGGTAGAGCGCCCGCACGCCGAGCGGGTTCATGGGATGGCCACCCGGCACCCAGTTGGGAAGCCGCGGGTTCTCCCTCATCATATCCGGCGTCGGCGTCCAGGACGGGTTCTCGCGCTTCTGCGACACCGCGGTCACGCCTTGCCAGCGGCTCTGCTCGCGTGGCACGGCGATCGGATAGCTGATAGCCTGCCCCGGCCGGTTGATGAAATAAAGCCGCCGGTCGCCGAAGCTCACGATGATCTGGCCCGGCTTGTATTTGCTACTGAAGCTCACGGTCTGGCGCGAGCCGCCCCATTCGGCGTCGCCGCCCCACATAAAGTCGATGAACCCCTGGGCGCTTGCCGCGCCGGGAAGCGTGACCACGGCCACGGCCGCCGCGACTGCGGCAGCTCTCAATCGACCTCTCATGTTCTTGCCCAGCATCCACTCACTCCCGCGTCGCTAAACCGTCTCGGACCGAACACGTTCCCTCTGCCCGGCCCGGGGGCCAAATCGTTGCACCCATTTTGTGAACGGCTCGTATATCTCAGTCTCAAAATCGCTGACAGAGCAACGAAGTCACACTTTGGTCATGATCGGGCGGCGCGAGCCCTCTTCCCTGATCTTTGATGCACTGCCGCAACGGCTGCCCATGCAAGAGGCACCGCCGAGCATATGCCTACAGAAAACGCAGACGTGCCCTCTTGCCGTAAGAACAAAAAAAGAACATTATCGCAAACAGAGCGAGGCCCGGACGTCCCCGCGGGCGGCTCCCCCCCGCCGCCTGCCCTCTCCGGTCTCGCCGTGAGGCCTCGGGACCAGTTGTAGTGCGTAGGTCGTGCGGACCATTAACCCCGAGCCAGAGACGGCCGGAGCGGCGATGCCCCGCCGCTCCGGCCTATCTCGCGGGGGCGGCCGCGGGCACCGTCGTCGGCAGTTCATCGGCGCTCATGAACACGACGAGAATGCGCATCGGGCCCGCCCCGGTGTTGCGGCCGTCGTGGGCCACGTCGACCGCCTCGAGCAGCGCGTCTCCGGCCCGGTAGACGTGCACGCCCCGGTTCCCGTAATCGACCGTGAGCTCGCCCTCGAGGATGTAGCCGAACGTCGGGACCCCGTGCGTGTGCCAGCCCGTCTGCTGACCGGGCGCAAGGGCGACGACCGCGGCCACGACCTTCGCCGGCGCCCCAGTCGGGTAGCGGAGAGGCTCGCCGAGTATGGTCTCGCTCGAGGCAAGGAGGGGCGCCGCGGGCGCGGGCGGCACTTGGGCATCTGCGCCTCGGCCGCACGCAAGCCCCACACCAAGTCCCACGAGGCCAGCCGCGGCGAGCGCAAGGCTCTCCCGTCGCCCGAAACGACTGTGGTCAAGCATCGATCACTCCCTATAATCGCCCGATGATCGGCCGACGCTGCACGCTTCGCCCATGAAGAGCAACCTCGAGCGAGGCAGCGCGAGCCGCCGCGAGGCGCTCGCCGGCGGCGCGGCCCGCGGACGAGTGCTGTTTGCGTTCGTCGTCATCCTGGCCCACGGACTGGGCCCAGCCGTCCGCGCCCAGGTCCCCCCCGCCAATCCCGAAGGCTCGACCGGGACGACGGAAAGAGCGCTCGTTGTGGCCGAGCGCCACATGATCTCGGCCTCGCACCCGCTCGCGGCGGAGGCGGGGCGCGAGATCCTGCGGGAGGGCGGCTCGGCCGTCGACGCCGCCATTGCCGCTCAGCTCGTGCTTGGTCTCGTCGAGCCGGAATCCTCGGGTCTCGGCGGCGGCGCGTTCCTCGTGCACTGGGACAAGGCAGCGAAGGCGCTCACGAGCTACGATGGGCGCGAGACCGCGCCGGCGGCGGCGAAACCCGACAGGTTTCTCAAGGACGGCGTGCCGATCCCGTTCGACACCGCCGTCCATTCGGGCCTCAGCATCGGCACGCCCGGCGTCGTCAGACTGCTCGAGGCCGTCCATCGCCGCCACGGCAAGCTCCCGTGGGCGCGGCTCTTCGATCCCGCCATTGCTCTCGCCGAGGAGGGCTTCCCGGTCTCGCAGCGCCTCTACTTCCTGCTTCGGTGGTACGGTCCCGACCGCTTCGATACCGGCGCGCGCCGCTATTTCTTCGACAGCACCGGCAGCGCCTGGCCGATCGGCTATACGCTGAAGAACCCCGCCTACGCCGAGACCCTAAAGGCGATCGCCGCCGGAGGCGCCGACGCATTCTACAAAGGGCCGATCGCGGACGCGATCGTCGCCGCCGCGAAGGGCGCGCCCAACGCCGCGGGCGATCTTTCGCTCGACGACCTCGCCGGCTACTCGATCAAGGAGCGCACGCCCCTCTGCTTCACCTACCGCGTCTATCGCGTCTGCGGCATGGGCCCGCCGTCCTCGGGCGGCCTGGCCATCGCGCAAACCTTGAAGCTCATCGAGCCGTTCGACGTCGGACGCGGCCGAAGGGGCGCCATGTCCACGCCGGCGCTCCACCTCATCGCGGAGGCCGAGCGGCTCGCCTTCGCCGACCGCGACCGCTATCTGGCCGATCCCGACTTCGTGCCCGTCCCCGAAGGATTCCTCGATACGGCCTATCTCGCCGAGCGGCGGGCGCTGATCGATCCCGCTCGCGCCATGGTCGACCCGCAGCCCGGTGTTCCCGCCGGCGCGGCCAAGCGCTCGTTCGGCGTCGACGGCACGTTCGAGCGCGCCGGCACGAGCCACCTCTCGGTCGTCGATGGCGACGGCAATGCCGTCGCCCTTACGATGACCATCGAAGGACTCTTCGGATCGGGGGTTTTCGCCGCGGGCTTCCTGCTCAACAACGAGCTCACCGACTTCTCGTTCGCCCCGGCAGGCCCCGACGGCGCGCCGGTCGCGAACCGCGTCGAGGGCGGCAAGCGCCCGCGCAGCTCCATGGCGCCGACCCTCGTCTTCGACGAAAAGGGCGAGCTCTTCGCCGCACTCGGCTCACCGGGCGGCTCCCACATCATCCTTTACGTGATCAAGACGCTCGTGGCGCTGCTCGACTGGAACATGGATGCGCAGGCTGCGGCGGCGTTGCCGAACTTCGGCAGCCGCGGCTCGGCATTCGAGATCGAGTACGGCTGGTCGGCGCTCTGGCCCGCGCTCGCGCTCAAGGGCTATGGTCACGAGATCAGTCCCGGTCTCCTGTACTCGGGGCTGTATGTCATCGCGGTCCGCGGCGGCCGTCTCGAAGGCGGGGCCGATCCGCGCCGCGATGGCGCAGCTCTCGGCGACTGAGCATGGCGGACAAGCGCATCACGGTGGTCGGGGCCGGCGTTTTGGGCCTGTGGCAGGCCCTCACACTGGCGCGCCGCGGCCACGCTGTGAGCCTCGTCGAGCGATCCCGCGCGCCCTTCGCCTCGGCGGCAAGCGCCTATGCCGGCGCCATGCTCGCGCCCGATTGCGAGGGCGAGGCGGCACCCGCCCTCGTCACCGAGATGGGACGCGCGGGACTTGCGCTCTGGCGCGCGACCTATCCCGGTGTCACCGTCGCGGGGAGCCTCATCGTCGCCGCCGCTCGCGATCAGCCGGAGCTTGCCCGCTTTTCAAACGTGACCGCGCACCACCGGCTCGTCGATGCGGAGGGGCTCGCGGCCCTCGAGCCCGATCTCGCGGGACGCTTCTCGGCCGGCCTCTACTTCCCCGAGGAAGCCCATATGCCGGCCCCGCACGCGCTCGCGTTTCTGCTCGAAGCGGTGCGCGGCGCGGGGGCCGAGGTGCGTCTCGGCGAGACCTGGCAGGGCGAGGCGCGCGATGATGGCTTCGTCATCGACTGCCGGGGGCTCGCGGCGCTGCCCGAGCTTGCCGACCTTCGCGGCGTGCGCGGCGAGCGGCTGCTCCTCGCGACACGGGAAATCAGGCTGTCGCGCCCTGTGCGGCTTCTCCATCCACGCCATCCTCTTTATGTCGTGCCGTGGGGCGACGGCCGCTTCGCCGTCGGCGCGACCGTGATCGAGAGTGAAGACACGGGCCCCGTGACGTTGCGCTCCGCGCTCGAGCTGCTCGGGGCCGCCTACGCGCTCCATCCGGCATTCGGGGAAGCGCAGGTGCTCGACATGGCAGCCGGTGTGCGCCCGGCCTTTCCCGACAACGTTCCGCGGGCAATCCTTCGCCGAGAGCGGCGGCTCATCCTCGTCAACGGCGCCTACCGGCACGGCTTCCTGCTCGCCCCGGCGCTCGCCGAGGCGGTCGCGGGCTTCTTCAGCGAGGGCGCCCCCCATCCGCTTCTTGTCGCAAACTGATCTCACGTGCGATGGCGCGGGAAGGCCTCCTCCGCTATGGTCGTGACATGACCAAGCCCCGCGACGACGAACCTGCCGGCGAGACATCGAGCTTCGGCTACCGCGAGGTGCCGCGCACGGCCCGCCAGGGGCTCGTCAACGAGGTGTTCTCGTCGGTGGCCTCCCGCTACGACCTCATGAACGATCTCATGTCGGGCGGGCTGCACCGGCTGTGGAAGGACGACCTCGTCGCGATGATCAGCGCGCCGCGCTCGGCCCAGCCGTTCCGCCTGCTCGATGTCGCAGGCGGGACCGGGGACGTGGCAATCCGCTTTGCCGGCTCGCGCGGCGAGAATGCCACCGCCGTGGTCTGCGACATCAATCCGGAGATGCTCGAGGAGGGGCGGCGCAAGGTCGCCGCCGCCGGGCTCACTTCGCGCGTTACCCTTGCGCAAGGCAACGCGGAAACGCTCCCCTTCGCCGACAAATCGTTCGACGCGGTGACGATCGCCTTCGGCATCCGCAACGTCACCCACATCGATCGCGCGCTCGCCGAGTCCTATCGCGTCCTCAAGCCGGGCGGGCGCCTCCTCGTCCTCGAGTTCTCGGAGTGCCAGGTTCCGCTCCTCGACCGCCTCTACGACTTTCATTCCTTCGAGGTGATCCCGCGGCTCGGGCGCCTCGTCGCCGGCTCGTCCGAGCCCTATCAGTATCTCGTCGAAAGCATCCGCAAGTTTCCAGACCAGGAGACGTTCGCCGCGATGATCCGAGCGGCGGGATTCGAGCGCGTCGCCTGGCGCAATCTCACCGGCGGCATCGCCGCGATCCACTCCGGCTGGCGGATCTAAGTCTCTCACGCAGCGCGAGCGTCGGGAGCGCTTGTTGTGCGTTGCGCGAACTTGACTTCTCCGCATCGGCAGTCAGATGAGCCGATTGCAAATGCCTCGGGGTGCGGCGCGGACGCGCGCCCGCGATGATGCCTCGCTCACGCCATATGGCGACCCAAATCGTGCCCGACAGCACTCATCGCGTTACCGACAAGGACGTCCCATGAGCTTTCTCCTTCGCGCCCTTTCGGCAGCAGCCCTGTGCGCGTCTCTTCTCACGGCGATCTTCGCGGTCAACGTCTCGGCTGCCGAGCGGAACGGCGAAGTTCGTCTCGCACAGGGGGCGCCGGTCGGCGGCAAGGCGGCCGACCCCGCCGAGCCGGGAGCGGGGCCCGCCAAGAAAAAGAAGAAGGGCCAGAAAGGCCCCTCCCAAGGCGGCGAAGAGCAGGGGCAAGGCGGTAGCGCGGGCGCACCTCCCGGCGGCACGAAGCAATTCAAGAAGGCCCCCCAAAGCGTCGGACCGCCAGCCTCGCCCCCGGGAGACAAGCAGAAGAGCTTTGCGCCATCGAATGGGGGCGGCGGCTATCTCGCGCCGAAACCCGCGATAAACCCACCAGGCAACCAAAAAGCGCTAATCAAGAAGAAGGCCGGCACGAGCCCATCGCAGGGTGGCGCGGCGACGAAAACCGTGCCCCCGGCGGCGACGCCGCGCGGCCAACCCCCGGCCACGACGGCGGGCCCAAAGACGATCATACCCGCGACACCCAGCGGCCAACCCCCGGCCACGACGGCGGGCCCAAAGACGATCATACCCGCGACACCCAGCGGCCAACCAGTCAACGGCTCTCTCAAGGTACAAGGCAAGCCGAAGAAGATCACGGGCGACGGACCTCTCGCGCCCGTCAAAGGCGTGCCGCCGAAGACGATCGAGAACCCCGACGAGCGCGCCGAGCGTTACAAGAAGCAGTTCGAGGAGCTCAAGAAGCGCCGCCGCGAGACGGTCGAGAAGGGCGGCAAGCGTATCGTCATTGAGGAACCCGATAAGCGCCGGATCATCAAGGAGGGCGGAAAGGTCATCATCCGCCATGACGAGAACGAGCGCTTCCGGCGCATCTACCGCGACGCACGCGTCCGGCGGCGCGCCGACGGCTCGCAACTCACGATTATTCTGCGCCCCGGCGGCACCGAGGTGTTTACGGAGGTCGACAGGTTCGGCCGTCCCCTGCGACGCTGGCGGCGCTATCCCGACGGCACCGAGGTCGTGCTGTTCGATAACCGGAATTACTACCGACGGTTTGGACCCCGGCGTCCCGACCTCTTCAACGTCTATATCAATCTGGGACCGCCCGTCATCCGCATCCCGCGGGAGCGCTATATCGTCGATTTCGACGTGTCGTCGGACGACGACATCTATGAGACCTTGAGCGCGCCGCCCGTCGAGCCGCTCGAGCGCAGCTATTCCCTCGAGGAGATCCGCTACAACCGCTACCTGCGCGAGCGCATGCGCCGCCTCGATCTGAATACGATCGCGTTCGACTTCGGCTCCTGGGAGGTCGATCCAGAACAGTATCCGAAGTTCGAGCGTCTCGCGCGCATCATCAACCGCATTCTCGAGGAAAACCCCGACGAGATGATCTTGATCGAGGGGTATACCGATGCGGTCGGCTCTGAGGAGGACAATCTCACGCTCTCGGACCGGCGCGCGGAGGAGGTCGCCGTCGTGCTCACCGAGACCTACGGCGTGCCGCCGGAGAACCTCACGACGCAGGGCTACGGCGAGCAGTTCCTGAGGGTCGAGACCGACGGACCGTCGGCGGCCAACCGCTACGTCGCCGTGCGGCGCATCACCCCGCTGCTCGCGCGCTAATGATGTCGGCGGGGGTATTGCTCTCCGCCGGCCAGGCGTGCCTTCGTGCCATCCGCCCACGTTGCGAACCGTCCTTCGGCGATCGCGGCGCGCATCGCGCCCATCAGCTCCTGGTAGAACGCCGTGTTGATCCACGACAGCACCATCGCGCCGAGGTACTCGCCCGAGCGCACGAGATGATGGAGGTAGGCGCGCGAGTAGTCGCGCGCGGCAGAGCACGTGCTCTCCTCGTCGAGAGGGCGCGGGTCGTCGGCGTGGCAAGCATTGCGCAGGTTAACCGGCCCGGCCCATGTATAGGCCATGCCGTGGCGGCCGTTGCGGGTCGGCAACACGCAATCGAACATGTCGATGCCGCGCCGCACCGACTCGATGAGATCGAGCGGCGTGCCGACCCCCATGAGGTAGCGAGGCTTCGTGCCGGGCAGGAGCGGCACCGTCACGTCGAGGGTATCGAGCATCGCGTCGTGACCCTCGCCGACGGCTAGCCCTCCCACGGCGTGGCCCGCAAAGCCCATGGCGGCAAGCGCTTGCGCCGAGCGCCGCCTCAGCGTGATGTCCGTCCCGCCCTGCACGATTCCGAACAGGGCCTGGCCGGGCGCGCCGAAACGATCAAACGCGGCGAGCGAGCGCTCGGCCCAGCGCAGCGACAGCTCCGTGGCGCGCGCGACCTCGCTCGTCTCCGCCGGCAGCTCGAGGCACTCGTCGAACTGCATCTGGATGTCGGCCCCGAGCTGGCACTGGATCTCGATCGAGCGCTCGGGAGAAAGCATGTGGCGCGAGCCGTCGAGGTGCGACTGGAACTCGGCGCCCTCCTCGGTGATGCGGCGGATCTTGGCGAGGCTCATGACCTGGAATCCCCCCGAGTTGGTAAGGATCGGTCCGTCCCAGCGCATGAAGCGATGAAGCCCGCCAAGGCGGGCGACGCGCTCCGCGCCGGGGCGTAGCATCAGGTGATAGGTGTTGGCGAGGACGATGTCGGCTCCCGCGGCCTTCACCTGCTCGGGATAGAGGGCCTTCACGGTCGCGACCGTGCCGACCGGCATAAAGGCCGGCGTGCGCACGATCCCGCGCGGGGTCGCGATCTCGCCCGCGCGCGCGGTGCCGTCGCTCGCGAGCACTCGGAAGCCGAAGCTCTCAGCCATCGAAGTCCTTGTCGTGGATTGGAGCGTTCGGAGCCTGCTCGTCGAGGGACTGGCGATAGCGGATGCATCCGCGCATGAATTTCTCCCAGGGCGGAACGGCGATCGAGGGCTCGAGCTTCTCCGGCAAGAGCGACCACATCGCCGGATGATGCCAGCAGAGATCGTGCCCGGTGCTGTCGCGATGCTCGCGGATGGCCGCCCGCAGCTTCTTGACCTCGGCGGCCAACTGGTCGCGGCTCATGCTCTCGATGTCCTCGTCCATGGTCACACCCTCTGTTGCTGACTGAAGAGTAGGCACGCGTCGCCATAGGAATAGAAGCGGTAGCCTTCGCGCACGGCATGGGCGTAGGCCGCCTTGATCGTCTCGAGACCGGAGAACGCCGCCACCAGCATGAGCAGCGTCGAGCGCGGGAGGTGGAAATTGCTGATCAGCACATCGACGGCGCGAAAGCGATAGCCGGGCGTGATGAAGATCGCGGTTTCGCCCGCGTAAGGCAAGATGTCGCCCGCCGGGCTGGCCGCCGTTTCGACGAGCCGCAGCGACGTGGTCCCGACGGCGACGATGCGCCCGCCCCGGGCACGGACGCGATTGAGCGCCGCCGCCGTGTCCTGGCTGATCTCCCCCCATTCCGCGTGCATCCGGTGGCCCGAGGTGTCCTCCGCCTTGACGGGAAGGAACGTGCCCGCCCCGACATGCAGCGTCACGAAATGGCGGGAGATGCCGGCCGCCTCGAGCGCGGCCAACAGGTCCGCGGTGAAGTGGAGCCCGGCGGTCGGCGCCGCGACCGCCCCCTCGCGCGCGGCAAACGTCGTCTGGTAGTCCGACCTGTCGGAGGCGCCTGGCGCGCGGCGCGCGGCAATGTAGGGGGGGAGCGGCATCTCGCCGATGGAGCCGATGGCCCGATCCAGATCTGGCCCGGCGAGATCGAAGGCGAACTCGATCTCTCCCGCCTCGCCGATCCCCGCGACCTTGGCCTCGAGCCGTCCGGCAAGGCACACCGCGCCCGAGCCCCCGAACACGATGCGGTCCCCCACGGCGAGCCGTTTCGCCGGCCGCGCGAGCGCCCTCCAGCGCTCGGGGGCCGCGCGCTTGATCAAGGTCACCGAAACTTTGGCGCTCGCTTCCCCGCGCAGGCGCCGGCCCTCGAGCGCGGCGGGAAGCACGCGGGTGTCGTTGAGGACGAGCGCGTCGCCTTCCCGCAAGAGACGCGGCAGATCGCGGACCGCCTGATCGGCAAGGTCCGGTCGGCCGGGCGCGCCGGGCTGGGGTCGGACGACGAGGAGCCGCGCCGCGTCGCGCGGACGCGCGGGGGCAAGCGCGATGCACTCATCCGGCAGCTCGTAGTCGAAGAGGTCCGTCCGCATCCTGGAAAGCTCGTGGAACTGGCGCTTTCCGATGCGCGTTCAGTGCGAAGAGTGCAAGAGGAAGCTGCTGGAACAATCCACCGGCCGGCCCCAAAAGGAGCCTCCGCCCAAATGAGCTTAAGGGCACCGGCCCCACCCGCGCGTAGATGGCCCCGCGCGTGAAACCTCGCCCCCGTCCCCGCTCTCCTCAGCTCTCCATCCGCGATCGCAGCAACCCGTAGGCGAGCGCGACCAGCGCCAGGCCGACGAGGACCCCGGCCGGGAGCCCCTGCAGGAACGCGTTGGCGTTCGCGGCAACTCCGCTCACGAAGGCACCGCTCGCTTCGGGCCCGAAGATAATGTTGAGAAGGACGCAAAGAATGACGATGAGAAAGCCCGCTTCGGCTACGAGCCACCCTATGCGCCGCATCTGTTCAACGATTTCTGGCATTTGAGTAGAAGGCGGGGTTTATCACCCCGCCCCCCCTTAAGAATCACGCCACCGTCCGGCGCGAGAACAGCCAGAGGATGAAGCCAAGCGCGATCAGGCCGACGAGGCCGTTCGCTCCGAGCTCCTTCACCAGACCGACGATATTGCCGACGACGCCGCCGAAGAACGGCACCGCTCCGCCAGCCAGCAGCGACGCGACGATGGCAAGCGCGAGAAGCATTAGGCCTACTTCGGTCAAACCCGCGATCCACGATTTGGTCGAATTCAACATGTCCATGGTTGTCTCCCCGAAACCATTTGCGGTCCTAGCCGGGCAAAAACAGCCTAGTTCCCAACTCACTCAATTATACAATATGTACAAATCGGGTACAGGCCTGCTCGTAAGACAATAATTCAATTTGGAAATGTTCTCTTTTTTCGCATATTGTGCAGTGCGAAATTCCATGAACTTCGTTTTTCAGAACGCCGGCTTTTGCTCGCCCATTCACTCCGCATCGGCCGCGACCCGCACCTTGACCATGCGGTCGGGGTCGCGCACCGGCTCGCCCCGCTTCACCTTGTCGATGTTCTCCATGCCCTCGATCACTTTGCCCCACACCGTGTACTTCTTGTCGAGGAAGGTCGCATCGTCGAAGCAGATGAAGAACTGGCTGTTGGCGCTGTTGGGGGCCGTCGCGCGCGCCATGGAGCAGACGCCGCGCACGTGCGGCTCGGCGCTGAACTCGGCCGGGAGGTTCGGGTAGCTCGACGCGCCTGTGCCGGTGCCCTGCGGACATCCCGTCTGGGCCATGAAGCCATCGATCACGCGATGGAAGGCAATCCCGTCGTAGAAGCCTTCGCGCGCAAGCTGCTTGATGCGCTCGACGTGCTTGGGCGCGAGGTCGGGGCGCATGGCGATGACGACGCGGCCTTTGGTCGTGTCGATGACGAGCGTGTTCTCTGGGTCTTCGATGGCGGCCATGGCGGACTCTCCGGTTGGGCAACGGGAACATGGGCAATCGGCAAGGGCAATGGGCAATGGGTCGGCCAAAATTCCTTCACTATTGCCTATTGCCTGCTGCCCATTGCCTTACTTCGGTGCATCCGACGCGAGGTACATCTTCACGATCGTGTCGGGAGCGGGCGGTGGCTCGCCGGGAGCAATCTTGTCGACGTATTGCATGCCGTCCACCACCTCACCCCAAACGGTGTACTGGCCGTTCAAGTGCGGCGTGTGCTTGAAGCAGATGAAGAACTGGCTGTTGGCGCTGTTGGGATCCGCGGTGCGCGCAGCCCCGATCGTTCCGCGCTCGAAGGCGGTCATCGTGAACTCGGCGGGGAGATCGGGGTACTTCGATCCGCCCTCGCCCGTCCCCTTCGGATCGCCGGTCTGCGCCATGAAGCCCGGGATGACGCGGTGGAATTTCAGGCCGTTGTAGAAGCCCTCGGCGGCGAGCTGCTTCACGCGCGCGACATGCTGGGGCGCGAGATCGGGACGCAGCCGGATCGTGACCTTGCCGTCCTTGAGCTCCATGATCAGGGTGTTCGACGGATCTGCGGACGCTTGGCCCTCCGCCTTGGGCGCGGCCGCCTGATCGCTGCCCTGAACCGACTGCTCCGGGGATTGGTTGCAGGCGGACAACCCGAGAGCCAGGGTGAGGAGAGCAAGAGATTTCACGATCGACATGACGGGGTCCTCGCGCGTCCTGCCGGGGCTCCAGCTCCGGCCGGCGGGGGCTCTTATGGACGCCGCAGCGCGCGACGGCAACCCCGAAGAACGGCCGAGCCAGTCAGTGCTTACCGGCGCTGGCGGACCTTGGCCGCGAGCCGCTCGCGCACGGCTGGCGACACGAATGCGCTCGGGTCCCCGCCCATGGCCGCGATCTGACGAACGAGATTTGCCGCAATATGTCGGACCTGTGGGGAAGCGGCGACAAACACGGTCTGAATGGCCGGCGCCATCGCCCCATTCATGCCCGCCATCTGCATCTCGTAGTCGAAGTCGGTGCCGTCGCGCAGGCCGCGGATGATGACGCCCGCCCCATGAGCGCGCGCAGCCTCGACCGCAAGCTCGCCGAAGGTCACGATCTCGATCGCTGCCCCGGTCGCTCTGGCGATGGGGCGGGTCTCGGCCTCGAGCATGTCGACGCGCTCGGCGTCGGTGAACATCGGCGCTTTGGCCGGATGGATGCCGATCCCGATCACGAGCCGGTCGACGAGCCGGCACGCACGCTCGATCACGTCGGTGTGGCCCAGCGTCACGGGATCGAACGAGCCGGAGTAGAAACCGGTGCGGTGCATCTCCCGTTCTTAAACGGGTCGGCCTTCTCCCCGCAAGGTTGGGCCCGCCCGTTGGATAACCTAAGCTCAAAAACCGTGCTAGGTTGTAGAGGCGGGGTGATCATGGGGGAGCTAATGGTATGCGTAACATCCAAGGGAAACTGACCCGGGCAATCCCGCGCGTGCTCGGTTCCGCCGTATTGAGCGCGGGGCCGGCACTGGCCGAGTCCTGCGTGCAGAAGGCGGGCTCGGCGACCGGGATCACGCGTGGTTTCGCCGAGTACGAGTCCTTTCTCATCATCCGCCAAGTGACGGGCAACTGGCCGTTCCAGACCGACCGCATCAGCGCACCCAGCTACACCTGGAAGGGCGAGGGCGTGATGTGGACCTGCCGCGCCGTCGCCCAGGTCTGCAAGGGATAGGGACGCCCCGGCGCAAAAAATGAAAGGGCCCGCTGCGATACGTCCCCGCGCCGAGGCTCATTTCATCGGAACGGCCTCGGCACGCCGGCCGAAGATGTCCTCGAGGTTGAAGCGGTAGCCGACGCCGGCGGAGAAGATCCAGGGGTCGACGTCGAGGTCGGCCTTGAGCCCGGCGTCCTTCCAATTAACTTCCGTATCGATCCAGGTTTTCTTGACGTCGGCATTGAGGTACCAGCCGCCGCCCATTGAGATGTCGACACCGGCTTGGAGCGTGAATCCGACCGAGTCATCGATGTCGACGCGGCCATACTGGCCGCCATCCTCGTCGAAGTAGTGGATGTAATGCACGCCTGCGCCGACGTAGGGTTTGAACGCGCCCATGTTGTCGAAGTGGTACTGGAGCGTGACCGCCGGCGGGAAGACCCAGAAGTCGGCGATCTCGCCAAGCCCCTTGATCGTGCCTTCGCCCTCGGCCTGCATCTTGGCGAAGCAGCAGAACAGCTCGACGGCCACGTTCTTCGTCAGAAAATAGCTGAGCGTCAGTGTCGGGATGGCCTCCGTGCTGACGTCCGCATCCGCCCCGGGGATCACACCGGCCGAGTTGCTCACCGTAGCGCTCGCATCCGGGTCGACCACCGTGCCCTGCACCCGCACCATGAAATCGCCGCTCTCGCTCCCGGCCGCCGCCGGATGGCCCGAGAACGCCGCCGCCGCGGCCACCATCGTTGCGGCTATGAGTGTGCGCGCCTCAGCCATCATCCGTCCCTTCGTCGTTCCTCGGCCCTGGTCCCCGCGGCACCAGGCGCGAATCGCCTCTATGATTCTATTGTTGGCTATCTGCCTCGCGCTGCCAGACGCGTTTGGCGCGAAATTCTGACTGAGATCAGGGCGCGTAGAAGCGCGGGAGCGCCGTTGCGGCAGCGACACGGAAAGTTTGATCGGGATCAAACTCACTGGGCTAACGCCAGGCCCCGCGACCGCGGGTCCGATCGCCGCATCCCGCGCAATCCTTGATCGAGGTCAAAGCCCGCTGAACTGCGACCCTTCAAGGGTCCCTATGCGCCTTACCGAACGATTGACGCGCGATCGCGCCCTTGGACCCCAGGCTTCCATGACGGAGATAGGCTCGCGCGCTCCCGGCGGCGCAGGCGTGGCCGAACGCAACGGCGCGAGTTTCATCGACCGGTTGAAGCCGCATGCCGTAGCCATCCGCACCGCGCGCAGGCAGAAGCTCGCCCTCCTCGAGAACGAGGAGCCCATCTATGCCGTCGCCGCCGGCGTCGTCATCCTTCACGCGATCCTGCCGGAGAACCGGCGTCAGATCTTCGCAACCCTTTATCCTGGCGACGTCTTCTGCGCATTGATGATGCCGGGATTCGCCGGCGCCTCGGCAACGGCACTCGCCGCAGACGGCGTGGTGTGGCGCCTGCGCTGGCCGGCGCTCCAGATGCTGACGCGGGCCGACCCTGATGTCGCCCTCGCCCTCCAGTTGCGCCTCGCCGCACAGGCCGCGCGCCTCGTCCATCACATCGCGAGCCTCGGCAGCCTCACCGGCCCCGAGCGCGTTGCCGGCCTCATCGCGGAGCTCGCGGCGAGGACCGGCACGCCCGCGCCAGCCGGCGCCGTCACCTTCGAGATGCCGTTCTCGCGCCGCGACATGGCCGACTACCTCGCGCTCAATCCCGATACCGTGTCGCGCATCATGTCGCGCTTGAGGACGAAGGGCCTGCTCGCGCGCGCCACGCGCGGGCGGCTTATCTGCCGCGATCTCGGGGCCCTCGAAAGCGAGAGCCCGCTTTCGCCCTTTGCGCGCCTCGGCGGCGAGGCCGCCGGCCACTCCTGACGCCGTGCGACGCCGTTGATGCCTACGCTAGCTCCTCGCCCGCAGCGTCCTCGGCCGCCCCGCCGTTCTCGCCATCGCCCGCCTCCTCCGAGATGCTCTCGACCGAGACCACGCGCTCGTCGGCTTCCGTCTTGAAGACGCGCACGCCCTGCGTGTTGCGCCCGGCGATGCGCACGTCGTCGACCGGGCAGCGGATGAGCTGGCCGCCGTCGGACACCAGCATGATCTGGTCCGTCTCCTCGACGGGGAACGAGGCGACGAGGCGGCCGTTGCGCTCGTTCACGATCATGGCGACGATGCCTTTGCCGCCGCGCCCAGAGGTCCGGTACTCGAACGACGAGGAGCGCTTGCCGAAGCCCTTCTCGGAGACGGTCAGCACGAACTGCTCCTGGGCTCCGAGCTCGGCGAAACGCTCCGGCGTGAGGTCGGCCGCGCCCTCGACGGCCTCCTCGCTCTCGGCCTCGCCCGGCCCTTCGGTCGGCTCCTCGCCCTGGGTACGGCGCTGCTGGTTAGCCTGCTTGAGGTAGGCCGCGCGCTCGGGTGCCGTCGCCTCGGCATGGGCGAGGATCGCCATCGAGATAACCGCGTCGTCCGCCTCGAGCTTGATGCCGCGCACGCCGTCGGAATCGCGGCCCTTGAACAGGCGCACCTCGTCCTTGATGAGGAAGCGGATGCACTGGCCGTGCGCGGTCGTGAGCAGCACGTCGTCCTCGGGGCTCGCGATGGCGACGGACACGATCCTGTCGCCCTCGCCGAGCTTCATGGCGATCTTGCCGTTGCGGTTGATGTTCTCGAAGTCGGAGAGCCCATTGCGCCGCACGTTGCCCTTCCGGGTCGCGAACATGAGCTCGAGGCTGCCCCAGGTCGTCGCATCCTCGGGCAGCGGCAGGATCGACGTGATCGCCTCGTCCTGCGCCAACGGCAGGAGATTAATGAGCGCCTTGCCCGCGCCCTGCGGAGTCGCCGCCGGGAGGCGCCACACCTTCATGCGGTAGCACATGCCGCGCGAGGAGAAGAACAGCACCGGCGTGTGCGTGGACGTAATGAAGATCTGGGTGACGAAGTCCTCCTCGCGCGTCGTCATGCCCGAGCGGCCCTTGCCGCCGCGCCTTTGCGCGCGATAGGTCGAAAGCGGCACGCGCTTGATGTAGCCCTTGTGCGAGACGGTGACGACCACGTCCTCGCGCTGGATCAGGTCCTCGTCCTCGAGCTCGCCCTCGATGTCGACGATCTCGGTCTTGCGCGGGGTCGCGAACTCGGCCTTGAGGGCCTGGATCTCGCTCTTCACGATTTCGACGATGCGGCTCCGCGACGAGAGGATCGCGAGGAATTCCTTGATCTCCTCGGCAATCTTCTTGAGCTCGTCGCCGATCTCGTCGCGCCCGAGGGCGGTGAGCCTCGAGAGCCTCAGCTCGAGGATCGCCTTGGCCTGCTCGTCGGAGAGGCGATAGGTGCCGGCCTCGGAGAGCTTGTGGCGGGGGTCGGCGATGAGCTCGATCAAGGGCGCCATGTCCTTGGCCGGCCAGTCGCGCCCCATGAGCTGCTCCTTGGCCTCGGCGGGGCTCGGGCTCGTGCGGATGAGGCGGATCACCTCGTCGATGTTGGCGACTGCGATCGCAAGGCCAACGAGGACGTGGGCGCGTTCGCGCGATTTCGTGAGCAGATGGCGCGTGCGCCGCGTCACGACCTCGAAGCGGAACGAGGTGAAGGCCGAGATCATATCCTTGAGGTTGAGCTGCTCGGGCCTGCCGCCGTTGAGCGCCAGCATGTTGGCGCCGAACGTCGTCTGCAGGTCCGAGAAGCGCCAGAGCTGATTGAGGACGACGTCGGCGATCGCATCGCGCTTGAGCTCGATGACGATGCGCATGCCCTCGCGGTTGCTCTCATCCCAGATGTCGGAGATGCCTTCGATCTTCTTCTCGCGCACGAGGTCGGCGATCTTCTCGATAAGGGTCTTCTTGTTGACTTGGTAGGGGATCGCGGAGACGATCAGGGCCTCGCGGTCCTTGCGCAGCTCCTCGACCTCGACCTTGGCGCGCATGATGATCGAGCCGCGCCCCTTGTGATAGGCGGAGAGGATGCCCTGGCGGCCGAGGATCATCGCCCCGGTGGGGAAATCGGGGCCGGGCATGATCTGAGCCAGCTCGTCGATGCCGATCTCGGGATTGTCGAGGTGGGCGATGCAGGCGTCCGCCACCTCGCCGAGATTGTGCGGGGGAATGTTGGTCGCCATGCCCACCGCGATGCCGCCCGCGCCGTTGACGAGCAGGTTCGGGAACTTCGCCGGCAGCACCGACGGCTCCTGGAGCTGGTCGTCGTAGTTGGGGCGGAACTCGACGGTGTCCTTGTCGAGATCGTCGAGGAGAGCCATCGCGACCTTGGCAAGCCGGCATTCGGTATAGCGCTCGGCGGCCGGCGGATCGCCGTCGACCGAGCCGAAGTTCCCCTGCCCGTCGATCAGGGGCAGGCGCATGGAGAACTCCTGCGCGAGGCGCACGAGCGCGTCGTAGATCGCGAGATTGCCGTGCGGATGGTATTTGCCCATCACCTCGCCGACGACGCGCGCGCTCTTCACGTACTTCTTGTTCCAGTCGAGGCCGAGCTCGGCCATCGCGAACAGGATGCGCCGGTGGACGGGCTTGAGCCCGTCGCGCACGTCGGGAAGGGCACGGCTGACGATGACGCTCATCGCGTACTCGAGGTACGAGCGTTTCATCTCGTCGGTGATCTGGACGGGGCGAATGTCGCGCCCGCCGCCCGTGCCGGGCTTGTCGCTCTCGTCGGCCATGGATCCCGCAAAAAAACCGCGCACGCCCTACCCTGGACGTACGCGCCGTTGCCTCTTTTCTCGGATCGAAGTCTAGCCCATCGCGGGGCGCGCGGGCAACGCCGGTCCACCACGCCAAATGGCACGAAATTCCCAATACATTAGAATGCCTTACTGGCCAGGACCAAGCCAAGCGTGCAGTGCGTCTTGACTTTCTTGTGCCGCAGAGGCCCGGTAGGGCCTGCGCCCGATGCGGCTAGTGTCCCGTATCCGAAGTTCGCTCATCGCTAGTTCCGGTGGGGTTGCGAACTTCGGATACAAAGGGACACTAGAAACCTAATGCTGCTAGTGCGGCTTTGGTTCAGAAGTTCCTTCTCCACCTGGGCAGCGTGACGAGGAACTTCTGAACCGCCGCACTAGCCTCGACAGGCGCGTGCTGGCTCTTTCGAGGAACGCCCACATGAAGAAAGCAGTGTTGTGTCTCGCGGCAATCGCCGCGCTGGCAAGCCTTCCCACCCTTGCGCAGGACGGTCCCTTCGTCGCCGCGCAGGGCGCCAATCAATACCTCGCGCGCGATCACCTGATCGGCGCCAAGGTCACCGGAAAGGACGGCAAGATCATCGGCGACGTCGAGGATCTGATCGTCGACGAGAACAACCAGGTCGTCGGCGTCGTCATGGGCACCGGCGGCTACTTCGGATTTGCCGAGAAGAAGATCGGCGTCACGCTCTCGGCGCTGAAGTTCGAGGAGAAGGACGGACGCATGACGGTCGCGCTTCCCGATGTCGATCAGGCGGCGCTCGAGGTGGCGCCCGCATACGCACGGTCGAAGCCGCCGAAGTCGCTGTTCGAGCGGGCGCAGGAGAAGGTCGAGGAGCTCTCCGACAAGACCTCGGCCAGCACCAAGGACGCCTACGAGAAGGCCAAGCCCGCAATCGAGGACGCTACAGCGAAGGCCAAGGACGCCTACGAGAAGGCAAAGGAAGCCGCGGCGCCCGCGCTCGAGAAAGCCAAGGAGGCGGCAGGCGAGGCCTACGACGCGGCCAAGGAAGCCGCCAAGAAAGCCGCCGAGGAGGCTTCCAAGGCGGTCGAGACACCCCCTGCCGAGACGCCGCCGGCCGCCGAGGCCCCGCCGCCCGCCGAGACGCCGCCGGCAGAGACGCCGCCTGCCGAACAGCCTCCAGCCGCCCCCGAGGCGCCCGCGCAGCCATAAGATCTTTGGCTGCGGGCCGGCAGCGCTGGCCCGCAGCCCCACCCTCCCTAATCGCGCCCGCGACCTACCTCTCGGCGTCAAGCCCCGAGTCGTGCTTTAAGATTCGGCGAAGGCAATTTGGCCCTTCGGACGGACAGCTCGCCCCGTGGCTCACGCGCAGTCGACAATCGTCGTTCTCGTGGCGCTCGCATGCAACCTCGCGATCGCCGCCGCGAAGTTCGCCGCCTTCGTCTGGACCGGGTCGTCGGCCATGCTGTCGGAGGCGATTCATTCCCTCGTCGACACGTCGAACCAGGCGCTCTTGCTGCATGGGCTCAAGCGCTCGCGCCGCCCGGCCGACGCCAGGCATCCCTTCGGCTACGGAAGGGAGCTCTACTTCTGGAGCTTCATCGTCGCCATTCTCCTGTTCTCGCTCGGCTCGGGCGTGGCGCTTTACGAAGGGGTCGAGAAGCTCCACAACCCGCGTCCCCTCGAGCACGCCTACATCAACTACATCGTGCTCGCCGTTGCGATGGTGCTCGAAGGCATTTCCACGTGGAAGGCCGTCGGCGAGTTCAACGCGCGCCGGGGCAACGCGCGGGCGCTGGACGCGCTGAGGGCATCGAAGGACCCGGCTCTGTTCGCCATCGTGCTCGAGGACATCGCCGCGATGGCCGGCTTGTTCGTGGCGCTCATCGGCGTGTTTGCCGCCGACCGCCTCGGCATCGCCGAGGCCGACGGCATCGCGTCGATCGTGATTGGACTGATCCTGGCGGCGGTCGCGGCCTTCATGAGCATCGAGATCAAGAGCCTGATCGTCGGCGAGGCGGCGAGCCCGAGCGTGCGCTCGGGGCTTCGGCGCATCATCGCCGCCGAGAGCGGGCCCGCGGGCCCCATCCGCACCGTGAACGAGATCCGCACCATGCACATGGGGCCCGAGGACGTGCTCGTCGCGGCCAGCGCCGATTTTCACGATGGCGAGACGGCGGCGTCCGTCGAGGCCGCGACCACACGGATCGAGCGCGCGATCAAGGCGCGCTATCCCGAGGTGACTCGCTTCTTCCTCGAGGTGCAGGGCGCCGAATCTCATGGCCGCCTCGCGCATCAGGCCGGGAGCGATCATGACGATGGGGAGGCCGCGCCGTCCGCGAGGTCCGCTCCCGCGCCGCCTGCACCGCTTGCCCTTCTCGAGCGGGCGGCTCCGCCGTCACAGGACACGAGCCGCAAAGCGCGCAAGCGCGGCAAAAAGAAAAAAGGCGGCCGGCGTTAGTTGCTCCGATCGCCCCCTCGCCAACGTCGTCCCGACGGTCATGGCGGAGCCATGCTCCGCATGGACGGTCGGGACCCACGCAAGTCTCAGCGCACTCTCTTGCAAGAATTGGATTTCAACGGGTCCCCGCCGTGCACCTCAGCTACGCAGCCCCGAGTGCGACGTGTCGTGGACCCCGGCCTCCGCCGGGAGGACGTCTACGGGTGCTCGATGCTGCTGGGTAACGGCCGCGGGATGCGCAGCTTTAGAACGGGATTTCGTCGTCGAGGGCTTTGTCGAAGCCCTTGCCGCCTGACGCGCCCTTCCCCCCGCGCTTCGCCTCGGCGCCGCCGAAGTCGGAGCCGTAGTCGGCCTGGCCGTTCTCCTGCAGACCCGCGCCCGCGCCGGAGCGCGCCCCGTCCAGCATGGTGAGCTGGCCGTTGAATCCCTGCAGCACGACCTCGGTCGAATAGCGATCCTGGCCATCCTGACCCTGCCACTTGCGCGTCTGCAACTGACCCTCGATGTAGACCTTCGAGCCCTTGCGCAGATACTGCTCGGCGATCTTGCAGAGGTTTTCGTTGAAGATGACGACGGCGTGCCATTCCGTCTTCTCGCGCTTCTCGCCGGTGGCCTTGTCGCGCCAGCTCTCGCTCGTCGCGACCCGCAGGTTGGCGATCGGACGCCCGTCCTGGGTGCGCCGGATCTCGGGGTCCTTGCCGAGGTTTCCGACCAGGATCACTTTGTTCACAGAACCGGCCATTGCGATAACTCCCTATGTCTCTCCGCGGGCTTCCGTCGCGACTCGCCGCAAGTTGCAGCGACCTTAGCCGCTGATCGCGGGCGGAGCCCGGCCGCGACCCGCTTGTCCCCGACATTCACTGCCGACCGGCGACCCTGCCATCTCAGTTTGTTCTTATTATGTTCTTAGCGCAGGTCCCGCCCCGCCGCAAGGCCTAACGCGTGTCCTTCGCGGTTCCGTCGCCGGTGCCGGGCGGTTGCGGGGAGACGACCGCGTCGCTCTCGGCCTCCTTGCGTCCGCGCTCCCATTTGTCGATCAGCCTCAGCATGATTTCCATATCACCCGGCAGCGGCTGGTTCGAGACGTCGAAGCTTCTCGCGAGCTGCCGACCGATGGCGTCGACCCAACCTGGCAGCCGTCTCTCCCGCATCGCCTTGTCACCGCGCCAAAAAAGAAGCGGGCGCCGGTCCGGGGGATGAACCTGGCGCCCAGTGCCTCGTCCCCCGGGGGGAGGGGACTGCTTCCGGAAGGGACTTCGGAAGCCCGGCTTCAGGGGTAACGGAGGCGCCGCGCAAAGGTTCCCAACTTTTTTTGCGGGAATTCTCGATGGAAGATGAATGACTTAGGCGTCCGCCGCACGCGGCGGCACTAGTTGCCGCGGGCGAGGTCGGCGGCTGCCGCGAGCTCCCGGAAGAGCTTCTGGGGCACGTTCTTCGAGGCCGGGCAGTCGTCCGCCCTGAGGCGGTCGAAGATTACGACGAGGTCGCCGCGGAACTGGCTCGCCATGGCGCGGCGAGCAATGCCCGTCGCCACCGCCCCGTTGCTCCAGCGCGCCTTGCACTGGGCCTTCGCAAGATAATCCGTGATCAGCGCCTTTGCGGTCTCGGGCGCGCCCGCCGGCACCGGGGCCGCCAGTGCTTGCCACGTCGCATAGTCTGCCGACGACGACCACGCCCCGCTCTCGGCCACGTTCATCGCCGGGGCGAGGGCTTCTGAGACTTCGCCGCGCACGCGGCGATTGTAGATCCGCTCGATCGACTGCTTGAGGAGTTCCGCCTCGGGCTCGCCGAGGGGCCGCAGCGCCACGTCGGTGAAGTCGGCCACGCCCGTCGGATCGGGCTCCGGCGGCTTTGTCATCCACACGACCGCCCCGCGCAGGTCGGCGCCGGCGATCTTGGCGCCTGACAAGTCCGCGCCCGCGAGGTGCGCCTGGTTCAGCGATGCCGCCTCGAGATCGGCGTCCCGGAAGTTGGCGGCCTCCAGGTGCGCGTGATTGAGGATGGCGCCCTGCAAGCTCGCGGACGACAGATCGGCAGCCTGCAGATTGGCCCCCGTCAAATCGGCACCCTGCAGGTTGGCGATCAGGAAGTTCGCGCCCTGGGCCTGGACGCCGCCCGTCAGGTCCGCCTTCTCGAGGTGCGCGCTCGAGAAATTGGCGCCGGTCAGAAGCGAATAGGCGAGTTCGGCGCCCTCGAGCCTCGCTTCCTCGAGCTTTGCCGATCTGAGATCGACGCCGACCATCTGCGCACCCTCGAGACGGGCGCGCGTGAAGTTGGTGCGCCGGGCGTTGGTGCACCTCGCCGCGGCGCGATCCTCGCTGAGGAGGAGCGCCGTCACGTCGGCGCATTGCATCCACGCGCCGTTGAAGTCGGTGCCGACCAGGCTTGCGCCCCTCATGTCCGCGCCCGTGAGGTCGGCCAGGTGCAGATCGCTTCGATCGAGCTTGGCGTACCGCAAGTCTCGCCCGCGCAGGCTAACGCTCGGCTCCCCCGGCGTCTGATCCTTGTCGACGACGAGATCGGCGTCCGTCACGATCAGGTTGCGCTGAAAGATGCCGAGCAGCGACCCGTCCGACCCGAAGGTGAGGAAGGGGAGCGCAAAGCCCGCAACGAGACGAGCGCCTTGCCCCTCCCCCTCCTCGCTCTCGATGCCGAGCGCACGTTGCGTCACGCGATCGAGAGCCTCGCCGGGAATGGTGGCGAAGAATAGAGAAAACAGGGTGATCAGCCCGAGGGCGAGAATGGTCATGACGAAGCTGATCGGATGCGAGGATGTCGTGCGCAGAAAGGCTTGCACGAACGACGTCTCGGCGCGCATCAGGAAGACGCCGATCGAGATCAGCATGCCGATGTCGGCAAGGAGCGCGATGCGATGCGTCCATGTGATCCTGACATCGTGGTAGGGCAGGAAGACGACCTGAATGTAGAGGAGCAGCACGACGGGTAGCACGACCAGCGTCAGCCAGCTCATGCCGTGCAGAAAGGCGCTCATCACGCGGCTGCGGTAGGGACCGGCAATCGCCTGCACGAAGAAGAAGTTGTTGAGCTCGAGGCGCAAGGGATGCGTGCGCTTGTCGGTTGCCTCGAGCAGGCGGATCGCCTGATCGAACTCGAGCGTCTCGCGGGCAAGCAGCGAGAGCTGGGACACGAGCCCGAGATGCAGGAGGACGAGCACGATGGGCGCGAACTGGAAGAACTGGGAGAGCTGGATCTTGATCTGCAGGATCGGCAGCTCGACCGGGGTGCCGAGAAGAAGGTCCCTGTGCGTCACGCCCGCGACCGCGATCATGAGATAGGTCATGATGCCGAGGAAGATGAGCCACGCCGTGTGCGCCGTATCGCTCGAATCGTTCACCGCCTCGAGCAGGCTATAAGGATTGACCGGCGTCTCCCCCTCGGGCTGAGCGCGCGTCAACTCCGTCATGACCAACAACCCCCACGCCAATTGCTCGGTGCCGGCCCCTGGTTTCCCGACGCCCGAGAGCAGGCCGGGCCGCCGCACACACGCGCAAACGCTCCCTCGTGCACTCTCCGACCCACAGGACCGAGCCTGTCCTGCGGCAAGCGCAAGCTCGAGCGGGCCCGGGCTTCTTGAAGCCCGGGCCAGCCTCGAATTGCGCCGACCATAGCGGAGAAAGTGAGGCACGCGCCAGAATGGGCCGGTCGGCGGGCTTCTCTTTGCCGCTCGGAGTGAAACCCTCGCCACCTATTGCAGGCTTCGACCATAACGAATTGTTTCTACGACATTTTAATTGGGACGCCTCAGTCACTGACCGGCGCGCAGGCTTGACCCCACGTCATATTGCGATAAAGGCCTAGTGTCCCGATTCCGAAGTTCGCCTGCGTTCGCGGCTGGGCTCCTGAGCGAACTTCGGAATCAAAAGGGACACTAGAATCATGGTCTTGCTAGTGTGATTCAGATCGAGAAATTCGCTCAGAGACGGGCAGCGAGCGCCGGCGAATTTCTCGATCATCACACTAGCGGCCATACACCCCCGAGCAAAGCGGCTCCCCCGTGTACGATTGCAAGAAATGCCCCGGTTACTGCTGCTCGTACCCCCTGATCGGCCTGACCAAGCGCGACGTCGAGCGCCTCGCGAAACATCACGGCCTCTCCTTCGAGGAGGCGCGCCGGAAATTCACGAAGACGGCGCACGGACGCAAGTACGCCATGCGCCGCAAGGCGGACAAGCATTTCGGCGGGATCTGCCGCTTCTTCGACACCGAGAAGCGCCTCTGCACAGTCTATAAGGCGCGGCCTGCGGTCTGCCGCTCCTTTCCCGGCGAGAAGCGGTGCGGCTATTACGACTTTCTAACCTTCGAGCGGCGCGCGCAGGACGACCCTGAATGGGTCGCGCTGACGACGCACAAATGAGGCGCGCGAACTACCGCTCTTCCGCGGCCGAACTCTCTCGCGAGGCAAGGATCGACATCGCGACGGCGACGAATTGGGGTCTGAGGCCGGTGCGTCCTGCTCGCATCAAAGAATGAAATCTTCCCTCGTCAGCACCTTGTGGCCCGAGAGCTCGATCTGGAAGTCGGCGACCTTGTTGCCGTCGACGTCGCCCTCGACGATCGTCGCCGCACCGACGAACTTGTAGTGGAGCTGCCCCTTGGCGCCGGCGAAGGCCCCCGTTCCGATGAAGCTGAAGGCCTGGTTGCCGGCAATTCCGGCCTTGGCGTCAATGTGGAAGAGGTCGATGTCGTCGGTGAGATGTTGGAAGTCCGTGATGCGGTCGCGCGTCGGCAAGGTTTTCCCGCTCTCGCCGACGGCATTGAAGTCGAAGATGTCATGCGCGAGACCGCCCGAGAGCACGTCCTTGCCGGCCCCGCCGGTGAGCCGGTCAACGCCGCCGCCGCCGCTAAGCGTGTCGTTTCCGAGTTCCTCCGGCGAGTGCGTTGGAGGCCTGGTTGCCCGTGATGGCATTCGCCAGCGCGTTGCCGACGCCGTTGATCGGCGCGGCGCCGAGAAGGCCCAGGATCTTCGCTCCGGCGCCGAGCGCCGTCGTGGCCGAGGACAGGATCTCGCTCGTGCCGAGGAGATCGACCTTGACGTTCTGGGTGACGCCGAGAACGTTGACGGAAACTGCGGCCGGCAATCCGCCTCCCGTGAACGAGACGGCGTAGGGCTTGCCCGGATTGACGGCGATGGCATAGCCGCCGGCCGCCTCCGTCGTATCGCTGCCGGCTAGGGCAGCGCCGGACCGCACCGTCACCGTCATGCCGCCGCGGCCCTCGCCGACGTCGTAGAAATTGTCATTGTCCGTGTCGCGGATCGCGACCCCGGTGACAAACACCGGGCCGCCACGAGCGCCGAAGTTCGTCGTCTGCACGACGTCGGTGCCGCCGTTAAACTCCCCGACGACCTCGCCGACGCCCACTTCCTTGTATGTGGGCTTGAGGATGTTGAGCCGATGTCCGCGATCCGCGACGCTCGTGTCGATGAAGAGCGCTCTAAACATGTCGAAGGCGGTTGACGATTCACTCCCGAAGTGCGGGAAGATCGCGAGGTTCTCGCCAAGCGTCGTGGGGCTAGCGTATCCGGCGGCCGCCGTGCGCGTCCCGGGATCGCCGTCGCCGATGCCGACGTGGCCGGCCACGTCGTGATCGACCATGAACTGGCTGTGGCCGCGCGCGGCATTCAGTAACGAGTCGTTCGGAGCGAGCGGCTGCTTCGCTGTCGGCGAGATGGTGCCTGGCGCGAGGCCCTCGTTGAGGGCGAAGCCGAAACGGGCCGCCTCCCCCTCCGGATCGAGCCGCGCCCTGTTGATGAGCTCGAGCACGAGCTGCTCGAACGCCGTCCAAGCCATACCGCCCTCCCCTGACCGGCATAAGCGCCGCCAAACAAACGGCACGGCAATCTATCAGCTTACGATCTTCGCGCCGTCGCTTTTCTGCATCGCCCCGTCGACGGTCGTGCGGAACGTGGCGGGCGGGCGCCGCGGTCCAATCATCAGAGGAGCTGGAGGCCGATCGTGATAACTCTCCATACCGCCGGGCCGAAATTCGGCCTGCCCGATCCGAGCCCGTTCGTCACCAAGGCCGAGGTGCTGCTCAAGATGTCAGGCGTCCCCTACCGCACGGCGCCTGCGAGCTTCGGCAAAGCACCGAAAGGAAAAATCCCCTACATCGAGGACGGCGGAAAGCTCTTGGGCGACTCGACCTTCATCCGCTTTCATCTGGAGGGTCGCTACGGCGCCGATTTCGACAAAGGGCTCACCGCCGCCGAAAGAGGCGTCGCCTGGGCGTTCGAGAAGATGTGCGAGGAGCAGCTTTACTGGGCCATCGTCCATGCGCGCTGGACGGATCGAGCGAACTTCGACAAGGGCCCGCGCGTCTTCTTCGAGAGCGTTCCCGCGCCGCTCCGCCCGATCGTTCTCGCGATGGTGAAGCGCTCCGTGGGGAAGAACATGCGCGGTCACGGCATCGGACGGCACACGAAGGGCGAGATCGAACGGCTCGCTGCCCGCGACCTCGACGCGATCTCGGCGGTCCTCGCCGACAAGCCCTGGCTCATGGGGTCGGAGCCGTGCGGGGCGGATGCAAGCGTGTGGGCGATGGTCGCCGGCGCGCTCTGCCCGCTGTTCGAGACGCCGGTGCGCACCGCAGCTGAAAGCCACGCAAACCTCGTCGCCTACGCGAAGCGCGGCATGGCGCGGTGGTTTCCCGAGTTCGCTTCGAGAAACTCGGAGAGCTGACCCGGTCTTGAGCTCAATCTCGCCCCCGGTCCCGTGGATCAAGAAAAAGTAATGGGTTTGCGGGCCGAATCCAAAGCGTCCTTCATTGAACTTGCGGAAGGGCTTCCCAAATCGCTGGACAACGAGATGTGACGCCGCGATTGAAGCGAGCGCGCCCACGAAGAACCATCATGGGCACGGATGATATCGCGCGTCCCATCGGTCAGGTTCTGCATCGATGAGGTGTCACTCATGCATCTAGGAAATTCGCTGATTGGCGCGGCTATCGCGCTACTTCTCATGACGAGTGCAGCGTCCGCTGTCACGGTCACGAACAAGGACACGAGCCCCCACAAGATCGGCATCGACTGGGGCGCCAAGGAAAGCGTCGAGACGGTCGGGGCCGGGAAGTCCGCCAAGATCAATTGCCCCGACGGCTGCGGGATCAGCGGGCCATGGGGCTTCTCTTGGATGGCGAAGGGCGACGATACGATTACGACCGACGGTAAGAGCCTCGTTACCTTTTACGACAAAGCCTTCAAAGGCCATAAGTCCTAACGCAGAGACATGCGAACGATGAGGTAGCGGGCGCGGCCAACTTGCGGCGTCCCCGCGCCTGTCTCACCCCGCGGCCGGACACTTGGTGTCGCACGCCACCTCCTCGCGCTTGTCGACGGAGCCGCGCACCGGCGACATCGTCTCGCGGTAGCACTTGCCGTTTTCCTTGACGACGCGCACAAGTTCCTTCTTGCTGACGAGCGACTGGCAGACGACCTCGAGCGCGCCCTGCGCAAGGCGCACCGGCTCGCCAGCGCTCTCGGCACGCGCGACGCCGATCAGGAGATCGAGGAAGCTTCCCTCCGGCTGCTCGCCGGGTTTCTGGAGCTGGTTGTAGGCGATCCACTCGTAGGTCGCCTTGCCGTCGGCTGCGGAAATTTTGAGCGAGATGTCGCCCGTCTTCTGGCACGCGCCGACGTCGACCTTGGTTCCCTGCGCGGTGGAGAGCGCCTTGTAGTCGATCTTGCAGTCGATGTTGCGCAAGAGGATGTCGTACTGCTCGAGGCGGTGCGAGACCTGGTTGAAAGGCACCTTGTACTGCCAGGCGTGATAAACGGTGATGGCAGTCGGAATTGCACCGAGGACTGTCACGACGAGCGCCGCCGTCTTGAGTAGCGGCACGAAGCGCTGCAGCGGTCCCAGGGGCGCGCTCTTCGGCACGGCATGATCGGTCATCAGGGTGGCCTCCTCGAAAATCGGGGTCGATGTGGGCATGACGGCGCTCGCTCGGCTGGAGACGGGGTATGGGCAGCTCCATCCCATAGGTCCCTTGAACCGGGCTTGAGCGTCCGGTTCATCCCCCGTTCACCGGGCTGCGGTGCGCCGGAGTCTAGCCGAGGGTGCGCGTCCTGACTATGGCGACGCGGCGGCCGGGGCGGCGCGTTACCGGCCTTGTCTCAGGCGATTTCTGACATGTCGGTGACCTGCTCGGGCACGGACGACGGCATGATGTCATCCGCCGACCATACGCCCTCGGCATGACGAATATTTCCACTGCCGGTGACCGTGACGTCGGAGAACCCCGCGGCCCGGAACTTCTCCGCGATGGTCTCGTTGTCAGCTAGCCGCTCGACAAATCCCAGCGAGATCGTCGCGGCATAGCGCCGTCCGCGCTTCAAGGTGTAGCTCGCCACGATGCGCCTCCTCCTTGCCTGCGAGGAAGCCAGTTTAGCAGGCAACCGGACATTGCGCGCCCCGAAAAGGGCGCAACGCCGGGAGTGACCGCAACCGCCGGGCTTACAAGATGAAATCGCCGTCGGTCAGCACCTTGAGGCCTGTGATCTCTATCTGGAAATCAGCCACGGCGTCGCCGTTGATGTCCCCCTCGACGATGGTCTTGTCGAGGGCCTTGTTGGCCGCGTCGACCTGCACCCAGCGCAGCTCGCCGCCGGCTCCCGTGAATGCGGCGCCTTGGGAGGCAAGGAACGTGAAGGCCGCATCTCCGGCGCCGTCGCCGTTGGCATCGATCGTCGAAAGATCGAGCTTGTCGACGTTGTGCACGAAGTCCTTGATGACATCGCGCGCCGCAGCAGCGCCGCTCATCTCTGCCAGGGCGTCGAAGTCGAAGCGGTCGGCGCCCGCGCCGCCCGTCATGGTGTCGCGGCCGATCCCGCCGACGATGAGATCGTTGCCGCTCGCCCCCGACAGAGTGTCGTGGCCGGCAAGGCCGAAAATCTGATCGGCAACGCCGTATTTCCCATAGAGCTTGTCGGCCGCGCCCGTGCCCATGAGCCGCTCGTCGCCGAAGTCGAAAATCTGCGTCGCAAACGTGATCGTCGAACCGCCGAGGATCTCGCCGATCGCCATCACCTGGCCGTCCGCCATGAGCTCGAGATCGACAATATTCGTGAGGCCCGCACCGCCCGCTTTGCCGATCGGCGTCAGCTCGACCTCGTGGCCGATCTCGGCCCCCTTCATGTCGAACACGCGGGCGTGGACCTTGCCCGGGTTACTCGAGGGATCGAAGGTGCGCCAGACGACGGCGAAGCCGCCGTTGGCGAGCTCGACGGGCGAGATCCAGAGGTAGCTCCAGTCCTTGGGTACGCGATCGATCAGAACGTCGCCGCCGACCTTCCCGCCCGCGGCCGAGAACCGCTGCACGTGGATCTCCTTGGCGGTCGCCGCCGTGATCGGGCCGACGTACTCCTCCCACACGAGGGCGAACCCGCCGTTGCCGAGGCCGACGAGCTCGGTGCGCTGCGGCTCGTAGTTGTGGCCGGCGCCGATGGTATCGAGAACGAGCTCGCCGCCCGTCGGCGCCCCGTTCGCGTTGAGGAAGCGGCCGCGCAGGTCGATCGAGTCGACGTCCGTGAAGCCGTTGAGCTCGCCGCGATGCCAGACGACGAGCGTGCGCCCGTCCGTCATCGCCAGGCTCTGCGTGCCGAGCTGGAAGCCGCCCGTCGTGACGTTGATGCGAAACTCGCTCCCCGAGGGCGCGCCGTTCGGATTGAAGACACGCCCCATGATGTCGGCGTCGAGATCGAATATCGGGCCGCCGCTCGTGTCGGACCAGGCGGTGATGAAGTTGCCGTTGCCAAGAGTAGCGACCGAGGGGATCATCTCGCCGTCGGACGGCTGGGTCGAGAGTTGGAACTTCGCCCCGAGTGACGCACCGCTCGCCGAGTAGACCCGGCCGGGAGCGTCGCTCTTCGTAAGGTCGATGCTGGACGAGGCGTTGGTCCAGGCGACGAAGAAGTTGCCGTTGCCCGCGGCCGCCATGGCGGGATCCTCGAGGACGCGGCCGTTGGCGGTGGCATCGAGCGTGACGACGGGGGAATGCGTGACGCCGAGCGGATCGAGGGTCGTGAGATGTAGCGTGGACGCGGTGCCCGAGCCCTCGGTCTCGAACGTCGCCGCCAAGCGGCCGTTCTCGAGACGCAGGAGCGTAAAGGCATCCCGCTCGAGACTGATCTGCGAAATCGGGTAGACCGCGATCGTCCGCGGACCCGAGACGCGCGTAATGGCCATTGAGCCTCCTCGCGGTGTGACCTAGGACTCGGACCGGCAAACGCAGTCTTCCGCCAGGGCGTTACGGAATGATGAATGCGGTGTGCCTCAGCTCTCCCCTCCGCAGCGGCCCATGAGCCGCGCGCCCGCCTTCGTCGACATGAAGATTCGGATGAATTTGCGGTGGCGGTTAGCGCAACGTTTCCGTGATCGCTAAGATCCTCCCGATCCGGAACACTTCCTACAAGACGAAATCCCCCGCCGTCAGCACCTTGTGGCCCCAAAGCAATATCTGGAAATCGGCGACCTTGTTGCCGTCCGTGTCGCCCTCGACGACGGTCCACTGCGGGCCCGCGAACTTGTAGTGGAGCTGGCCTTTGACGCCAGTGAACGCACGGGTGCCGATGAATGAGAATTTCTGGTTACCGGCGCCGGTCATGGCATCAATGGTCGACAGATCGATGTCGTCGATCCGATGCTGGAAGTCCGTGATAGCGTCACGCGTTGCTGCGACCTTGCCCATTTCGACGAGCTGATTGAATTCGAAGATGTCGCGCTGTGTCCCGCCCGTCATGACATCGCGGCCTGCCCCGCCGGTCAGCCGGTCGAAACCCTGGCCTCCTATAAGGTAATCATTTCCCGCGCTGCCGATGAGCGTGTCGTTGCCTGCGCCACCCTCCATCCCATCGAAGCCTGCTCCGCCGTTCAGCGAATCGCCGCCGATTCCTCCTGCGATGGAATCGTTCCCCGCTCCGCCGTTCAAAGTATCATTCCCGTTATTGCCATAAAGATCGTCGCTGCCGCCATTGCCATTAACGAAGTCGTCGTGCTGAGACCCCTCGACGGTGTTTTGGCGCTCGTCGCCCACGACCTCGACCCGATCGATTCCGGGAGCCCAATTCTCGAACGTGTACCTGTGCAGCTGAAGCACGGTCACGGCGTTCATGTGAAACTGCAGGATGTCGATCGCCAGGCCATCTCCTATGACATGCAGCGTCTGGGAGAGTCCGCTGCCGAGGTCGGTGGCGGAGGTCTGACGGGCGATGAAGGGGGCGCGATTTGTCTGCGTCGTGTAGTGACCCTCGTTGAAATTCACGATCTCGATCGACGAGATCGAGGCAAGGGCGAAATTCACGGCTGTGCCGCCCACGAGGATAGTGTCGGTTCCGCCCTCCCCGTCGATCACCTCGCCGGGCACGACGAGATCGATGTCCGTGCTGAAGGCGTACTCGAAGGTGTCATCGCCGTCGCCACCGCGTATAACGTCTTGGCCTTGACCGCCAATGATCGTATCGTTGCCGCCACCGCCCCGCAGGGTGTGGCTCTTGAAAGAGTCGAGGATCGTGTCGTTTCCGCCGCCCCCGTCGATCTCCAGACGGCCCCAGGAATTGCGGGCGTCGATATGATCGCCAAAGGGGCTCCCAATGAACGCCTCGAAGTCGGTGAAGTCGTCTCTGCCGCTGCTGTGGTCGACCGTCCCTGCGTTCGAGACGTTCGTCAGCGAGAAGAAAGCGGTCACGCCGCCCGGCGACCACGAGTAGTCGAGGGTGTCACTATCGGGGCCGGTTAAACCCAGACCACCACCATCAAGTGTGTCGCTGCCGCCCCGACCTTGAATGACGTCATTGCCAGCCACACCCTTGAGGTTATTGACCTCCGCGGACCCATAGATGATGTCATTGTAATTGCTGCCGATGATATCCGTAGTACCCGGCACCAGAGGCTCGGCGCGGGAGTGCCACGACCCGAAGTCCAAAAAGCTGTCTTTGTAGAACAATTCGAGAAATGCGTACCCGGCGCCGACATCGATGATCAGCGGGCCGTCGCCGGGTCCGCGGGCCGGTACGGGTTGCGGCGACGCAGTCCAGTTCGGGTCCCCGAAGGGCCACATGTACGAATAATTCGGAAACCAATCAAAGGCGCTGACGATGCCCATGCTCGCACTCCCGTTCTGCGCAGCTCCGTTGCACCCTTTGCTTTAACATGGCCCGAACTCTACCCGGGGGCCCCACTTACAGGAAAAAATCTCCCGTCGTCATCGTCTTGTAGCCGGAGAGCTCACTGACCTCCCACGCAAATTGATTGGCTGATGGGCGGCTTGGCGATTTGGCGATGCTGACGTGTTCTTATTTCCGCCCCCGTGCGCCAGCGCGAGAAATTTCTCGGCGGCGGCAGCATCGCACCCCACCTTGCTGCAGGTCACCGCACAATTCAATGATTCAATGACAGTCCCGCTCCGCGCGGCGGCGAAGCGCCCTTCGGGATCGCGCGAGGCCTAAGCCCGTCGCGCAGGATTATTTGCCATGAGAGTTTCGCGCGCCGGGTATCGGCCCGAGGCCCGGCTGCGGCAAGCTCTCGCCGACGGTGTGAATTTCGGAATAGAGCGCCCAAAAAATTGCGAGCCCCGTGTGGCCTCAGCCGCGACGGGGCTCCTTGTCTTCGGTAACCTGCCCAGCCGAGCCGGGCTATAAGGCGAGGCTCTGTGATCCGGGCCCCGGATCCCGCCCTCGCATGAAGGTCAAGAGACGATGTGTGTAAAGGGCTCGAATGAGCGCTGGCCTAAGCTCGCGAGCTCGCTATCCGAGCCTGGACACCGCGTCAGCGCGGGGTCCGATGCAATTGCCGGGTGGCGTCATCCTTCCTCCATTCGCTGTTGACACTGGCGATAACCGTCCTCGCAACCGGGGGGTGCTGCAGGCTTCACCAAACGTCTGCCCCTGCGCAGGAGCATCGGCGGCGACCTCGAACAGCGACGGCCATCACCCTTGAGACTTGGCCTTTAGGCGGCGCATGTCAAGGGCTCTCGCGCCTGGATTGCGCCCCGGGCGGCCCTCCGCTAGATCATCGAGCCCATGGCCAAGCCTCAGAAGCCCACGGCCGCGCGCGCCAACACGATCCACGTCCGCGGCGCGCGCGAGCACAACCTGAAGAACGTCGACATCGAGATCCCGCGCGACGCCCTCGTCGTGTTCACGGGCCTCTCGGGCTCGGGGAAAAGCTCGCTCGCCTTCGACACGATCTACGCCGAGGGCCAGCGCCGCTACGTCGAAAGCCTCTCGGCCTACGCGCGCCAGTTCCTCGAGATGATGCAGAAGCCCGACGTCGATCACATCGACGGCCTCTCGCCCGCGATCTCGATCGAGCAGAAGACGACCTCGAAGAACCCGCGCTCCACCGTCGGCACGGTGACCGAGATCTACGACTACCTGCGCCTCCTCTTCGCGCGGGTCGGCATCCCCTACTCGCCGGCGACCGGCCTCCCGATCGAGAGCCAGACGGTCGGCCAGATGGTCGACCGCGTGTTGGCGCTACCCGAGGGCACGCGGCTCTATCTCATGGCCCCCGTCGTGCGCGGGCGCAAAGGCGAGTACAGGAAGGAGCTCGCCGAGTGGCAGAAGAGGGGCTTCCAGCGCGTCAAGATCGATGGGGTCATATACGAGATCGCGGACGCGCCCAAGCTCGACAAGAAGTTCAAGCACGACATCGACGTCGTCGTGGACCGCCTCGTCGTGAAGCCCGACATCAAGAAGCGCCTCGCCGACAGCTTCGAGACCGCGTTGGGCTTGGCCGACGGCATCGCCATCGCCGAGCTCGCCGACAAGCCGCTGCCCAAGGCCGAGCGCGAGGGCGCCAACAAATCGAAGAACGACACGCACGAGAGGATCGTGCTCTCGGCCCGCTTCGCCTGCCCCGTCTCCGGCTTCACCATCGAGGAGATCGAGCCGCGCCTGTTCTCGTTCAACGCGCCGGCCGGCGCCTGCCCGACCTGCGACGGCCTCGGCACGGAATTGCAGTTCGAGGCCGACCTCGTCGTGCCCGACGCCTCGCTCTCCTTGAAGGACGGCGCCGTCTATCCCTGGTCGCGCACGGGCGCCACCTCGCCCTACTACGAGCAGACGCTAGAAGCCCTCGCCAAGCACTACAAGGTGTCGATGACGACACCTTGGGAGAAGCTGCCGAAG
The DNA here is from genome assembly GCA_963740475.1 of uncultured Alphaproteobacteria bacterium. Taxonomy (GTDB): domain Bacteria; phylum Pseudomonadota; class Alphaproteobacteria; order Rhizobiales; family Hyphomicrobiaceae; genus Hyphomicrobium_C. Next base: position 78,205 of record CAVUEM010000047.1, on the reverse strand, counting down.
CACGTCCAGCTCGCGATCCTCTACGGCTCGGGCGAGGAGGAGATCGACTTCGTCTACGAGGACGGGCTCCGGCGCTTCAAGGCCTCGAAGCCGTTCGAGGGCGTGATCGGCAACATCGAGCGGCGCTGGCGCGAAACGGACAGCGACTGGGTGCGCGAGGAGCTGTCGCGCTACCAGGCCGCGCACCCGTGCGAGGCGTGCGGCGGCTATCGCTTGAAGCCGCAGGCGCTCGCTGTGAAAGTCGGCGGCAAGCACATCGGCGAGGTCGGCGATCTCTCGATCAAGGCGGCGAACGTCTGGTTCGCGGAGCTGCCCAAGACCTTCACCAAGAAGCAGAACGAAATCGCGACGCGCATCCTCAAGGAGATCCGCGAGCGCCTCCAGTTCCTGAACGACGTCGGCCTCGAGTACCTCACGCTCTCGCGCGCGTCGGGGACGCTCTCGGGTGGCGAATCTCAGCGCATCCGCCTCGCCTCCCAGATCGGCTCCGGCCTCACCGGCGTGCTCTATGTGCTCGACGAGCCGTCGATCGGGTTGCATCAGCGCGACAACGCGCGGCTCCTCGAAACCTTGAAGCACCTGCGCGACCTCGGCAACACCGTGATCGTCGTCGAGCACGACGAGGACGCGATCCTCTCGGCTGACCACGTCGTCGACATCGGCCCCGGCGCCGGCATCCACGGCGGCGAGATCGTGGCGCACGGCACGCCCGAGGACATCATGGCGGCGCCGGCGAGCCTCACCGGCCAGTATCTCTCGGGCGAGCGTCAGATCCCGGTCCCGAGACAGCGCCGCGCGCCGCAGAAGGGGAAAACTCTCACGGTCATCGGCGCGCGCGGCAACAACCTGCAGAACGTCACCGCGGAGATCCCGCTCGGGCTCTTCACCTGCATCACCGGCGTCTCGGGCGGCGGCAAGTCGACCCTTCTCATCGACACGCTCTACAAGGCGGTGGCTCGGCGCCTCAACAACGCACGCGAGCACCCGGCCGAGTTCGACAGAATTGTCGGCCTCGAGCACCTCGACAAGGTGATCGACATCGACCAGTCGCCGATCGGGCGCACGCCGCGCTCGAACCCGGCGACGTACACGGGCGCCTTCACGCCGATCCGCGACTGGTTCGCGGGGCTGCCCGAGAGCAAGGCGCGCGGCTACGGGCCGGGGCGCTTCTCGTTCAACGTCAAGGGCGGGCGGTGCGAGGCCTGCCAGGGCGACGGCGTCATCAAGATCGAGATGCACTTCCTGCCCGACGTGTACGTGACCTGCGACGTCTGCAAGGGCAAGCGCTACAACCGCGAGACGCTCGAGATCACGTTCAAGGAGCGCTCGATCGCCGACGTGCTCGACATGACGGTCGAGGAGGGCGCGGGCTTCTTCAAGGCCGTCCCCTCGATCCGCGACAAGCTCGAGACGCTGGCGCGCGTCGGCCTCGGCTACATCCACATCGGCCAGCAGGCGACCACGCTATCCGGGGGCGAAGCCCAGCGCATCAAGCTGTCGAAGGAGCTATCGCGCCGCGCGACGGGGCGCACACTTTATATATTGGACGAGCCGACGACGGGGCTGCACTTCCACGATGTGGCGAAGCTGCTCGAGGTGCTGCACGAGCTAGCCGACGCCGGGAACACGGTCGTGGTCATCGAGCACAATCTCGAGGTGATCAAGACGGCGGACTGGATCATCGACCTCGGCCCCGAGGGCGGCGACGGCGGCGGGCGCATCGTCGCGACGGGGACGCCCGAGGACGTGGCGCGGGCGAAGGAGAGCTATACGGGGCAGTACCTGCGCGAGCTTCTGGTGCGGCGGTCGCGTCCTGCCGGAGGCAGGCAAATTAAAGAGGGCGCCGGGAAGAAGCAGGCGGCGGAGTAAGGCCCGTTGAGTTGTGCATCAACGCTTCGGCAATTACTTCCGTCATGCCCGCGGAGGCGGGCACCCACGACACCTCGCCAAGAGTTCTACGGGGGCGTACCTGCGCGAGCTGCTCGCGCGGCGGTCGCGTCCTGCCGGAGGCAGGCAAATTAAAGAAGGCGCCGGCAAGAAGCAGGCGGCGGAGTAGGTTGCCTGCCTCCCAGTTTACCGCGGGCGCGCCGCACCATTTTGCACCGGCCCTCAATCTGCTAATCTCTCGCCATGACCAAGCTTGAGCAAATCAAGTCCAGCATCGAGGCGCTTGCGCCCGAGGAGGTCGCCAAGCTCCGCGAGTGGCTCGACGAGCTCGACGCGCGCCTCTTCGACGAGAGGATCGAGCGCGACGCGAAGGCAGGCAAGCTCGACAAGCTCGCGGCCGAAGCCAGGGCTAACCTCAAAGCCGGCCGGGGTGAAGAGTTCTAGCCGGTCGGCCGATGCGCCACATCAAGGACCCGAGGTTTCTGCCCCTCTATGAGGCGCTACCAGCCGAGGTGCGCAGATTGGCCGACAAGTCATTTGCGCTGCTTAAGGAAAATCCCCAGCATCCTTCCCTGCGTTTCAAGTGCATCCATGACGATCTCTGGTCGGTGCGCGTGGGGTTGCACCATCGAGCCCTTGCCATCGAGGCCGGCGATGCACTCCAATGGTTCTGGATCGGGACGCATTCCGAGTATGATCGACAGATCCGCTGAGGGCGGCTGCGGCGGCGGGCGCATCCCGGATCGGGGTCGGGGACCGCGAGTCGTGCTGGAAGCGCGCAAGAAAGTCGTGCTGGAAGCGCGCAACATTAGTCGCGCCGGAGGCGCGCCACAAAGTCGTTCCGGAGGCGCGCCAGAAAGCCCCGCTGGAAGCGCCCACGACATGATCGCACTGCAACTCTTACGCGCCGCACGCCCCCGATTAGTTCGAGTTGCCCAAGGTTCTAAGTTGTTTTAACTGTTTCCCATTGGAAGGTTGGCATGCTCCTTCGACGGATCGCGATCCAAAACGTCCGAAGCTTTCTTGAACGCCAAGAACTCATGCTCGACGGCGTGATATCAATTATCATTGGTCCCAACGGCGGGGGAAAAACTAATCTCCTCGACACTGCCGTCATCATGCTTCGAAGGTTTTTGCTGGCAACGCGATATTTTATACACAATCCTACGCTGGAACAGCCAGACAGATGGGAACTCCGTCACAACGACGCGCTGAATAACATGACACTCGAAAAACACCGCTCTCGCAATAGCTTGCCGCAGATTAGTAGAACTTGAAGTCACCGAGGTTGACATCGCCAATATGAAAGCGATGAAGCTGAACGCTGAGCAGGCTATAAAGGCGACGAAGAAAAGGTTCCTGGCAAATCCTTGGGATCCGGTCCAGAGTTGGAATGTAGACGACTATCAGCCTAAACAGCGCGTCGTGTACACGCTCAAAGACGGCAGTCTGCAATTTAATGGGACGACGCACACAAAGCACTTTCTTGAGTACCTGCAGCTATTCGAAATCGACAATCAACTGCGCGCTGAGATCGGACAAACGACGCTTCAGCTACCGATGGTTTATCTGCCGGTCAACCGCTCAGCTAACGCATTCCAATCTCGGATTGGCCTCGCCGGCTATAATGACTACGAGCAGAAACGATCGTCTGATGCGACGTCCTCACGTCAGGGACCGAGCATTCTACAATTAGCGATTGGCCGGCTCGCTCAAAAATTTCGTTGCTGCAGGAAGACGACAACCAGAATGCCAAGACCGCCTTCAAGGCAGACGAAAATCTGTTGGCTCTTTCCAGCGAATTGAACGAGCTTGGCTACAACTGGGAGCTAACGACGGTCAACGCTTTATCGAACGAATACGATGTTTCGCTAACGAAGCAGGGCACCACGTTCCTTGTTAGCGGTGCATCCTCTGGCGAACGCGAATTCCTCACCTATCTTTTCGCGATCTACGCGTTGAACGTTCGAGACGCGCTTATCATTGTGGACGAGCCGGAACTTCACCTACACCCAAAGTGGCAGAAAGTACTGCTCAATCTGTTTGAAAAGTTGGCTAAGGCCACCGGTAACCAGTTTCTTCTCGCAACTCATTCGCCAACGTTCGTTTCGCCGGCATCTATCCAGTACGTTTCCAGGGTGTACAGCGAAAATCAACGCAGTCGCGTGGTCAGGCTTACTTCCAACACGCTTCCGAACGCGAAGCATCTCTTCAATATCATCAACAGCCAGAACAATGAACGAGTATTCTTCTGCGACAAGGTCGTTCTGGTGGAAGGGCTATCCGATAGAATATTTTTGAAAGGGTGTTCGACTTTCATGCACGTGAGGGCTTGCGCGCCGATGACAAGACAGTTGAAGTAGTGAGCGTCGGCGGAAAGGGCTTCTTCGCAGCGTACAAGCAACTAATGGATGCCTGCAAAGTGGCTAGCGAGACAATTGCGGATCTGGATTATATAGAAAAGGTCGGCGATACAGACATTAAGCAGCTGTTTGTGACCGACACAACCGAGATCAAAAGTGATGTATTCGAAAATGTTAAAAGCTTGGACGGCAACTCTTTTGTTGCAAGAGTTGAAAAAGCCGTAACAAACGGCGGTTGGGCCGATGCGCAGGATCTTTGGGACTATATCAAGTCGCATCGTCGGAAGTTAAGATCCAATCTGGACGAGAGCGAAAGGCAGCAACTGAGAAGTTTCCTTTCAAAAAAGGCGCGTGAGGGAACGTACATTCTCGAGCAAGGCGCCTTAGAGGACTATCTGCCGGAAGGGTTCAGGGCAAAGGATCTTGAAAAGCTTATCGCATTTGTAGCCGGGGATTCTTTCTGGGATGAATTGCCTCGGCGAGGACGAAACGAGATTGAAGCAATTGCGAGGCTAATCATGCCCATCACCGAAGTGCCTGCATCAGCTTAGGCGGGCGAGCCCAACTCAATCCCGCAACACCGACCTTTTCTACCCCTCGTACTGGTTCACCGCCTCGAGGGCCCGCGCCTTCATGATCGAGTCCGTGCCGCTCGTCGCCGTGAAGCCTTCGATGGCCTTTGTCGCCGCCGTGCAAGGGGGCGCCGTCCGAGATACACGCTGCGTGTGCGATCAGCTTGCGACACCTTGCGAATTTTACGGAACGGGCGAGAGAGCACCTCACCACAAACCAAAGAAGCCCTTGCCGACCGGCCCGGGGCGGCGGTCGCGATAATAGCGGCGATCCCTATAGTAATAGTCGTCGTCGTAGAAATCGCGGTAATAGCTCGGCGGCGGCAGGCGCTTGCGCTTGGCCAGCGCGCCCTGGGGCTCGTCGCTCGCGACGACGATGAAGTCGGTCGCCTTGCCGGTCTCTTTGTTGAATTCCTCGTCGGAGATGATGAGGGACGAGCCGGGCCAGACGTACTCTGAGATACGGGCGCGCACGTCGGGGGGAATCGAAATCCGCTCGAGCGCGGCCGCCGCGGCGGCGGCGTTCGTCACCGCCGGCGCATAGCTGCTCTTCTCGCTCTTCTTGCGGCGTCGGCCGTAATCGTCCCACTCGTCATCGACGAAGCTTTCGCCGGACGAGCCGCCGTGCGAGACGGTGACCACGTTCCAGCGCACGTCGTTGCCGTCGTTCGCGTAGCCGAGAGCCGTGAAGACGTGCGTGCCGATCGGGCGCCCCGCATCGGCGACCGCGACCTGGCTGTCGAAAACAGGCTCGTTGCCCTGGCGGACATAGAGCTTCTGAGACTTCGCGCTGACGAAGATGGAGACGGGCAGCATCCTGCGCTTTGCTTCGGCGGCGGCAGCCACGGCGGCCGTTTTGGCCGCCTCGGCGGCGACAATGTCGCCGTTGAGGCGTCCGACGACCTTGTCGGCCTCCTCGGCAGCCTTTGTTGCCTCGTCGAGCTTCGTCTCGGCGGCGGCGAGCGACGCGGCCGCCTCCGTCTTCCCGTCCTGCGCGCGCTTCTGCGCCCGCGGGGTTTTCGCCTCGGCGAGCGCCTTGTCCGCCTTGGCAAGGCGCGCCTCGGCCTTGCGCTTGATCTCGGCGGCACGCTCCCGCTTCGCGACGAGCGCCACCTCGGTCCCGCGCTTCTTGAGCTCGGCCTTGGCCGCCTCCCAGCGGGAGATCGCGTCCTTGGCCTCTTGAGCCTTCACCTTCGCCTCGGGCTGAAGGAACTCGAGCAGAGCCTGGCGCGCCGGCCAGTTGCGCACGTCCGGCTCCATAATGGTTATGCGTTCGTCGTCTGTCTCGGGGGGCTCGTAGGCCGCGGGCGTCGCGACGGATACCTCGCCGGCTGGATTAGGCTTCGGGAGAAGGGGATGGGCAATCCCGGCCGGCGCAATGTCGTCGCGGGAGATCACGACGCGCAAGCCGAGCTTGGTCTGTGAGAAGATGCGCTGCGCGAACTCGTAAGGCAGGCGCACGCACCCGTGCGAGGCGGGATAGCCGGGAAGCACGCCCGCGTGCAGCGCGACCCCCGACCAGGTGATGCGCTGCATGAAGGGCATCGAGGCGTCGTCGTAGAGGTTCGAGTGGTGCTCCACCTCTTTCTGGAGGACGCTGAAGACGCCGACGGGCGTCTCGTAACCCGTCTGGCCGCTCGAGATGCGGGCGCGCACGGCGCCCCCCGTGGCATCGTAGAGCGAGATGCGCTGGTCCTTGATGGAGACGACGGCGATGGCCGCCCTGCCGTTCAAGGTCGGCGCGGGCTCTTCGGCGCGCACCACGCTTTTTTTGGTCTTCTTGACGCTCGCGCGGTTGTTCAAAGTCGACGCGGGTAACTCGGCGCGGTCTTGGTACCTCTTCCTGCGCTCGGCGGCGGCGGGATCAGGGGCCGCGATCGTCGCCACTCCGAGGGCGACGGCCGCCAGGGCAAGCGGGGCGATGCGCATTGAAGAAAGAAAGTTGGAAAGCATGGGTTGGATCTCGCCGTCGGGATGCTGGCCGGACTTTACGCCCCTTGCCTGAAGTTAGACTGAACGCCGGCGGCCGGTCGGCTATCGTCCGCCCCCTTAGGTAGTATACAAGGCTCGCGCCTTGTCGCCAGTTCCAAAGGCGGGCTCAGAATGAGGCAATCGGTCCGGTTTGGCCGCCATTTCATCGGGCGACGTGCCAGTTCCCATCTCAATCCCTCAAAACCGACCTTATCTGATCCTCGTACTGGCCCACCGCCTCGAGCGCGCGCGCCTTCATGACGGGATCGGCCCCGGTCTTTGCCGCGAAGCCCTCGATAGCCTCGCGCGCATTGGTCATGACCCTGGTCGCCGCCGCCTGCGGGTTGAGCTCGGCTTTCAGCATCGACTGCAGGAGCTGGGTCAGAATAACACCCGTTGCTAGCACCAGGCCGGAGAGCTCGGCGGTCTCGCCCTTGAGCTGCTCGATTGCCTCGCTCGCATCCTTCACGTCCGCCATGGCCTGAAACTCCGTTGCCGCGCAATTCCCGACCGGTTGCTAATGCGGCGGCGTTTCAAGCGCAAGCCCGGAGCGGCAACTCGAGGGGCTGGAGGGCAAGGTTTCCTTTCCAAGCGGCCGCAAAAAAATCTTATCCCCGCCCCCCTTCTCCTCCCTTATCCTCTGCAAATCCCGCCCCACTGGGGTCGCCTCCGGGGGCGTACCGAAGGTCGAGGGGCGGGTGCGAGTACGAAAGGACCACTGGGCCACGCAGGCGCGGCAGCTCTAGTCCCACCGGTAACGGTGGCATCGGGTTTTGATTAAGACGGAGCTGAAGACCTCGGAGCAGATGCGCTCCGGCGTAAGCTCGTAGATAGCGGGGCGCCACTACGCCACGTTGCACGCGACGGACCACCGAGGCGCAGTTGCGCCCCGCATCCCCAGTTCCATCCTCCTCGGGCTCGATGCGCCGCGAGCCGCTTTGGCGCGCGCCGACGCTTTCCTGCTCTCAGTCGAACGCCTTGCCCGCCGGATACCCGAGCCGCTTGAAGACCATCGCCGCGGGGCAGAAGCCGGTAAAGGCCGCCTGCAGCATGTTCGCTCCCACGAAGACAGTGAGCAAGAGCCACCACGGAGAGACAAGGTGAGCCAGCGCCACGGACAAAAGGACCATGACGCCCGCGAATGCAAAGACCGCTTGGTCGACTGTCATCTGAACTCTCCCACTGATGTGCGGCGCGCCTCAGAGCTTGTTGCGGATTAGGATCGCGACCGCGCATGAGAGCAGCCAGAATCCGCCTCCAATGCCCAACACGCCATATTCCTCCGGAGTGCCGCCGCCGAACAGCTTCACCAGCGCCATGGCAAACCCGACCAGTCCACCCCCCAAGAGAACCCAAATTATCCCGTCGAGAATTGACTTGTGCATTTCCGTATCCCCATTTCAAATTTCTAAAGTGGCACAGCGGCGCGGAGGGATCATACACCGTAGCGCGCGGATATCGCACGGGGCGGTTTGCGAGGGAGCGAGGCGGCCGGCGGCGAGCCCCCAAGCTCGACACGGGCGCGGCTACCCCTTTCTGTGCTAGGATTCGCAAATGCAACGAGCGATCTAAGGAGGCTCAGGTGTCGAGCAAATTCCGCGCCCTCGCCGCCGGGGTGTGTCTCGCCCTCCCGGCGCTCGCCGCGTCGGCAGGCGAGCTCAGCTACAAGAGCCGGGGGTACGGCGGCCCGCTTTACGTCGGCCCCAACTTCGAAGCCGGCGGGCAGCATGAGACGCCGCTCTACGGGTCGAAGCCCGGCTCGCAGCGCCCCGCCGCCAAGCGCGCCCCCGCCGTCGCCAAGAGCCATAAGGCGCCAGAGGTCGACACGGAGACGAGCAGCCCGGCTGCTGCGGAGACGTCGACTGGCAACGACAGCTCGACCGCCTCCGGCGCGTCGGAGACAACCGACACGGCCGCGGCCCCCGCATCGGCCCCGTGCAAGAAGTACGATCCGACGACCGGCACGACCATCACAGTGCCTTGCGAGTAGCCGACAGGCGATGGCTTGCCGCAAGTTGACTCAATTTGTTTGTTCACGTATTGTTCGCGTGCGTTATCGGGGCAGTCGAATATGGATGTCGAAGCTGAGATCCGCGAATTGAAGCGCCGCGTCGGCGAGCTCGAGGGGTCGTTCGGATTCCTGACCGGACAGCTCCGTGACGTGCATCGCTCGCTGCTGAGCTTTCAGGGGGAGACCGTCGGGCGCTTCGACGGCGTTGACGCGCGCTTCGACGGCGTTGATGCGCGCTTCGATAGGGTTGATGCGCGCTTCGATAGGGTCGACGCGCGCTTTGACCGCGTCGAGGGGCGGTTGGACCGCGTCGAGGAGGAGGTTCGCGCCGTCAAGGACGACGTACGCCACCTGCGCGAGGATCTCCCGAGCATTGTCGGCGGCGCCGTGCGCGAGGCGATGCGCGAGCGCGGGTAAGACTTAAAACCGTGCCTCAGCGCTTGCAATCACTCGGCGCTTGTCTGCCGTCGAAGCGCTCGGCCATCCATGCGGCGGCCTCGCGCGCGCTGTCGAGAGCGATGTAGACGTGGGTGACATCCGGCTTGCCGACGAAGGTCACCACTGTGCCGCTCTGGCAAAGGTGATCCATGAAGCGGGCGGTCACCGCCGGCGGCACGGTCGTGTCGGCGGTGCCCTGGGCCAAGAATATAGGCCCTCCTGCGGGCTCTTGACCCGGCGTGTTCTTATCCATGATGGCGCGCCATTCGGGGATCTTGGTCGGATCCGCTTTGAGAAAGGCCTTCTGCAGCGGCGCCTCGTCGTCTTCCTCCTGAACCATCTCGGAAATGTTTTCTATGCAGTCGTCGGCGACCCTCTCGTAGGCGCGCATGGCCTGCGGCTCGACAATGTCGGCAACGGAGAGGTTGAAGATCGTCGACCACGACTTGAGCGCCATTGCGGTCAGCGAATGGCCGCTTTCGGTCGCGCGATCCGCCTCGAACAGAGATGCGAGGTACGTAGCCGGTGCCGCCGCGGCAACGCCCACGAGCTTCAATTCCGGCGCGTACGAATGGGCGCGCTGACCCGTGAAGAGCGCGGCATGGCCGCCTTGGGAGTGTCCCCAGACGGCGAAGCGATCGAGCGCCTTCGCATCGGGAAGCTCGCGGACTGCGCGAACTGCGTCCAAGACGGCGCGCGCCTCGCTTTCGCCGATGAGATAAGGATGCATGCCCGGAGTCCCGAGGCCCGGATAATCGGTCGCGACGACGACGTAGTTGCGCTCCATCATTGCACCAAGGCCGGCGATCGATCCTGCATTGTCGGGGAACAGGGACGGAGCGCATCTTGTTGCGACGCCTGTCGTCGGATGCGCCCAGGCGACCACCGGTCGTCCACCGGCCGGGGCTGGCCGGTCGGGAAAGACGATCGCCGCCGTGACGGCGATGGGCTCGTCATTGGGAGCGCTCGATCCGTAGAGAATGCGGTAGGATTTCGCGCCCGGCGTGGCCCCTCCTTCGAGCGGCCACACGCGGATGATCTGGCCTTTCCTTGCGCCGCGGATCTCCGACGGGGAGACGTCGCTCATTTCCTCAGCGTTGCAGGGCTCGCAGAGCGAGCAAGCCAAGACAAGCAGGCTTGCAGCGCGCGCACCCCGCACGGTCATTCGACTGATCATATGCGCCCCTATCCCCGCGCCCCAGTCTTGAGAGCACTACCGGCCCGTCAGCGCCTCGCGCTCCTTCAACAGGGCGGCGAGCTGGGTCTCCTGGTCGGCGATCCGGTCTGCCGTGCGCGATTCATCTGCCGCGCCGGAATAGGCCGCCGCCTGCTCGATGAGCTCACGGAGGTTGTCGCGGATCACGGCAATCCGCTGGTCCAGTTCGGCGAGATATTCGCTGTCGGCCATGGAGTTCCCTCATCCTTCTCATTTCACTGATCTGTCCGAATGGCGCGCGAAGGCGGGCAGCGCATGCACTCTGACAACCGCCTAGCGGCGCTCGGGCTTACGTCGCGTCGTCGACCACTCGCGCTTGTTCTGGACCCGGAGATTCTCGCAGAAGCGGCTCTGCGTTCCGCTGAGGCAGCCCCACCGCTCGAGCAGCTCCGCATCCTGCTCGCTGACGGGGCCGCCGGCGCGGGCGTTGGCGCGCGCATGCTCGAGGTCCCAATAGGAATCCGCGCGGGCCGATCCGGGGCTGGCGATCGCCAATGCTCCGAGGCCGAAAGCCGCCGCCGCTATTGCTCGCTGCATGACCGTTCTCCGGACGTCATCGCGACTGACATACCATAGGATGTGACACTGCGGCGCTCAGAACGAAAGTCCCCCGCGCAGCCCCATCCTCATTTTCGCCAGCATGCTGCCCCGCAATGACGTAGAAAGCGCACGCGCACACCAAGCCCAGGAGCTAAACGATGCGATTTCCCCTCGCCGGCCGAGCCGTTATAGCGCACGCCCTTGCATTCCTCGCCGCCCTCCTCGTCGCCGGGGCCCCGGGCGCAGCCACGGCTCAGCTCCTCAACAAACCCTTCACGACGCAATCGGGCTTGCAGATCATGGACACCAAGGCCGGCACCGGTGCCGTGCCCAAGCCCGGCCAGATCTGCGTTATGCACTATACGGGCTGGCTCTATAAGGACGGCGCCAAGGGCGAGAAATTCGATAGCTCGCTCGACCGCGGCGAGCCGTTCCAGTTCGCCATCGGCAAGGGTCAGGTCATCCCCGGCTGGGACGAGGGTGTCGCCACGATGAAGGTCGGCGGCAAGCGCACGCTCATCATCCCTCCCGGTCTCGGCTACGGTGCACGGGGCGCCGGCGGCGTAATCCCCCCGAACGCCACGCTGATCTTCGACGTCGAGCTTCTGGATGTGCAGGGATGAAGTCTAGCATCAGCGCAAGATCCTGAACTCGGCCACGGGCAGGGAATTCCATGTCGCCCACGTCCCGGTGCCGAAGCGGTTGTCGGTCCGGAGCCTGACGACGGCAATGGCGCTGCCCTCGGTGGAGAACTGTCGCGGCTCAGACGGGAGGCCATGCTCCTCGCCGGTCGACGCGACGACGGCGCCCTTGGCATCGAACGCGCGCAGCGTCCAGGTCGGCACCGAAGCGCCGCCGGCCGTGCCGATGCGCGTCAGGCTGAAGCGCTTGATGGGCGTGGTGAACGTGATCCACAATGAGGTCTCGGGGCCGCCGGCGATGAGCAGCACGCGGCTGCGCCCCGCCGGCAGCACCATGTTCGGCTCCGCCTTGTAGACGCCGGTCGGATGGCTCCCACGCAGCTTCGGAATGCCCTGGCTCGCCAAGGCGTCCTCGGGCAACAGGCCCGGCGCAAACGTATCGAACGTCACGAGTTGCTCCTCACCGGCGGGAGGAATTGCGGTAGTGTCCCGACTGCCGGGGGCCGCTGGGGAGGCCTCGTCGCAGGGAACCGTCACCGTCTTGTTGATCGCGGGCACGAACTTGCTGCACTCGCGGGGCGCAGCGGAGGGTTGCTCTTCGCCGAGCGCTTGGCTGGCCGCGACGATCGCTGCCAATGCCAAGAGACTCGAACGGTCAAAATACATTGGCGGTCCCTCCGTTCGAACCCGTGCGCGCGCATTCTGACTCTTCTGCGGAAGCCGGAGAAGCCATTTGCGACACAGCGAACCCGAAAGGAACCATCGTCCCAGCGGGGGGTTCAAACGTCTTCGAAGAGGGCCCGTGAATGCACAAGCTTTGCTCTTGCCTGGCCGTCCTTCCCATCTTGCTCGCGGCCGGCGATGCCGCTGCAATCAGCAAAGCCTTGAAACAGGCGTGCCACGACGATTACCGCGCAAACTGCAGCGCCTTCGAAGTCGGCTCGCCGGAGCTCAAGTCCTGCATGCGGGCCGTCCAGCACAAGCTTTCCTCCGCCTGCGCGAAGGAGATCGCGCGTTCGGGCGAAGCGACGAAAGAGGAGATCGAGCGCTACAAGAAAAGCCATAAGCGCTAAGGGCTAATGCGGGTTTGGGTCGCCCGTATAGCTCGCGCGCATCAATCCGTAGACCCAAGTCCCGAGATAGACCGCCAATCCGGCGAGCGCTTTGACGAGGACGCCGGTTTCGGCCCCGACAATAAAGAAGAAAAGCCCAGCGCAAGCGATGGCGATGACGACCAGCGCCTCGATGGTGGCAAGCCCTTGCATGGCGCGCGCCTCCTGTCCTGACAAAGATCCCCCAATGTACAGCACGGCGATCGGGATGGCCATGCGTAGAGCGGTTGCCGGGGACGGGCCCACCCAAATGCCCGTTACGTGAGCAAACTCGCTGCACAGGCGACTTCGACGGTGCACAAAACTCCCTTCACGAGTTTGACGCTCATCGCCCGCCAATCCATTCTCGGGCGATGACCCAGGCCACCGTCGCCACCTACCTCCTCTCGCGCCTGAAGCAGGCCGGCCTCAAGCATGCGTTCGGCGTGCCGGGCGACTACGTGCTGACTTTCATGGACCGGCTGATCGAATCAGGCATCGAGCTCGTCGGCACCTGCAACGAGCTCAACGCCGGCTACGCCGCCGATGCCTACGCGCGCATCAACGGCATCGGGTGCATCTGCGTCACCTGGGGCGTCGGCGGTTTCAGCGCCATGAACGCGATCGCCGGCGCCTATGCAGAGCAGGTGCCGCTCGTCGTCCTCGTCGGCGGCCCCCGCACTACGCAGCGGCGCCCCTCCATGCTGCTCCACCACGGCGTGGGCGACTTCGCGACCATGCAGGACAGCTACTCGCACATTACGGCGGCCGCCGTACTGCTCGACGATCCCGCCGAGGCGCCCCGGCGCATCGACCGAGCGCTCGCGCTCTGCCTCTCGGAGAAGCGCCCCATTATGATCGAGATTCCGGCCGACATGGTCGACCGACCTTGCGACGCGCCCGGCCCCTTCGCCGCGCCGGACCGGCCCCCCTCCGACGCGGATGCGCTCGCGGAAGCGCTTAACGAGGCCATGAGCCTGCTATCGCGGGCGCAGCGGCCGGTGATCCTCGGCGGCGTCGAGCTGCACCGCTACGGGCTGATGGCGGAGTTCAGACGCCTCGTCGAGGCGAGCCGCATTCCGGTCGCGACGACGCTGCTCGGCAAAACGGTCATATCCGAGCACCATCCGCAGGCGATCGGCGTCTACGAGGGCGGCACCTCGCGGCGGGAGGTCCGCGACATCGTCGAGCATGCCGACGTGCTGCTTTGCCTCGGCGCCTGGATGAGCGACATCAACCTCGGCGTCTACACCGGCCGGCTCGAGGGCCGCCACATGATTCTCGCCAACTCCGGACGCCTCAAGATCAGCCAGCACGTCTATGAGCAGGTGTGGATCGGCGACGTGGTGGGCGGCCTCGCCGACCGCATGCCGTTGACCGGCCTCACTCATCCGCCCTTCACCAGCGTCTCCGAGCTTTTCGACGCGCGCTTCACCGCCGAGCCTGGCCGGCCGCTCACCGTCGACCGCGTCATGAAGCGCATCAACGCCTTCCTCGGTGACGACACGACGGTGATCGCCGAGACCGGCGACTCGATCTTCGCCGCCGCCGATCTGGTCATGCACCACGACGTGGGCTTCATCGGCCAGGCCTTCTACCTCTCCATCGGCTATGCGCTGCCGGCGACGCTCGGCGCCGCGCTCGCCGATCCGTCGCGGCGCCCCCTCACCCTCATCGGCGACGGCGCCTTCCAGATGACGGTGCAAGAGCTGTCCTCGCTCTGCCGCCGGCGGAACAACGCGATCCTGCTCCTCATGAACAACGACGGCTACACAACCGAGCGCATCATCCATGAGGGCCCCTATAACGACATTCAGCCGTGGGCCTATCACAAGTTGCCCGAGGTGTTCGGCGGCGGGTGGGGAAAGCGGGTTGCGACCGAGGACGAGCTCGACGAGGCTCTCGCGCGCGCCCGCGCCAGCAACGAGGGCCCCGCTGTCATCGAGATCATGCTCGACCGCTTCGACACCTCCGAAGCACTGAAGCGGCTCGGCTCGGCGTTGTCTCCCGACAACCGGCTTCAGACGACCAAGCCGGGGTGAGAGCCCGGCGCAGCAGCGGACCTCGGACCTTCGGAGCCTGCGCAGGGCGGGGCCGGTCAGCCGACTTACCGAAGTGTATTGCGAAAGCCTCTTGTTGCCGCGGACCGGCATGGCCAACGTTTCCTCACAGCAATCTTGGAGGAAGCAATGACCAGGATCCCGTTTCTGCTGTTGGCCACCTGTCTGCTGGCAGCCGGTAATGCGCGCGCTGATACCTGCAAAGCCCAGGCCGACGCAAAGAACCTTCACGGCGCGGCACAGACGAGCTTCATGAATAAGTGTGAGAAGGATGCGAAATCGAAATGCACCGCCGACGCCAAGGCGAAAAATCTGCACGGCGCGGCGCAGACGAGCTTCGTGACGAAGTGCGAGCAGGACCTGACCGGAATCTAGCGTCGGGACTTGACCACGCATCTGAATCTAGCGTCGGGACTTGACCACGCATCTAATGCGGGAAAGCGAGCCCGAGGTCGGCACAGATCACCTGGGCGGCGTTGCGCCCGGCGGCAAGCGTAACGCCCGAGCCCGGGTGGCTGCCGGCGCCGCAGAGGTAGACGTTCCCAAACGGCGAGCGGTGGCCACCGAGCTCGGGAATGGGCCGCAAGGGGCCGATCTGATAGGGGAGGAACGCGCCGTGCTGGTGCGTGCCGTGCACGGCACTCGATATGTGTCGTTCCATGTCGACGGGCGAGCGCACGGCGTGCATTGTGATGCGGCTCCTGAGCCCGGGCAGAAAGGCCTCGTCGATCCATGCGATGATGCGGTCGGCGTAGGCTTCCTTGATGTCGTCCCAACTCGTACCGCGGATGCGCCCCAGGGAATCGCCCTTGACCTCATAAGGCACGAAGTGGAGCACGAATTTCATGAGCGCCCGCCCCGGCGGCGCTCGGCTCGGGTCGACGCCAGCCTCGTTGATGATGCCGACCATAGGCGTCGCCGGAAGCAGCCCGTCGCGGCATTGCGCAAACATCGTCGCAAGGTCGTCGAGCGAGTTGCCAGTCGCGTGAACGTAGCCGGCCTCTCCGACCTCCGCCCCCGCGCGATAGGCGACCGCACCGTCGAGCGCGGCGTAGATGGCGAAGAACGAGTCGCCCCATTCGTAGCGCCTGATCTTCTCGGCGAGCGGCGAGCCGGCCTGACGCTCCCCCAAGAGATCGAGCACCAAGTGACGAGGGTCGACGTTCGACGCAACGACGCGGTCGACCGCGATGGTCTCGCCGCCCTCCAGCTGCACGGCCTTTGCACGGCCGCCGTCGATCTCGATCCGGGCCACCTTCGCGCCGGTGCGGATCTCCCCGCCATTGGCCCGCAGCACCTCGACCAGTGCGTGCGAGACGTTGTGCATGCCGCCCTTGACGATGCTGACGCCCACGTCCTGCACGGCGCTGGCGAACAGCCATGCAAACTGGCCGCCGAGTGCATCGTCCGGCGCCAGCGCCGCGTGCAGCGCGCAGGACGCAAAGAAGTTCCTGATCTCGGTCGACTCGAAATTCTCGTTGACCCAGGAGCGCGCGCTCTGGAACTGGAAGCGGTAGCCGTCGACGGCATCGGGACGCGTAAACTCCTGGGCGAGCGATTTCGGCGGCGCGTTCAAGCCGGCGACGATCGCGGTCTTTGCATCCAGATAGCGCTGGTAGAGCGTGCGCCAGGCCTCGGCGTCCTTGCGCGAGAACTGCGCCATGCTGCGCACCGTTGCGTCCAAATCGCGGCCGATCGTGAGGTAGCGGCCATTTGCGAAGACCTGCGCCCAATTCGGGTCGGGAGTGATCAGCTCGAGCCCGTGGTCGGTCAAGCCAAGCTCCTCGCAGGCGGACGTGAGCTTGGCGACGAGATAGCCGCTGGCGTGGATATCGGAGAGGAAACCGGGTGCGGCGATCTCTTCCGAGATCGTCATGCCGCCGTACGCCGCATATTGCTCGAGGACGAGGACCTTGAGGCCGGCCTTGGCAAGATAGCAGGCGCAAACCAAGCCGTTGTGCCCGGCGCCGACAACGATTGCTTGGTAGCTGCTTGCCATCAGCTTGATGGGGTTAGGCTTTTGGTCAGACAAAATTGAGGTCAGCGAAAGATTTGGATGTTAATCCAGGGGCGGCCTCGAGCGCCACCGCCTTTGCTCTGACAGGCCAAGCCGTCGACGAGTGAGCGCCAGCCGCGCCAATTCTCGGTTGATCGGCGCCGGACCGCTGCTATCGTCGCCGGCGTTATAGCTTGAGCCGCGTGCCAAGAGGGCCACCGGCAAACCGAGGCCCCGCCGCCATGAGGATGATCCTCCGCTCTCTGATCCTGACGCTCGCTCTCGCACCGAGCCTCGCCGTGCAGTCCTTCGCCGGCACGAGCAATACCGGCGAGGGCGTGCCCGAGACGAGCGACCCGGCTATCGAGGACGACGATGCCGATTCCGCACGGCCGGCCTGGGCTGATCCCAACGCCGAGCCTCCGCCGGTCGGCGTCGACGACGACCCGACACCCTTCGACCCCGCGGAACGCCCGCCCGATCCCGACCCCGACTAACGTTTACCACTCTCGGCTTCGAGCCTCTCAGCGGTACACGTAGCCGATGAGGAACGTACGGTCGATCACCGACGCGCCCACGGGCGGAAACGGGAACGTCGTTTGCTTGACCGCGAACACCACGCTTTGATCGAGGCGGCTGTTTCCCGAGCTCTCGACGACGCGCACCTCGGCCAAATCGCCGTTCTCGGTCAATATCAATCTGACCCTCACTCGGCCGAACACCCCGGACGGAGGAGGCATCGTCCCGCGAAGCGCGCGCACGACGCCGAGCCCGAACGCGTCGTTCTCGCCCGATCGCGTCACGCCCGGAGGCCGGGTGAACAATTCCGAGCGGCCCGGCGCCGCGCTCGGGGCTTGTTGCATGGCAGCGGGCGGCGAAAGGTCCAAGCGCGCTTGCGGCGCGGGCTTCTTCATTGCGGGCGGCTTGGGCTTGCTCTGCTTCTCGGCAGGCTTTTCTGCGGGCTTTGCCTTCTCGACTAGGGGCGACAGGTCCGCCAGATCGGGCAAGGCCAGATCGTTCGCCGCGGGAGCGGCCTCCTGCTTCGGTTGCGGCGCCGGGGCCTCGGCCGGGGGAGCAGGTGCGGCGTCGGGTTGCGGCGGCGGCGTCGGCGCCGGTTGCGGCGGGGCCGTTGCGGTCGGTTGCGGCGGCGGGGCGGCAACGGCCCCGGGCGGCGGCAGCGCAACCGTCTCGCGGCTCTTGAGGTCGGCCTCGGTGACGAGCTCGACGGCGATGGCGTCGGGAGTTCCGTCCGGATCGCCGACATGGCGGGGCGACGATCTGCCGGCGCCGAGAATGAGGAGGCCGTGAAACGCGACGGCGCACATCACTCCGATCCAGAAGCCGCGTTGCCGCGTGTCCGGCGGCGCTACCAGCCGCTCGTTGACCGCAGGACTATGATCTGCCGTCAGCATCTCAACAGGCGCTCATTACGCGCAGTCCCCACCTTCGCTTCCTTCCGCCTTAGTCTTCACCTTCGCGGCTTTGCTGAATGAAGCTTTCCGGCGTGCCGTCCTCCGGATTGACGAAGATTATGTCCTTGGGGTCGCGCCGCGGCGCGTCGATTGACAGGAAAACGAGCGGCTCCTCCAGGATGTCCGGCAGCGCGTGCACAGTCCCGCGTTCGAAATAGAGAAGCTGGCCCGGCGCGAACTCGGCCTTGCTTGCCGGGTCCTCCATCCAGAAGGTGCCGCGCCCTGAAAATACGTAAAGGTATTCGTCGCACTTCGCATGATAATGCGGCGGCGTCGGCTTGTAGACACGGAACACGCGCGCGCTCGCCGCCGTCCGATCCGTCAAGTAGCGGTCCACGAGCAGCGTTGTCGCGGTATTCGGCAGAGACGCTGCAATCGCGCCGATGTCGAAGCGACCCGTCGCGCGCACGTTTGTCTGTCCCATCTCCAAGCCTCCTCCCCAGCGTCGTTGCACGCCACTCCTCGTCGGACAAGCGACACAATAGCCCAGCTCTCCCTGTTTCCTCCGAAACAGCGCCCCCGCGCCTGCCTCCCCTACTCCATCGGCCACTGCCGTAGCGCGGCGTTCAATGGAGGAAGATATGTATTCGCACGACATCCAAAGAAAGATCGACCGTTTCGGAGTCTGGCTCGACCGCCAGAACGAGCTGCACGATACCGCACAACAGGAGCGGCCCGCGCTCTGGCACGCCGGCAAGATCGCTTTGGGCGCCATCCTGTTTGCCAAGGCGGTCTCGCTCGGCATGCACGCCACGACATCCGCGCAGCACGCGTTCGCGCTCATGTTTCTCGCCGGCGGCGCGGCCCTCGCGATCGAGGGCATTCAGATGCTGCGCCTTCGCCTGCGCGCGCGCTCATGACCCAAAGGCGGAAGCGGCAAATCCGCTTCCGCCGTCGTCAGAAACGACGGAATGAGCTAAAAAGAGCGCTCCTTGACGGCTGAGTGCCCGGAGACGCGACAGCACCTGGAGGTCGGTATGCCAATCTCGCTCGATCAGATTTTCGTTTGGATCGTCGTCGGTCTGCTGGGAGGAAGTCTCGCGGGCCTGGTCATCAAGCGCGATCGGCAGGGGTTCGGTATGATGGCCAATTTCGGCCTCGGGCTTGCCGGGGCTCTTGTCGGCGGCCTGTTGTTTCGGCTTCTCGGAATCCTTCCGGACTTGGACAAGGTGGCGATCTCCCTGCGCGATGTGATCGCCGCATTCGTCGGTTCGCTCTTGGTGCTGCTCGGGCTCTGGCTTTGGCGCCGATACCATCCGGAAACGTGACACCCCCTGGGCAAACCATGGCTGCAAGAAAGATCGGGGCAATCCGGGCCGGCGTCGGCGGCTGGACGTTCGAGCCGTGGCGGGGCGTCTTCTATCCCGACAAGCTCCCGCACGCGAAGGAGCTCCACTACGCGAGCCGCCAGCTGGCGACGATCGAGATCAACGGCACCTTCTACCGCACGCAGACGCCCAATACCTTTGCCAAATGGGCGCGCGAGACGCCGGAAGGTTTCGTCTTTTCGATCAAGGGGCCACGCTATGCGGTGAACCGGCGCGTGCTGGCGGAAGCCGGCAACTCCATCAAGAGCTTCTTCGAACTCGGGCCCGCTCGAGCTCGGTAGCAGGCTGGGACCGATCCTGTGGCAATTCGCGCCGACGAAGAAATTCGATGAGGCAGACTTCGGCGCCTTCCTCGATCTGCTGCCTGAGAACCTCGACGGCCGGCCGATACGGCACGTCGTCGAGGTGAGGCACGCATCGTTCGCGACACCGCAATTCGTTTCGCTGCTGCGGCGCTTTTCGATGCCGGTTGTTTTCTCCGAGCACGAAACCTACCCGGCGATCCCGGATGTCACCGGCGAATTCATTTACGCGCGCCTGCAGAAGGGGCGCGACACGATCGAGACCGGCTACCCGGCCAAGGCCCTCGACGCGTGGGCGGAGCGCGCCAGGGTCTGGGCCGCGGGCGGCGCACCGGAGGACCTTACGCCCGTCGATCCCGCTCACCGGCCGAAAGCGCAGCCGCGCGACGTCTTCGTTTATTTTATCCACGAAGGAAAGGTGCGCGCGCCGGCGGCGGCATTGGCCTTCAGCAGCCGGGTCGCGCGATGACGACCGCCCGCCGTCGGCTCCGCGTCCCAGATTGCCGCTCATTCTCAGACCTCTAGCGTGGCGGCTTGACTTGCCGGCGCCGAGGGGCTTGCGTGGGCGCGGTTATGACCCTCGAGGGAGAAGCAAATATGCGCCGCACGTCGTCTGCCACCGTCTCACATTGGCTCATGCCGCTGGCCCTGTTGATTGGTGCCGCGCCGGCACGCGCGGGTGACGATTTCGTCGGCACGTGGGCCTACGATCTCACCCAGTGCAAAGCGGCTCAGGACACCGCCGATGCGCCGATGATCGTCACCAAGAGCGGCTACGACCAACACGAGACGCACTGCACCTTCAAGTCGGTCGAAGGCACGGGGCCGGACTGGAAGGTCAAGGCGGAATGCACGGTGGAAGGCGACACCCAGGCGCTCGACCTTGCGCTCACCGTGTCCGGAGACACCCTGACGGTCGGGGACGAGGGCGGCACGCGCGACCTTCTGCGCTGCAAGTAGGCCGCGCCAGGAGTTCGGCGATCTGGCCTTCATTCGTCTTGTCGCGCGGGAACCAATTTCGGTCGCCCGTGGCCAGCATTTATCCCCAACAATCTTTACAAGTGTCCTGGCCCGGCAAGGCTGTGGCTCAGGCACCACTCATGTGTTGCTGGCCAACAACCCTTCGCTGTGACAATACGGAATCGTCCTGCGACACCAAAGCCTGTATCGGCGCGCGCCATTTAACGTCGAATGGAACCGGGCGCCGGTAACCCGGGTATATGAGCGAGTGAGACACCTTACGCGCCTCTACTCCTACGAAAGTGTATGTTGATTTTCCGGCATGGGAGTTTCTAGTGAGGCGCAAATTCTGTGAGTTGAGTACGCGTCATGCTTGCAATCCATGATTTGGACACGGTCGAAGCACCGAGAGTTTCCAAACAAGACGCCGGCCTGGGAGTGCACGAACCGCACACCTCGACCCGGACTCTAGCCGCAGCGGAAATTCTTTTTCAGGACGGCGATACGCGCGCGCGCCTCTACCGAGTCGAGAGCGGCGCCATTTGCCACTATGTGCGTTGGGACGACGGGCGCCACGAGGTCATCGAGATGGCCTTCCCCGGCGACATCATCGGCCTCGGCAATCTCGAGAAGCACGTCAGCACGGCCCAAGCGATGGTCGCGAGTTCAGTCAGCGTCGTCTCCCTAGAGGAGTTCGAGCGCGCGCTCGAGCACGACGGGCGGCTCGCGGCTCGGCTTGCTGCCGCTGCCGATAGGGAGTTCGAGGTTCTTCGCCAGCGCGCGGTTAGGCCGGGCGCGGTGGATCCGGTCGCGCGCCTCGCGGCCTTCCTCGCAGCGATGTCCCACATGAGCGCACGCGAGGGACGCGATCCATTCGTGATCGGCAACTCGATGACGTGCGGTGTTGTCGCCGAGCGCCTCCAGATGACTGTCGACGGCTTGTCCGACGCACTCGTCGAGCTCGAGCGGCGCGGTCTCGTCGCGCCGAGCGCGCGCGGTCTTCGCCTCAAGAACGTGGTGGCGCTCGAAGCGCTGGCCGACGACGCGTTGGCGAATACGCACTAACAGTCCCCTAAGCCGTTCGGCGCCGACGCGCCGCCCAGCGCACGAGCTCGACGATCGCCCACAGCGCAACGAGCCCGAGCAAGGCCGGCATCGTCGCGAATAGAAACCATCCCATCATGCCGAGCGTGAGGAGGTCCTGGCCAATATCCTTGCCGCCGGCAATGCATGGATGGGCCGAAGCCAGATCGAGAGTGCAGCCGTAGTAGTCGGCAATCGCCTGCGCCGCGCCCATGCTGAGCACGGGCAGAAGGCACACCGTGATCGCGAGAACCATCAGCGTCCGGAACAGGCGCATCTCGAGAATTTCCCTTCGCACTCCCCGCGCTGAGCGGGACACGCGCGCGCCGCTGCGTCAAGGCCGATGCGCAAGATATCAGTACCGGGCGACGGAAAGTGCCGGCATGGCGCGTTTCAATTGCCAAGATGGCGCCTCCGCCCGAACCGTCGCCCGAAGGGGCCGCCTCGGACGATCGCAATTGCGCCTTCGGTCAATGAGGAGTCGAACGACAATGAAGATATCACGCAATGGTAAGTTCGTGCTTGCGGGAGTGACGACCGTCGTCCTCGGTCTTGCCGCCGCCGGTGCGATGGCCGACCGCGGTCCGTGGGGTCACGGAGGCGGCGGGCGCCACTACGGCGGAGGCATGAGCTTCATGGGCCTCGCCGGGCCAGGGTTCTACGGTCCCATGCGCCGCATCTGCCGCGGCGACCCCGACGAGATGACCGACCACATGCTGGTCAGCCTCGAGCACAAGGTTAAGCCGACAGAGGCGCAGCAGGGCGTCTTCGACGAGCTCAAGGGCGCCATGAAGTCGGCCGCCGAGAAGATGCGCGCGGGCTGCCCGAAGGACGTGGGCACCGACGGCGAGCGGGCTAAGACCACGCCGATCGAGCGCTTGGCCCAGACCGAGGCCGGGCTCACCGCCTCGCTCGACGCGGTAAAGACACTGAGACCCGCCGCCGAAAAGTTCTACGCGGCCCTCTCCGACGAGCAGAAGGCCAAGCTCGACAGGACGCGCGGCGGACGCCACTGGCGCAAGGGACCCCGCGGCGACGATGACGCGCCGAAGGGCGACGCTCCGGCCGCGCCGCAGCAGTAAGTAGACTCCGCTAGGCAGGGCGCGATGGCACAACCATCGCGCCTCGTCACGGCAAAAATCCTATGGGGCATCCTCGTCGGAGTCATGCCCGGTCGGGTAGGCCCGCCGAGGCTACGTCACGCACTTCACGCACCCCGGCGCCGCCGCCGCAACGCATGCGACGAGAGCCGGGCCGCTCAGGGCAGCGCATCCCGCAACTGCAGCCGCGCAGGCCGCCCATTCGAAGGGATTGCATCCTTGCGGGAGAATTGTGCTGTCCGTGGTCGACGACCTGAGACCCGCGTCGTTGGTCCGAGCGCAACTCGGCATGCAATTTGGAATCTTCATTTCTCAATCCTTCTCACTCGATTGACGCCAGAGTTCTCACGAGCACGAGCTGCCGAGCGGCACCTCGCGCCTCATCTCATTCCTGGTGGCGCCTGCTCGCTTAGCAGGGCGTGCAGTTGTCGATGCCGCCGTCGCAGGCCTGCCCAGTCGCCATGCAGCGCGCCACGCAGGCCGCAAATCCCGCCTTGCCGGCGCAGCAGGCCGCGCACTGAAGGGCGCGTCTGCCGGGAATCGGAATCGGCAAGAAGTCGAAGAACCCCTGTTGCGCTAGTCCTGAAGTGAAGCTCGGGCGGAAAAAGGCAAGGCGTGGAACCGTCGGCATCGTCGCTGGCAATTGCATCGGAGAACTCCTTTTCTGGTCTACTCGCCATTACGGGCAGATCGGCAGCTCGAGGACACAGTGACAGCCGAACGGCGTGCAGACCTGGACACAACAGGCCGCAGCTTCGACGGATGCGGGGTCCTCTTGCGTGCGCGCACTCTCCCGTCGGCCCGACCGAGACTCGAGCGCCATTGGCTTCGTCGGCATTTCGCTGGGCATTCGCATGACGTCCTCCTTCGTTGATGCAATGAACCCGCCAAGACGCGGGAGATCAGTACTCGTTCCATAGGACAGGATCGCCGATCATGACCGGCACCGTATCGCTGACGTCGATGGTGAAGCGCGCTCGCAGCGGTGCCCGACCCAGCCGGTCATTGGGGTCGAAGAATGTGAGCAGCACGTCGAAATAGTCGCTGCCGGGCCGGTTGAGCGGGCTCCGTTCGACCGAGATGTCCTTGAGCGTCAGGCCGTCCTCGCCCGCCTCGACGATCACCGGGCTGAAATTGAAGGCATTCGTCGCCGCGGCATTGAGCGCGCGCTCCTCGGGCGACAGACCCCGGTTGCGGATGCTGAAATAGAGCTTGCCGAGGAAGCGGTTGATCTCGCGGTCGATCTTCGCATCGCCCACACCCGCTTCGGCTTTCTTGCGCGCGTCCCTGAGGGCCTTCACGTAGCGCTTGGTCTCCCAGCTGAACATGCCGCGCAGATCGGGAACGACGACGTCGACCACGTTGCCGTCGTAGAGGGTGGCTTGCCCTGCGAGCATTCCGGGGATGGAGACGAACTCGACCGTGGGATCCGACCACTCGTCGACCAGCCATTTGTAGGTGTCGGCGGCGTAGGCTCCCGCAGCAACGATCGCATACATCGGGACCTCGGATCGGCTCAGCGTCCACATCACCGCTTGCGCCTGAAACGGCTGCTTCTTGAAGAGCTCGTGGAGTGCCGCGTCCGTGATCGGCTTCAAATCGCCCTCAGCCTTGCCGTTGACGGTGCGCCAGATCGAGTCCCGGCGCGCCTGGTTGATGAAGCTGACGCCGAGACGCCCGATCGCGTAGACGAGCTGAGCCTGCTTCGCGCCCTCCTTGCAGGAGCAGGGGGCGCCGTTGCCGCCGCCGCAGCCGCAGCCACAGTCGGCGGGAACGAGAGCCCCCTCGTCGGCCGCCGGATCGACGCGAACCTCGTTTTGCGTCACCGTGGCGCCGGCGGCGCGATGTGGAGCCCCCGTCGGAGCGCCGTCAACGTCGGGCTTCGTGCTAGCCATCAGCCTCGCGGGGATACGGGTGATCCGAGCACGAGGTCGGTGGCGCGTGAAACGTTGAGGCGACCCGAGAGATGGCTCGACGCGATCTCGACCTGGTCGTGGGACGGGCGCGAGCAGGAGCCGAGCAAGATCTTCCTGATCCGCGAGCCGCTCGGCGCGATCCCGCGTGCGACGTCGACGCTCATCAGAAGACCCGCGATGCCCGACACGGTCGCAGCGGCGAAGCTCGTGCCCGTCGCGCGGCAAAGTCCGCCGCCGACGCACGAGCCCGGAATGTTGTCGCCCGGCGCCATCAGGCCTTGCGTGCGCTGATTGGGGCCCCAGTTGCTCAGAACCAGCGGATCTCCGTCCTCGCCGTGTGCGCCCACCGCGAGCGCGCCCGCGACCGAGGCCGGGATCGTGTCGCACGCACACCCTTGATTGCCGGCCGCGGCGATGACGAGAATGTCCTCGGCGAGCGCTTGCTGCAGGGCGCCGCTCAAGTCCGACGAGACGGCGAGCAGATCGGCCTGCTGGGAGGCGCTGATATTGATGATGGCCGCGCGCTCGGCCGTCGCCTTGCGAATACCCCGGGCCAGATCTCCCTGCGAGCAGACCTGCTTCCCTTGCCGCGCTTCGAAGATCGGGATGGAAAGTACCGTGCAGTTCGGAGCGAGCCCAGGGATCACCGCGTCGCTCGACCCGGAGATTATCGAATGAACGAGCGTCCCGTGCGCGAGACCGCCGCTCGCTCCCACTTGCGCGCGCGCCACGGCGGCCGGATCGGCCGGGCCGTCGAGAACGGCAATGCGCACGCTCGGGTGGCCCTTGGTGATCGACCAAAGACGCTCAAGACCCGGCAGGCGTTTGGCTAACTCGTCGCTAACGTCGGACATGAGGTCTGCCCGAACCAAGGACTTTGAAAAGTCGCCTAGGGCGTTGGAATTCTAATTCTATTTTAGGTTGTACACATATGCAACTATAAATTGTACTCGGCAGCTGACTTTTATGGAAATGGGAACCGTGTGAGCCCGACCGCGCACCTGCCCGCGGCGCAGTAGTTCCAAGTCGTTGCCCCGGTGTGTTTCGTCGATACTTAGGCAAAGCCCCTCCCCGGAAGTAACTCTCGACGGGCATTTGCCTTGATGCCACCGAAAATCGGTATAAGTATCAGCAAGCGCCACGGTGCGAACACGTCAGCGGGTGGCTCATGCGCCGTCGAATTCTTGCGATTCTGGGGCTCGGCGCGGTCGGGGCAGGGGCACTGCTCATCGGCCGTGTCAACTTACCCCCACTTCCCGTAGACCTCGAGCCGTGGTCGGCCGCGACGCAACCGCCTTCGGCGACAGCACCCGCGTCGTCCTCCGCGGAAGCCCCGGCGCCGGTCGAGGCTCAGGGCCAGGCCGCCGCTCCAGCGGAAACGACCCTCGACGTCGCCCGCATATCCCCCGATGGATCTTCCGTGCTCGCCGGCCGGTCGAAGCCGGGCTCCTACGTGACGCTGCTCGAGGACGGGAAGCCCGTCGGCTCGGTCAAGGCCGACGAAAACGGCGAGTGGAGCATCGTCACCGAGCACCGCTTCGCGAGCCTCGATCCGCACCTCTCGTTTCAAGCGAGCGACGTGCCGCCAGCGCCGCCGCAGAGCGCGCCGTCCGAGGCGCCCATTGCGACGGCGTCGGTCGCACCAGATGCCGCGGAGAGGGCCGCGTCGACGAGCGCGGACCAGCCGGGGCGCACCGCCGAGAAGCCCGCGACTGAGATCCTGAAGAAATTCGAAAGCCTCGTCGCGGAAGCGCGCGAGGAGGCGAAGCGGGAAATGGAATTCTACGTCCCAGCCAGCGCCTCAGTCCGCGCCGCTCGCCACCGATCCCTCCCTCTCTCCTCCTGCGGGGACAGCCGCACCGGCAGCGGGCGCCGGGAGTGCGCAGGCGCCCTCGTCGCCCGCCGTGCGGATCGCCGAAGCAGGCGCTCCATCCAAAGGTGACGCGCCGTCGGGAGCCGCGTCGTCCGAAAAGGCGATCCCGGTTCCCATCACATTCGTCTATGCCGAGGCGACCCTCACCAGCGATGGACGCCACGCCACCGATCTTCTGCTCGAATATCTGAAGCTCAAGCACTTCGATCAGGTGATGCTATCGGGCCATGCCGATGAGCGCGGCACCTCCGATTACAATATGGATCTTTCGCGCGAGCGTCTCGACGCGGTAGCGAGCCTGCTTCGGCAGGGCGGCTTCTCCGGCAAGCTTGATCTCGTGCCCAAGGGCGAGACGGAGCCTTACTCGGGAGTCGACCGTGGCAGCTTCGCCGCCGAGGACCTCTTTCAGCTCGACCGGCGCGTGGAGCTGCGCTTCACGCGCTAACCAAGAAGCCATTTGGCGTAAAGAGCAAGCCCCGGGCCTTCGGCTCCGGGGCTTGCGCGTTAATGGGATTTCGGGCGTGTGCCCGGATGTCTGAGCTTGCCGGCTAGGCTTACTGGCAAGCCTGGGTGAGCTTCCAGATCTTCTTCTTCTTGCCGTTCGGCAGGGTGACCTCGACCGGCGTCGTCTGGTACGAGCAGTAGTAGGCGCCGTTGAAGCCTTCCTGGCCCTTCATAGGCTGATTGAAGAGATACTCGTTGACGAAGTACTCCTTGCCGCCCTTGGCCTCGGCCTTGGTGCCGGCGAAGATCGGCGCCAGCGCGCCGGTGGCAACGAGAAGAGCGACAGCAGTGAACTTGATCGAAGAGTGGGTCATGGCTTCCTCCATCCTCTGGGCCGTGAGGCCCGGTGTGAACCGATGGCGAGACCCTAGGCGATCGACCGATGTGTCGCTGTTCCGGGAGTGACAGGGCGCGTTTTTTCCCATTCGGCAAAGAACCGCGCGGCCGGACGGATGGCCGTTAACCCTCCCGAGGGCCCAATCTCGCTATTCGGCGGCCTTGGTGCGCCGCGAGCGGCCGGAATTTATCCGGTCTTTCATGATGTTACTCGGCCGAAAGACGAGAACCCGGCGCGGCGTGATCGGCACCTCTTTGCCGGTCTTCGGATTGCGCCCAATTCTTTGGCCCTTCTGGCGAATTCCGAACGAGCCGAACGACGACAGCTTGACCTGCTCGCCGCGCGATAAGCTCGCCGAGATCTCGTTGAGCACCAGCTCGACGAGCTCCTGCGAACTCGTTCCTCGGTAAGCCAACCTTCCGGACAACCGCCTCCGCTAG
The DNA here is from genome assembly GCA_963740475.1 of uncultured Alphaproteobacteria bacterium. Lineage (GTDB taxonomy): Bacteria > Pseudomonadota > Alphaproteobacteria > Rhizobiales > Hyphomicrobiaceae > Hyphomicrobium_C. Next base: position 50,104 of record CAVUEM010000047.1, on the reverse strand, counting down.
GTCGGCGCGCGTCAATGTCTTGCCTCCCATGGGCTTGTCGCCTCCCCGTTCTCTTCAAGGTATTTTTCGGCCATGCTACCGGGCGGCGAGCCGGCGGTCAATGAAAGACCGCAACAAGCAACTGAAAAACCACAAGGAATTGGGAGGGGCCGCGACACTTCCACTCGACCGGTCAAATAGGGCCGTCGGGGCGCCTTGCCGCGGGGCCGCTCTGAGCCCCTTTGGCTACCAGCGGACCAGCACCGCACCCCAGGTAAAGCCGCCGCCCATGGCCTCCATGAGGATGAGGCTTCCCTCCTTGATCCGGTGTTCCTCGAACGCCTGATTAAGGGCGAGAGGGATCGACGCGGCCGAAGTATTTCCATGCTTGGAGAGTGTCATCACGATCTTCTCGGGGGCGACACCGAGCTTCTTGGCGATGCCGTCGAGAATGCGAACGTTGGCCTGATGGGGAACGAAGAGGTCGATCTCGTCGGGCGCGTAGCCGGTCATGACCAGAGTTTCCTCGATGACGCCGGAAATCTTCTGGACGGCGTGGCGGAAGACCTCCCGTCCGTTCATGCGCAGGTGCCCGACCGTCTTGGTCGACCCGGGGCCGCCGTCGACGTAGAGCAGATCCTCGAAGCGACCGTCGGAGCGGATGCGGCTCGCGAGGATGCCGCGGTCCTCGCGTGTCCCGTGCTGGGGCTGGGCCTCGAGCACGACCGCGCCGGCGCCGTCCCCAAACAGCACGCACGTCGCCCGATCGCTCCAGTCGAGAATGCGCGAGAACGTCTCGGAGCCGACGACGATCGCGCGCTTGAATTGGCCCGTCTTTAGGAAGTTATCGGCCGTCGTCAGCGCATAGACGAAGCCCGAGCAGACAGCCTGGATGTCGAACGCGGCGCCCTTGGTCACGCCGAGACCGGCCTGGATCCTGACGGCGGTCGCGGGAAACGTGCGGTCCGGTGTGGCAGTTGCGCAAATGACAAGGTCTATGTCGACCGGATCGATCGCCGCCCGGACGAGGGCCTGGTGCGCAGCGGCAATGCCGAGAGTCGAGGTCAGCTCGTCGTCCTCGGCAATGTGGCGCTGGCGAATCCCCGAACGCTCGACGATCCACGCGTCCGTGGTGTCGACGATCTTCGCAAGGTCCGCGTTCGTCACCACGCGGCGCGGCAGGTGCGCGCCGATCCCGCGAATGACCGATCGAATGACTGCCACGAAAACCTCTCTGCCTTTCGCTCGTTACGCCGGCAGGATAACGGCGATCCCTCCCCTGCGCCCTCATCCGCGACAAGCTCAGGATGAGGTGTGACGAGGCCGCGGTTCTTCCCGGCTATGTACCTATACTTGCGACGCCGTCTTGCCGAGCCGGTGATGAAAGGCGTCGAGATCCATGGCGAGCCTGTCGATTAGGCCGGCTTCCGCCATTTCGTAGCCGAGATCGACGGCGCTCGCAAAGCCGAGCGCGTCGGTGCCGCCGTGGCTCTTTACCGCAATGCCGTTGAGCCCCAGAAATGTGCCGCCATTGACCCGTCGCGGGTCCATTTTCTCCTTCAGTACCCGAAAGCCGCCCCGCGCGAGGAACGCGCCGAGCTGCGAGACGAGCGTGCGGCTCATCGCGTCCTTCAGATATTGTCCGATCTGCTTCGCCGTCCCCTCGGCGGTCTTCAACGCGATATTGCCAGCGAAGCCCTCGACCACAACCACGTCAACTCGTCCCTGGCCGATCTCGTCGCCTTCGATGAAGCCGTGATACTCGAGGGGCAGGTCGAGCTCCTTCAGCAGCGCGTGTGCCTCCTTGACCTCGTCGCCGCCCTTGATCTCCTCGACGCCGACGTTGAGCAGCCCGACGCTCGGGCGCTCGATGTGAAAGAGAGCGCGCGCCATCGCCGCCCCCATGAGCGCGAAGTCGGCAAGCTCGCGCGCTGTAGCGCCTATGTTGGCGCCGACGTCGAGCACGATGCATTCGGCGGTGACCGTCGGCCACAAGGCAGCGATGGCCGGGCGCTCGATGCCGGGCATCGGCCTTAAGATCAATCTCGCCATCGCCATCAGCGCACCGGTGTTGCCCGCGGAGACGGCGACGTGCGCCTCGCCCCTTTGCACCGCCTCGAGCGCGAGCCACATACTTGTGCCCTTGCCGCGCCTCAGGGCCTGGCTCGGCTTGTCGTGCATGGCAACGACGAGCGAGGTGTGCTCGACTCGGGACCTGGCCGCGAGAGCTGGATGCGCTTCGAGGGCCGCCGCAATCCGCGCGCGGTCGCCATAGAAGATGAAGCTCAACGCGGGATGGCGCAGAAGCGAGATCGCGGCGCCCGGAACCACGACCTCCGGGCCATGATCGCCCCCCATGGCATCGAGGGCCAGTGTCCGCGGCTGAGCCATCTCTAGAATCTCGACATTATATGGGACCGCGCGCCGAGAAGTGAGTGTCCCGTCTCAGTCCGGCGAGCCGCGAGGGAAAATACTCGTTTGCAGGGGCGAGACAACCGGATTTTCTCGTGTGCGCACATGTCAAGGGCCGGCGCCTCACGCAGAGCCGCCGGTGCGTGGCCCAAATCATCATTCCTTGCGTTTCAAGCGTTCGAGAGCGGCAAAGGGATGGCTTTCGGCCTCCGCCTCGGCTGCCTTCGGGTCCTTCCATGCGAACTCGGCGCCTTGCTTTCTCGGATAGGGATCGAGCGCCATTGCGATGTGCTCGAACACGAGCCGGCCGGCGTCTATGAGACCTTGTTCCATCGGCTCGACGTCGCGCGTTACCTCGCCCGCGGCAACAGGGAAAGCCGCTGTAGCATCGGCAGGCCAGAACTCGACCGCGAATGCCTCGCTGACATGGGCCGCGACCGGGTCCAAGGTCACAACGCACGCTTGCGTCACGTCCGCCTCGACCGCTCCTCCGACGCGAAAGTAGCGCCGGCCTGGGCCGGGCTTGATTTCGAGGCGTGCGGTCAAGGTTTCGCAGCTCAGGATATCGAGCTCGCGCGCGAGCAGAGCACGCTCCTCGGCGGTTGCGCTCCGCGCCTCGACGATCCCCTCGTCGCCGATCTCGGTCTCGGCATAGGTCCAATGGAGCGGCGCAGTCACGCATGTCCTCCCATATCTTGCGCGGGCGCCGGGAACGTGATCGAGCCGTTGAGGAGAGCCTCGCTGGCGGCGGCAGAGAGATGCTTGTGCAGGCGCCGCGTGTAGCGCGCAAGCACGCGGGCGCGCTCGGTATTCCCATCGAGACCAGGCGCATACCGGGAGAGCTCGCGTGCGAGCGCCGCCTCGTCCTCCGAGGCGAGGGCGGCACGATAGACGCGCGCCCGCTCGTAGACTCCAGCGGCGGCACGCTTCACATTACGCGGCACGGCGAGATCGCCGACCCCCATCTCGCGCAGGTTGTCGTCCATATCGCTGACGAACGCCTCGACCAGCATCCGCGCCGGCCGCTCGCCTCTCTTGCCCTCGCGGGTCAAGCGGTCCGCCACGGCAACGAGGTGCAGAATGAGAAGCTCGGCGCGCCCCTCGACCGTGTCCGCCACGCCTCCCTCGGCGAAAAACGCCGTGGAGCGGGCTTGTGTCACGACCGCGCCATAAAGCTTGAGTGCTGTGCGGCGGTCTCGTGATCGGGCTCGGAGCCAGGAGAGCACGCGGTTTTCCACTGGTTTGGGGACGACGGTTGAGACGGGGGATGATGCGGGCACGCGCGTTGCTTTCAAGCGTTCGTTTGGCTAATGCGGGGGCGACGACGACCCCACGCGAGTCTCAAGAGAGAGCTCCCGAGCTGCCATGAGCATTATGCGCCGAGCCGAGACCGCGCGCCACATGACCGACCGACCCAGTCCTTCGGCCCGGGCGCGCGCTCCCGTCGTGGATACCCTAGCGTGCGCGCTTCTGATCGCGGCTGTCGTGGGCGCGGGCTGCAGCCAGCAGATCACCAAGCACGGCCAGCTCTTCCGTGAGACGGACCTGCAGCAGGTCCAGCCGGGGATGGGCCAAGAGCAGGTGACGGCCGCGCTCGGCACGCCCACGACGACATCGTCGAGCGGGGCCGGCAATGCCTGGTACTACATTTCGAGCACCGAGACGCAGAGCGCCTTCTTCACGCCGAATGAGGTCGACCGCCAGGTCCTCGCGGTCTACTTCACCCCGACGCAAACGGTCGAGCGCGTCGCCAACTACGGCCTCAAGGACGGCAAGGTGTTCGATTTCGTCTCGCGCACCACGCCGGCGCCCGGCGGCCGCGACGAGGGCCTCTTGAAGTCGCTCTTCCGCAACCTCGGCCAGAAGCAGATCTTCGGCGAGTAAACTCGTCATTCCAGCCAAGCCACGCTACGCGCTGCTCGGCCGGAATGACGGACGTGATATCGCGTCGCTCTTACCCGTGAGCCAGCACGGCGAGCAGCAGTAGCGCCACGATGTTGGTGATCTTGATCGCCGGATTCACGGCAGGGCCCGCCGTGTCCTTATAGGGATCGCCGACCGTGTCGCCGGTGACGGACGCCTTGTGCGCCTCCGAGCCCTTGACGTGCTTCACCCCATCCTTGTCGACGAAGCCGTCCTCGAACGCCTTCTTGGCGTTGTCCCAGGCCCCGCCGCCCGACGTCATGGAGATGGCGACGAAAAGTCCAGTGACGATGACCCCCAAGAGCATGGCGCCGACGGCGGAGAACGCCGCGCCCCTGCCGCCGATGGCATCGATCACAACGAAGAGCAGGATCGGCGACAGAACCGGCAGCAGCGAGGGAACCACCATCTCCTTGATGGCGGCGCGCGTGAGAAGGTCGACGGCCGCGGCATAGTCGGGCCGGTCCTTCCCCTTCATGATGCCGGGCTTCTCCTTGAACTGGCGGCGCACCTCCTGGACGATGGCGCTGCCCGCGCGGCCCACCGCCGTCATGGCAATACCGCCGAAGAGATAGGGAATGAGGCCTCCGAGCAGGAGGCCGACGACGACATAGGGGTTGTCGAGGCCGAAATTGGTCTCGATGCCCTTGAAGTATGGGAAGGCCGTCGCACCCTCGGCGTTCGCCTGCTTGATGAAATATTGGAGATCGTAGTTGTAGGCGGCGAACAGCACGAGCGCGCCGAGGCCCGCCGACCCGATGGCGTAGCCCTTGGTCACCGCCTTCGTCGTATTGCCGACCGCGTCGAGCGCGTCCGTCGAGCGGCGTACCTCCTTGGGCAGGCCCGCCATCTCAGCAATGCCGCCGGCATTGTCGGTGACGGGACCGAAAGCGTCGAGCGCCACGATCACGCCCGCGAGACCGAGCATCGTCGTCGTGGCGATCGCCGTGCCGAAGAGACCCGCCAAATTGAAGGTGATCAGGATGCCGGCGACGATGACAAGGGTCGGCAGTGCCGTCGACTCGAGCGAGACGGCGAGCCCTTGGATCACGTTGGTGCCGTGCCCCGTCACCGACGCCTGGCTGATCGAACGCACGGGCCGGAAGCCGATGCCGGTGTAATATTCCGTGATCCAAACGATGAGGCCGGTGACCGCGAGCCCGACGAGGCCGCACATGAAGAGGCTCATGCCGGAGATGACGAGACCTGTCGACGTGTTGAAGATCGCGCCCAAACCGCCGAGAACGTACTCGGTCGCCGCCCACAGACCGACGATCGACAAGAGACCGGTGACAATAAGGCCGCGGTAGAGGGCGCCCATGATCGAATTATTGGCGCCGAGTTTGACGAAGAACGTGCCGACGATCGAGGTCACGATGCAGGCCGCGCAGATCGCCAGCGGATAGATCATCATCTTTTCGAGCGCATCCTGGCCGGCAAAGAAGATGGCCGCCAGCACCATCGTCGCAACCACGGTCACGGCGTAGGTCTCGAAGAGGTCTGCCGCCATGCCCGCGCAGTCGCCGACGTTGTCGCCGACGTTGTCGGCGATCGTCGCCGGGTTGCGCGGATCGTCCTCGGGAATTCCGGCCTCGATCTTCCCGACGAGGTCGCCGCCGACGTCGGCGCCTTTGGTGAAGATGCCGCCGCCGAGGCGGGCGAAGATCGAGATCAAGGAGGCGCCGAAGCCCAGCGCCACGAGCGCGTCGATCACCGTACGGTCAGCGGGTCCGTAGCCAAGAACGCCGGTAAGGACGAAATAGTATCCGGCGACGCCGAGCAGCGCCAAGCCGGCGACCAGCATACCGGTCACGGCACCGGCCTTGAAGGCGATGTCGAGACCGCCCGCGAGCGAGCGCGTCGCGGCCTGCGCCGTGCGCACGTTGGCGCGCACCGAGACGTTCATGCCGATGAAGCCGGTCAATCCTGAGAGCAGGGCGCCGATCGCATAACCGACGGCCACGGGAGCGCCCAAGAGGATCCACGCCAGGATGAAGACCAAGATGCCGACGACGGCGATTGTCCGATATTGGCGGCTGAGATAGGCTTGGGCGCCCTCGCGGATGGCGGCGGCAATCTCCTGCATGCGGGGAGTTCCCGCGTCGGCCTTCATCACAGACTGAATTGTATAGGCGGCATAGAGAATCGACAGCGCCCCGCAGGCTATGATCCCCCAGAGAATCTCGGTCATGTGGTGGCCCCCCTTGGGCCCGGTTCTTTCATTGGAATGGGCACGCGAATTGGCCACGCCGCCCGGCTTTCGCCCCCGTTGGGCGAAAGTCGCGCGGGACCATGCCAAAAGTGACACTGAGTTGCAACCGGGGCACAGATTTCGCCGCATGGACAAGAGTCGCATGGCGGAAGGCTCGCGCGAGTCGCGTCGGCCCACCCCGCGGCCCGGTAAATGCGTCGCCGCCAAGAGGAATACGTCCTAGGAGCTTGCCTCTACCGGCAGGGGCGCGCCTGGACCTGGCAATCGATCCCGCCTGATCCCTTCGAGCAGCTTATGCCTTTGCTCGCGGCTCGACCCCAGCGAGCCCAATCGCTTCCGTATTCGAAGTCGGTGAAGCTCGACCAGGAAATGATTGCCTCTCTCTGCGCTGCGGCCTTGGTGGAACCTGACCCGCTGCCGAAATGAAAGTGGTCGACCATGCACTGACGGCCGCCCTCTCGACGAAGGTCGTGCGTGTAGGCAAATCCGGTATCGTCCGCTGCCGCCGGCGCGATTGCCGCGCCCGCCAAGAACATCCCGGCCGCCGCCCGAGAGATGAGTCCACCCGCCATCTGTTCACCCCTTGCCTAGATTCGGAAGTGACGGGCACTCTGCCATATCCGAACTTGCCGAGACACAGCACCCGCGAAAAGCGCTCGAAAAGTCTTGGGACGCGGCAAAGACGTCACAGAAGTGCGAGCGGGGATCTCAGGTTTTCGCGAGCGAATCGCTACTTCGCCGCGACGACGGCGATTTCCACGAGCATGCGCGGATCGACGAGCTTGGCCTCGACGGTCGCGCGCGCCGGCGCGTTCTCGGCTGTGGTCCACGCGGTCCAAGCCTCGTTTACGACTTCGCGGTGGCGAATGTCGGCGAGCCAAACATTGGCCATGACCAATTTGGAACTGTCGGTGCCGCATAGCGCCAAGAGACGATCGATCTCGGCCAACACTTCCGCGGCCTGCCCCTTGGCATCACGGGATAGGTCCGACGGAATAATGCCGGCGGTGAAGACGAAGCCGTTTGCCTCCACGACCTTGGAATAGATGGGGCTCGTCTCGTGGCGGCTGATCGGCATGGCGTGGGCTCCAAGTCAACATTGATGGGCGGCGTAGCAGAGGGACCGGCGCGATGCCAGAGCGCACGGCGCCGATCGCTAGAGCAGCGGTTCCTCGACCTCGCGCTTGCCATCGATCATGAGCGCCTTGATCGCCGCCTCGCCGTCGCGGCCGACCGCGATGACCGTGGCGATCTTCTTGTCGCGAACGAGATCCTCGAGCCGGCGTCCCGTCCCCTCGGGCACGAAGTAGCTCTCGATGCCATAGCGTAGGCGCGCCCGGGGCTTGGAGCCCGGCACGAGCGACCAGACCGAATCGACGACGCCCTTGAGGACGACATTGCCGGCCGCCGCCGTTGCAGGGTACTGGGCCTCGACGGTCACGATCTCCCAGTCGGCCTCGCCCGTTGCGGGCTTCAGCGTCACGTAAAGGGAATCGCCAGGGCGCGCGCCCTCGGGCGCATCGACCTCTCCGGTCTGGCTGAACCGGTAGCTGAGCACGACGTAGTCGCCGCGGAAGAGGTCGCGCGGATCGACGGGGACGACCTCGGCGACGATCTCGCGGCCATGCGCGAGCAGCGAGACGCGGTCGAAGACCATCCAGCCGAGCAGCGCCGTTTGCGCTGCCCCCACCGCGCCGACGGCGAGCCAGGACGTGGGCGAAAGCGACTTCATGCGTGCAACTCCTTGAGGTCGCCGCGGGCGTGAATGCGGTAGGCCATGGCGGCGAGCGCGCAGACGATTACGCCGGCGACGAGGAAGAACACGGAAGTGTTTAGGAGCGTCCCGATCGTCTTCCAATAGATGGCCAGGATCTCGAACGAGAAGCCGATGTAGCCGAGCCACAAGGCGCCGCGATTGCCGGACTTCAAGCCCCAGAAGATCGCCCCAATGGTGAGCGCCATGGCAAGCACCGCGAGCAGGATGAAGGTATCGAGCTCGGGGCTTTCCATGAACTGGAGCGCGAAGAGGCCGGCGAAGGCGATGACGAGACCGTAGCTCTGCATTCCGGGCCACAGCCCGGAGAGCTCAGGGCGCAACCGCTCGCCCGCGATCGCAAGACCGATCACGCCGAGGCCGATGGCGACCACGAGGCCGTGGGCGTGACCGTCGCGCAAGAGGTAGCCGAGGCTCACCACGAAGCCGGTCAGCGCGAGACCGGAGAGGTGTAGGCCCGGCCGCCAGCGGCGCCAGTAGTAGGCCGCCGACACGATTGCCCAAGGAACCAGGAACGGCCAGAACACCTCGCCGCGCTGTCCCGCCTCCCAGGTCCCCCACACGGCGACGAGCACCATCGCCGCGGCGAGCGCCGGATTGGATTGCAATACGACGCCGGCGAGAAGCGCGCCCGCCGCCCAGGCGAGCACAGCGTCCGGCGGATTTCCGTCCATGTGGTACATCTGCGAGATAAGCATGATGCTCGCGCCGAAAATCGCGACGCCGAGCAGGATGGCGGCGTGGGCGAAGCCGCTCATGCCGCGTTGGGCGAAGAGACCGGCGAGCCCATAGGACGTCCACAGCCCGGCAAAAAGAAGCGAGAGGCGCAGGAGGCGCGGCATCTCCTGCCAGTTGGCGGCGACGAAGCTCATCGCGGCAAAGCCGATCAGCACCGCGCCGAGGATGGCGAGCGAGTTAGCGAGCCCGATCGCGCGCATTCCCTTTTCGAGGTCGGCGCGTATCGAGGCTTCGCCCGACGGGCTGATCCAGCCGGCCTCCCGCCAGCGCACGAGATCACGGTCCAGCCGCTTCTTGTAGCTCCACATTGGCTTCGTCATGCACTCCACAATTGAACATCGTTTATATAAACAGCATAATACGTCGCGACCGTGGCACAGGCGCAACGGTCCGCCGGAGAGTTAATGGGGGATGCGTAGGCCCCGCCTCGCCGACGGCGAGGCGGGGCCCGCAAGCCTTACTTCGGCGCTTCGGGCGTCGCCGGGGCCGGCGTTGTCGCTTCCGGAGCAGCCGGTGGCGGGCTTTCCGCGGTTGGACCGAGAACAAAATAGGCGGCAACCGCGAGCACGACAGCCACGGCCAGTGCCATGAGAACCTTTGAATCCATCCAGACCTCCCAACGGATGAATGCGCACGACAGGTGAAATCTAGCACACCGGCGAAGCCCGCGTTGCACTTTGTGAACAACACTAGCGGAGAGATCGGCGGCTCGACGCCGCGCCCGATGCACTACACAATGGGGAACCCACGATCAGTGACGCACGTATAAGTCTGACGGGGGTAGGGGCCCGTAAGGAGCGCCGGAGCCACATGGATCTCGACGCCACACTGCTCGCGCGCATCCAGTTCGCGTTCACGATCTCCTTCCACATCATCTTCCCGAGCTTCACGATCGGTCTCGCGGCGTTCGTCGCGACCCTCCTCGTACGCTGGCGAATCACGGGCGAGGACCATTTCCATCGCCTGGCGCGCTTCTGGACCAAGATCTTCGCCGTGAGCTTCGCCATGGGCGTGGTGTCGGGGATCGTGCTGTCCTACCAACTCGGCACCAACTGGAGCCGCTTCTCGATCGTCGTCGGAAATGTGCTCGGACCCCTGCTCGGCTACGAGGTTCTGACGGCATTCTTCCTCGAAGCCTCGTTCCTCGGCATCATGCTGTTCGGCTGGAAGCGCGTCTCTCCGAACGTCCACGTGCTTTCCGCGGTGCTGGTCGCGGTCGGCACGTCGTTCTCGGCGTTCTGGATCCTCGCCGCCAACAGCTGGATGCAAACCCCTGCCGGGCACGAGATCCGCGACGGCATCGCCTATCCCGTCGACTGGCTCGCCATCATTTTCAATCCGAGCTTCCCCTACCGCTTCGCGCACATGTTCACGGCGGCCTATCTCACGACCTCGCTTGTCGTGCTCGCCGTCGGCGCCCGCTATCTTTTGGCGGGCCGGTTCGGGCCCGAGGCCAAGACGATGATGCGCATGGGACTCGGCATGGTCGCGGTCCTCGCCCCGCTGCAGGCCCTCATCGGCGATCAGCACGGCCTCAACACCGCCGAGCATCAGCCCGCGAAGGTGGCGGCGATCGAAGCGCACTGGGACGGGTCGAAGCCGGCGCCTCTCGTCCTGTTCGCGATCCCGAACGAAGCGGGAGGAGAGAAACGAGTTCGAGATCGCGATCCCCAAGATCGCGAGCCTGCTCATCACCCACGACCCGGATGGCCTGTTCAAGGGCCTCAAGGACTACGCGCCCGAGGACCGCCCGCCGGTCGCCATGCCGTTTTTCGCCTTCCGCGCCATGGTCGGCCTGGGCGTGCTCATGATCGCGATCGGAGCCGTCGGCGCTTTCTTGTGGGCGCGGGGCCGTCTCTTCGAGACGCGCTGGTATCTCGCCCTCGTCCAGCACGCCTGGCCGCTCGGCTTTGTCGCCATTCTCGCGGGCTGGTACGTGACGGAGACCGGACGCCAGCCGTGGATCGCGACCGGCATCCTGCGCACGGCGGATGCGGTCTCGCCGGTCTCCTTCGGCGCCGTGCTCACGACGCTCATTCTCTTCGTCGTCGTCTACACGGTCGTGTTCTCGATGGGCATCTATTACATCAACCGCCTGATCGAGAAGGGCCCGGCCGGAGAGGCCGTCAAGGCCGAGGAAGGCGTGCCCTCGCGGCCGATGTCGGCCGCGACGGAAGCCGCCCACGAGGCCACCGAGGGGGCGAGGTGATGTCGGCTCAAATGACGCGCGCACGTGCACGTCCTCCAGTCGGAGGACAAGAATGCGAGGTGGCCCATGGCTGACGCATCGACCTGGCTTCCCGTAGTCTGGGTCGGCACGCTTGGCGTGGCCGTTGCGCTCTACGTGCTCATGGACGGCTTCGACCTCGGCATCGGCATCTTGTTCCCGGCAAGCCCGGAGGAGCAGGACCGCGATGTGATGATGAACTCGGTCGCCCCCTTCTGGGACGGCAACGAGACGTGGCTCGTCCTCGGAGGCGGCGGCCTCTTCGTCGCCTTTCCCCTCGCCTATGGCCTCATCATGCCGGCGCTCTACCTGCCGGTGATCATCATGCTGCTCGCTCTTGTATTCCGCGGCGTCGCTTTCGAGTTCCGTTGGGTCGCGAAGCCCGACCATTCGCTCTGGGACCTCGCCTTCGCGGGCGGCTCGATCACCGCCGCCTTCATGCAGGGCGTGATCCTCGGCGGGCTCTTGCAGGGCATCAAGGTCGAGGGTCAGGCCTTTGCCGGGGGCTCGCTCGACTGGCTAACTCCGTTCGCGCTGTTCACCGGCGCCGCGACGGTCTCGGGCTATGCGCTCCTCGGCGCGACGTGGCTCGTCATGAAGACCGAAGGCGAGGTGGCCGAGCGTGCGCGGGCTCAGGCGAAGCTTCTGCTCCTCGTCGTGCTCGCCGCCATGGCGGTGGTGAGCGTCTGGACTCCGCTCATGTTCGAGCGCATCTGGGAGCGCTGGTTCTCGATGCCGAACGTCTTCTATCTCGCGCCCGTGCCCCTCCTCGCGGCGGGGGCGGCCTTTGCCTGCTGGAGGGGCCTCGAGACACACCACGACACGCGCCCCTTCGTTTCGGCGATCGCGCTCTTCCTCTTGGGCTTCGTCGGACTCGCGGTGTCGAACTTGCCTCTGATCGTGCCGCCGTCCGTCACCATCTGGGACGCGGCGGCGCATCCTTCCTCGCAGCTCTTCATGCTGGTCGGCGTGCTGATCCTGCTGCCGGTGATCCTCGGCTACACGGCCTACGTCTACTGGACCTTCCGCGGCAAGGTCCGCGCCGGCGAGGGCTATCATTGAGCAGGGGTTTTCCGTCAGGGAGGCAGCCGTGGACATCATCCTCGCGACGAATGCGGACGATCCCTATCTCGCGTTTCGCGACGTCGTGAGGTTTGCCGACGGGTCCGGGTACTCGACGAGAATAGCGGTCCGCTCCGGGTGGGTGACGGCCGACGACTACATGCTCTATTTCGAGGCCGAGCCCCTCTCGAAATTTCTTGCCGGCATCGAGACGATCGATCGCACGCTCTCGGGCGTCGCTATACTGAAGCCCCTCTTCGAGCCGCCCTTCATCGAGTTTCGCGGCACTGGTCGCGGCCACGTACAAGTGCGTGGAGATCTCATCTTCTCGGGCGAACTCGACCAGCGCGTGCAATTCGCGTTCGAGACCGATCAAACCTGCCTTGCGCCGCTCGTCGGCGCCTTCCGACAGGTGACCAATTGAAACGCTTGCGTTCAAGGTGAAGCATGACCACGACCGGCAATAGCGAGCCCGCCAAGCCGCTCTTCTATCTCGATGACCTCAAAGTCGGACAGCGCTTCACGAGCAGGACGCAGACGATCGACGAAGCGCAGATCAAGGCCTTCGCGCGCGACTTTGATCCCCAGCCCTTCCATCTCGACGAGGAGGCGGCGCGGAAGTCCTTCTTTGGCGGCCTCGTCGCCAGCGGCTGGCACACGGCGGCCGTCACCATGCGCCTTCTGGTCGATCAGGGATTGCCACTTGCCGGCGGGCTGATTGGCGCCAGCGGCGAGCTTGCCTGGCCACAGGCGACGCGCCCCGGCGATACGCTGCGCGTCGAAAGCGAGATCGTGGCCGTCACGCCCTCGCGGTCGCGCCCCGATCGCGGCAGCGTGACGGTGCGCAGCGTGACCCGAAACCAGCGGGACGAGGTCGTGCAGGATTTCACCGCGAAGCTGATCGTTCCGCGCCGCATCCAAGGCTGACGGCATAATACTGAGACTGAGCGGCAAGCGTCATCGGCCGCCCTGTCGATATGCCCCCGACTCGAAGCTCCGGAAGCCAGGCGACGCGCCGTAGCTCTCCACCGCGAGGTAGTAGCGGTTGACCCAGCCGCTCACGCGACCATGCTGGATCGGGCACCAATCGTCGCGGCACGGCCCAACGATCCTGACTCCGCGGCTCGCGGGCGGGATCGCCCCGACCCGGGGATGATACTCGGAGGGACCGCTGCGCACATTGAGCGTATCGTCCTCGGCGACGCCCGCCACTCTGAAGGACATCAAGGACGGCGGCGGCGAAGGTCCCGCCGCGGGCGCGCGCGCCGCCGGCGGCGGAACAACGGGATGGGCAGCGACAGGAGCCGCCACTTGGGCGGGCAGACGCGTGTCCTGCGCGGTTGACTGCGTTGTCGCGGTCGCGACCTTCACGGGCTCCTTGTGGACCGGCGACAGCCGGCGGGGATCGAAGCTCGAGCCGGGAGCATGGGCTTCCGGCGGGATGCTCGGCGCGGCGCCGAGCGCCATGCCGGCGAACCTGAGAGGCGGGGGATCGGCAGAGCTGCTCTCGCCATTGGTTGCCTGTTGCTCGCCCGCCTGCGTCTCGGGCGCCGGTGCCTCGACGCTCTTGGCAACCTGTGTCTCTGCGCTCGTGCCCACCTGCTCCTTGTCTGTCTGTTCCTTGGCGACCTGCTCGGCCCCCAGAGCAAAGGGCGGCGGGGCAGGCTTCACGACGGGCTTCGCGCGCTCGGCGATGGTCGCGGTTCCGGTCTCGCCGCCCTGCTCGCGCCAGAATATGCGGGTCCCGTCCTGGCGCAGGCTGGCGCAGCGCACCTCGGCGTCGAACCATCTGAACCATTTCACGCAGAGCCGATCATCGGCGGCCCACCAGCGGCCCCGGTCCCGCTCTGCGCCGAGCACGGAGGCCAGAGGACCCGCCTCTCCGGACATGAGCCCGTCCTCCTGGAAGCGCACCGGGATCGTGCTGCCGGCCGGAGTGTCGAGCTCGACGAGGGACCCCGAAAGCGTCTCCTTGATCGCCTCGCTCGAGAGCGCCACCGGCTCCGCGCCAACGGCCGTCGCGGCAGTCATGCAACCGAGAGCAAGGAGCGGGCGAAGCAATGAGATTCCCTCCACGCGTGTCTCTAAGGATCGTCGCCGGTGCCCCCCTTCGTGCGCCATGAGTGTGGCAAGAACACGGAGGCAGCCGCGGCCCGTTCAGCGAGTTGACCTCGAGCGCAAATCTTGCGCTTCGGCTGCATTGCGCTACACGTTCTCACGAGCTGCAGCGCGGGAGCCGCCGTAAGTGTCTCAGCCTTGTGCTAAGTTTCGGTTATGAAAAGAGTTGCCCCTATTCACGTCATCGGCGGCGGGCTCGCGGGCTCGGAAGCCGCCTGGCAGATCGCCGAGGCCGGCGTCCCCGTGGTGCTCCACGAGATGCGCCCCTCGCGCATGACGGACGCACACAAGACGTCCGGTTTCGCCGAGCTCGTATGCTCGAACTCGTTCCGCTCGGACGATTGGGAAACGAACGCAGTCGGCCTCCTGCATGAGGAGATGCGCCGCGCGGACTCGCTCATTCTGGCGGCGGGCGACCTTCACAAGCTCCCGGCCGGCGGCGCGCTGGCCGTCGACCGTGACGCCTTCTCCGCCGAGGTGACGCGACGCCTCGAGGCGCATCCCCTCGTCGGGATCGAGCGCCGCGAGATCGAAGGGCTTCCGCCCGCGGACTGGGATAGCGTCATCGTCGCGACGGGGCCGCTCACCTCGCCCGCGCTCAGCGCGGCGATCCAATCGCGCACGGACGAGACTGCGCTCGCATTCTTCGACGCCATCGCCCCCGTCGTCCATTACGAGAGCATCGATCAGAGCGTCGCCTGGCGCGCCTCGCGCTACGGCAAGGCCGGGCCGGCCGGCACCGGCGCCGACTATCTCAACTGCCCCATGACGCGCGACGAATACGAGATCTTCATCGACGCGCTGCTCGACGGCGACAAGACGAGCTTCAAGGAGTGGGAGGCCTCGACCCCCTACTTCGACGGGTGTCTCCCGATCGAGGTCATGGCCGAGCGCGGGCGCGACACGCCGCGCTTCGGCCCAATGAAGCCCGTGGGGCTCGACGACCCGCGCACCGGGCGCTGGCCTTATGCGGTGGTGCAGCTTCGTCAGGACAACGCGCTCGGCACGCTCTGGAACATGGTCGGCTTCCAAACTAAGCTCAAGCACGCCGAGCAGGTGCGCATCTTCCGCATGATCCCGGGTCTCGAGAACGCCGAGTTCGCCCGACTCGGCGGGCTGCACCGCAACACTTTCCTCAACTCGCCGAAGCTCCTCGACGCAGCGCTTCGACTCCACGCCGAGCCGAGACTGCGCTTTGCCGGTCAGATCACCGGCGTCGAGGGCTACGTCGAGAGCGCAGCGATCGGGCTTCTCGCCGGCCGCTTCGCCGCGGCTGAGCGACTGGGCCGCACTCTCTCGCCTCCGCCGGCGACGACTGCCCTTGGCGCGCTCCTCGCTCATATCACCGGCGGGCATCTTGCCGTCGATGGCGAGCGCTCGTTTCAGCCCATGAACATCAACTACGGGCTTCTGCCGCCGCTCGATGAGCCGGCAACCGACAGCACCGGCAGAAGGCTCAAGAGCAAGGAGCGCGGCGTCGCGAGAAAGCGCGCGCTCTCGCGGCGCGCGCTCGCCGATCTCGATCGTTGGCTCTCTACCCAACGCCGAGCCGCTGCTGCGGAATGAAAGCAAAAAGGGGCGCCCCTCAGTCGGAGCGGCCCTCTTCTGTCGAAGTCTCGATGCTTTCTCAGCCCATGCGGAAGACGGCGCCCGCGACCGAGCGCGCACGCGTGCGCACCGCGCCGCCGTCGTTTCCGGACCGCACGAGCCACTGGCCATTGGCAGCGCGCCCGACGATCTCGCCCACGTGATGGCGCCACACGACGACGGCGCCGACCTGCGGACCCGACGGGCTGCCCCAGCGGCTCCAGTTCCAGGCGAGGTTCATCGCGGGTCCGCCGCCCCGCTGCTGGCGCATCCACCAGCCGCACCACTGGCGCGGGCGCCCGTTGCCGCCGCGCGCGCGTCCGGAGCTGTAACCGTTTGAGGCGTAGTAGCGCCGCTCGCGATGGGTGCGCCCCGCGCGCTGCGTGCGATCAGCACGAGAGGCATCCTGCTGCTTCCATCCTGAATCCATGCTCGGATCCCAGGGCCGAGCCTCGGCGGACGTTGTTGCGGCGAACGCCACAAACGCGGCCGCAACGGCAATGAACTTTGCGCTCATCTCGTCTGTCCCATTTCTGTTGAAGTTTGCGAGTGTGTTTGCGCCCGATGAATTAGGCCAAAGCAAGGACTGTTCGGCGCGACGAATCGTCTCGGAACGAGATTGGAACTCTAAGCCGCTATCAAGCGTTTAGTTCTTTCCGCTCGATTCACGTCTCATATCGCGGGACGGGGCCGCACATCAGCGCGGGGAAGCGAGAATTTCCGATTGCTGACCGTAGCGCGCGAGCACGGCGCGCGCCGCCTCGGCGACGGCGTCGGCGATGGCGGCGTGCCCTTCCGCCGTCGGGTGGAACGCTCCCGAATACGTCGACGCCAACAGCACCTGGAACCACGACAGGCTCTGGAGCTTCAAGGCCTTTTGCAGCACGGAGCCGGCGACGTGAAAATTGCCCGTCATGAAGGCGTCGTTGGGCGTGCGAAACCAGCGCTGGCGCGGCGCGTAGGCTTGGTAGTCAGCGGGATTGTAGGGCACCCAGCGCCCGTCGCGCAGGCGCGGCAAGCGCAAATCGTCGGCAATCGAGAACGCGTTGTCGAGAAAGCCCGCGCAGATGCCTCGCCCGATGAAGGCCTTGCGATGGTCGTCGGCAAACGACCATCCGTAGGTGACCGCACTCTCTGCCATCACCTCGAAGAGCTTTGCCGCGAGTGCCGAGCCCTCGCGCGCGGCGCGTTCGGAGAGCGAGAACTCGGGCAGCACCTCCATACCCCCGTTGCCGTCGGGACAGACCACATTGCCGTCGCCGAGGAGCGCCAGCGGCGGATAGGCGGCGAGTACGATGCGATCGCTCTCGCTCCACGGCACGTGAAGAACTCCGTGCAGCGCTCTGTTCAGTGCCTTGTAGCGATCACCGAGGCGCTCGAGGAGGGCCTCGGCCTCCTCGTTGCCGTTGATCTCGCCGAACCAGCCGCCGAGCGTCTTCAACAGCGACGCGTCGGAGAGCACCGCGTTGGCGAGGAGCCGCGCGAAGCCGATGTCGTTGCCGCCGATCGAGACGAAGATGAGGTCGATCCGGCGCGCGAGCTCGATCGGGCATTTGCGTAGTTCGAGCCCGCCCTTGAGCTCCGGGATTACGCCCTGCATGTGATAGGCCTCGGGGAGATCCTGGAGTGGGGCCTCCTTCTTTCCGCACTGTGCGTCGGCGATGGCCGAGATCTGCGACAAATCGGGCGGCCGCGGTACCCATTCGTTGCCCTTGTAGCGCAGGAAGGCGCCCCACGTGACCTCCGCCCCCGAGCAGGGAAATCCGATATAGGTCACCGCCCGGTGGGGATCCTCGACCGCGACTTGAAGCGCGGCGCGCAGCTCGAACGAATAGAGCGAGCGATGGCACGCCTGGTCGAGCCAGCGTGCATTCTCCTCGATGAAGACTTTGTCGCCGATCTGCTTCCAGGGCCCCACGCGCGCCGGATAGCCCGTGAGGTCCGAGCTGCTTCCCGCCGCGCCGTAGTCGGCTGTGCGCTCGCGCGAGAAGCGCACGGGCACGTCGGGATTGCCCTCGCCGGACGCGAAGCTGTCGCCGATCCCGGCAACGAAAATGTCGCGGACCTTGATCGTCTCGCTCGCAACTTCGATGCCGCCCACCTCGAGGCTCACCTTGAGCCCCGCAGGGTAGGGTACATCGAAACGGACGACCTCCGTGCACGGTCGCTCGAGCACGACGCCCAGCGGGCGTGGGCCGCCGAGCGGCACCGTGAGCCAGACGCAGGTGACCGCCTGATCGGCGATCCCTGCGACGGACACGAGAACCTTGTGCCCGGACGGATTGATGTAGTCGCCCTTGTCCGGGCAGACGTGCCGGTTGTTCGATGCGTCCCAGCACGTCTTACGATACATGGTCTCGGCCCATCCCTCGGGATGGCGCGCGCTCAAGGCATGCTCGGCGGAGAGCACCGGGTGAGCCTGCTCATCGGGCGAGAGCGCGGCAAAGGTCGCGCGGTGCACCTCCGTGTCGGAGGGGTCGGTGAAAAAGCGGAACGGGTTCTCGACCCGCCAGCGGATTTGCGGCTTGAGACCTAGGGAATCGTCGGGGCCCCCGGTCGCGGCGAGGAGCTCGTCGATGGTCCGAGGGTGGGTCTGCGCCGCGCTCGGCTGGACTCCCGGCCAGCCGAGCAACAGAACGGCTAGCATCACTCGGAGCGCGGCACGCGCAGAGGATCGTGACATTTGGCTTCGTTCCGGTTCGGACGTCCCCACGTGCCAGGCGGCTAGCTCGATCGGCGGGCGCCGATCAAAACCGTCGCCGCCAGCTCGCCCACGATAGCTTCGACATGCGCGTCAGCGGCGAAATGTCTGCGATGCCGTAGAGCGGATCATGGCCGGGACTGGCCAAAGCGCGCAAATACGGCTCAACGAGGGCAAGCGGCAGAAAAGCTGCAAGCCACTTTCCCTGTGCACCCTGTGCCGCCTCGCGCGCTTTGGCGAGCTTCGCGCGTGCCTCGACCGCGAGCTCGGCCGTGAGATCGCGGACGGCAGGGGTCGCCTTGGAGCGCGGCAGCAGGCGGGGATCCGACCCCGTCGTTCTGGTCTGCGGCAGGGGAAGGCGCCGGTGTGCGAGGTGGCGGGGGAGCGCAAGGGCAAGACCGACCCGGCCCCACGCGGCACCTGCGTGCTCCGCTATTTGATCAGCGGGGAGGCCTTGCTCGCCGAGCACGGCGGCGGCGAGCCGAAAGGCGGCCCCTTCAGCCTCGGACAGGTAGCGGCGAAAGGCCGCCTCGTCGGCAATGCGCTCGTCCGCTAGCTCGCGGGCCCGGCCCGCGACCGGCTGGACCACGAGCTCGCGCGGAAGGCGATGGCGCGCGATCACCTTGCCAAGCTCGTCCGCGATCG
Organism: uncultured Alphaproteobacteria bacterium; assembly: GCA_963740475.1. Classification (GTDB taxonomy): domain Bacteria; phylum Pseudomonadota; class Alphaproteobacteria; order Rhizobiales; family Hyphomicrobiaceae; genus Hyphomicrobium_C. The sequence goes on along the minus strand of CAVUEM010000047.1, from coordinate 30,726 downwards.
GGTTGCCGGTGACCCCGCCGCTCGTGATCGTCTCGATCGCATCCGCCCACCACTGGAGGCGGATGTCGGCGAGCGCGGGCTCGCTCGCCAAGAGGGGAATTCGCGCGAGCTCTCCCAGATAGGCGGCAAGCGTGATGAGATCGCTGCGCGCCGGCTCGGGGACAAGGAGCGCCGAGAGATAGCGGTCGAGGGCCGTCGACCTCGCCGCCTCGCGCACGATCTGGTGCGCCGTCTCGTCGCCCCCGTCCGGCGAATGTGCGGGCTCGCGCGTCATGCGACGGCGATGAGCGCCGCGCCGACCGCACGCCCCTCCGCGAGCAGCACATTGTAGGTGCGCGCTGCCGCCCCCGTGTCCATGGGCTCGAGCCCGACGCCGGCGTCGGCAAAGGCCGATCGAATGAGCTGAGACGGGCGCACGAGCGAGCGGCCGGTGCCCAGAAGCAGCAGCTCGGGGCGCTGATCCTCGGCGAGCGCGGGTGCCAGGTGATCGAGCGTGAGGTCCTCGATGTCGGCGACGTCCCAGGCGCTGATCCCGCGGGGGAGGATGAAGAGCGAGCCGCGGTGGCTCATGCCGGCGAACCGGAAGCCGCCGTTGCCGTAGGCCTCGATGAGAGCTCTGCCGGGGTAGAACGCCGGCCGCTCCGACATGGTTTTCTCCACTGGCCGCGCCGAGGGGCCGATCGCAGCGTCCTGCTGCGGCCGTCAGGCGCGCCCCGACGCGGGGCTGGTCTTGGGCGCCGCCGTCGCCCAATCGCGCTTCACGCCGAGGTAGCCGAGGAGGGGCGCGGCGATGAAGATGGACGAATAGGTTCCGATCAAGATGCCGAACAGCATGGCGAAGCTGAAATTGCGCAAGACCTCGCCGCCGAAGAAGTAGAGTGAGAGGATGCCGGCGATCGCCGTGAGGCCGGTCAGGATCGTACGCGACAGCGTCTCGTTGATCGAGACGTCGAGCAGCTCGTTTAGCTCCATCTTCTTGTACTTGCGCATGTTCTCGCGAATGCGGTCGGAGACGACGACGGTGTCGTTGACCGAGTATCCGAGGATGGTCAGCAGCGCCGCGACGATCGGTAGGTCGAACTGAAGCTGGAACAGGGAGAAGATGCCGGCCGTGACGAGCACGTCATGGGCAAGCGCGACGACGGCGCCGAGCGCGAACTGCCATTCGAACCGGAACCAGACATAGACGACGATGGCCAGGATCGATGCCAGCACGGCGATGATGCCCGTCGTCCTGAGCTCGCTCGAGACGGCAGGCCCCACGACCTCGATGCGGCGCTGGACGAAATCGCTGCCGAGCGCGTCGACGACCTTTTTCATGGCCGCCTGCTGAGTTTCCTCGCCGCCGGGCTGCTCCTCGATGCGGATCAGGACGTCGCTCTCGGTTCCGAAGCTCTGAATCTGCACCTCGCCGATGCCGAGACCGTCGAGCTTGGTGCGCATTGCCGCGATGTCGGCCGCCCCTGTTTTCGACTGCACCTCAATCAGCGAGCCGCCCTTGAAGTCGACGCCGTAGTTGAAGCCTACGGTCGCGAACAGCACGCACGAGAGCGCCATGAACAACAGCGACAGCCCGAAGCAAAGCCCCTTGTAGCGCATGAAGGGGAGCCGCAGGTTGTGCGGAAAAAAGTCGTGACCCTTGAAGTCGGGAACTAGGAACATGTGCTGTTTCGCCTCAGACGGGCACCTCGAGGGCGCGACCCTTTGCTTTCGAGTACTTGAGCCACATCGCGACCAGAAGCCGCGTGACCGTCACCGCGGAGAACACGGAGGTGAGAATGCCGATGGTGAGCGTCATCGCAAAGCCGCGAATGGGTCCCGATCCGAGCCAGAACATGATCACGGCGGCGGCAAGCGTGGTCAACTGGCTGTCGGCGATGGTGACGAAGGCGCGCGTGAAGCCGGCATCGATCGCGGAGATCGGGCTCTTGCCGCCTCTCAGCTCCTCGCGAATTCTTTCGTAGATGAGCACATTGGCGTCGACCGCCATGCCGATCGTCAAGACGAAGCCGGCGATGCCGGGCAGCGTCAAAGTCGTTCCGAAGAGGGACATCAGAGCGATGATGAGAAGGCCGTGCACGATGAGGCCGATCACCGCGTAGACGCCGAAGGTCCCGTAGTAGGCGATCGTCAGCACGGCCGTCGATACGCAGCCGATGAGGCCGGCGAGCCTGCCGGCCGCGATGCTGTCGGCGCCGAGCGACGGGCCGACTGTGCGCTCCTCAATGATCGTGAGCTTGGCGGGCAACGCGCCCGAGCGCAGCTGGATCGCGAGATTGTTCGCGCTCTCGACTGTGAAATTGCCGGAGATTTGCCCCGTGCCTCCGAGGATCGCCTCGCGGATCACGGGCGCGGAGATGACCTTGTCGTCGAGGACGATCGCGAACGGCACGCCGACGTGATCCTTGGTGAAGGCGCCGAACTTCCTCGCGCCCGACTGATTGAACCGGAACGAGATGATCGGCTCGTTCGTCTGGTGATCGAAGCCCGGCTGCGCATCGACGAGGTCGTCGCCCTGCACCACCGGCGTCTCGGCAAGGACATAGTCTGCGGGGCCGGCCGCCTCGTCGCGCTCGGCCGATGGGTAGATCTTGTAGCCGAGCGGAACGCGCGTCGCCTTCGCCTCCTCCGCCGAGACCGAAGGGTGGACGCTGTGGAAGGTGAGCTTCGCCGTCTTGCCGATCAGATCCTTCAGTTGCGTCGTGTCCGTGAGCCCCGGATACTGGATGAGAATACGGTCGCGCCCCTGGCGCACGACGGTGCTCTCGGCGGTGCCGAGCGCGTTGATGCGCCGGTTGATGGTCTCGATCGAGGCCGACACCGCGCTCGCGACGCGCTCGTCGATGCCCTGCTGGGTCAGCTTCAGTGTCACGACGCCTGGCTCAGGGCCGCTCGTCACGTCGATGTTGTTGCCGCTGGTACCGAGGATGGCGTTGCCGATCGGCTGAACGAGCTTCCTCAGCTCCTTCAGCGCGGCATCGGTCTCCTCAGGCTTTGCCAGGCGGATCTGCAGCGCGTCGCCGGTCCCGCCGATGGCAGTAAAGCCGATCTTGGCATCGCGGAGCTGCTTTCTCGTGTCATCCCGCAGCGTCGCGAGCCAGTCCTTCTTGAGCTCGGCCGTATCCATGCCGAGCAGAAGATGGGCGCCGCCCCTTAGATCGAGACCGAGCGGCATTTGACGGTGCGGAATAAACGAGGGCCAGCTCGCGACCGTTTCCTTGGAGAAGAAGTTCGGCAACGCGAACAGCAGGCCCAATAGGCAGATCGCCACGATGGCTACGATCTTCCAGCGTTCGAAATGGAGCATCTGAGGAGCTGAGCCTCTCTCGCCTCTTGTTATCCCGCTTCGACGGCTACTTCCATCAGCTCTTGGCCGGCGAGGCCGCGTCCTTCACCGGCTCGCCCTTCGAGCGGACATCCATGAGTGTGCTCTTCAGCACACGCAGCTTGAGCGTATCGGAAAGCTCGACCTCGACCTCGTCGGAATTCTCGGGGACCCGCGTCACCTTGGCGACGAAACCGCCCGAGGTCACGACGGTGTCGCCGCGGCGCACGCGCTCGATCATCTCGCGATGCTGTTTTGTACGCTGGCTCTGCGGGCGAATGACCAGGAAGTAGAAGATCAGCACCATGAGCAGCATCGGGATCAGGATGCCGCTGAACGGGTCGCCCATGGGGCTCGACGACTGTGCTAGAGCCGGTGTGATGAACATTAGAGCTGGTCCTCTCGGGGCTAGGCGCAAAAGGGCTCGTGTTCCAGGAGGACGCTCCCGGACGCCAGCCGGCCCAAACCGGGCGCGACTATAGTGCTCAGAGCCCCGTTTGCAACCCTCAGGGTCTTTGCGTACATGGCGGGTTTGCGGAGAGGTCCTAGGTCCATGTTTTGTCGTGCTTCTTATAGGAAAGCGGGTCCCGAGCATTTCCGCGCAATCAGTGGAAGGTCGCCGGAGGCTCGGCTATAGAGGCCAGCTTGCGGCCGCCGCCGCGAGATTCCTGAGCTGGCGCACCTGATGACCGACCAAAGTGCTCTCCTTGCGCGCCTCGATCGCATCGCTGCAGCGCTCGAGCGCCTCGCGACCCCGGAACCCGGGGCGCCGGACCTCGACGCCGCCGAGGCCTTTGTCTGGCACCCGGAGCCCGAAAGCCTCGCTCCCGTGGCTCGAGTGAACAGAGTGCCGCTCGCGCTCCTCAAGGGCATCGACCAGGCCGCACGCCAGCTTGTCGTCAACACGGAGCGCTTCGCCGCCGGGCTTCCCGCCAACAATGCGCTGCTCTGGGGCGCGCGCGGAGCCGGCAAATCGAGCCTCGTCAAGGCCGTCCACGCGGAAGTACGCGCCGCTCGCGCGGAAGCTCTCGCGCGCGGATCTGCGGACTTGAAGCTCGTCGAGATCAATCGCGAGGACATCGGCTCTCTTCCGCGGTGCCTGGCGCTCCTGCGCACGGCGCGCCATCGCTTCATAGTGTTCTGCGACGACCTCTCCTTTGACAAGGAGGACACGAGCTACAAGTCCCTCAAGGCCGTGCTCGAGGGCGGCATCGAAGGGCGCCCCGACAACGTGATCTTCTACGCGACGTCCAACCGGCGCCATCTCATGCCGCGCGAGATGGTCGAGAACGAGCGCTCCACCGCTATCAACCCGTCGGAGGCCGTCGAGGAGAAAGTCTCGCTGTCGGACCGCTTCGGTCTCTGGCTCGGGTTCCACAACTGCACCCAGGACGAGTACCTGGCGATGGTGCGCGCCTACGCCGCCCACTACGCGCTCGCCGTGCCCGACGGCGACCTCACCCGCTCGGCTCTCGAATGGAGTATCACGCGCGGGGCCAGGTCGGGCCGCGTCGCCTGGCAGTTCATTCAGGACCTTGCGGGAAACCTAGGGACGACACTCGAGACGGGGCGCGGGGCTGGTTGACCGGAAAAATAAGAGAAGGGGCGGCATCACCGCCCCTTCAGGTCGCTCCCCCCGTAAGCGGAGGCCCGCTCACGGTTCCTCAAATTCGCGTCTCACATTCTCTCCATGAACGGCGTCGGGTCGACGGGGCGCTGACCCTGGCGCAGCTCGAAATGCACCTGCGGCTGGTCGACCTGGCCGGTGCGCCCCGCCTTGGCGATCACCTGGCCGCGCTTCACCTTGTCGCCGCGCTTGACGAGCAGCTCGTCGCCGTGGGCGTACGCCGTTACCCAGCCGTTGTCGTGGCGCAGAAGCACGAGGTTGCCGTAGCCCTTGAGCTCGCTGCCGGCATAAGCGACGACGCCAGCCTCCGCCGCGTGCACGTCGCTGCCCATGGGCACGGCGAGATTGACGCCGTCGTTGTGCGTGCCGTCGGGGCGCGGACCGAACGCGCTGATGACCTTGCCATCGACCGGCCAGCGCAGCTTGCTCGAGCCGGCGACGGAGCCACTGCCTTGCGCGCCGCTCGGAGCGGGTGCGTCGGTCGCGGTATTCGGCTTGTTGAGCTCGGCAACGCGCGTGTCGCTCGACTTCGCGGCCGAATTCAGGATCACGGGCTGTGCCGAGGGCGCACCCGAGGTCGCAGCGGGCGCCGGCGTGCGTTCGGGCTCCACCGTGCCGCCGCCGCCGCTGGGCACCCTGAGAACGGTCCCTGGCTTGACGCGACGCGCGTCGGAGATCGAGTTGGCGCTCTGCAGCTCGGCAACCTTGACGTTGTGCTGGCGCGCTATGCCGTAGAGGCTCTCCCCGCTCTTCACCGTATAGGCGCCGGTCCAGCCGGGCGGCGCTTGGCTCGTGGGGATGGCCGCCGTCTCGTAGGTATTGGTCCGCGCGAGCGGCTTTCTCACATTTGCGCTGGCCGGGAGATAGAGCTGCTGGCCCGGCTTTAGGGTCGGGCTCTTGAGATCGTTGAGCGCCATGATCTCGGACATCGACACGTTGTGGCGCCGCGCGAGCCCATAGAGCGTGTCGCCCGCCGCGATCTCGATCGCCTCGCCCCGCTGCGGGAGAACGGCCACCTTCGGCTCGGCCGGCGGCACCCGCGACGCGCCGTAGGACTGGGCGGGCGGCGGCGAGCCGGAGGCTGCACCGTCGGGCGGCGGTAGGTTCGTGAATCGCGAGGGGGCCGGCCGGTACGACGGCGCCGGATAGTAGGCTCCGCCCGGCGAGGCCTGGCCCTGGGCCGTCGCCTCGCCCGCGCTGCCGTTACTACCGACGAGATTGGAGCGCGTGCCGCCCGGCTCGGTCACCGAGGCGGACGGCGATGGGCCGTTGTTCTCGGCCAGGCTCGCGGTGTCGAAGCGGCCGATGTCGGCGCTGCATCCCGCGAGAAGAGCTGCTGCTGCGGGCAAAATCGCAAGAGACAGCGTTTTCGGAAAGTTCGAAGTACGGACCCCACGCACGACACTCACCATGTTACGCACCCTGGATACTCACCCTCAGGTAACCTTCAATCGGTTAACGCGTTGTTAACGCGAGGCTGAGCGCCAGCGATTCGTCAGAAAATTTCGATCATCGCCGGGCGCGCGGTGCGGCGGGAGCGAGCGAATGCCACGTGCCGAGGTCCCGCACACGTGCCATGGCTTACGCTTCGATTGTGAAGCGATCGGGGAGGAAATTGGTCAACACGGCGGCTGCGGAGAGATTTATCCGGCGCCCTTAAGCCGTTCTTTTCCGAGCGGAGCGAAATGGGCGGCGAGCGCCTCGCGCGTCGACTGATGGGTGCGATCGAGGGAGAGCGGCGTGACCGAAATCTTCCCCTCGGCAACGGCCTGCAAGTCCGAACCTTCGGGAAGTTCGGTGCGCGAGTAGTCGGCGCCGACCCAGAAATAAGGGTCGCCCCACGTATCGCTGCGCTCGTCCACGCGCAGGCCCCCCTGGTCGCGCCGGCCTTGGCCCGTCACTGCGATGCCGGCCACCTTGTCGGGCGGGAGATCGGGAAAGTTGATGTTCATGAGCACGCCTGGCGGCCAGTCCGAGGCGAGGAGGGCCTCGACGATGCGAGGCCCCTGCTCGAGCGGCGTCTTCCAGTGCTGGCGTCCGTCCGGATCGAAGCCGATCGTGAGGCTCATGGCGATCGAGCGGATGCCGACCAGCGTGCCTTCCGTCGCCCCCGCAATCGTTCCCGAGTAGGCCACATCTTCCGCGAGGTTCGAGCCGTGATTGACGCCGGAGAGGATGAGGTCAGGCGCCTTGTCCTTCAAGAGATGGCGCACGCCCATGATGATGCAGTCGGCCGGTGTGCCGCGCACGGCGAACGCGCGCTCGCCGATCTCGCGATAACGCAGCGGGACCTGGAGAGTGAGAGCGTGCGAGGCGCCGCTCTGGTTCATCTCGGGGGCGACGATCCACACGTCCGAGGAGAGCGTCTTCGCGATCTGGTGCATGACCGTGAGGCCGTGGGCGCCCGCGCCGTCGTCGTTGGTGATCAATATGCGCATCGAAACTCCGTGCAACTTTCCCTCTCCCCGTTCTTACGGGGAGAGGGCCAGGGTGAGGGGCAGGAGCTGGCGCTGCGGCGAGACGCCGCCCCTCACCCCAACCCTCTCCCCATCGCCTGCGCGATGGGGAGAGGGAGATCTCACGATCTCTCGATCCTCGTCATGCCGCCCATGTACGGCTGCAAAACCTCGGGAATTATGACCGATCCGTCCGCCTGTTGGTAGTTCTCGAGAATGGCCACAAGCGTGCGTCCGACCGCAAGCCCCGAGCCGTTCAGCGTGTGAACGTACTTAACACCCGCCCCCGACCCCGATCCCGGTTCCTTCGAGCCCTTGGGGCGGTAGCGCGCGCTCATGCGGCGGGCCTGGAAATCGCCGCACACCGAGCACGAGGAGATCTCGCGGTAGGCGTTCTGCCCCGGCAGCCACACCTCGATGTCGTAGGTCTTCTGGCTGGCAAAGCCCATGTCGCCCGTGCAGAGCAGCACCGTGCGATAGGCGAGGCCGAGGCGGCGCAAGACCTCCTCGGCGCAATTGGTCATGCGCTCGTGCTCGGCGAGGCTTTCTTCCGGCGTCGTGATCGAAACCAGCTCTACCTTCGAGAACTGGTGCTGGCGGATCATGCCGCGCGTGTCCTTGCCGGCGGCGCCGGCCTCCGAGCGGAAACACGGCGTCCACGCCGTCATGCGCATGGGGAGCTCAGATTCGTCGAGGATGCGGTCGCGCACGACGTTGGTGAGTGACACCTCGGCCGTCGGGATCAGCCAGTAGCCATTCGTCGTGTGGAAGAGGTCATCGGCGAACTTCGGGAGGTTGCCGGTGCCGTAGGCCGCCTCGTCGCGCACGAGAAGCGGCGGATTCATCTCCGTGTAGCCGAGCGTGCCCGTGTGGAGATCGAGCATGAACGAGCCGAGGGCGCGATCGAGACGCGAGAGCGCGCCCTTGAGGAATACGAAGCGCGCACCCGACACCGCGCCCGCCGTCTCAAAGTCCATAAGGCCGAGGGCTTCCCCGATCTCGAAGTGCTGCTTGGGGGTAAAGTCGAATTTCGGCGGCGTGCCAACGCGGCGCACTTCCTTGTTCGCGGTCTCGTCCTTGCCGACGGGGACGTCGTCGCGCGGCAGGTTCGGTATGACGGCAAGCGCATCGTCGAGCGCTTTCACGAGTTGGCGCTCCTCCTCCTCGCCGCCCTGGATCACCTCCTTGAGCTCGGCGACCTCGGCCATGAGCTTGGCTGCCGTCGCCTCGTCCTTCGCCGCCTTCGCCTTGCCGATCTCCTTCGAGGCCGCATTGCGGCGCGCCTGCGCCTCCTGCAGCCTCACGATGTGGCGCCGGCGCGCCTCGTCGAGCTCGATGAGCCGTGCCGACAAGGGCTCGAGCCCGCGGTTCTCGAGCCCCCTGTCGAAGGCCTCGGCGTTGTCCCTGATCCACTTGATGTCGAACACTTAAGGCCCTCGAAATGACTCGGCGCTCGTCACCCCCTCAACGTCATGGCCGCGAAGGCGGCCATCCACGCAAGTCTCCGTACCCTCTTGGCACGGTGTCGTGGGTGCCCGCCTCCACGGGTATGACGGTGAGTGAGTGGCCGTCCAATAGTCTTTGCGACGACGGTATAGGACGGGTGCGCGCGAGGGTCTAGGGACTATAGTGTGTAAGTATATACTTGACATAGTGTCGTCCTAAAGTATACAGTTTTGCCGAACCGAACGTCAGTTTCGGGATCGGGACGACGCCCCTGGGGTCTACGGAGAATCGAAGATCAAGGGGTGATCTTGATGATCATTTCATTTCGAAACCGTGCTCTTAGGCGCTTTCGGGAACGTGATGACCCTTCAAAGCTACCACCGGAGAGAGTTCGACGCATCGCCATGATCCTCGACAGGCTGGATGGAGCGGTCAAACCGGACGATATGAATCTGCCAGGGTTAGAGTTTCACAAGCTCTCCGGTCCGTCGAAGGGACGCTATGCCGTGTCGGTCTCGGCAAACTGGCGAATCACGTTTGGCTGGCACGAGCAGGACGCGATCGACGTCGACTTCGAGGACTATCACTAAGTGTCAATGGTTGGTGTGAAAGTATCGCGTTAGTCATGGAGCCATTGAGCATGGTCGCCCCACCCAAGAGATCGCCGGACCGATGCCCCACCCATCCGGGTGCATTCCTCCGCGAGATCGTGCTGCCTGCTCTTCCCGCCCCGAAGGCCGAGGTCGCGCGCGCTCTCGGGATCTCGCGTCAGATGCTCTACGACATATTGTCGGAGAAGTTGCCCGTTACCCCAGGGATGGCCGTCCGGCTCGGGGCCGTGCTCGGAACGTCGGCGGCTTCCTGGCTCAACATGCAGACCGCCTACGACCTCTGGCACGCCGAGCGCGAGATCGACGTCTCTAAAATGAAGCCGCTGAAGAAGGCGAGCTAGGTTGTCGACGTCTTGGCGCCTGCAGCGGCGGCAGCCTGCTTTTTCTCGACCCAGGAAACGGCCAGGATCGAGAGCTCGTAGAGGAGCACCGTCGGCAGCGCCATGACGACCATGCTCAAGGCGTCGGGCGGCGTCAGGATCGCGGCCACCGCAAAGATTCCGACGATCGCGAACCGGCGCCCGCTGCGGAGCGTATCGGAGGTGATGATCCCGGCGCGCGCGAGCAGCGTCAGCGCCACGGGGAGCTGGAAGCAGATCCCGAAACCGAAGATCAGCGTCATGATCAGCGAGAGATACTCCGACACCTTGGGCATGAGCTCGATGGTCGCGGGCCCGCCCGCGCTCGCGGTCGCGGCGAGCCCGATCGAGAAGCGGATCAGGACCGGCATGGCGATGAAGTAGACGACGGCCGCGCCGAGCAAGAAGAACACGGGCGTTGCAATGAGATATGGCAGAAAGGCACGCCGCTCGTTCTTGTAGAGCCCCGGCGCCACGAACTTGTAGATCTGCGTCGCCACGACCGGGAACGAGATGAATGCCGCGCCGAACATCGCGAGCTTCAATTGCGTGATGATCTGCTCGAGAAAGTGCGTCGCGATGAGGCGCACGTGCTCGTTGCCCGAGGCCCACACGTAGGGCCACACCAGCACGTCGTAGATCTGGCGCGCCAATCCGAAGCAGACGAGAAAGGCGATGAAGAACGCACCCACCGCATAGATGAGCCGCTGGCGCAGCTCGATCAGATGGTCCATCAGCGGCGCCTTCGAGGCGTCGATCTCGTCCTGCCCTGGCCGCGTGTCCGCACGCTCCTGCATCGCGGCTAGCCCTTGTCCTCGCGTGCCTCGCCGCTCTTCGAGGCGTCGGCGATCGCGGGCACGGCAGGCTCGCTAGGACGGGCCAGCGGCTCCATCTCCGTCGCCGCGGCGCCGATTTCGGCCTTCGCCGCGCGCTCGGTCTCGCGCACCGAGCGCTCCACGTCGGCGCTCATGGTCTCGACCTCCTTCTTCATCGAACTCGAGCTCCGCCTCGCGCATCGCCTGCTCGAAGTAGGAGCGAAACTCGTTGGCATGTCGGCGCACGACCCCCGCGTAGCGCCCGAGCGTGCCGAGAAGGCGCGGCAGCTCCTTCGGACCGACGAAGATGAGGGTCACGATGGCCAGGATCAGAAGCTCGCTCCAGCTCACGTCGAACATGGCTCGTTCCGATCGGAAAGTCCCGTCACGGGCGCAGCGAGGCGGCGTCGCGCGATAGCTTGTCCGGCAGACTCATTTGGTCGCGCTGCACGCGATCGAAAAGCTCTAGCTGGTGGTGCTCTTGTCGCGCTCGGTCTGGCTGACCGGCTTTCCGGCATGATCGATCGCCCTCGGGGGGGCGCCGTCCGCGTCGTCCTCCGCCATGCCCTTCTTGAAGCTCTTGATGCCGCGCGCAACGTCGCCCATGAGGTCGGAAATCTTGTTGCGGCCGAAGAGCAGCACGACCACGACCAAAAGCAAGAGCAGATGGGTGGTGCTCAATCCCATGATATTCAATGCCTCCTCGACAGCGCGTCGCTGCCAGTTTCATGTCGGGCGGCACTATCGCAGAAAGGGTATACCCCCGCAAGCCGCGCACATGAACCATCTTTAAGGTATCGCCTTGATCCTCAATCGGTTTCCTCCTCGCGCGCCGGGAATATCAAGACCTTTGCGGGATCGATGGCGATGCGGATTTCTGCTCCCTTGCCAAGCCCATGACCTTCGGGCGCACGGACCCGCAGCGGCGCCTCGAAGCCCTCGGCCGCGATCTCTAGGCGCGCGGCGTCGCCGAGGAACTTGACGTCGAGCACGCGCCCGGCAAGGCCATCGCCCTCCCGCCCGATCTCGATGCCGCGCTCGCGCAGGCAGAGAATCGCCGTCTCGCCCTCCGCCACGCCCGGAGCCGCGATCACGCCGATCGGCGTCGCGATCATGCCGTGCGTCACACGATAGGGGATCTCGTTGATCTCCGAGAAGAGACGCGCGACGAACAGTGCTGCCGGCTGGTGATAAAGGTCCTCGGCCTTGCCCGCCTGCACGAGCCGCCCGCGGCGCATGACGGCGATGCGGTCGCCGAGCCGCATGGCCTCCTCGGGATGGTGCGTTACGATGACCGAAGTCGCGCGCGTCTCTCTGAGAAGCGCGAGCGTCTCCTCCTGCATGCTCTCGCGCAGCTGCACGTCGAGCCCCGAGAACGGCTCGTCCATGAGCATCACGGCGGGGCGCGGCACGATCGCGCGCGCGAGCGCCACGCGCTGCTGCTGGCCGCCGGAGAGGATATGGGGAAAGCTCTCGGAATAGCGCTCAAGCCCGACGCGCGAGAGGAGGTGAAAGGCCTCGCGGCGCGCCTCCTTGCGCGGTAGCGCTTTCAAACCGAACGCCACGTTCTCGAGGATGGTGAGGTGGGGAAAGAGGGCGAAGTCCTGAAACATGAGGCCGACGTTGCGCTGCTCGGGCGGCACGAAGCGCATCGGCCCCGCAACCTCGCGCTCGTTGATGAGAATGCGCCCCGCGGACGGTTTCTCGATGCCCGCGGCAACCCTGAGAGCCGTCGTCTTACCGCAGCCCGACGGCCCGAGCAGGCAGACGATTTCGCCCGGCGCGATGTCCAGAGAAAAGCCGCAAAGCGCATAGTCGTCGCCATAGCGGCGCTCGACGGCGTCGAAGGTGAGGCGCGCGGCGAAGGCCGCCGCGGCGCGCCCGCGCCCGGTCGTGGCAGAGGCCACAGCGGCGACCGCCTCTCGAGGATCATTGAACGGCCAGTGCTTCACGCTGAAACCAGACTTGCGTTGGAGACTTTACGTCTCCGAAGTAGACCCGTCCTCGGTCTCCGGCAAGTCGAGCGGCATCTCGTCCTGAACGTCGGCGTCCTCTAGGGGCAGCTCGTCGGCCATGAGGCTTGCCGCCATCGTCGGATCGGGCACCGTGAAGCCGGACGGAAGCGTGGCGTCGAGCAGCCCCGCCGCCTTGAGCTCGGCCAGCCCCGGAAGGTCCTTGATGCTGTCGAGATTGAAGTGGGCGAGAAAGCTCTCCGTCGTGCCGTAGGTGATTGGCTTGCCCGGGGCGCGCCGGCGCCCGCGCGGGCGAATCCAGCCCGCTTCCATTAGAATGTCGAGTGTTCCCGCGGAAATCGTGACGCCGCGGACCTCCTCGATCTCGGCCCGCGTCACCGGCTGATGGTAGGCGACGATGGCGAGCGTCTCGAGCGCGGCCTTGGACAGGCGGCGCTCCTCGTGCGCGTACCGCTCAAGGAGATAGGACAGGTCCTCGGCGGTGCGGAACGCCCACTTGCCGGCGACGCGCACCAGCGCGATGCCGCGGCCCTCGTAGCTCGCCTTGAGCTCGTCCATGAGCGCGCCGACGTCGTCCCTGGCTCCGAGATGGCTTGCCAGCTCCTCGACCGAAAGCGGCTCGGAGGCGGCAAACAGCAGCGCCTCGAGAATGCGAAGCTTCTCGCCATTGTCAGGGTGGGGGGCGGTCGCCTCGCTCTCATCGCGCAGCCCCTCGCTCTCCGCATAGGCGCGGGCTATCTCGCGCGCCTCGGCATCCGCGCCGTCCTGCAGAGAGTTGTCGTTGACGATCCCGTTGCTCGAGACGAGCGTCAGCCTTGGTGGAACCATGTCCCTTCCCTGTTCCTCTCTCGTGCGTGTGTAGCCGGCGCGCGTGTCATTCAAGGCGCTCCCATTGAGCGTCGCCGTCGCGCTTTCTCACGTAGATCGGCGCGAAGGGCGCGTCCTGCCTGAGCTCGATCATCCCCTCGCGCGCCATCTCGAGGCTCGCTCCGAACGAGCTCGCGAGCGCGGTCCGGCCTTCGTCGCCAAGCGGCACGTAGTGGGCGATGTAGCTGTCGAGACCGACCCAATCGCCGACGGTGGCGCCGAGGAGCTGCTCGAGGCGGCTACGCGCATCCTTGATCGACCACACGGTGCGCGCCTTGATCACGTGCGTCACCTTGATCGTGCGCCGGCGCAGCTCGCCGTAGGCCTTGAGCAGATCGTAGACCTCGGCGGTCCATTGGGTATCGCGCACCGACGTGATGCCCTCCGGCATGCCGCGGGCGAAAACGTCGCGCCCGAGGCGCTTCCTCGTCATGAGCTCGGCGATCGCCCGGCGCATGGCGTCGAGGCGCATGAGGCGGAACGCAAGGCGCTGCGAAAGCTCCTCCGCGGAGAGCTCGTCCCCGAAGGGGGTCTCGCGCGGGAGCAGCAGCCGCGACTTGAGATAGGCGAGCCAGGCCGCCATGACGAGATAGTCGGCGGCGACCTCGATCCTGAGCCGCTGGGTTTCGCCGATATAGACGAGGTATTGGTCGACGAGGCCGACGATGGAGATCTTGGTAATGTCCACCTTCTGCGTCCGCGCGAGCGCGAGCAGGAGATCGAGAGGGCCCTCGAAGCCGGCCACGTCGACGATGAGCGCGTCGGCCGTCGGCGCAAGATCGAGCGCCGGCGCATCCCACGCCTCTCTCATCTCGTCGGGCTCTGACGCCGCCTCGATCATAGGTCCCTATGCCATTGTTACCAGGTCCGGGGCGCGGCTCGGCGCATCCCTTCGCTCCATGTTTTCCACAGACTACACTGATTCAGGAGCGAGGGGCTCGAGCGCAAGCACGGTCGCGAGATAGTGCTCGGCAGCCGACATTTCAAACGGGTCCGAGCGTCCAACCGATTGAACCGCCGCGCGAAACCGCTCGAGCGCCCGCCCGGCGAGGGGGCCCGCCCCGGCCGCGGCGGCTTCCATTTCCGAAAGATCGCCGTTGCAGTGGAGCGCCACGTCCGACCCCGCGGCGATGACCGCCTCGGCGCGGTCTCGCATGGCGCCTTGGAGCGCCTTCATGCTGAGGTCGTCGCTCATCAGGAGCCCGTCGAAGCCGATCTCGCCGCGAATCACCTCGCGCGTGACGCGCGCCGACGTGCTCGCCGGCGCGGAGGCGTCGATGCTCGAGTAGACCACGTGCGCCGTCATCGCGGCGGGCATGCTGGCCAGCGCCTTGAAGGGCGCGAAGTCGGTCGCCGAGAGCGCCATGTGCGCTGCGTCGACGACCGGGAGATCGAGGTGGCTGTCGGCCGTCGCGCGCCCATGTCCGGGAATGTGCTTCAGGACCGGTACCAGGCCGCCGGCGAGCAATCCCTCCGCCACCGCCCGCCCGAGCGCCGCGACCTGATCCGGTGTCGCACCATACGCCCTGTCCCCGATGATCTCATGCGAGCCAGCAGATGGAATGTCGAGCACGGGGGCGCAGTTCATGGTGATGCCGAGCGCCGCGAGTTCCGCCGCCACAAGGCGCGCGACGAGGAAGGCGGCGTCCAGGGCGCGGGACGGCTCGCGCTCGTAGAGGCGCGCAAAAGTGCCGGCGCGCGGCAGCGCACGCCCGAGCGGCGGGCGCAAGCGCTGCACGCGTCCCCCCTCCTGATCGATGAGAACGAGGAAATCGTCGGCCCCCGCGGCCTCGCGCGCACTTCCGAGAAGGGCGCGGATCTGGTCGTGGTCGCGGCAGTTGCGCGTGAAGAGGATCACGCCCGAGGGCGAGGCCGACTTGAGGAACGCGCGCTCGTCCGCCGTCAAGGCTTCGCCGGCCAATCCTGTGATGAGAGCCGTGCGCATGAGCTATCGACGGGTCGCAACGGGGTGCGGGCGTTCAGTACGCCGTCACCCAGCAATCGCTATAGCCTTGCGCCTTGAGCTGCGTACAGAGCGCATTTGCCGAATCGCGCGAGCCGGGCGGGCCGACGAGGAGGCGATGGTAGGTGCCTTTGTCGCCGAGGTTCGCCTCCTGGACGTCGGGCGTCTTGTCCTGAAGCAGGGGGCCGTACTTCTGCTGCATGTCGGCGAACTTCTGGAGGGCGCTGATGCGGCTGTTGCTGGACGCGGGAACCGAGGCGAGCACGGCGACGAACCCGGCCCCGGTCGGCGCCGGACTGGTGACGGCGGGCGCGGTCGAAGTGGCCTTCTTCGCGGCTGGCTTCTTCTCGGGGGCGACGGCCGCGACAGCGTCGCTGCTGCCGGGCAGCGCCTGCGCGCTCGGAGGATCGGCCGCCGGCGTGGCTGCGGCCGCCACCGCTTCCGCCTTCTTCTTGGTTGCCGCTGGAGGATTGACCACCGCCGGCTTCTCCGGCGCGGCCGCCGTGATGATCTTGGGCTCCGCCGGGCTGGCCGCAGCCGCTGCGGCAGGCGGTCCGCCGAGGCCATCGATAATCGTCATGCCGGGCACGGTGACGGTTGCTGTCGTTGCGGCAGCCTTGGGCGGGTCGGCGGCCTCAGTCGCTGCGGGCGGCTGGATCGAGCCGTCGCGCCCGACAACGAGCAGGGGCACCTTGCGAGCGCCGGTCACCGGATCGGTCGCGGCCGACGAGGGCTGCTGGGCACTCGCGGCTTGAGCGTCGGCCGTCACGGCGCCTGCCGCCGTCCCGCCTTCGCCGAGGCGGCCCATGATCTTGCTGTCTGAATGGGCGAACTGCTTGCCGCCCGGATCCGAGGGCTTAACCTTGAACGGGCCGTCGGCGCTTTTCACGACCGGCGTGTTGGCATCCGACGACGGACCCAGGAGAGCGCTGTAGCTATAGGCTAGGCCGCCGCCTACGATGATCGCGCCGGCGAGGACGGCCACGATCTTGAGGCGACGGCCCCGGCGCGGCTGCTCCTCTGCCTCGTATCCCTCATCCTCGGCGTATGCCTGCTCGAGGGCGCCGCCGTGGGGTTGGGCGTAAACTTGGTCGCCGAACGAGGGACCGGGCATCGGTTGAGCGTAGGGGTCGTGTGCTCTCCAATCCGCTCCGCCTGCGAGAGGAGCCGGCTGCTGCCCGTAACCGGCAGCGGGGGCGCCATAGCTGTTGAGATCGAAGTTTCGAAAATCCTGGGCCGGCGCGGCGGCGGGCCATTGATCGTAGGCGGCGCCGGCTTGTGGCGTCCCGAAGTGCGGCTCGGCATGAGTGCCGTAGCCCCCTTGGCCGCCGTAGACGTGCGCCTGCGCGTCAGCATGCTGCGGCTGATACGTGCGATGCTGCGGGGCGGCGGCTGCATAGGGATCGGGCGCGGGCGCCTGCGGGTAATACCCCTGCGCCTGTGCCGCGTAGGGGTCAGCGTGCTGCCCGTCGGCATGCTGCGGCGGATAGCCTGGGTAGGGCTGCTGGGAAGGTGCTGGACGCTGAGCGCGCTGAGCCTGGGTCCAGGCGAGCGGGTCCTGCTCAGGTGAAACACTGCCGGGACGATCTCGGCCCGCGGCATGCGTCTGAGGACTGTTGGACCGTGACATCTCGCAAAATCCCTCCGCACAACTCGTCGCTGAGAAGCCCGCGCGCCACGCCTGCTCGAAGATCAGCTCCGAATCTCCGAATCGGAGTCTATCGCATGGCCTCTGGCGCTCCGACCCCCAATACCGAAAGGCCTGTGCGGAGTACGCGCTGCACTGCAGCAACAAGCGCGCACCGAGCTGCGGTCAGACTGCGGTCATTGGTCTGGATAAAGCGCAATTGTGGCAAATCATTGCCTCGCGTCCAAAGGCCATGAAAAGCCGAAGCCAAATCATAGAGATAGAAGGCAAGCCGGTGCGGCTCGTGGGCGCGCGCCGCGCCGCTCGCGAGGCGCGGAAAATAGGCGAGTTTGCGCATGAGGTCGCGCTCGGCCGGATCCTCGAGCCGGCTAAGGTCCGCCCGCGTCACTTCATCGGCTGTGGACGAAAGCCCCGGAAACGCCTCCGCGGCATTGCGCAGGACGGAAGCCGCGCGGGCGTGAGCGTACTGCACGTAGAACACGGGGTTGTCCTTCGACTGCTCGGTGACTTTGGCGAAGTCGAAGTCGAGGGGCGCGTCGTTCTTGCGATAGAGCATCATGAAGCGGACCGGGTCGCGGCCGACCTCGTCGACGACGTCACGCAGCGTGACGAAGGTGCCGGCTCGCTTCGACATTTTGACCGGCTCGCCGGCCCGGAAGAGCTTCACGAGCTGGCAGACCTTGATGTCGAGGTCGGCCTTGCCGTCGGAGAGCGCCGCGACGGCTGCCTTCATGCGTGGGATGTAGCCGATGTGATCGGCGCCGAACACGTTGATCAAGTGCAGGAAGCCGCGCTTGAGCTTGGTGAAGTGATAGGCGATGTCTGACGCGAAATAGGTGTAGCTGCCGTCCGACTTCAAAAGCGCGCGGTCGGTGTCGTCGCCGAACTCGGTCGACTTGAAGAGCGTCTGCTCGCGATCCTCCCAGTCCTCGTCGTCGTGCCCCTTGGGCTTCTCGAGCCGCCCGTCGTAGACTAGGCCCTTGGCGGCGAGCGCGTCGATCGCGGCCTTGACCTCGTCGGTGCCGCCCTCGGTCAGCGAGCGCTCGGAGAAGAACACCTCGTGGCAGATGTTGAGCGAGCCGAGATCGTCCTTGATCATCCCGAGCATGGCGGCGATGGCCTCGCCCCGCACCAGCGGGAGCCATTGCTCCTCCGGCATCGAAAGGAGCGCTTTGTCGTGCTCCTTGGCGAGTGCCGCTCCGACGGGCTTGAGATACTCGCCCGGATAGAGGCCTGACGGAATCTCGCCGATGTCCTCACCCAGCGCCTCGCGGTAGCGCAGGAATGCCGACCGCGCCAGCGCGTCGACCTGACCGCCGGCGTCGTTAATATAATACTCGCGTGTGACCTCGTAGCCGGCGAACACGAGCAGGTTCGCCAGTGCGTCTCCGAACACCGCGCCGCGGCAGTGGCCGACGTGCATCGGGCCCGTCGGGTTGGCGGAGACGTATTCGACGTTGATCTTCTCGCCTTGTCCGGGATTGGTCTGCCCGTAGGCCGCGCCCTCGTCGAGGACCGCGCGCACAACTGCCTGCCAGAACCCGGGCTGCATGCGAATATTGAGGAACCCCGGCCCGGCCACCTCGACGGAGGCGACGGCGGATTCGGCGGCAAGCTTTGCCTTCAGGGCGTCCGCAACGTCGCGCGGCTTCATGCCGGCGGCCTTGGCGAGCACCATGGCTGCGTTGCTCGCAAGATCGCCATGCGCGGGATCGCGCGGCATCTCGACCTCGGCGGCGCCGACATCGATGTCGCGCGGAAGCACGCCCTCCGCCTTCAAGGCTTCGAGCGCTTTGGCAATGCGCGCTTCAACGTCGGCGAAAGCGTCCATGAGGAATCCTCGTGAGGTGGTGAGTAGTGAGGTCGTGAGTGATGAAGTGGCAAGGTCGATCTGGCCATCTCACGATCTCACTATCTGACCATCTCACCGAAGCGAGGCCCGGCTATCGCAATTCCGGGGTGACGTCAAACAGCCGCCGGTGCTCGGCCACGGCGAAGCGGTCGGTCATGCCGGCGACGAAATCGCCAATCAGGCGTGCCCGCTTGCGGGGAGTGAGCGTCTCGCCGGCGGCGCGCCAAGCGTCGGGCAGGGTGGCGGCGTCCTCGAGATAGCGAGCAAAGAGCTCGCCGACAATCTCCTCGGCACCACTCATCACCCGCATGACGCGAAAAGAGCGGTAGACGCGCTCGGTGAGAAACGCTTTCAACGCCGCGATGTCGAGCGCCATCCCGGCCGAGAAGCTCGCGACGGCGCTCTCTGCGCGCCGAATGTCGTCGGGGCCATGCGGGGCAAGGCCAGCAAGCCGGCGGCGCGACTCCTCGACCACGTCGCGGATCAGAGCCGTGATCATGCGCCGGCTCACCTCGTAGATGAGGCGCGCCTTCTCGACTGCCGCTCCTGCACGTGCCGCCTGCACGGCCCCGGCCGCGAGCGGCACGGCTTCGAGATCGGGAACGGCGATGAGCCCGGCTCTCAGCCCATCGTCGATGTCGTGGGCGACGTAGGCGATGTCGTCGGAGATCGCCGCGACCTGCGCTTCGGCCGACGCCCAGCTCGCGAGCTCGAGGCTCTGCCAACGCTCGAGCGCGCGCACGGCCTTCGCCGCCGCGCTCTCCGACCGAGCCGCAAGCGGCCCGTTGTGCTTGGCGAGCCCCTCGAGCGTCTCCCAGGTGAGATTGAGCCCGTCGAAGGCGAGGTACTTACGCTCGAGATGAAGCACCACACGCAGGCTCTGAGCGTTGTGGTCGAATCCGCCGAAGGCTTTCATGGCGCGGTCGAGCGCCCGCTCGCCGGCGTGACCGAACGGGGGGTGGCCGAGGTCGTGGGCGAGGGCCAAAGCCTCGGCGAGGTCCTCGTCGAGACGGAGCTGGCGAGCAATAGTGCGCGCGATCTGCGCCACCTCGAGGCTGTGGGTGAGCCGCGTGCGGTAGTGGTCGCCCTCGTGAAAGACGAAGACCTGGGTCTTGTGCATGAGGCGGCGGAAGGCGGTCGAGTGCAGGACGCGGTCGCGGTCGCGCTGGAAGGGGCTCCTCGTCGGGCAGTCGGGCTCGGCGTGAAGGCGCCCGCGCGAGGGAACCGCGCTCGCGGCATAGGCGGCGGGCGCCCGTGCGCCGGGCGCGAGGCCCTCGCCATAGGCTCCGGCGCCGGGCGCCTTGTCGCTCAATCAAGCCTCGTTCATGTTGTATCTTGAAGGATCGGCGCGCCATTTGACACGTGGGCCGCCATCCCTATCTTCATTGTAGGTGTTCGAGGGCAAGGGCAACAGCGTCCCTGCCGCAAGGAAAAGACATAATGGCGGACGAGACCGTAACCGTGACCGAGCGCGCCCAGAGGCGCATTGCCGAGATCGTGGCCGGCGAGACGGCGAGCACCATGCTGCGCGTCTCGGTCGAAGGCGGCGGCTGCTCGGGCTTTCAATACCGGTTCGATCTCGTCGGCGAGGCAGCCCCCGATGATCTGGTGCTCGGGCGCGAGGGCGCGCGCGTGCTGATCGATCCGGTGTCGCTCGAGTACCTTTCGGGCTCCGAGATCGACTTCGTCGACGACCTTATCGGCGCCGCCTTCAAGATCAAGAACCCGAAAGCAACCTCATCCTGCGGATGCGGGACGAGCTTCTCCCTCTGACTGACCTCCCTCTCCCGGTCCATGCGGAGCGTGGCTTCGCCATGACCGGGGAGAGGGGTGCGGACGCTCGATGAAAATCGCGACCTGGAACATCAACGGCGTCAAGGCTCGCATCGACGGCGCCCTCACCTATCTCAAGGAAATGTCGCCCGATGTGCTCTGCCTGCAGGAAATCAAGAGCGTCGACGAGGGATTTCCCGCGGGGCCCTTCGAGGAGCTCGGCTACTCGGTCGCGACCCATGGCCAGAAGGGGTTCAATGGGGTGGCTATCCTCGCCAAGGCACGGATCGAGGACGTGAGCCGCGCCCTTCCTGGAGCCCCCGACGATCAGCAATCCCGCTATATCGAGGCGACGGTTGCGACCCCCTGTGGCGTCGTCCGCGTGGCGTCGATCTACCTCCCGAACGGCAACCCGATCGGCACCGACAAGTTCGACTACAAGCTCAGCTGGATGGCCCGACTCGACCGGCACGCCCGCAAGCTGCTCAAGGACGAGGAGCCGCTCGTGCTCGCCGGCGATTTCAACGTCATCCCCGAGCCGGCCGACGCCAAGCGCCCCGAGGCCTGGACGGGAGACGCCCTGTTCCAGCCTGAATCGCGCGCGGCCTACCGCAAACTCCTAGGGCTCGGGCTCACCGACGCCGTCCGCGCCTGTCACCCGGAGCCGGGCCTTTACACGTTCTGGGACTATCAGGCCGGGGCCTGGCAGAAGGACAACGGCATCCGCATCGACCATCTCCTCCTTTCGCCGGAAGCCACCGACCGGCTTACGGCGGCGGGCATCGACCGCTTCACGCGGGGCTGGGAGAAGCCTTCCGATCACGCGCCGGCGTGGGTCGACCTCGACCTTTAGCGCGCAGTGTCGGCCGGGAGCGCCGTTCCGACATCGCGCAAGTGCGGCAGGGTCGCCGCCGGGCCGGACGCTGAGCCGTAGGAGAAGGCTGGCGCACCGGGTAGCGGTGGCAGCCGCGGGCTCGTGGCCTCGGTCGTCGGTTTTTCCCCGCGCTGGTCGGGCGCGCCGCTCTCACCGTTGACGGGAATGGGACCGACTCGCTCGCCGTTCTGGCAGGTGCGCTCGGGCGCGCCCGCGAGCTGCCCGAGAATATCGGTCTGATCGCGCTTGTCGGGGTTGCGGCCATACCGGTTGCCCCACTGCGCCACGATGCCGGTCGCCTGCTTGCGGGTGCCCTCGGCCGCGCCGCAGAAAATGTTCTGGTAGATGTCCTCGATCCAAAGCCGCTCGTGCGGCGGGGCGTTCTCGACCGCGATCGATATCAACGCGAGTGCCCGCGCCTGATCGGGGTCCATGTACTTCCCGCGCCAAAGAAGATCGGCAAGGAACGCTTGCGCGCCCGCGTGCCCGTCCTGGCTCAGGACCGACAGCCAGTGCTTGCCGAGCGGAACATTGGTCTCGAGCCCCTCGCCCTTGAGCTGGAGCTTGGCGAGCTCGAACTGCGCGTCGGCGTCATTGAAGGTCGTGGACGCGTTGTTGAGGTAGAAGACTGCGCGCTCGGGGTCCGGCCTGAGTCCGATCTCGGGCAGGCCGACGCGCACGTACCCGGCGAGCGCTGTCAGCGACTTGCCGACGTAGGGCGCGCGTGGGTCCTCGTCCGGGTCGGCGTCGATATGCTCGTCGGCAATGCGCTGGAACAGCATGTAGGCCTTGGCGTGGTCCGTATGCGAGCCAGAGTTGTCGGCGTAGATGCGAGCCAGATAGTACTCGGCCATGAACTCGTCCTGGGCCGCGGCGAACTCGAGCGCCGGAATCGCGATCTCGTAGTAGCCGCCGTTGTAGGCGCTGATGCCCTGCTTCAAGGCCTCCTGCGCCGATCTGAACGGCGTCGAGCCGGCAACGGCGATGGCCGCCGGAAGCGCAAGCAGAACAATGCTTAGAGCGAGCCTAGATATCCGCATAGCAAACCACTTCCGCCTTTCCGCCGGGATGGGTCACCGCGCCATAACGGGCCGGGCCTACTTGATCCGCAAATTTCCTGAGAGCCCCGCTCTGATAGGGATTGGGGGGCGCCTTCCATTCCTTTCTGCGCCGCGCGAGCTCGGCTGCGCCGACCTCGAGCTCGAGGGTGCCCTTGTCCGCGTCGATCGCGATGATGTCGCCGTCGCGAATGAGGGCAATCGGCCCGCCGACTGCGGCCTCGGGGCCGACATGGCCGATGCAAAAGCCGCGCGTGCCGCCGGAGAAGCGTCCGTCGGTGATGAGAGCGACCTTGCCACCCGCGCCCTGGCCGTAGAGAGCGGCCGTCGTCGAGAGCATCTCGCGCATGCCCGGGCCGCCCCTCGGTCCCTCGTAGCGGACGATGATGACGTCGCCGTCCCTATAGTCGCGGTTGGTGACGGCGCGGAACGCATGCTCCTCGCAGTCGAAGCAGCGCGCAGGACCGCGGAAAGTGAGCGTCGTCATGCCGGCGACCTTGACGATCGCCCCCTCGGGCGCGAGCGACCCCTTGAGGCCGACGACGCCACCCGTGGGAGACAGCGGGTTCGAGACCGGAAACACCACTTTCTGGTTGGTGTTGAATTTCACGCCCTCGAGATTCTGCGCAATCGTGCGCCCGGTCACCGTCAGGCAATCGCCGTGGAGGCAGCCGCCGTCGAGGAGGGCCTTCATGATCTGCGGCACGCCGCCGATCTCATAGACATCGTTGGCCACGTATTTTCCGCCGGGCTTGAGGTCGGCGATGTAGGGCGTGCGCTTAAAGATCTCCGCGACATCGAAGAGGTCGAAGTCGAGGCCGATCTCATTCGCCATGGCGGGGAGGTGGAGGGCGGCATTGGTGGACCCCCCCGTCGCGGCGACGATCGTCGCGGCGTTCTCGAACGCCTTGCGTGTCGCGATGTCGCGTGGGCGGATCCCTTCGGACAGGAGCCGCATCACCGCCTTGCCGCTCTCGACGGCATAGGCATCGCGCGTCTCGTAGGGGGCGGGCGCACCGGCCGATCCCGGCAGCGCGAGCCCGATCGCCTCCGAGACGCAGGCCATGGTGTTGGCCGTAAACTGGCCGCCGCAGGCCCCGGCGCCGGGACAGGCGACGCATTCAAGCTCGTGGAGCTCCTCCGCCGTCATCCGCCCCGCCGAATGCATGCCGACGCCCTCGAAGACGTCGACGACGGTCACGTCGCGGCCGTGGAACTTGCCGGGCAGGATGGAGCCGCCGTACATGAACACCGACGGCACGTTGAGGCGCAACATGGCCATCATCGTGCCGGGCAGGCTCTTGTCGCAGCCCGCGATCCCGACGAGCGCGTCGTAGCAGTGGCCGCGGACGGTGAGCTCGATACTATCGGCGATCACCTCGCGCGAGACGAGCGACGACTTCATGCCCTGGTGGCCCATGGCGATGCCGTCGGTCACCGTGATGGTGCAGAACTCGCGCGGCGTGCCGCCCGCATCCAAGACGCCCTTCTTGGCCGACTGCGCTTGGCGCTGAAGGGCGATGTTGCAGGGCGCCGCCTCGTTCCAGCACGAGACCACGCCGACGAACGGGCGTCCGATCTGCTCCTCGGTGAGGCCCATGGCATAATAGTAGGAGCGATGCGGGGCGCGCGACGGCCCGACCGTAACATGCCGACTCGGCAACTTCGACTTGTCGAACGTCTTGGCGTCCATCAACTGTCCCTGGCGTCACGTGTTGTGCTCTTGCGAAGATCGCCCGTCCTCTTCGAATGCGATCGAGCGACAGAGTGAGCCGCGGTGGCTTCGGAAATGCGAATTGAAAGCAATCCGGATACCGAGGCCCCCGCAGCCTTCGTTCCTTGCTGATTTATCGTTGCGCCTGTTTGTGGCCCAAAAGAGGCATTTTATCGAGGCTTTCGTTGCGGCTAGGCCACAACTCCCATTTGGTTCCTGAGATCGCCGCGCGCAAGCTCTCGAACGTTGCGAGGCCGACACACCCCTCTCGCCGCACCGATCAATTCTCTTCATGGTTAATCCTGTAAGCTGGACCTGATCGCGTCGGTGGCCCTTAGGGCAATTATTTTCGTCGTATGAGACTACTCAGGCAGTTCGGCGGCCCGACCTGGGCAATGTTGCGGCCTGAGCTTGAGATTGAAACGCAGCGGGGATTCGCTCTCGAATAGCCCTCCTGCGCGCGACCAAGAGGAACTTCGACGGTGGACATGAGCTCAACGGCAATGGAGGGGGCCCAGCCTGAACGGTTGCGGTTGTCGTGGGTTCAACCGCAGGGCCTCGTGCGCCTGTCGGCCGTCAATTTCGTCCTCCGCATCCTGACGCTCGGTTTTTACAATTTCTGGGGCAAAACAGAGGTGCGAAAGCGCATCTGGTCGGCCGTTCGCATCGACGGCGAGCCGCTCCACTACTCGGGAACCGGCAAGGAGCTGTTCCTCGGCTTTCTCATCGTCTTCTTCCTGGTCGTCCTTCCGATCCTCCTCCTTTCGGTCGCGGTCGCCCTCACGTTCAGCCCCGAGTCAGGGGCCTTCGACGCCTATCAAGTGGTGCTCTATGCCGTGGTCTTCTTCCTCACCGGCTTTGCCATCTATAGAGCGCAGCGCTACCGGCTCTCGCGCACGACCTGGCGGGCCATCCGCGCCTCGCTCGCCGGAACCGCCACGAACTACGCGCGCCACTATTTCCTGACCGGCCTCCTCATCCCCCTCACGCTCGGCTGGATCATTCCGTGGCGGTCGACCCGCCTCCAAGCCCTGATCGTCGGCGACATGCGCTTCGGCGACCGCCCGTTTCGGTTTTCGGCCCGCGTCCGGCCCGCTCTACCCGAGCTTCGCGCTGCTGTGGCTCGTCGTGGCGGTCATTCTGGTCGCCGCCGGCGTCGCCATTTCGGGAGTGATGATGGCGGAGATGGAGAAAGTCGAGACCTCGGCCCGGAGGCGAGTTCAAGCCGAGCGCCGCGGGTATCGGCCAGATGATCGGCGTGGCCGCTCTTGGCCTATGTCCTCTATTCGATCGTGAGCGCCTGGTATCGCGCCCGCCAGATCAATCATTTTGCCGGCGCACACCCATTTCGACGACGCGTCCTTCGAGAGCAGCGTCACGGCGGCGGGCTGATCTGGATCTGCCGTCTCGAACATCCTCATCGTCATCCTGCACGCTCGGGCTGCTCACTCCGATCGCGCAGGCGCGCGCGGCTCGCTATCTGGTCGAAAGGCTCGAATCGATGGGGCCGGTCCGATTGGACGAGATCTCGCAGACGGCCGATCAGGAATCCGCGCGCGGCGAGGGGCTGGCACAGGCATTCGATGTCGATGCGTTCTGATCGCCTCTCCCGACCTTCGTCCGCCGTTTCAGCGACGGCAAAACGGCGGCGCCGTCGACGTCGAGGTGCGCTTCGGCGCGACCGGCATCGAGATCATGCTGCCGGCGGAGAGAGGCATGTTTGGACCTTCGGCTCGCTCGCGGCGCCGAGCCGCTTACGGCGCATGCCATCGACGTCCTTCTCAGCTCCTCAGATGAGCCGGGCGCCGCGCTGTTCGTGCCCGAGGCGACCTTCGCGCGCGCGCTTCCGGCTCACGCGCCCCAGCTCACGGCGCGCGCCATCCGCTGGCGGCATGCGCGACCCTGGGTCTGGGCCGCGGCCGGCGTCGCCGCCATCTGCGCCTCGCATCGCGTGGCTCGACCTGTCGCCGGCCCGCGCCGTCGCCAAGCTCCTTCCCGACCGCGCCCGCGCAACGCTCGGCGCGGACGTCGTGCGCTCCATGACGGACGGCAAGAACGTCTGCCACGCGACGGCAACGGGCTCGCCGCGCTCGATCGCCTGACGGCGCGCCTCGCCGGCGCCGCAGGGGCAGAAGAATTCAAGATCGTCGTCGTCGACTGGGGCCTCATGAATGCGTTCGCGGTTCCGGGCGAGCAGATCGTGCTCACGCGCGGGCTCATCGCCAAGGCGGACAGCCCCGACGAGGTCGCGGGCGTGCTGGCGCACGAGATGGGACACGGGATCGAGATGCACCCCGAGACGGCGCTCGTGCGCGCGCATCGGGCTCTCGGCGGCCGCCGATCTCATGCTCGGCGGCTCGGGCGGCACGCTCGCCAACATCGGCATCGTGCTGGCGCAGCTCTCCTACTCGCGCGCCGCCGAGCGCGAGGCGGACGTGCACGCGCTCGAGATCCTGAAGCGCGCCGGCATCTCGGCCAAGGGCTTCGCCGGGTTCTTCACGCGCGTCACCAAGCTCGAAGGCGAGACAAGTCGTTCGGCTCAGTCGGCATCCTGCGCAGCCATCCCCTGACGGAGGAGCGGCGGCGTCTCGTCGAGAGCCAGCCGCCCTACCCGGCGACGCCGAGCCTCTCGGCGCGCGACTGGGCAGCGCTTGAAGGCGATCTGCTCGGTGCCCGAGGAACCGACGGATATTTGGACCGCCAATCGGCCGCCACACCATTTCGCCAGCCAGCCTGCGAGCCGCCGGCGCGAGGACTGAGATGCGAAAGCTCTCCTATGCCGCCCTGTCCCGCTCGTGCTTCGCCGCGCGCTATGTGGCCTATCCCTTCTTCACGGCGTGGTCGATCCGCGAGGCGATGCGCGAGCGGCGATGCCGACTATCTCGAGACGAAGATCGAGTGGGACAGCGTGCGCGAGAGCCTGCGCCAGTCCATCGGCGCGGCGGCCGCTTTGCCGCCGGCTGCCGCGGATGCGGCGCAAGCGCCGGAAAGCCCGGGCTGTGGCAGCGCCTCAAGATGAGCATGGGCCGGCGCGCGGTCGACGGCATTGTCGACAAATACGTGACGCCCGAGGGGCTGCCGCAGCTCTTCGGCGTGCGCAACGCCTATCGCGAGGTGTCGGGCGAGGCCGCGGGCTGAGCGCGCTGCCGTGGTACCGGCGCGCTCGCCGAATTCTGGTCGCGCGCTCAAGCGGGCGGAATTCAAGACGCCGACCGCGTTCGAGGTCGAGATGGCGGACCGCAACGACCCGCGCGGCACTACATCGGCCTGCTCGAGCTGCGCGGGATCGAATGGAAGCTCACCGACCTGGCGTGCGCATGGTCGCCCCGCCGCCCTCACCGGTCAAGCGCGCCAGACTGCCGATCTCATCAGTCGAACGTCATGCCCGCGCAGGCGGGCATCCGCCTAACCGGCATTTGAGCTCTTACGGCAGTCTGGACAAATCCCCGCGTCCGCGGGGATGACGTTGTGGGTGAGCAGCGCTCAGCCTCTCCCAGACCAGGCCGACGCCTCGATGCGCTTCAAGGCGGCGCGCAGGCGCTTGATGCGGTCGGCATTCTCAGCGACGCGCTCGCGATTGAGCTCGACGACGTGCTCCGGCGACTTGGCGACGTTGGCCTCGTTCGCGAGCCAGCTCTCGGCCTTGGCGCGATCGCCTCGGCCTTGTCGATCTCCTTCGCGAGCCGCGCCTGCTCGGCGCCCATGTCGATCACGCCCTCGAGGGGGAGCGCCACCGTCGCCTCGCCGACGACGATCAGCGCCGCGCCCTTGGGGGCCGCGCGCGCAAACGAGATGTCGTCGAGGCGCGCGAGGCGCATGATCGTCTCCTCGTGCTCGGCGCGCGCTTCTTCGTCGTGTCGCTGGCGCCGGTGATGACGAGCGGGATCTTGGCGCCGGCCGGCACGTTCATCTCGGTCCGGACCGAGCGGACCTCGGAGACGAGCTTCACGACCCAGCCGATCTCCTCGTCGGCTTCGGGGCTGGCGAGACCCGAGAGCTGCGGCCATTCGCTGATCGCGAGCATGCCCTGGCGCTGGACGCCGTGCTCGACCATGTGCGCCCACAGCTCCTCGGTGATGAAGGGCATGAACGGGTGCAGGAGCTTCAGGCACTGGTCGAGAACCCAGGCGACGCAGGTGCGCGTCTCGGCGTTCGCCGCCTCGTCCTCGCCGGCGAGGATCGGCTTGATCAGCTCGAGATACCAGTCGCAGAACACGCCCCAGACGAACTCGTAGATGGCGGCGGCGGCCTCGTTGAATTTGTAGGCCTCGATGCCGGCGGTGACGGCGTGCGGCCGCGCGCTCGGTCTCACCCACGATCCAGCGGTTCAGCGTGTGCTTCACGGAGCGCGGGTCGAAGTCGCGCTGGCGCACGCACTCGTTCATCTCGGAGAAGCGCGCCGCGTTCCAGAGCTTGGTCGCGAAGTTGCGATAGCCCTCGACGCGGTTGGTCGAGAGCTTGATGTCGCGGCCCTGGGCGGCCATGGCGGCGAGCGTGAAGCGCAGCGCGTCGGCGCCGTACTGGTCGATGAGATGCAAGGGGTCCATGACGTTCCCCTTGGACTTCGACATCTTCTGCCCGCGCTCGTCGCGCACGAGGGCGTGGATGTAGACGTCGCGGAACGGCACCTCCTTCATGAAGTGCAGCCCCATCATCATCATGCGCGCGACCCAGAAGAAGATGATGTCGAAGCCGGTGACGAGGACGCTGGTCGGATAGTAGCGGGCGACCTCGGGCGTCGCGTCGGGCCAGCCGAGCGTCGAGAACGGCCAGAGCGCGGACGAGAACCAGGTGTCGAGGACGTCCTCGTCGCGTTGACGCAATGGCGCCTTCGCTTTGAGCGCGAAGGCGCCATGGTAACTGCTACTAGCTGCTTGTCGTCCGGTCGTTCGCGACAGCCCCGCACATCTCTGCATCGCGATGCTTGAACGGCTCGATCTCGTCCGCTCTGACGCGACGAAGCTTGGCTCATCACCTTCTGCCCCGGGGATCTCCGTCAGGGCCGTACCACGCCGGGATCTGATGGCCCCACCAGAGCTGGCGCGAGATGCACCAGGGCTGGATGTTGCGCATCCACTCGAAGTAGGTCTTCTCCCAGTTCTTCGGCACGAAGACGGTCTTGCCGTTCTCGACGGCGGCGATGGCGGGCTTCGCCAGCTCGGCGGCGTTCACGTACCACTGGTCGGTGAGCCACGGCTCGATGACGACGTTCGAGCGGTCGCCGTGCGGCACCGTGTGCGTCGTCGGCTCGATCTTCTCGAGCAGACCCAGCGCCTCGAGTCGGAGACGACGCGCTTTCTCGCTTCGAAGCGGTCGAGTCCGCGATAGGCCTCCGGAGCGTTGTCGTTCATCGTATGCGCGTCGCATCGTCGAGGACGTTGATCTTCTCGAGGTTGTGGCGGCGGCCGACCTCGAAGTCGTTGAAGTCGTGCGCGGGCGTGATCTTGACCGCGCCCGTGCCCTTCTCGGGGTCGAATACTCGTCGGCGACGATCGGGATCTCGCGCCCGACGAGCGGCAGCGTCACCTTCGCGCTTCGCCTTGATCAGCGCCGCGTAGCGCTCGTCCTTGGGATGCACGGCGACGCCCGTGTCGCCGAGCATGGTCTCGGGGCGCGTCGTGGCGACGACGATGTAATCGCGGTCGTAGCCCGCGCACCTTCTTCGCGAGCGGATAGCGGAAGTGATACATGTGCCCGCGACGGGTCCTTCTTCAGGACCTTGGCGAGCGCCTCCGCGTCGAACGGCTTCTCGGGATCGCCTGCGGCCCACGTGAACGAACCCTTGGACTCGACCTGCACGACCTCGAGATCGGAGATCGCGGTCTGGAACTTCGGGTCCCAGTTGACGAGCCGCTTGTCCTTGTAGATAGGAGCCGCGCGTTGTAGAGATCGACGAAGACCTTGGTGACGGCACGGACCATTTGGTCGTCCGCCTCGCCGCGCTCGCCCATGGTGAAGCGCTCGCGCGACCAGTCGCACGAAGCGCCGAGGCGCTTCAGCTGATTGACGATGGTCGAGCCGCTCGTCTCCTTCCACTCCCAGACGCGGCGCACGAACTCCTCGCGCCCGAGCGTGCGCCGGTGGCTCCTGCTTTTCCATGAGCTGGCGCTCGACGACCATCTGCGTCGCGATGCCGGCGTGATCGGTGCCGGGCTGCCAGAGCACGTCGCGCCCGCGCATGCGCTCGAAGCGGCAGAGCACATCCTGGAGCGTGTTGTTCAAGCGCGTGCCCCATGTGGAGCGAGCCGGTCACGTTCGGCGGCGGGATGACGATGGCGTACGGCGGCGCGCCGGCTCTCGGCGCGGCCGGCCTTGAAGGCTTCCGCCTTCTCCCAGTCGTCATGGATGCGCGGCTCGATCTCTGC
>CAVUEM010000046.1:0-147114 GCA_963740475.1 uncultured Alphaproteobacteria bacterium | reverse complement strand
CTACGCGCCCGCCGTACTCGCCGAGATGCGGCGCATCACGGCCGCACACGATGTTCCTTCATGCCGACGAGGTGATGACCGAGCTGGGCCGCACGGGAACGCTCTTCGCCTGCGAGCAGGTTTCAGGTGCGGCCCGACATCCTCTGCCTCGCCAAGGGTTTGACAGCAGTCAGCTGCCGTTCGCCGTCACGCTCTGCACGCCGAGATCTTCGAGGCGCACCTTCTCACCAACCGGGCCACCTTCTTCACTGGTCGACTTCACCGCGAATCCCATCGCCTGCGCGGCGGCGCTCGCCAACCTCGAGATCTGGGAGACGGAGCCGGTTCCGAGCGCATCGCCGCCGTTGCGCGCAGCGCCGCGGAGGACGATGACGCCATGAAGCGCACGCCGCGTCTCGGGGCGCCCACCAGCTCGGCGCGATCGCGGTCTTCGATCTCGAGGTCAGCGACGGCGGCTACCTCGCGGCAGCCAGTCCCAGGCTGCAGGCCTTCTTCCTCGAGCGCGGCCTGCTGCTCCGCCCGCTCGGCGACACGATCTATCTCATGCCGCCCTCTGCGTCGCCGCCGCCAGAGCTCGACCTCGCCTACGCCGCCATCCTCGATGCGGCGGCATCGATTTCATGAGCCGCTGCTGGCCGTGTCGGCAGCTCTCACCAAGAGAGCTTGGAAAGGCTGAGTCGATGGCCGGCTCGCGGCCATGACGTAGGTGAGGAGAAAGTTCGTGGCCTGGCCCGAGGCCTCAAATGGGCAGTGTCGATGAGCTCCTACGTCTCCGCCATGACCACCGTCATGGCGGCGAAGCCTGAGCCATCCACGACACGCCTGGCGAAAGATGTCCCAGCCCATGTCGTTCAACCGGCGCAGCGGCTCAGCGACTGGCGCGGGATGCGGTCGAGGCGGTCGATGCTCTCGACGAGCCGCGTGAGCCCGCGCTTCTTTAGGGCTTGGCTCTTCTCCAGCCCGTCGCGGCTTTCGAGCAGCTTGATGCGAAAACCGGGCCCGAACTTGAACACGATCTGCTGCAAGCCGACGGGGAACAGCGGCCCGGTCATCTCGGCGGGGTCGAAGACGAGGCTCACGACACGATCGGCGCGTGCTCGGGCGCAAGCTGCATGAGTTTCTGTCGGATCGCACCCTCGTCGCAGCAAGGCGACGGCGCGGCACAGTCGTAGACCACGGCGGCGTCCGTCGTTGCCGACGGCGGAAGGTCGATGTCGCCGCACCAGATCTCGTAAGGCCCCGCGCGCTTGACGATGAGCAGGCCCACCGCCTCTGCGACCGGCTCGAGGCCTTGCTCGGCGAAGAAGGTGTCGACGGCGACGTCGCTGAGCTCGACGCCGATCACCCGATGACCGCAGCAGCGGGACAGGTACGCCACGTCGCGGCTCTTCCCGCACAACGGCGCCGAGGACAGCCGTGTCTTGGCCGATGCCGAGCTCCGGCCGATGCGCGACGAGCAGGTCGTCGACCTCCGCCTGGTGGAAGCCGATGTCACCGCCTCCCAGCGGTCGCGCCGAGAAACTCGGGCTCCATCAGCGCGCCTCTCAGCTGCGGTAGTCGGCGTTGATCGAGACGTAGTCGTGAAGTGAGGTCGCAGGTCCACACCGTCGCCGAGGATTTGCCGACACCGACATCGATGCCGAATCTTCGTCGTCTCGCTGTTCTTCATGTAGCGGCGACTGCGCTTTCGTCATAGTTCCTCGGCGCGCTCGCCATTCCGCGCGACGCAGTGTTCGCCGAACCGGGTTGAAGCTGTCGCGGTCGGCGGCCTCGCCGGACTTGCCGACCGCCATCACGACGCGGCCCCAGTTCGGGTCCTCACCAGGCCATCGCCGTCTTGAGGATCGGCGAGTTGGCGCACAGAGGCCGATCGCGCGCGCCGCCTTTCCAGCTCTTGGCCCCCTCGACCTCGAACGTCACGAACTTGAGAGCCCTCGCCGTCCTTGGCGCCTTGGATGGCGAGGTCGCGCAGCACGCCGTGGAGGCCGACGGAGGTGGGCGAGCTTCTTGCGGCGCCCTTCCCTCCCGAATGGCTCCTGGCCGCGTAGGCCGCTTTGCCGGTCGCGAACAGAGGAACGGTCTGGCTGGTCGAGGTGTCGCCGTCGACCGTCATGCAGGTGAAGGTCGATCGACGTGCTCGCGAAGGCGTGGCCTGCAAAGAGTTCTGGCGCAATCGCCGCGTCGGTGAAGACGTAGGCGGGCGTGGTCGCCAGATCGGGCGCGATCATGCCGCGCCCTTGGCGATGCCGTTGAGGGTCACTGGTACGCCCCCGATGACCGCCGTGCGGTTCGAGGCTTGGGAAGGTGTCCGTCGTCATGATGGCGCGCAACGCCTTCTCGAAGGCCGCGCTCGTGCCCGCCTTCTCCCCCCATCGATTGGGCAGCGACGGTCCGAGCTCGCCTTTGGGCATGGGCTCGCCGATGACGCCCCGGTCGAGGAGACGAAGACCTGGTGGTTGCCGCCCGCCGACGCCGCGCCCGCGTCGGCCACGTCCTGGCGACGGCGGCACGCCCGCCGGCCGGTGAAGACGTCGGCGTTGCCCGAGTTGACGACGAGGACGCGGCGCGGCCCTTCCTCAGGCTCTTCCTGCACCAGAGCACGGGGGCCGACGCCGTCTTCGAGCGCGTCGAGCACGCCGGCTACCGCCGTGCCGGCTCCATGACGCCACCATGACGTCGGTGCGGCCCTTGTAGCGATTGCAGCTTCGGCGGATCACGAAGCGGATAGCCAGCGACAGCGACAGCACCAGCACGACCTCGGAGCAAACAGCGAGACGTGAGCGACTTGCCATCGATGACCCTCGGCCGCGATCACGACTGCGGCGAGAGGAGCAGCGCGCCCAGGAAAGTCGGAGCGGTGTTTCGCAATACCGAGGAGGGGTCGCTTCTGCTTGCCGGCTTCCATCTTGTCGACTTGCGATTCGAAGGCCTTCTGGGCGTTGGCCTTCTTGGCGTCCTCCTCGACCTGCTTCTTAATGTTCACGTCCACATATTCGATCGTCGCCTTCCTCGCAGCCCCCTCGCGACATCCTGCGCCTTGGACTGCGCCGTCGAGGTGAGGATGCGGTCCTTGACCTGTCGTAGGGCGGCGGCGGCTTCTGGCGGCGGTCCTCGACCTTGATCAGTGCCGCCGAACTGGCTCTTCACCGGCTTCGAAAGCTCGCCGGCCTTGAGGAAGAGGCGGCCTCCTCGAACGGAGCGACCATCTGGCCGCGCGCGAAGTAGCCGAGCATGCCACCGTCGCCCTTCGAGCCCGCGTCCTTCGAGTGCTCCTTGGCGAGGCCGCCGAAGTCGGCGCCCTTGGCGATCTCGTCGGCGAGCGACTTTGCCTTCTCCTCGGTCTCGACGAGGATGTGGCGGGCCTGCACCTCCTCTTGCGGCGCCAGTCCCTTCACCTTGTCGTCGTAGATGCCGCGCACGACCGCGTCGCTGATCGAGCTTGACCGCCTTGTCGTAGTAGGCGTCGCGCGGCGCCGCGCGCTGGCGCCAGTAGGCAAGACTAGCTTCTCGAAGTCCCGCTCGGAGGCGAGCTTCTTGTCGCCCTCCGCCGGGCGTTGGCAGATGGCCGCGTCTCGATGATGTACTCGACCAGGACCCGCTGCCTTGACGCCGCCGGCAGCTCGGCAAGGGCCTGCCCGAATCTCCCCGTTGGCGAGATCAAGGTCCGATTGCGTGATGTCGACGCCGTTCAATCGCGCCGTTCCTTGTCCTCGGCGTGGAGCAGCGGGGCTCGACGAGGGAGGCGCACACAAACGCGGGTGCGCGCGGCGGCGGGCATGGGCGGCTGTCACGGGGTTGTGCTCCTTGCCGAAATAGGGGCCCCGGCTCGGGGCCAGGAATGACGGGACTGCGCAAGGTGCCAGCGGTTCGCCGTAGGGCAACGTCCGAGCGCGAGGCAGAGTCCCACCCATAGACCAGGGGCACTTCGGCTGCCGAGTTAAGAATTGGAGATGATTTTTCCTGACTGCAGGGCCACTTGGACACGTGGAGCCGCTATCCCCGGCGCTCAGGACGCGTTGACAAGGCCGGCTCCCGATACTTATGTCACGCCGCGGATGGGTGCAGACCGGCAAAGTCGCCAGCCGCCCATTTTCGTCGTTGGACATTTCTCACCTCATGCCCGGCGAGTGAAGCGCCCCCGCGCGGCGGGTCCCTGTTTTTCGAGGTCGTGACGAATGCTTTCCATCGGCACGCTCGCGGCAAAAATCTCGGCTCGTCCAACGGCGCCCAAATCAAAGGCTACCGCCCGAAGGTCGAGGCAATCAACGCGCTGGAGCCCAGCTCGAGAAGCTCTCCGACGGCGACCTCAGGGCGCCGCACGCCGAGATGTTCCGGGACGAGCTACAAGAGCGGCAAGTCCCTCGACGACCTTCTCGTCCCCGCCTTCGCCACCGTGCGCGAGGCCGCCAAGCGCACGCTCGGCCAGCGCCATTCGACGTGCAGCTCATCGGCGGCATGGTGCTTCACGAGGGTAACGTCGCCGAGATGAAGACTCGCGAAGGGCAAGACCCTCGTCGCCACGCTTGCCGTCTATCTCAACGCGCTCGCCGAGCGCGGGGTCCACGTCGTGCACACCGTCAACGACTACCTGGCGCCGGCGCGACGCCGAATGGATCGGGGCGATCTACAAGTTCCTCGGCCTTTCCGTCGGCGTGATCGTCCACGGGCTCAGCGACGAAGAGCGCAAGGCCGCCTACGCCGCCGACGTGACCTACAGCACCAACAACGAGTTCGGCTTCGACTACCTGCGCGACGACATGAAGATGCGCACGGCGATATCGCCCAGCGCGGACACAAGTTCGCCATCGTCGACGAGGTCGACAGCATCCTGATCGATGAGGCTCGCACGCCACTCATCATCTCGGGGCCCACCGAGGACCGCGCCGAGCTCTACAACGCCGTCGACGAGCTGATGAAGATCCTCGTCGCCGAGCACGACAGAACCGAGAAGGAGATCGTCCAGGCGAACGGCAAGGAGGAGGCGAAAGAGCTGCTCAAGACCCAGGGCCTGCTCGATCTCGACGAGAAGCAGCGCCAGGTCGCGCTCACCGATCTCGGCAACGAGCGCATGGAGGAGCTGGCGACGGGCAAGGGCCTCATGAAGGGGTCGATGTACGACATCGACAACATCTCGATCGTCCACCACGTCAATCAGGCCTTGAAGGCGCACAAGCTGTTCCAGCGCGATAAGGACTACATCGTCAAGGGCGGCGACGTGATCATCATCGACGAGTTCACGGGCCGCATGATGCCTGGAAGGCGCTACTCGGAAGGGCTGCACCAGGCGCTCGAGGCCAAGGAGCACGCCGCGATCCAGCCCGAGAACCAGACGCTCGCCTCGATTACGTTCCAGAACTACTTCCGCCTCTACGAGAAGCTCGCCGGCATGACCGGCACGGCGCTCACCGAGGCCAACGAGTTCATGGACATCTACGGTCTCGAGGTCATCGAGATTCCGACCAACATGGCGGTGGCGCGCGCCGACGAGGACGACGAGATCTACCGCACGCAGAAGGAGAAGCTCGCCGCCATCGTGACGACGATCGCCGATTGCCACCGGCGCGGACAGCCGGCGCTCGTCGGCACGACGTCGATCGAGAAGTCGGAGCAGCTCTCGGAGCTCTTGAAGGACAGGAAGTACGTGGCCGACCTGGGCCAGTCGC
This sequence comes from uncultured Alphaproteobacteria bacterium, assembly GCA_963740475.1. Classification (GTDB taxonomy): domain Bacteria; phylum Pseudomonadota; class Alphaproteobacteria; order Rhizobiales; family Hyphomicrobiaceae; genus Hyphomicrobium_C. Next base: position 141,451 of record CAVUEM010000046.1, on the reverse strand, counting down.
TCAGGGCACAGGCCGACAAGCTCAAGGACGCCAAGAAGGACGGCAAGCCCAACCCGGAAGCGGAGCTCAAGGCCTACTTCCTCGACATCGGCGGGTACCTCTCCTCACTCGGCGGAAAGAAGACCAACGCCGACCTCATTCCCCACCAGGTCTTGAACGCACGCTACCACGAGCAGGAAGCCCATATTATCGCCCAGGCCGGCGTTCCCGGCGCGATCACCATCGCGACCAATATGGCCGGCCGCGGCACCGATATTCAGCTCGGCGGCAACGTCGAGTACCTGCTCAAGGACTGGATCGCCGAGGAGACGGCGCGGGGTGCGGCTCCGGACGAGGAGGCCATCGCTCGCAGGCGCGCCGCGATTCAAGCCGACGTCAACGAGAAGAAGAAGCGGGCACTCGACGCGGGCGGCCTCTACGTGGTCGGCACCGAGCGCCACGAGAGCCGGCGCATCGACAATCAGCTGCGCGGGCGCTCGGGCCGTCAGGGCGACCCGGGCCGCTCGAAGTTCTATCTCGCGCTCGACGACGATCTCATGCGCATCTTCGGCTCCGAGCGCATGGACGGGGTCTTGCGGACGCTCGGGCTCCAGGAGGGCGAGGCCATCACGCACCCGTGGATGAACAAGAGCCTCGAGATGGCGCAGAAGAAGGTCGAGGCGCGCAACTTCGATATTCGCAAGCAGATCCTGAAATTCGACGACGTGATGAACGACCAGCGCAAGGTCATCTTCGAGCAGCGCATCGACATCATGGCCGAGGAGGACGTCTCCGAGACGGTGCGTGACCTGCGCCATCAGGTGGTCCAGGACCTCGTCACGCGCTTCATTCCCGAGAAGGCCTACGCTGAGCAATGGGACACCAAGGGCCTCAACGAAGCTGTCCGCGGCATTTTCGGGCTCGATCTCCCGATCGAGGCCTGGGGCGAGGAAGAGGGCATCGCGGACAAGGAAATTCGCGACCGGCTCGTCGCGGCGGTCGACGAGAGGGCCGAGCAAAAGGGCGCGGAGATCGGACCCGGCACCTATCGCCAGATCGAGAAGATGGTGCTCTTGCAGACGCTCGATCACCTCTGGCGCGAGCACCTCGTCATGCTCGAGCACCTGCGCCAGGTCATCGGCTTCCGCGCCTATGGGCAGCGCGACCCCTTGAACGAGTACAAGGGCGAGGCGTTCGTCCTGTTCGAGGGAATGCTGGCGAGGCTCCGCGAGGCGACGACAGGACAGCTCATGCATGTCGAGCTCGCTCCGCCGGAGCAGCAGCCCGCGCTGCAGCCGGTCGAGCTGCCGGAAATGCGCGCCCATCACATCGACGCAACGACCGGCCTCGACGAGCTTGCCGAGGAGCTTGCCATGGCGGACGCCGCCATCGCCGCGCGCGGGCGCGGAACGCGCGAGCCCGAGAAGCGGGCCCCGCTCCAAACGCGCAAATCCGCCGACGCGATCGATCCCGACGATCCGGCGACCTGGGGCAAGGTCGCGCGCAACGCCCCCTGCCCGTGCGGATCGGGCAAGAAGTACAAGCACTGCCACGGCAAGTACGAATAACTTATATATTTCAATGTTTTAGTGCATGAATCTACAGGCGATATCTCGACACTGATCAACCCGTCTCCGCACCTTCATTAGAAAACGTGTGTAAACGTACAAATACTAATGAGGAAAGCACCCCAAGGAAGTGACGATACGTCCACAGTTAAGGGCGTAACTGACGAGGGGCGGCCGTCGCGGCAACTCCAATCCCTCACATCTTACCGGTCATCGATTGGAGGGGCCGCGAGTGGTCGGCTTGTGAGGGATAAGCTTACGACGAGCAGACATCCCCTTGACGCGTGCTCCTGACCCGAATGTATGGTCCGGCCGTGCGTCGCAAGAGGGTTTCGTCGATCTGGCGGTGTGCGGTCTTGCATCAATGTATCCGGCCTCTGATTGGAGCTCTTGCTCCGGGCCATCATGGATATCAGCGCGCGTGCGATCTCTTTACCGGACAGGTCTCAGCGGACCATTTGGGTCACCAGTGCTCGCATGCGCCGGGAAGACCGATCCTCCATCTCTTCGTTGCCTCTCGCAGACCTCGGTGGGCTCAGGTGTCTCGGTTCAGATCGATGATCACGCCGATCGGGGCGCCATCTCGTCCGTCCTGACGCATTCGAAGTTCCGTCCCTTGGCGAGCACAGCCCAGGCGATGCGCGCCAGCTTGTTGGCCAGCGCAATCGCCAGCACGTTATAGTGCAGCCGCTTCTTTGCGGCCTCGATCCAGGTCTTGAGCCCGTGCCGCTCCCAGCTCTGGGGCTTCACCAGAACGACCCAGGCGGCCTGCACGAACAGAACGCGGAGATAGCGATTACCCCGCCTCGAGATCTTGCCGAGGATCGTACGATCGCCGGTCGAGATCTGTTTCGGCACGAGCCCGAGCCAGGCCGCGAAGTCGCGGCCTTTCGTGAACACATCGCCGGTGCCGATGGCGGCGACCGTTGCGCTCGAGATGATCGGACCGATGCCCGGCACGCTCATGAGACGTTCGCAACCCGTGTCTTGCCGGGCGAAGGTCTCGATCTCCGTGGTCAGTCCTTCGATACGCTCATCGAGCCGACGCCAATCCCTCGCCAGATCCTCGATCGTGCGTGTCATGCGCGGCGAGAGCACATCCGTGCGCGTCGCCAGAATGGCGGGCAACTCAGCGCGCAGGAAGCGCAAGCCCTGACGCACCGCGATGCCGCGCTCGAGCATGAAGGCGCGGATCTGATTGATGATGCCAGTGCGCTGCGAGACCAAACGCTCACGGACCCGATGCAGCGCCTGCAAGTCGAGCTGCTCGGCCGTCTTCGTCGCGACGAACTTCATAGTAGGGCGCTGGACCGCCTCGGCAATGGCCTCGGCGTCGCGAAAATCGTTCTTCTGCCCCTTCGAATAGGGCCGCACGTACCTCGCCGGCATCAGCCGCGCGTCGTGCCCGAGCGCCTTGAGCTTGCGCGAGAGATGATGTGCGCCAACGCACGCCTCCATGCCGATCAGGCACGGCCTCATGTTGGCCAGTCGGGCATCCACCTGCCCGCGCGACCACTTCTGACGCAGGACGATCGCGCCCTGCTCGTCGAGGCCGTCGACGTGGAACGAGTTTTTGCCGATGTCGATGCCGATCACGGAAATCGCGGGAGAGGACTTCGCAGCCATCGATGTGCTCCTTGTCTTTGGCGCCCCTTGCCAACTTCACTAGCTGGCGGGGCAGGAGCACGGCCGGACCATCCCATTACCGGACGTGCCGCCGGTGCTTATCGGGCACGTGATAAGCTTGCCGCGCCAGTAGCATATGCCGGTAGAGACGCCCTTACACTCCACTTCCGTAGACAAAGCAGACGATGTACTTGCCGAGTGCGCAGATGTGCGAACTCATGTCTGGCGCTGCGTAGGGGCGGATGGCGTCTGGCCTTACATCGACCCACTCTCCGTCGAGCAGGACTTTCATTTTGTCGCTCAGTACACGTACGTTATTAGTGGAGATCGGCCGACAATCTTTATTGCTGCAACACGAGTAGCCCTGTTTTGTGAGCCAGCGTGAGTAGAAGTCATCATGATATTTGCCGTGTCCCGTCTGCGCGCTCCCTGCCGCAGTGAAGAGAGCGACAACCAATGCGCCAAGAGCAAGACAGGCGATGACCTGTGCTCTGACTTCGCATTGATGCACGCTGGGTCGAAAGCCGATTGGGAGACTATTTGCGGCAGTCTCCCGCAATACACCAGCCCCGGAGAGATCATCACAGGCATAGAGCGCGGCGGGTGAGGGCTGGTCCTGTCCCATGCCATGACTGGCGGCGGAGGTCCGCTTGCGGCTCCGAAGGCAAGGGCTCCCATGAGTCCTGCAGGCTGCGATAGCGTCGTCACGCCCGACTATTCTCGCGAGCTTCGCGGGCAGCTGTGGATGAGCATCATTGGGGGGCGAGCTGGCAGTCGCCGATACGTCCACAATGTGCACCGGCGCAACGAAGCAATATCCCCGGCCAGGCACGTTGGCTATGTATCTGGCGTCGTTCTGGCCGTCCCCCAGCGCCTTGCGTAGGCCAGTGATGTGGGCACGGAGATTTGATTCATCCACAGTCACGTCGGGCCAAACGCGGTCCATCAGTTCGCGCCGGTTCACGACCTCTCCCGCCCGCGCCACGAGCGCCAGCAGGAGGTCGAGCGCGCGCCCACCCGCCGCGACTGGTTGGCCATCCTTGAGAAGACGTCTCTCGCTCTCGATCAGTCGGAAGGGGCCAAAGGCTATCTCCCTCACCATGACTGTCACCCTGAGCCAGGGATGCCGTTTTCACGGCAAATTGGTCAAGTTCTGCAGTAGACCAAAGTATCAGCCTGGGTCTACAGTGAATCTTACAGGCCATCTTTGCAAAAATGCAACGCATGAATTGGGATAACCTGCGATTCTTCATGGCCGTGTCTCGGACCGGAAATCTCTCGGGAGCTGGGCGATCTCTAGGAGTTGATCCAGCCACGGTATCCCGCCGCATCCAGCAGCTTGAAAAGGAGCTCGGCACCAAGCTTTTTCTGCGGGAGCCAGGAGGCCATCTATGCACGGTCGCCGGCGCACGGCTTCTAGAGCGAGCCGAAGCTCTCGAGAAAGATATTCTAGAATGCAAAGATGCCGTCACCGGCGAGACCAAACCCACGGGGCGCGTCGTCATCACGGCAACGGAGGCGCTCGCCGGAGCTTTCGTGGTGCGCCATTTGGCTGCGCTTATGGGGACCCATGCCGGTCTCTCCATCGAATTGGTGCATACGGAGCGTACACTAAATCTCTCGCGGCGCGAGGCAGATATTGCGCTGAGGTTGGCGCGACCGCATCAGCTTGATCTGCGCGCGCGGCGGATCGGCCGGCTCGATTTCGGTCTTTACGCATCGCCGGCATGGGCCGAGCGGCACCGATTGCCACGCGGACCGGCTGATCTAAAGACTTGCGACGTCATAGACTGGGGGACTCCCGTCTCGATCTTCCAAGCGTGCGATGGTTTGCACAGATCACGGACACAGAGCGAGTTGTGTTCCGCTCAAACTCACCCGGCGACCGATTGACTGCCGCACGTATGGGCTTAGGAGTCGCCATGGCCCCGTGTCTAATGGGGAATTCCGATCACAGCCTCATGCGACTATTGCCTCGAACTCGAGCTCGCAGGACCGGAAGTGTGGTTATTGGTCCACAAGGACCTTGCCGATTTGCCGCGCGTTCGAGTGGTCTTGAATGCATTGAGTGAATGGGCCCGGCAGGATGCCCGTCTGTTTCGAGGACGACCGAGATCGTCCTGAGTGAGTCTACCTCGTCGTAGTCATGGCCAAGTGATCGTCCGATGTCTGCTCATGGCCCAACTCGGACATTAGCCACGGACACGCAAATATCTGTTCTTGGAATTCTTGCGGATGTGGTGATCGAAGGCTAGCGAACCCCAGGCACGGTGGGAAAGACCGCGAACATAAGCCCTGGAACCCTATGGAAAGATTTTCTTTCCCACTTTTCGCTAAGCCCTTGTTGTCATTGACTCACGCGATCCCCCTACGGTGGCACAAAATTATTCAATGTTTTCAATAAGTTATATTACGGTGTGGAAATACCTGGAATCGCACCCCCCTGGCACAGCAATCGATATCTAGCCGCAAATCCGAATTCATCCGTCACGATGAGCGAGCGATGCGGGTGACAGCCGAGAATCTACTGAGTTTTCGAGGTGGGTTCACACGCGCGAGTGTCTGCAATCGAATTTTCAGCGGACCTCGCGGAGACACGTGTCGAGGTCAGTTCATGACCCGAAGCAGACACTTCGACACTATATCTCATGCCTCCTCTGATGATCCGGCCTGTGCACTCGCTTAGATTGATGTCAGGTCCGCGAATGAGCGGTTCCCAATACTGCCTCCTTCACGAGGGCGGCAAATGCCACCGCCTCCGAATCGTGCTCAGACGGCAAATATCCATCACGACAGTTGACGTGAGCCACACCGCCAAGGTGCATCCCGAGATAGTGGAACGTTTCGCGAAACGCACCCATGAATTCCCCCGACGGTTCATCGCAAATCGACGTGCAGACGACGTATGCATTCTTCCCCCTCAACCTGCGACCTTCGGGAAGGAGTTCCGGCAGATCGAGGAGATCGGAAAACCGATCGAAAAAAACCTTCATTGCCGGGCTTACGGCATACCAATAGATCGGTGTCGCAAAGATGATCTGATCGTGCTTTAGCATACGCCTCATCAGAGGTTCGAAGTCATCATTTCTGTTCAGGTGCTCGTAGTCATACGATGACATGCGCAAGCTGGTAAGATCCACCACCTCGATGTTCAGTTCCAGCGCAACGCGATCAATGAACTGACCGGTATTGCCGCGGCGGCGGGAGCTGGAAAGAAGAGCGATCGTGCTGAGCATGGTGCTCGTCATCCTGACCTCCGCGGCAACGTCCCCACCTGGTGCCTGCTCGCACTGCATTACCTTGATCCCATATGGTCGCCACCGTACAACCTCAACTGGACTTGAGGTCAAGGGGATATGTCGATGGCAAGAAGTGTTCCCAAGGAATTGGATCGGCCATTGTCAGCCGGCCAGGTTGCCGTGCGAAGCGGCGTCGCCGTGTCCACTGTCCACTTCTACGAAGCGAAGGGCTTGATCAAGGGCTGGCGCAGCACCGGCAATCAGCGCCGTTACGGTCGAGATGTACTCCGGCGCGTTGCGATCATCAAAGTTGCGCAGCGCCTAGGGCTGCCATTGTCCATGATCAAACATGCCATTGATTCCTTGCCCGGTGGTCGCACGCCCACCGCCAAGGATTGGAAGCGACTCTCGGTCGATTGGCGAACGGAATTGGATCGACGGATCGCGTTGTTGCAAAGACTTCGCGGGCAACTTGACAGCTGCATCGGTTGCGGGTGCCTGTCGCTCAAGGTGTGCCACCTGCGCAATCCTGGGGATACTTTGTCAGATCGGGGGTTCGGACCGTTACTGATGGAGGAAGATATCACCAGGAGCATTCGGTGATCCGTCAGAGCCGCGAGACTGGGCAGGGTATGCTCAACCGATTGGGTCAATTTCTGCTATTGGCCCTTAGCGGTAGTCGGCGTCGAGTGCGAGTTTCCTCCGCTATCGAGGGCTAAGTGGACGACGAGCGGACGCCGCGCCGACTTCCGCTCCTGACCCGAAGCGGACTTCTCTCCCCCACGATACCCATTGCTGAATATCGGATGCGCTTCCATTGTGGGTAGTGAAATCGGAGGGTAAGGGAGTTGGCGTCCCGTCGTCTCGATCGCGCTGCGCTAGTCCTGGCGGAGGCGGCATCGGATAACTTGGCAACTGCCATGCCTCCGACGCCGATCCGTACGCGGATGTGACACGCACGCCCCCCTTGCCAGAGCAGTAAGGACGCACCTCATGAAGTACATCACGCTGATTGCCGTGATCACCATCCTGCTTCTTCAATTAACTGACGCGATTCCGCAGTCGAGCGTCGGTGGCCCGATGACCCTCGCGCTGGTTTTTCTCATCGCCGCACTGGCCGTTGGGATCCACGAGGCATGGTCGAAGAAGCGGGGTGTGCTCGGCTGGATTGTGAGCATCGTCGCCTCGCTGGCGGGCGGTTTCTTTGGCGCCAGCCTCGGCAGCATGGTTATGGAAACGATACTGATGCGCACAAATCTGGAAGGGTCGCTCGCGGCCACGCGACATCCCCTGCTTTACGTCGCGTCCGTCGGCATGATGCTCCTCACGCTGCTGGGGTCGTGGATCGCGCTGTTGATCGTGAGCCGGTTGCGATGAGTTTCTTTGGTCGTGGGCGTGGGGCAGCGACGACTGCTCATTTGATCACCTGCCGTTGGTCTTCTTGATTTCCGGCTGGACGACGGCTGCGCATGGCCCTTAGCGGACATTTCCTTCGCCTCAACTAAGCGGCTATGCCAACATCATTCAGCCAGCCCGCAAGACGAAGAGGAAGATAGAGATGAGCAAAAGGTTCGACGGCTCGACCGTTTCGAGTCTCATCTGCGGTGAGGTTTGAGCCATGCTCCAGGCTTGGCTGTCTATCGGTTACATCATCCTGCTCGCGATTCTCGTGCTCGCCTTTATCTTATGGCGCAGGGGGGAGCCCGTTCTGGCCATCGCTGCACTCGTGGTGGGTATCCCCCTCTGGTTTGGATGGGAATACGCACGTCCAACATGGACAACCGGCGTCGTCACAGGAACAGAAGTGCGCCGCAGCGATCCCGACGCCCGCGGCAATACGACCGACATCGAATACATCTACATGCGCAACCGCTCCGACAGGGGGCTCGAGCTGATCAACGACGATTCCTGGTGGTGGTTGAAGCGCAACAGCGAGCGCGTCTTCAACGACGCCAAGACCGCGCAGTCTCGCAACACGGAAGTGACCCTCATGTGGAATTGGTGGCGCTCCACGCTCTTCAGTTGGTACCCCAACGTGATCACCATCGGCCCCGCCGGCTCCTGGCCGTTGTGGTCGGTGCGAACCATCATCTTCTACGGCCTCTCCGTCGTCCTCTGGCTAAGTTATTTCTACGCCTTGTTCAGGCTGCGCCGATCGAGCGCCGCTGCGTGATCGCAACCCCGATCGTGGGTAGCTTCTCGAAGAGGAGGAGGCACGACAGGGATCGAGCCAATGACCCCCTGCGATGTCAACGCCCACGAAGTGAACGCGACCCGGTATGCATTACCAGTTGCAGTCATAGCCAAAACATTCGTAGGCACCCGGCCCGACACCAAAGCACCCGACACCAAAGCATAGGTAGGGGCGAGCCCCCCACACATCCTGCGTCGGCGCACTGAAGCCGCCTAGCTTCACCGCAGTGGCTCCCCGTGAGCCGTTGCGCCTCGCGGCTGGCGCGAGGGCAAGCGCTCGGTGGACGACCTCAACGAGCGGGCTGACGAGGTGTTAGACGTCTGCTAATGACCCAGACGGACGTTAATGATCGGCGCGGCACGACCGTTCGCGCCCTCAAGCCGAAGTCACGCGAGAGGGGCACGCGGGCCTTCGTGGTTAGATCTAGCCTGGCTCAGGCGGCATCCACGTCAAGGAAGGCCAGCATCGCAGCAAGCGTCGCCTCTGGCGCCTCCTCGGCGAGGAAGTGACCGGCCGGGATCTCCTCCCCGCGCACATCGTCCGCGATCTCGCGCCAGAGATCGATGGGACTCGCCGCCGAGCTGCCCACATAGGCTTTGCCCCAGAGGGCGAGCAGCGGACAGGTGATGCGGCGCTCTCCGGCGAGATCGACCTCATCCAGCTCGCGATCAATGGTGGCGCCCGCGCGATAGTCCTCGCACACGGCGCGTACGCGCAGGGGATCGGCAAGAAGCGCGCGATAGTGGGCAAGCGCGCCTGGATGGAAGGCCGAGAGATCCTTGCGGAGGCTCCAGCTCGCGATCGTATGGTCGGCGTAGAACTGGGGATCTGTCGCGATCAGCGTCTCGGGTAGCGGGTGCGGCTGGGCGAGAAACGGCCAGTGATAGGACCTGATCGCGATCCTCCAGTCCATCCCGCGCCAGACATGCGCCGTCATGATGATGTCGAGCACGAGCAGCCGCGATACCGCGGCTGGATGATCGAGCGCCATGCGGTAGGCGACCCGCCCGCCGCGATCATGACCGGCGACAGTGAATCGCCCATGGCCGAGCGCGTCCATAACCGCGACCATGTCCATCGCCATCTGTCGCTTCGAGTATGCGGCATGGTTGCCGTCCGGCTCCGGCACTGAGCTCGCCCCATAACCCCGAAGGTCGGCGACGACGACCGTGTGGCGCTCGGCCAGTCGCGTCGCGATCCGATGCCAGCAGTGATGCGTCTGGGGATAGCCGTGGAGCAGCAACAGCGGCGGCCCGGAGCCGCCGACGCGAGCGAAGATCTCGGCGCCCGGAACCGCGATGCGCCGCTCCGCGAAGCCTAGGAAGAGATCGGGCATCGTCGTCATGCGCTCGTCTCCTTGGCAGCCAGCCTCACTAACCCATCTCGTCCGGCTGGCGATGGTGATCAGTCAGCGTACACGAAACCATCCGAATTGCCGGGGCATTCCTGGACGCGTAGCCGCTGCGGGCGGCATCAAGGATGTCTGTTATCTCGAGTTTACCGGACGTGCTTTGGGAAGAGCGGCGATGGCAGCCACGTTTCTAGTTGCGGCGCTCAAGGACCCCATCGGAGCCAATCTCGACCCGCATCCAGATCATCAAGGGTTGGCTAGACAAAAGCGGTAAGACCAAACCGATGTCCCCTTGGCTCTTTTCACCTTCAATCTCGGTGTCGAGGCCGGGCAGCTCATGTTCGTTGCGGTTGTCTTGCTCGGCTTCAAGGCCGTCAAAACCCTTTACGAATTCCCCGCCCCGGCCTGGCGCACGGCCGCCGCCTACGGCATCGGAACGATCTCGACGTTCTGGCTCGTCTCCCGCGTGAGCAGCTTTTGAAGCCCGCGGCGCCGCGCGCTTGCAAAGCGGGAGGAAGCGGATAGGGTCTCGCGGACCTTCGAGCCCGACCCGATGCCGATTTCCCGCCTCAGACCCCCTTTCCCTCGCCCGAGCGCTGATCCGTTGCGAAAGCGTGACGCCGCGCGAGGGCGGTGCTCTCCGCTTGCTGGAAAGCGTGCTCGAGCCCGCGGGCTTTACCTGCCATCGCCTCACCTTCTCCGAGCCTGGCACCCCCGACGTCGAAAACCTCTACGCGAGGATCGGGAGCGCGCGCCCCCATCTCTGCTTCGCCGGCCACACCGACGTCGTCCCTCCCGGCAACGAGCGCGCCTGGAGCGCACCGCCGTTCGCCGCCGACGTTCGCGACGGCATGCTGTTCGGGCGCGGCGCCGTCGACATGAAGGGCGGCATCGCCTGCTTCGTCGCCGCGGCGCTGCGCCATCTCGCGGCGGCCGGCGGCAAGCCCTCGGGCTCGATTTCGCTCCTCATCACCGGCGACGAGGAGGGCCCGTCGATCAACGGCACGAGTAAGGTCCTGGATTGGCTCGAGGCGCGCGGCGAAGCGCTCGATGCCGCGCTGGTCGGCGAGCCGTCGAACCCCGCCGCGATCGGCGACGAGATCAAGATCGGCCGGCGCGGCTCGATCGTCGGCGAGCTCGTCGTCTTCGGCCGCCAGGGACACGCGGCCTATCCCGCAAAGACCGAGAACCCCGTGCCGAAGCTCGCCCGGATCATCGACCGTCTCTCGACTGTGCCGATCGATACCGGCACGGCGCATTTCGAGCCCTCGAACCTGCAAGTGACGGTCATCGAAGTGCCGAACACGGCCTCGAATGTCATCCCGGCCGAGGCGCGCGCCCTTTTCAATATTCGCTACAACGACACGTGGACGCGGAAGACGATCGAGGACTGGGCGCGGCACCAGTGCGAGGCGGCGGCCAGCGGCGTCGGCGCGCGCTATGAGCTCGGCTTCTCGGGGACGGGCGACGTGTTCCTGACCAAGCCGGGGCCGCTCGTCGAGACGATGTCGAAGGCGGTCGAGAGCGTAACCGGCCGTTGGCCCGCCCTCACGACCGGCGGCGGCACGTCGGACGCCCGCTTCATCAAGGACCATTGCCCGGTGATCGAGTTCGGGCTCGTCAATCAAACGATCCATGCCGTCGACGAGCGGGTGCCGGTTGCCGACCTCGAGACGCTGGCGCGCATCTACGAGCGCTTCATCGCCGGCTTCTTCGCGCGCGAGCAGGCGGAGAGACGCTGACCCCCGCGTCGAACCGACGATTGAACCGCGGTTCAATTGAAGCTATCTTGCCGGCAAGCTCGCGAGAGTATTGCCATGTCGCGTGGGATTGCCGTCACGTCGCAGGTGCTCGGAGTTCCGTGCGCCGATATCATGAAGTCGCTCGCCGACAACACGCGGCTCAGAATTGTCGAGCTCTTGTTCGAGCGCCCGCAAAACGTCCAGGATCTCAACTCAACTCTTCACGTCGAGGCAACGCTGCTCTCGCATCACTTGCGGGTCTTGAAGGAGGTCGGGCTCGTCGAATGCGAGCGAAGCGGACGTTATGTCACCTATCGGCTTTCGCCGCGCCTCGTCTCGGCGCGCCGCGGCCAGGAGCTGGATTTTGGATGCTGCAAGTTGCGTTTCGAGGAGGACCGGTGAGGCGGCTTTCAGCGTTCCTCGGCTCACCGCAACAAAGGCATGAAACCTCGAGGGCGTAGATTCGTACCGACGGTCATTGGGCGCGGGGGAGGAGAGCGAAGATGCAACACGAGATCGTCAAGGAGTATTACGGCAAGGTCCTCAAGACGAACGCCGACCTCAAGACTTCGGCGTGCTGCGGTCCGGAAGCCTTGCCGCCTCACATTCGGCCGCTGGCCGACAACGTGCATCCCGAGGTCGCCTCGAAATACTACGGTTGCGGGCTCGTCGCGCCTGCAGACCTCAAGGCCCGCCGCATGCTCGATCTCGGGTCGGGCTCGGGCCGTGACGCCTATATTCTGGCCCAGCTCGTCGGACCCCAAGGCGAGGTGGTCGGCGTCGACATGACCGACGAGCAGCTCGCGACCTCGCGTAGCCACGTCGGCTGGCACATGCAGCGCTTCGGCTATACGCGCCCCAACGTGCGATTCTTGCAGGGCTACATCGAGTCTCTCGGAGAGCTCGGACTCGAGCGGCAGAGCTTCGACGTGATCGTCTCCAACTGCGTGATCAATCTCTCTCTCGACAAGCCCGCCGTCCTCAAGGGCGCCTACGACCTGCTCAAGCCGGGCGGGGAGCTCTATTTCTCCGACGTCTTCTCCGATCGCCGCCTCCCCGGCGCCGTGCGTCAGGACCCCGTGCTCTACGGCGAGTGCCTCGGCGGCGCGCTCTATTGGAACGACTTCCTGCCAATGGCGCGGCGCGTGGGCTTTCTCGACCCGCGCCTCGTGACCAGCCGGCCGCTCGATATCTCGAACGAAGCCATCAAGACCAAGCTCGGCGCGGCGAAGTTCTATTCGGCCACCTACCGCCTGTTCAAGCTCGAGGGCCTCGAGACGGCCTGCGAGGACTACGGACAGGCCGTCGTCTACAAAGGCAGCGTAGCCGAGCAGCCCGACGCCTTCGAGCTCGACGGCCACCACTCGATCGAGCGCGGCAAGGTCTTCACCGTCTGCGGCAACACCTGGCGCATGCTGGCGGAGACGCGCTTTGCTCCGCATTTCGATTTTATCGGCGACTTCTCGACCCACTACGGCATATTCCCGGGCTGCGGAACGTCAATTCCGTTCGCAACCGGGACGGGGGCACCGAGCGGCGGCAGCTGCTGCTGACCTGTCTGCAATTCGGGGGAGCACGATGACGACTTCGACAACGCGGCGGCTCGCGGCGGAGGCCCTGGGGACCGGCATCCTCGTGTGCGCGGTCGTCGGGTCGGGAATCATGGCGGCGAAGCTCTCGCCCCAGAACGGCGGCGTGGCCCTTCTGTGCAACACGCTGCCGACGGGAGCCATTCTCTTCGTTCTCATCACCATTCTCGGGCCCCTCTCGGGCGCGCATTTCAATCCGGCGGTCACGCTCGCCATGCGGGTGCGCGGCGAGATCGAGAACGAGCTGGCACTTGGCTACGTGGTCGCACAAATCGCCGGCGGATGCCTCGGCACGATCGCCGCAAACGCCATGTTCGACCTCGACCTGATTCAGCTCTCGACCACAGGCCGAACCGGGCTGTCGCAATGGTTCTCGGAGTTCGTCGCCGCGTTCGGGCTGCTGCTCACGATTTTCGGCGCCGTGCGCTACAAGCCGGACGCGATCCCTGCCGCCGTTGGCCTTTACATCACCTCGGCCTACTGGTTTACGGCCTCGACCTCATTCGCCAACCCCGCGGTGACGATAGCCCGGGCCCTCAGCAACACGTTTGCCGGCATCGCCCCCGGCCACGTCCTAGGCTTCATCGTGGCCCAGCTTGCGGGCGCCCTTGCCGCAACCTGGCTCTCGGGCTGGCTCTTCGCGCGCGAGTCCCAGGCGGGTCAGCCGCCTCCTGGGGCTCAAGACCGCGGCAAGCACCGCGAGCGGGCGCAATAACCAGCGGCAGCTCTTTTCGTCACGGGCAACAGGCTATCCGGCGTATAACGTCGTGAGGCGATTCCACCGGCGCGGGAACTCGGTCTCATGCAGGCGCTGAGGCGCGACAACATCTTGCAGGAGATGAGGCTCGTTTCCGGGCTCATTCTGTTCTGTTTCGTAGCCACCCACCTCCTGAACCACGCCCTCGGCCTTTTCAGCATCGATCTCATGCAGGAGGTTCAGCAGTGGCGCTGGATAGTGACGCGCTCGCTCGTGGGCTCGATCGTGCTCGGCTGCGCCCTCGTCACACACGTCGTGCTCGGGCTCTACCGGATTGCGACACGAGCGACAATGCGGCTGCCGCCCTGGGAGCTGATCCAGTCCATCGGCGGCGTTCTCATCCCCTTTTTGCTATTCGCTCATATCGTCAATACGCGCGGCGCCCACGAGCTTTTCGGCGTGAACGACATCTACCTTTACGAGCTTCTGCGGCTGTGGCCGGCATCGGCAATCTCGCAGAGCCTCATGGTCATCTTCGTTTGGATGCACGGCTGCCTCGGCATCCACTTCTGGCTGCGCCTCAAGCCGACGTATAGACGCCTCGTCCCGATCCTTGCGGTGATCGCCGTCATCATCCCCGTGGCTGCGCTCGGCGGATTCCTGGTGGCGGGTCGCGGGCTCAACGCCATCGTCGCCGACGAGCGGATCCTCGCCGCCATCAAGGAGACCACACGCTGGCCGACCGATGCCGCGAGCGAGCAGCTCGCCGGATTACGCATGATCGTGCGCGGCGAGTATGCGGCGCTGCTGGCTGTGGTCGCCATCTACTTCATCTGGACGCGCCTCGAGCGCCGGTCGGCACAGAGGGTGACGGTGAGCTATATCGGCGGCCCGACGGTGACGGTGCCGGCCGGCCCGTCGCTGCTCGAGATCAGCCGCATGTCGAAAATCCCCCACGCGTCCATCTGCGGCGGGCGGGCGCGGTGCTCGACCTGCCGCGTGCGCATCGAGCAGGGCTCGACGCCGCTTGCGCCGCCGAAATTCGCCGAAGCGATTACTCTCGGCCGCATCCGGGCGCCGGACAATGTGCGGCTCGCCTGCCAGATCCGGCCGGAGGGGCGTCTTGTCGTGTCGCGACTGATCTGGCCGGGCACGAAAAGGCCGATCGAGGAAAGCCATGCCGACGAGGCGGACTCGCACGGCGTCGAAAAGCTGCTTGCCGTCATGGTCGTCGATCTGCGCGGATTCGCGCGCCTCTCCGAGCAGCGGCTTGCCTCCGAAATCGTCTCGATTCTCAATGGCTTCTTCAGCGTGATCGGCGCGGCGATCACCGACAATGGCGGGCGCATCGACAAGTTCATCGGCGACGGTCTCATCGCCGTCTTCGGCGAAAGCGACGGCATCGCGGCCGGGAGCCGGCGGGCGATGGACGCGGCACGCGCCATCGACGCCGCCGTCAGCAGCGTTAACGAGAGCCTCGGCCCGGAGCTCGGTCGCACGCTCGATGTCGGGATGGGACTTGCGTCGGGTCCTCTCGTGGTCGGACGCATGGGCTTCGGAAAGGACACTGACCTTGCCGTCATCGGTCCCGCGGTGGGCATTGCCCGCGATATCGAGGAAGCCGCCAAGAATGCCGGCGTGCAGCTGATGATGACCCGCGAGCTGGCGCGCCATTGCGGATGGGAGCCGCCGGCCGAGCTCGTCGCGGAGGTCGCCTCGCGGAGCGCAGGGGGGCCGATTGCCGTGGTTGCGCTGCAGCGCAGCCTCGACCTTCCCGCGCTAACCTCGGCAGCACGACCCTAAGCTGAGGCCCAGCCGGCTTACACTCGCTAACCGCAAATCTCTGCAATCCCATGAAAATCGTTGCGGCTCCTTGCCAACGCATGATTTTGCCGCCAAGGTGCGTCGCTGCATTTCTTACACATTCGAGGGGCCGGACCACCATCAGAGCGTGGACCGTGAGCGCACATGGAGTTTCGCACCGACGAGCGCCTCGCTCTCTTCATCGACGGGATCGATCTCGATGCCACGAGCCGCGCGCTCGACTTCCACGTCGACTACAGGAAGGTGCTCGAGCTCTTCCGCAGTTGCTCGCGCCTCGTTCGGGCCAACTACTATGCGGTCGTCGGCGAGGAGACGTGCTCGCTGCGGCCGCTGGTCGACTGGCTCGGCTACAACGGCTACGTGACGGTCACGAAACCCGCCCCCGAGCCGTCCGAGTCCTCCAGCCGGAGGCCGCCGTCGCCGGGGATCGCCGTCGAGCTCACCATCGACGCCCTTCAGCTCTCGACGTACCTCGACCACGTCGTCCTCTTCTCCGGCTCCGCGGAGTACCGCGCTCTTCTTGCCGCTTTGCAGAAGGCCGGTTGCCGCGTGACGGTCGTTTCGAGCCGCAAGGCTACCGGCCGTGCAGTGGCCGACGAGCTGCGCCGCCAATGTGACCAGTTCGTCGAGCTGGTCGACATCAAGAGCCTGGTCGCGCTCGAGGGCGCCTCGCGCGGAGAGGCTCCAAGAGCGCGGGCCGCGGATCGTGTCGTCCCGAACGCGCCCGAGGAGCGGCAAGTCTCGAGACAGAGCGACGGCCCCGACTGAGCGCCCGGGTGCTTCCGTGCAAGAGACGGTCCGCAGTGCCGAACGACCCGCCGTCCAGCCATTCGGCCTATCGATCGAGGGCCGGAGTATCGCGCTCGCCGTTCTCTCGGCTGTCGTCTCGTTCCTTGCAGCCAAGTTCGGACTATTGCTGATCCACCAGCCGGGAGGGGTCGCGCTCTTCTGGCCCGCGGCTGGTCTCGCGGTCGGAGCCCGCCTCGCGTTGGGCCCTTGGTCCGAGAGGCCGATGGCGGCCGGCGTCGCCGCGGCTACTTTCGTCGCCAATATCACCGGCGACAGAAACTTGCCGCTCGCTCTGGTCTTCGCGGCGGTGAATGTTCTGGAATTCGTCGTTACCGCGCGCGTCGCCGAGGGATACTTCGGCCAACCCTTTAGGCTCAATACGCTGCGCGCGGTGTTTGGATTCTTTCTCGCGACCCTCCTCGGAGCTGCCGTTGCCTCGCTCGCCGCGACGCTCGCCATCGCTGCCTTTAGCCCCTACCCCAATTCTCCCATCGAGTTGTTCGAGGTTTGGTTCCGGTCGGACGTCATCGGCATCATAGGGATTGCGCCGTTCCTCGTCGGTTTGCGCAGGGAGCCCGGCGTACGGCCCCCCCTACGCGTTCACATTGAAGGGATCGTCATTCTTGCCGTCCTTGCCGCGGGATCCTTCGTCTTCTTTTCCTTCCCATCGACCCCAGATCGTTTCTGGACCCACATCTCTCCGGTGGTCGCGCTCTTTCCCCTGCTGCTGCTGATCGCCGCGCGCCTGCCCCTCGTTTACGCCTCGGCGGCCGTGGCCATCATCACGTTGATCGTCGAGGTTGCGTCGACCGTCGAGGGAGGACGGTTCTCCGATCCGTCTTTGCCCGTAGCGCTCAACGTCGTGTACGCTCAAATGGTCATAGTGTCCGCGGCCATCTGCTCGCTCGCGCTCGCAGCATTGGTGGCCGAGCGCCGCGCGTCGGAAGACCATCAGCGCCTCCTCATCTCGCAACTCGATCACCGCGTGAAGAACAGCCTCACCCTCATGCAAGCCGTGGTCGATCGCTCGCAGGAATGCGCCCATTCCATCGCCGACTTCGGCTCCTCTCTCGGCGGGCGCATCAGGTCGATGGCGCGCACGCATTCGAAGCTCTCCGAGGGCCTTTGGCAGGGCCTGTGCCTCGAGGCCCTCGTCCGCGACGAGCTCGCCCCCTACCAGACGGTAGGGATCGATGACGTGTCCGGGCCTGCGACCAAGCTCAAGCCCCAGGCCGCCCAGTCGATCTCGATGGTCATTCACGAGCTCGCAACCAATGCCGCCAAATACGGAGCGCTCTCGACGCCGCACGGCCGGGTCAGCGTCCGCTGGACGATAGATACCGACGCGGCGGGCGAGGAGATCCTCGATCTCGTCTGGAAGGAGTCCGGCGGACCCGCCGTGTCGAATCCCGTGCGCGAGGGTTTCGGCACCAGTACGATCCGCGGCCTGCTTCCCTATGAGATCGGCGGGCGCGTCGAGCTCTTGTTCGACCCGAGGGGCGCCGTTTGCCGCATCAGCCTGCCGCTGCCAGCGACGGTTGTGGGCGGAGAAGTGGGCGCAAAGTCCAAGCCGGCACTATGAGACGAGACTCTACCCCGCCACGAACCTCCGGACGACGGAGATGAGCTCGTGCTCGTCGACCGGCTTGCGCAGAACCCCTGCGGCATGGCTGTCGGCATCCGTCGGCAAGGACTCGTAGGCCGTGACGATGATGTAGGGGATGTTGCGGGCAATAAGCTCCAGGACAACGTCGTCGGCGAACGCCTCGCGAAGATTCATGTCGACGAGCGCGAGACTGACCGGCTCGGCCCTCAGCACGCCGAGCGCTCGCTCGACCGAGGGGACTGGCCCGATGACCTGAGCCCCTGCCCTTTCGAGCATCGACTTCAGCGAATTGGCGATGGCCCAGGAATCTTCGATGATGAGGACACGCAGGCGCAGCAGAGGGCCGCAGTCGCATACATTGTCTGGCGCGAGCCCCATTCCGGCATCCTCCCTGAGGCAGTTGCAGTCGCGTGTTCGAGTACAATCTTAGCAGGACGAGACCGCCCGCGGCAATTCAGCGGAAATGCTTCGAGAGCTTGAGCCCCTGGGCCTGGTAATGGCTGCCGAGGTCGCGGCCGTAGAGGAACTCCGGCACTTCCGTCAAGCGCTCGTAGACGAGGCGGCCGATGATCTGCCCGTCCTCGAGAATGAACGGGACCTTGTGCGAGCGCACCTCGAGCACGACGCGCGAACCGTGCCCGCCCGCGGCCGCATGGCCGAAGCCGGGATCCATGAAGCCCGCATAGTGCACGCGGAACTCGCCGACGAGGGGATTGAACGGCATCATCTCGGCCGCGTGCGTCGGCGGGATGTGGACGGCCTCCTTCGACGCC
Organism: uncultured Alphaproteobacteria bacterium; assembly: GCA_963740475.1. Classification (GTDB taxonomy): domain Bacteria; phylum Pseudomonadota; class Alphaproteobacteria; order Rhizobiales; family Hyphomicrobiaceae; genus Hyphomicrobium_C. The sequence continues at coordinate 122,474 of CAVUEM010000046.1, read as the reverse complement.
AGGATATAGAACTGGTCGGGGTCGAGAATGAGCCGGCGCGCACGGTCGGCCGCGACCGGCTCCCAGTAGTCGCCGATGGCACAGGCCCCGACCGCGTCCACATCGACCACGCCCGTATGGCGCTTGGCGCGGTAGCCGACAAGTCCGTTTCCATCGCCGGCGAGATCGACCGAGAGCGCGATGCCACCCTCGATATCGGTGACGCCGCCGGTGATGAGCCCATCCTCGGCCTGCATACGCGCGAGGGCCTCGTCGGTCTCGCGCGGATTGCCGACCCGGAACCGCATTTGGGAGAGCTTCGAGCCCTGGCGCACGATGATCGGAAACGTCTGCGGGCAGATCTCGGCGAAGAGCGGCCCTTTGTAGCCCGCGGGAATCTGATCGAAGGCGGAGACGCCATCGGCGATCACGCGCGTGAAAACGTCGAGGCGCCCGGTCGAGCTCTTGGGATTGGTCGAGGCCGAGATCGAGCCGGGCAAGGCGAGGCGCTCGAGGAGGGGCACTAGGTAGACGCACCCGGTCTCGAGGACGGCGCCGTTCTCGAGGCCGATCTCGTGCAGCTTGAGCTCCTCGAGCTTCGCCGCGACCTCGCGTCCGGGTCCCGGCAGGAAGCTCGCGCGCACCCGAAATGCCGTCGGGCCGAGCCTGAGATCGACGCTCGCTGGCTGGAGCTGGCCCGGCGCCAGCGGGAGGGCGGGCCGAAGCGCACCGCTCGAGACGAGCGCGCGGATGGCCTGCGCCGGAAGAATTCCATCGGTCACCGCAGCCCCGAGCAGCGGGTTGGCATTGGCGTACTTTCTTGCGGCGCTCTTGGCCATGCGCGCTCCGATGTTCAATGCGGGGTTCTCACATTTTCCCCCCTCTCCCCGCCCGTGGGGAGAGGGAATGATGGCAGGCTCTAGCCGAAGCGCCCCTTGACGCCAAGAGCCCTCAGGGGCTAAGGCACGGTTTCCGTGGTGATTTGGCCGGCCGGCTTGCAGCCACGTTAAACAAGTCGCTAAAAAGGCCGTGCGCGGACCCGGTTCCCCATGCGCCCGGCTTCACGAGTGGAGCGGCGCGAGCAGGGCCGGGTTTATTGTTGGCGTGGGGCTCGTGAGGAGCCATCCCAGCCCAAGGAGAGCGCGTGGCGAAGAAGAGACCCCCTGCTCCCGATCCCTCTGCCTGGAAGCCCGAGACGCGGCTCGTCCACGGCGGCACCCTGCGCTCGCAGTTCGCCGAGACGTCGGAGGCGCTCTTCCTGACGCAAGGCTATGTCTACACGAGCGCCGAGCAGGCCGAGGCCCGCTTCAAGAACGAGGACCCCGGCTACCAGTACACGCGATTCGGCAATCCCACGGTCACGATGTTCGAGGAGCGCTTGAGGCTGCTCGAAGGGGCCGAGGTGTGCCGCGCAACCGCGACCGGCATGGCGGCCGTCACGGCGTCCCTCCTGTCGTTTCTCAACAGCGGCGAACACGTTGTGGCCGCGCGCGCGATGTTCGGGTCCTGCCGCTACATCGTCGAGACGCTCTGTCCGCGCTTCGGTATCGCCTCGACCTTGATCGACGGGCGCGATCTTTCCGCCTGGCGCGCGGCGGTCAGGCCCAACACCAGGGCGTTCTTCTTCGAGACGCCGGCCAATCCGACGCTCGACCTCGTCGATATCGCCGCGGTCTCCCGCCTCGCCAAGGAAACGGGCGTGCGCGTCATCGTCGACAACGTCTTCGCGACGCCCATGCAGCAGCGTCCGCTCGCCCACGGCGCCGACATCGTCGTCTACTCGGCGACGAAGCACATCGACGGTCAGGGCCGCTGCCTCGCCGGCGCAGTGCTCTGCACTGAGAAGTTTCTTACCGATCATCTACAGGATTACATCCGCCAGACCGGGCCGTCGTTGAGCCCGTTCAACGCCTGGATCATGTTGAAGGGGCTCGAGACCATGGCGGTCCGCGTCAAGGCCCAGAGCGAGACGGCGGCCAGAATTGCCGACCACCTTGCAGGGGCGCCCGGCGTGACGCGCGTCCTCTATTGCGGACGCCCCGATCATCCTCAGGCCGCGGTCGTCGCCCGGCAAATGACGGGCGGCGGGCAAATCGTGTCGTTCGAGGTCGCGGGCGGCAAGGAGGCGGCCTTCCGGCTGCAGAATGCGCTTTCCCTGGTGCAGATCTCGAATAACCTCGGCGATGCCAAGAGCCTCATCACCCACCCGACGACGACGACGCATTTCAGGCTCAAGCCCGAGCAGCGCGCCGAGCTTGGCATTACCGACGGAATGCTGCGTCTTTCGGTGGGGCTCGAGGCCGCCGAAGACCTCATCGCCGATCTCGACCATGCGCTCGCGGCTGCCGCCGTACCAGGGTAAATTGGGCGCGCCGACATCTAGGCGTTGACCCCTCGTCGGACCTTCCTAGTATGCGGCAAGCCAAGTGACGGGACGGGCGCAGTGGAAACCGTAACTCCTTACGAGCAAGTAACGCGCGACATTCGTATTCGTGTCTTCCCCGAGTACTCGGAGGAGCAGTCGACGCCGGAGGAGAGCTATTACTTTTGGACTTACACCGTCGAGATCGCGAACGAAGGACTGGAGACGGTCCAGCTCAAGTCGCGCCTGTGGCGCATCACGGATGGGCGCGGTCGCACCGAGGAGGTTCGCGGCCCGGGGGTCGTCGGACAAACGCCGGTGATCGAGCCCGGACAGTCCTTCACCTACACGTCAGGGTGCCCGCTGCCGACGCCGTCGGGAATCATGGTCGGCAGCTATCAGATGACGGGGGAGGATGGAAAGCTGTTCGACATCGCCATCCCCGCGTTCTCGCTGGACAGCCCCTATGCGGTGCGCAGCGTGAACTGATCCGCGCCAGGGGGCTGACAGGGGCGCTCATATGAAAGGTCCCGAATACACGGCGATCGAGCTCGTTGCGCGCTTGGTCGCCTTCGATACGACGAGCTCGAAGTCCAACATGGGCCTCGTCCGTTTCGTCGAGGACTACCTTGCCCAACACGGCGTCGCCTCCGAGCTCGTGCCGGCGCCCGGCGAAGACAAGGCGTCGCTATTTGCCACCATCGGCCCGCAGGGCGTCCCCGGCGTCGGTCTCTCGGGCCATACGGACGTGGTGCCCGTCGAGGGGCATGCCTGGACCGGAGATCCCTTCACGCTGCGCGAGCAGGGCGGCCGCCTTTATGGGCGCGGCGCGGCCGACATGAAGGGCTTTCTCGCCTGCGTGCTGTCGTTCGTGCCGGAGCTCAAGCGGCGGCGCCTCAAGGTTCCGGTCCACCTCATCTTCTCCTACGACGAGGAGACGGGCTGCACCGGCGTTCGTCCGATGATCGCCGAGATGGGAGGCCGGCTCACGCGCCCGCGCCTCGTCATCGTCGGCGAGCCGACATCGATGGCCGTCGTCGACGCTCACAAGGGGCCCGTGCGCTGGCAGGTCGACGTGGAGGGTCGTGCGGCGCATTCCTCGATGGCGCCTTTGGGCGTCAACGCCATCACCTTCGCCAGCCGCCTCCTCGCCGAGCTCGACCGCATCGAGCAGGACTTGAGGGCGCGCGTTCCCGCGCCGCGGTTCGACCCGCCCTATCCCACGCTTCAGGTCACCCAGATCGAGGGCGGGACCGCCTCCAATATCGTGCCGTCCGCCTGCCGTTTCGGCTTTGACGTGCGGGCGCTGCCGGGGCTAGACGTCGAGGCGATCGAGCGGCGCTTCTTGTCCTTTGCCGAACGCCACTGCCTTCCCGAGATGCAGAGGATTGCGCCGGAGGCCCGCATTACGCTCCGCCGCACAAACAGCGTTCCCCCCTTCGAGGCCGAACGCGGATCGGAGGCGGTGGAGCTCCTCCTTCAACTCTCCGGTCAAAACGAGACGCGGGCCGTGTCCTACGCCACGGAGGCGGGGCTGTTTCAGGACGCGGGCACGCCAGCCGTGGTCTGCGGCCCCGGCGACATCGCTCAGGCGCACACGGCCGACGAATGGATCGCCGTCGCCGAGATCGACAAGTGTCTCGCCGTGCTCGGCCGCCTCGCCGATTGGGCGGAGCAATAGAGACGTCAACCTTCCGGTAGCCGCTGTCGGATAGAGTTTCCCAGGGCCGGTCTGCGGCCTGCGCCCTGCCCAGGAGATCACCGATGAGAACTCTGGCGTGCCTCGCTCTTGTCGCCGCGGCCGTGTTGGTCGCGGGACCGAACAAGGGCCTCGCGCAGTCGCCGCCTGATAAATGGCCAAAAGTGGCGCCCTTAGACCAATGGCCGAAGGTGAAGCCTGCGGACCAGTGGCAGGTCCCGGGCGAAATCCAAACGCCGGGAGATATCCAGGTCCCCGGCGACATCCAAGGCGTGAAGGTTCAGAAGGACAAATGCGAGCAGCGGCTCGTGCTGGCGGCCGACACGCTCTTCGAGTTCGACAAGGACACGCTGACGCCTGCGGCGATCACGGCGCTCGAGAAGCTTGGGCCCTCGATCAAACAGGCCGCGATCTGGGGCGTGCGCATCGAAGGCCACACGGATGGGAAGGGCACCGACGACTACAATCAAAGGCTCAGCGAGCGGCGCGCCGCGGCCGTCAAGACTTGGCTCTCCGGCAAGGACTATCTTCCTCCCGGCGCAAGCGTCGTCGGACACGGCGAGAAGAAACCCGTCGCCCCCAATGAGAACGCCGACGGCAGCGACAATCCCGACGGGCGCCAGCTCAATCGACGGGTCGAGCTCGTATTCGTGACGTGCAAGTGAGAGGCACGAGTCGCCTCGGCGCGATCTACGGCAGCCTGAAGCCCGCGGTCATGAACCCGTAGAGCCACGCCGTCGCCGCGCCGAAGCCGGCCAGGATCAAGAGCACGCACGCGATCGCCGTCTGATTGCCGCCGAGGAACAGCTCGCCGCCCTTGATCACGGGGACGATGATGAACACGCCGAGCAGCGCCGGGCCGATCAGGCCGAGCAGCGCGCCCTTGAGCGTCATCGAGCCCTGGGGAACGCTGCCGAGGATCAGCGAGAAGATCACGCCCCAGATCCCGCCCCAGAACATGTCGCTCACGATGCGCGGAACCTCAGCGAGCGTCGTCTGGCCGACGGTGACCGCGACCGGGTCGAGCGACCAAGGCTGACGTGGAAAGTCAATTCCGTAGCGGAGGATAGCCAGGTTGATCAGCTCGTGAACCGTGACGGTGGCGATCGCGCCGGCGATGAAGCCGTAAAAGATGCTCTTGAGTGTGACGCCGCCCATTGTCGCTTCCCTTTCCTCATCCCGCAGCCGGATGCACGATTTTTCAGCATTATTGCCGCTCCTTCGCCCGATGGGAAGGCGGGGCGCGGCGTGAACGCGCAACCTGTGTCGCGAATGCCCCACTTCACGGCGGGAATTTTGGTCCTGTTCCCGCGGAAACAGCCTGAACCGCCGCTTCAGCCGAACGTTCGAGCGATCTTGCACGGGTGGTGGGACCAATGGATATCCGAGACAGAGTCCATATTCGCAGGGCGCGTGAACTAGATCCGGGCGCGGTGGCGCCCTGCGCGAGTATCCCAGCGCGCCCCGCCGCAAGTAGGTGATGTCCACGGACGGCTTAGTTGGTGCACGCGGCCGCCAATCGTAGGCACCTGTTTCCTGCCCCGCATTTCGCCGCCTAGGGCGTTCGTGAGTTTCCTAGCTCATTCCCCCGGAGAAGTTTTCTCGCCGACCGGCATGGTCATCCGCAACTCGGTCATTCTCATCGACCAGATCGAAACGGAGATCGCCAACGGACAGCATCCCTGGGACGCTGTCATCGCCGCCACGGAGCATCGCCTTCGCCCGATCCTTTTGACGGCCGCCGCCGCGATCCTCGGCATGATCCCGATCGCGCCAACCGTGTTTTGGGGGCCGATGGCTTACGCCGTGATGGGCGGACTGGTGGTCGCGACGTTGCTCACGTTGGTGTTCCTGCCTGCGCTTTACGTGGCGTGGTTCCGGATCAAACCCGCGCAACGGGTCAGCGCAATCCCAGAAATCGAAACGAGTCTCAGGCAGCTCGCCACCGCGCAGTAACTCAGGTCCGCACACAATCCAATGTACGAGGAGTTCAATAATGTCTGAGTTTCTGACTGAAATTCGCGAGTTGGCAATCGTATGCGCACTACTGCTCTTGGTCTCCGGAGCATTCATCAGCATCGCCGGAGCGCGCACGTCGCGTCGACTATAGCTTTTGAACCCTGATCGGACCCCCCGGTGATTTGGCCGGACTTCCACAACCCGCCTCCAGCAAGGTGGGACGGAACCATAGTAAAAAAAGCCCCTGTTTGCGGGGCTTTTCTGTAGGAGATCCCGATTTCCTCGGCTCGCTCGGTGGTCGATCCAGGGTATGCTCTGCGCGAGGCCCTCTCAGCTCATCTACTCGATGTCGTTGGGCCTTACTGCGAGTAATCGCCGTGCCGGCGCGCAACATTGGCCCGCATCATGCCGCTTACCCCGTCGGAAAAATGCCACCTAGCGCCAATCTTGCCTGCGCGTGCCGACGGGCTTTTTGACGTAGATCAATGCCCCCCATGCAAAATCTGGCGCCCTCAGGCATGCGGGCGTTCGGTCGCACGGCCAGACGAGCAGCACCCTCGCGTCAATTCGAAGCGGCAAAAGTAGGCCGTGTGGTTCCAGGCATGGAGGTAATGATGGCAGAGCGAAGCAGCATGCATTTCTACCTAAATTGGGCCAAGGAGCGGATTGACGAGATGGATGCCACACTGGCATCGCTTGAAGCCAATTCGAGGCAAGTGCAGGCCGACTCCAAAGTGAAGGCCGATCAGCTGATCGCCGATCTGAAAACGCGGCGTGACGAGTTTCAGGCCGACATCAAGAAACAGGCCGAAGCGGGCGAAGCCGCCTGGGAGCGCGCGAAGGCGCAGTTGGAATCCCAATGGAATGGCTTCGAAGCGCTAGTGAAAACCTACATCGATACCATCGGCAAGCAGGTCGAGCAGCAGCAAGCGACCTTTCGGGATGTCGCCGCCGCTCAACTGAAGGCGTGGCGCGAGACCGCCGACAAATTCCATGGCGCAGCAGCGAAATTGGCGGCCGACCGGGGCGCCGACCTCGACGCCGCAGTCAAACAGATGAAAGCTGACGCGTCCGAGGCCGAAGCACGATTGCAGAAGATGAAAGAGGCGGGAAGAGAATCCTGGACGGCATTGAGCGGCGCTTTGGCGGAATCCCGCAAGGCTTTCGACCGTGCCAATCAGGCCGCCTCGGACGCACTAAAGCGGGCCGCCCCTCCGACAACGTGAACGGGACCGTGTAGGCAAGAGCCGCGGGAACGATCGGATGGCCTGTCACTGTCCTGATTGCGCAGACTGTCGTCGATCCGAAGGAACGGGGGCTCAAGGCTCCGAGAAAGTCGGTCGGGCCGGTTTACGCGGCAAGCGACATCTGAGAAATCTGGACGGCTGGACATTCTCGCCTGACGGGGAAGGGCTGCGTCGTGTCGTTCCCTTCCCCGAAGCCGATTATGTTCGTCGAGCAGACGACTATTAAACGTCTCATCGCCGGCGGTGAGGTTAGCTGCTCTCTCGATGAGACCAAAGATGACTGCGGCCTGCGACTTCGTCGAAAGAACTGGACGCCTCGCGAGATTTCGCAGGCCGCGGGCGTACTCTCGCGACGGGCTGGAACATTAGTCACGCTTTAGCTCATCCCGCTGCATCAGGTCGAGCCAATAGGCGACAGCAAAGATGATGCTGTGGAAGTCGCCTTATCGGCGACAGCTCAACTAGGACCAGCAATGAACACTGCATACATTTCCGCTCTCTCTGCTCTCGCAGGGTCCTGTATCGGCGCAATGGCTTCGTTGGGCGCAAGCTGGCTAGCCCAGCGGCATCAAGATCAGAAGTCAGCGTGTCGCTCGAAATAAGGAGCGGCGGGAGCGCATTTTCGGTGAGTTCATCGATCAAGCATCGCGATCTTTTGCCGATGCGCTCACTCACCAGCTAGAGGACCCGTCCAAGCTGGTCCCGCTTTATGCAACTGTCGGCAAGCTGCGGCTCTACGCCTCCCGTGAAACGGTTGCATGCGCAGATGGGGTCATGTCACGCATCGTCGAGGCCTATTACAGTCCTAATCTCGATTTTAAGAATCAACAGATACGCAATCCTGAGAGGGCCAACCCAGTAGTCGGCTCTTAGCTGTAAGTTATTGAACAGGGGCACAAAACGGCACCCGGTACGGAGTACGAGCACGGGTGCCAAGTTCGTTGAAGCTCCGCCGGGGTAGGCGGATCGCTGGAACAACGGATTGCCTCGATAAGGTATTCCGCTCTGGATGTGGACAAGGAGCTGAATGATTGAACGGATCTGAAGGAAAAGGCGCCCGGCTCAATTAGAGCCGGGCGCCGCAAGCTATCGGACGCGAGTCGCCGCCTCAGGCGGCCTTGACGTCGGCCTCGCCGCTCTCGGCCAGGCGCCGTCCGCGCGCGCTCTTGGAGAGCACCTCCGTGATGCGCTGCACCGCGCCGCGCTCGTCGAGCTTCTCGACGGCGGCGATCTCGCGCGCCATGCGGTCGAGCGCGTCCTCGTAGAGCTGGCGCTCGGAGTAGGACTGCTCGGGCTGCGCCTCCGACCGGTAGAGATCGCGCACCACCTCGGCGATCGAAATGAGATCGCCCGAGTTGATCTTGGCGACGTACTCCTGGGCCCGGCGGCTCCACATGGTCCGCTTGATGCGCGCGCGCCCTTTCAAGGTCTCGATCGCCTTCTTGACGATCCCCTCGTCGGCGAGCTTGCGCATGCCGACGCTCGCGAGCTTGCCCGTGGGGACGCGCAGCGTCAGCTTCTCCTTGTCGAAGTTGATTACGAACAGCTCGAGCGACATACCCGCGATCTCCTGCTCCTCGATGCCGATGATGCGGCCGACGCCGTGGGCGGGATAGACGATGAACTCGTTGGTCTTGAAGCCGTGGCGCTGGCTCACCGGCTTCTTCTGGGCGGCAATGAGGTTGCGCGCCGCCGCCGCCTTCTCGGCTATCGCCTTGGGCGTGGCCGGGGCGACAGGAGCCGTGATTTTTTGGCCTACCCCGGACTTGGCGAGCATGGCCGGAACCGCGCGCATGGCCGGCTGGTGGCCGCCGATACCCGGCTTCAGTGCCGGCTGAGGGCGAGCGGCCTGGGGACGCAATGTGATCGGCGCGCCGGGGGCCGGCGCCTTGGCCGGAGCAGGCGCAGGCTTCGGCGCAGCGACCGGAAGCTTCTTCGCAACGGCAACCTTTGCGGCGGCGATCGGAGCGGCCGCCTTGCGCGGCTCGGCCGCCTTCACCGGCGCCTTGACGGGAGCCGCGGGCTTCTTGGAGTGAGCGCGAGACTGCGCGTGCGCCGACGCCTTCGCCGACTTGGCGGAGACTAGTGGCCGCGCGGCCTTCGCCTCGGCGCCCCGCACGGTCTTTTTGGTACCGGCAGCCGCGGACTTGCCGGCCTTGGACTTCGCCTGCGCCTTGGTCTTCTGAGCCATCAGTTCATCTCACTCTGTCGCGTCACTCTCGCGGATCCCGACGGAACGCCCGCGCACACGTCCGGCTTGATGCGCCGGTCACACGTAAACCCGGCACGTCGACAGGACTGCCGCCGCTCCAGGTCCTTTCATCCAGACTCGCAAGCGGTCGCACACCGGCCGCCCGCTCATCCCTCATAATCGTGGCCCGATGCTCAATCCCCAGTCCGACCGCTGCTGGGGCCGAATTTGATCACGCAACCGCACACTCACCGGCGAATGCTGGCTTTGTACGCAATTGTTCCGGTTCAGTTCCAAGCCTGCCAAGGGCTCTTATGTAACACAATCTTCACGAAAACTGAAGGGGGCGCGACCTTTAGCATCGGGGTCCCCTTAAAGGAGATGCTTAAGGTGTCGACACCCGAAAACGTGAGGAGCCGGCTAGTGTTAGAAGCGACAAGTCGCGGACATAAGTCTAGCGGTCAATCCCCGGAGCCGGGGGCGGAAGAAAAATATTTGTCGAACTTCCCCTCTTCATCCTTGAACTGATCGGCATCGGCCGGAGCCGGCTTCTTCGAAGTAATATTCGGCCATTTATCGGCATAGTCGCGGTTGACCTCCAGCCACTTCTCCAGTCCCGGCTCCGTATCGGGCTTGATGGCCTCCACAGGGCATTCCGGCTCGCAGACGCCGCAATCGATGCACTCGTCCGGATGGATCACGAGCATGTTCTCGCCCTCGTAGAAGCAGTCCACGGGGCAGACCTCCACGCAGTCGGTGTATTTACACTTGATGCACTTCTCGTTGACGACGTAGGTCATGGTCTTCTTCCGCGGGCGCTCCGCATCGGGCTTGAGCGGGCGGCGCCCGTGCCTATCGCAAAGCCCGGCGCTTGCCAATGGCCTCAGCCGCTCCATTCCTTGAGGCGGTCGGTCAGCCGGCGCTCCCTCTTGGTCGGACGCCCCGCGCCTTTGGTGCGCGCACCCGGTGGCGGCGGGACTTCGGACCCTTGAGCGCCCATCGGGGTCGGCGAAGGTTGAGCAGGATCGGGTGCTGACCGGCCCGGTGTCAATTCCTCATATAGTGCGGCCGCTTCCGGCGCCGGACCGCGCCTTGCACCCAGCGCCCGTACGCGCACGATCCTCACCTCTTGCCTGGCCGCCGACGTTATCACATCGCCGACCCGGATCAGGTGGCTCGATTTTGCCGCCTTCACCCGGTTAACTCGGATCTTGCCGGCGACGACGAGCTCCGCCGCAAGGGTGCGGGACTTGGCGAGCCGCGCGAACCAGAGCCACTTGTCGAGCCGCTGCGTGTCGCGGGCGGCCTGCGCCTCGTCGCCGGGCGCGCTCATGAAGAGCTTTTCTCCCGCGCCTGCTTCTCGAGGGCGTCGCGCAGGGCGCCGAGCAGGGCGAAGGGCGAATCGGGATCGACGGCGCCGGACCGCGCGGGCCCCGCGGACAGGACCTGAGGCGCGCCGCGCTCGTCCGCTCGGCGCCGGTCGTGACGCTTGCCGTGCTTGGTGTCGCGCTGACGGTCACGGTGGTGTTGGTGGTCGCGCCGGTGATCCTTGCGCCCGTCGGCAGCGGGCCGGGGTCTCGCTGCGCGCTCGTGGGGCGCGGGCGCGGGCTCGCTCGGTGTGGCGAGGACCGGGGCAGGCGCGGCAGCCACTTCGCCGCTCTCCCGACGTGGCGCGCCCTCGCGCCGCCGTCCCCGCTCCTCGGCGCGCCGATGGCGGCGCGCCCGCCAGATCTCGATGACCGCAGGCTCGGGGCTGGGTACGGCACCTGCCGCCGGCTCCGCCTTCGTCTCCAACTGGGGCGCGTTGGGCTCGGCCGCTGGCGCTTCGCTCGGCCCGGCAGACGGCTCCGAGGCCGGGGACATGGCGGCCTGCTCGCCGGTCGCCGGAGCCGCATCGTGCGCGGCCGGCGCCTCGTGCACCGCTGGCGCGCCGGGCACGGCCGCTGCCGGAGCCGGCCGGCGCTCGACCTTGAAGCCCAATGCGCTCAGCACGTGGCCGAGCTCGTCGGGAGAGCAGCCGAGGATCGACATCATCTCCGGCGTGACGGTGAAGCCCCCGTCGCCGGTCGAGCCCTTGGGCGCCGGGCCCGCTCCTTCCGGCGACGGCCGCCAGGCCAGAAGAGGCCGAATGAGGTCGGCAAGCCGCTCGAGGATGTCGAGGCGGACCGCGCGGGGCCCGCAGACGTGGTATCCGCAGGCCCGATAGAAGGCCTCGGGTACGCTCACGTCCGCCGCCGTCGAGGTGAGCCCGGCCCGCGGCGGCTCGGGCAGTCCCTCGAGCGTGAGCTTGTGCTCGCCCGCGTGCTTCAGCGCCCACAGCGTCATAGCGAGCTCGGCGGCGGCGGGCTTCAGAAGGGCCGGAAAATAGATGTTGAACGCGCCGAACCGTACGCCGTACTTGCGCAGCTGCGCGCGCGCCGTCTGATCGAGATGCTTCACCTCGTCGCCGACGAGGTCGCGCTTCAGAATGCCGAAATTCTCGGTGAGCCGGAACGCGATGCCCCGCGCGAGCCCCGTGATGTCCTCGGCCTTGGCGGCCTCGGCCAGCGCCTTCAGCCGCTCGGTTACGATCTCGCCGAGCCACGCGTCGAGCCTGGCCTGGACCTTCTCCCGGTCGGGCGCGGTCAGATGCTCGTCGGCGACGAGAACAATCGCCGGCTTCAAGGGATCGTCGGCGGGTTCGAGGCGGGCGATCACCTCGTCGCGCCACAGCACGGCGCCTGCGCGCGAAAGTTTGAACGCGTCGGTCTTCGCGGCCGCGACACGGCGCGCCCGCATCGCAAGCTCGCGCGCGAGCACCTGCGCCGCCGCGTGGCGGGCCGCCTTGCCGTGAATGCCCTCAGCCTGGGTCTCGGGCGAGAAGCAGAAGCCCTTGAGGCGCCCGACGTAGTGGTTCTCGACGTGGATCGCCCCGTCCTCGGCGATCTCGGCGCTCAGGGTCTCCTTGTCGCGAAGGCCCTTCATGAGTGCGCTCGTGCGGCGGTCGACGAAGCGCTGTGTCAGGCACTCGTGAAGAGCGTCGGAGAGCGAGTCCTCGATGGTGCGCGTACGCTCCTGCCAATGGCCTGGGTCGCGAAGCCAGTCGACACGGTTCGATACAAACGTCCACGTGCGGATGTGGGCGATGCGGTTGGCAAGCGTATCGATGTCGCCATCGGTGCGGTCGGCGAACGCGACCTGCTTGGCGAACCAGTCCTCGGGGACGCGCTCCTCGGGACCGAGCAGGAACTTGTAGATCGTGGCCGCGAGCTCGGCGTGGTTCTGAGCCGAGATCTTGCGGTAGTCGGGGATCTGGCACACTTCCCACAGCCGCGCGACCGCCGCCGGAGCGGCTGCGAGCTCTGCCACCTCGCGGTCATGCGCCACCGTCTCGAGGGCGAGCACATCGTCGGCCATGCGGGCACGCGTGAGCCGTGGCTCGCGCGGCATCTCGCGCAGCGACTCGCGGAGCCGGTCGAGACTAGAGAAATCGAGGCTCCGGTTGCGCCACTGCAGAACGCGCACGCTGTCGAACGTATGCGTCTCGAGCCGCTCGACGAGATCGGCCTCGAACGGCTCGGCATTGCCCGTCACCCCGAACGTGCCGTCGTTCATATGCCGGCCGGCGCGGCCGGCGATCTGGCCGATCTCACCCGGCGTCAGGTTACGGAAAGTGTGGCCGTCGTATTTGCGCACGGCCGAGAACGCGACGTGATCCACATCGAGGTTGAGCCCCATGCCGACTGGCGTCGGTGGCGACGAGGAAGTCGACGTCGCCCGACTGGTAGAGCGCGACCTGGGCGTTGCGCGTTCTCGGCGACAGCGCGCCGAGCACGACGGCCGTGCCGCCGCGCTGGCGCCGGATGAGCTCGGCAATCGCATAGACGTCGTTGGCCGAGAACGCGACGACGGCGCTGCGCGACGGCAAGCGCGTGATCTTCTTCTCGCCCGCGTAGGTCAGCCGCGACAGCCGCGGGCGCGAGATGAAGTTCGCGCCGGGAATGAGATCCTGGATTGCCTCGCGCATCGTCTGCGAGCCGAGGAGCAGCGTCTCCTGGCGCCCGCGCGCATGAAGGAGGCGGTCGGTGAAGACGTGGCCGCGCTCGGGATCGGCAGCGAGCTGCACCTCGTCGATGGCGAGGAAATCGACATCAATCTCGCGCGGCATCGCCTCGACGGTCGCCACCCAGAAACGCGCGCGCTCCGGCTTGATCTTCTCCTCGCCGGTGATCAGCGCAACCTTGTCGGCGCCGATGCGGCCCGCGATCTTGTCGTAAACCTCGCGCGCGAGCAGACGCAGCGGAAGGCCGATCATGCCGCTCTCGTGACCGAGCATGCGCTCGATGGCGAGGTGCGTCTTGCCAGTGTTCGTCGGCCCGAGAACGGCGGTCACGTTGCGGATGCGCGTTTCGAGTTCGCTGGCCATGCCCTCAATGCCTCCCGTACGCCACTGGCATTGCATCCGGCCGAGCCAAGATCAAGTGACTCTTTAACACGCGACGCTTCGCGTGTGAGGCGTTTCGTGCCTCATGCCTGAATGGCTCTCGGTGTCAGCTTCGCACGAAAGGGAGTGGTGAAGGAAGGCAAGTTTGCGCGATTATCCGCGATCAGTCGGCGACGAGCGCGATCTCGCCGCGATCGGGCGTCCTGATGTCGACGTGCTCGAGCGTGAGCTCGGCGGGTCCGGCGAGCGTGGGGACGACCACGTCATGGGGCAGCATGAGCTTGGCCTGCGGCACGGGCCGGAAGGCGATCTCGATGCCGGTGCTGGCGGCGAGGTTGCGCGTCTCCTCGTTCGCGCGGTAGCCGGCGACCGGCACATACTTCACGCGGCAGACGATGCCCCTATCGGGCTGGCCTTCGACCGGACGGCGCGCGATCAGCTCGAGATTGAAGCGCTGCTTGCCGTCGAAGATCGCGACCTTGCGCCCGCAGGGATTGGCGCCGTCGACGTGCGTCAAGGCAATGATCGCAGAGAGGGGATCGAGCACGCTTTTAAGATGCTGGGGTCCGAGCGGAACGGTGTCGGGCGGATCGGCCGCGGGCGGCATGACCGAGACGCTGGTCACGCCCGCGGGATTAAATCCCATTCCGACCGAGCCGCTCTTCGCCGTGCCGTTGAACTCGAACAGGAAACCCGCCGGCCTCGGCTCCTTGGCGGCGATCGTCCCCGACGTGCGGGTCACGCCTTTCCAGTGGAAGGCTCCGAGCAAGGCCGAGAGCTCGACATCACTATCGGCGGAGTAGTGATCTGCGGTGACGGTGGAGTTGAACCGGAAGCTGCCGAGCTCGAACCCGTTGAGGGTGATCTTGTAGACGGCGCTCACTTCGGCGGGCGACATGCCGGCGATCGCCGGCAGCGGCGAAAGGTACCCTATTAGCGAGGCGCCAATCGCAAGAGCGCAAACGCGAAGCACTCGAGACGGAAAGCGGTACATGATGCCACTCACTGCCCAGAACGACGCGGGACCGTTGCCTTGACAGGGCTAGTCAGGGGTTGCGCCAACACGTTGTCCCAGGCCCATCATGGCGACGAACGGTAAAGATTTCGCTGATGATCGCCCACTTTCGAGACAACGCCCCAGTCTCGCCCTTGTTCCCCGCCGTCCACGGCCTTGACGCTCGAAGGCGCGGCAGTATAGGAAAGTCGCGGTTTCCGCAAGGTTCCGAAGGTCGCGGGAAAGCATTTCCAGATTGCTCAGAGACTTCAGAGACTAAAATCCGCTGGCCTCCCGGGACAAGGCAGGACGCGGCGAAGGAGTATACGATCATGACGAGGCGCTGCGAGTTGACGGGCAAGCTGCCACTTTCCGGACAGCTGAGGAGCCATGCCGAGAACAAGACCAAGCGGAAGTTCCGGCCCAATCTCGTCAACGTCACGCTGATCAGCGACACGCTCGGCAAGCAGGTGAAGCTCAGGATCAGCGCCAATGCGCTGAAGTCGGTCGAGCACCGCGGCGGGCTCGATGCCTTTCTCATGAAGGCCAACGCCGAGGATCTTTCGGCGCAATGCCAGAAGCTCAAGCGCGAGATCGCCAAAGCCAGAGCCGAAGCGAAAGCCGCCTGAGTCGCAGGCCCCTCGCCGAGAGTGCTTCCGACCTAGATCGAAGCACAACTTCGTTGGACAGATTGCCTTCAGTGGCAATGGGTCGAGGCATAGCGCGGCGGGCGAGCCTCCTTTCATGCCCGCGTACCCGGTCGCGAAGCCGCTATTGCGGTTCCTTGGGTGGTTCCGCGGGCGGCGGAGCCGGTTGTGCAGGGCTCGCAGGGGCCGGCGCGCTCGGCTGGGCAGGCGGCTCGTAGGAGTCAGAGCCGCCTCGGCTCAACTCGGACTCTCCGCTGTCGGGCGCCGCATGACCCGGCAGGCCGCCAGGACTGTTCTCGTCTCCACAGTATTTCGGGAAATACTTGCACAACCAAGAGTCGCCTTCTGCGGCCATCCTGATCGGCTGGTCTGCGACCGGTTGCGATCGATCGGATCGCACAGGGGTATTGGCCGATAAATCTTCTAAGCGTGCCGCTGTCGCCTGTGCCGGCACTGCGAGCGCCATCGCGAGGGGAGCCAGCGTCAGCGCACTCTTCCGAACTCTTCCAGTCCTCATGGCACCCTCCTCGCGTTCTCCCGATAGCTTGCGACCACGATCCTGAGACACCGTCCGGCGGCCGCACCCAGCACCCAGGCCATGACCATCAGCGTGAACGGCAGAATAGTACGGAATTGCGAAAAGAGGACGGCGTCGACGCCAACCAGGATCGCGGTTGCAACGCTCCAGCCGAAGAAATGGTAATGACGCAGGCCGAACAGCCACCCGAGCAGCGCCGCGGCAAGCGCAACGCCGAGCAAGAGCCAGCGCACCTGTCGCGCCGGCGGCTCGTAGAAGGCGCGCCCGTCGATCAGCTGCGCGAGAATGTGTGCGTGCACGAAGACGCCGGCCATCTTTTCGCCGCCCAGCGCCGCGAGCGGGGTCAAGTGGCGATCGAGATAGGGGAAGTCGCCTCCGACCAGAACGGCCCTTCCTTTGAGAGCC
Source organism: uncultured Alphaproteobacteria bacterium (assembly GCA_963740475.1). Classification (GTDB taxonomy): domain Bacteria; phylum Pseudomonadota; class Alphaproteobacteria; order Rhizobiales; family Hyphomicrobiaceae; genus Hyphomicrobium_C. The sequence goes on along the minus strand of CAVUEM010000046.1, from coordinate 106,030 downwards.
TCGATCTCGCCGCGCGCGACAGCGTCCTCGTGTGCCTTCGTGCCGTCGAACAAGGCTTCTGCGTGAAGAACCAGAAAGGGGTTTGCCTGCCCACGCGGCGGGAGAAGCCAGGCGATCCGATCCTCCAGGGGAATCGTCTTGACACCGGCCAGCTCGGCCAGAGCTTCAGCGAAGCTCTTCGGCGTTCTCGAGCCCTGCGCGGGGGCGGCGCGGTAGCGAACGACATCGTCGGGCTCGATCCTGAGATTGAGGTAGCCGGCGGGCCGCTGCGTCGCTTCGAGAAAGCTCGACTGAAAGGCCCGCTCGCTCTCCGTCAGCCTGCCGCGCTCATCGAGCGCGCCGAGCACGATCCCGGTGTCGCCCCTTTCCTTGAGCACGGCGAGGAGCGCCTCGTCCTTCTCCTTCTCGGTTCGCTTGGCAAAGTAGAGATCGATGCCGATTGCGCGCACACGAGCCTCCTCCAAGGCGCGGATGGTCTTGGCCAGCAGGCTGCGATCGATCGGCAGCATGTAGGGGTAGTCGGCAAGCGTCTCCTCTCCGATGAGGACGACGGCCATTCCGGGATGCAGATCACTCCTCTTGTCCGAGAGGAGCGCCGTGCGCCAATCTGAGGTCTGATGCTCAATGCGCAGCAGCATCGGCAGCCACCGCGGGAGGGCGATCAAGGCCGCGAGGCCGAGCAGAGAGCCTATGAGAATGAGGACGGAGAGCCGCGGCGGCCGGCTTGCTGGTTTCTGGTCCCGAGGCAAGCTCTTCATCGCCATCCGCGCGTGGTCTCGAGAGACGATCCCATGCTAGCAAGCCGGGCCCATGTCGACAACGAGGGCGACAACGGCCACCTACGGTTGGGCGCCGACCGTATCCGCGCGTTCCGCTTCGGGGGAGGCATCCTGCGCATGCTGCGTCCCGTCGTGCTTGAGCGCGAACTCGAGCAGCACCGTCCGCTGCAGGAGCTTGTTGAAGTTGTCGTCGGAGATGAGCGTGACGAGGGTCTCGCCGTCGTTCCCTCCGCGCACGGCCAACCCCTCCATGTTGTCGATCTCCTGGCCGAGATCGGCCGCGATCAGCACCTCGCCCTCGACGACGGCGCCGGGCTCGAGGTCCTCGACCTTGACGCGGCTGAGGCGCATCCTCACGCCCTCGCTCCAGGTAAAGCGGCGCTCGAGCACGAGAAGGCCTCCGTCGGGGAGCGCCGCCGCGTCCGTTACGTCGAAGCCGCCGTCGGTCCCGAGGCTGAACGGCTTCGGCTCGCCGTCGATCCAGATCCAGCCCGAGTGCTGTCCCTCGTGGCCGTTGAGGACGATCTCGGCGAAGGCGACGACGGAGCCCTTGTAGCGGCCGCCGCGCAAGACCGTCACCGCCTCGAAGCCGTCGCGGCGCAGCGCCTTCACCTCGCGCGGAATGTCGAGGTATTCGGCCGGCGCGGCGATGCCTGCGTCCTTCACCGGAAATCTCCCGATGCGGCCCAGTTGCTCGAATGCGATCAGCACCGTGCCGCTGTCGAGCGTGCCCGCCTCGAGCGCGATCGCCTCCGCGTCCCGGTAGCGGCGCGAGCGCAGAGGCTTGTCCCCCAGCGCCTTGAGCGGGCCGATCGTTGCCGAGGCGATGCCCTTGGGCCGCCCGTCGTCGTCGACGAGCTCTCCGGTCATCCACGTTCCGGCATCCGAGATCGCGACGAACCTCTTGCCGTCAGGGTCAAAGACAAGTCCCGACCATCCGCCGAAATTGGCCGAGGGCGACGACAGCACGAGCCCACCGCGCCATTCGAGCTTGCCGAAGGTCGACCTCGTCGATCCGTCCTTGTCGAAGGCGCGGATGGGCACGGCCGTGACCTCGATCGCCTCGACCTTGAGGCTCGCCGTATCGGGCTTCATTTGCGCGAATGCGATCCCGCTCGCGAGCACGACGCTGAGCGTGAGCACGGCAAGCTCGCGCTTCCAGCCTCCGGTCGGCCCCAAGGCGGCCGCTAGGAGTTCCCGCAAACGATGCCGCACTCGTACCCCCATCGCTAATGGACCTTGGCGCGCGTCTCGCGCGACGGCCGGCGTCCGCGCGGCGCCGCCGCAACCTGCTTCGGCTTCTCCTCGAACAGCTCGACGAGCTTATCGGTCATGGCGCCGGCAAGCTCGGAGGGGTCGGTGATGGTGACAGCGCGAGAATAATAGCGCGTCACGTCGTGGCCGATGCCGATGGCGATGAGCTCGACGGGCGAGCGCGTCTCGATTTCCTCGATCACCTTCCGCAAATGGAGCTCCAGGTAGCTGCCCGAATTGACCGAGAGCGTCGAATCGTCGACCGGGGCACCGTCCGAGATCATCATCAAAATGCGGCGCTGCTCGGGACGGACGATGAGCCGCTGATGGGCCCAGGCCAGCGCCTCCCCGTCGATATTCTCCTTGAGCAAGCCTTCGCGCATCATGAGGGCGAGCGAGCGCTTGGCGCGCCGCCAAGGCGAGTCCGCCGTCTTGTAGATGATGTGGCGAAGATCGTTGAGGCGCCCCGGATTTGCTGGCTTTCCGGCCGCGAGCCACTCCTCGCGCGCCTGCCCGCCTTTCCAGGCCCTGGTCGTGAAGCCCAGGATCTCGACCTTAACCCCGCAGCGCTCGAGCGTGCGGGCGAGAATGTCGGCGCAGCAGGCCGCCACCATGATCGGCCGGCCGCGCATGGAGCCCGAGTTGTCGAGGAGCAGCGTCACCACGGTGTCGCGGAAGTCGGTGTCGCGCTCGCGCTTGAACGAGAGCGGATGCATGGGATCGACGATGACGCGCGGGAGCCGGGCCGCGTCGAGCGTGCCTTCCTCGAGATCGAAATCCCAGGCGCGGTTTTGCTGAGCGAGGAGGCGCCGCTGCAGCCGGTTGGCGAGGCGCGCAACCGCGCTCGCAAGCGTCTTAAGCTCCTTGTCGAGGAACGTGCGCAGCCGGTCGAGCTCGTCCGGGCTCGAGATGGCGTCGGCCGCGACCTCCTCGTCGTGGAGGCGCGTGAATACCGAGTAGCCGAAGTGCTCGGGGTTTTCGAGTACCGAGACGTTCGGCCGCCACGGCTCTCCGGTCTTGGCGTCGTCCGAGCGCTCGAAATCATCGTCGAAAGCGTCTGTATCGCTCTGCTCCGCGCCCTCCATGGCCTCGCCGGCCTCGCCCTCGCCGGTCCGCTCCTCGCGCTCGCCCTCCTTGCCCTCTCCGCCCTCCTCGTCGCTCTCGGATTGGGAGGAGCCGTCCTCCGACGCCTCGCTCGCGTCCTCCTCCTGGTCGTCGGCCTCGCCCGCCTCCGCCTCCTCGCCGAGGTCGAGAGCCTTCAAGAGGTCGCGCGCGAGCCGCCCGAAGCTCTCTTGGTCCTCGGAGAGCGCCTCCATTCTCTTCAGGACCTTGCCGGCGCGGCCTTCGACGACGGGGCGCCAGAGCTCGACGATCGACCGCGCGGTCTCGGGCGCCATGCGCCCCGTGAGGCGCTCGCGCACGAGGAGCGCGAGCGCCTCCTCGAGCGGGGCCTGAGACCTATCGGTGATGCTCACGAAGCGGCCGTGAGCGAAGTGCTCGGCGCATTTCGCGTCGAGGTTCTCCGCCATGCCGGCCATGCGATTGGCGCCGAGCGCCTCGATGCGAGCGCGCTCGACGGCCTCGAACACCTCGCGCGCCGAGCCGCCGGCGGGGGCAAGGCGCTTGTGCAGCTTCTGATCGTGGCAGGCGGCCGTCAGCGCCAGGCTGTCGGCCCAGCCACGGACGACGGCGATCTCGAACCTCGAGGGAACGCGCGACGGCTCGGGCAGCAGGACGTGCTTGCCCGTGAGCTCGGGCTTGCCGGGGCCGAAGCCGACCTCGACCTCATGATCGCCGGCAATCGCGCGCACGGCGAGGCCGAGAGCGCGCTTGAACGGCTCGGACGGGGCTTCCCTTCGCTTGGGTCCGGTAGTCATGAGGTGAATGCGAAAATCAACTCAACGCGACGTTGGCGGTGCTCTCGGGCAGCTCCTCGCCGAAGCAGCGCTGGTAGAATTCCGCGACCAGCGGCCGCTCGAGCTCGTCGCACTTGTTCAAGAACGTGAGGCGGAAGGCGAAGCCGAGCTCGCCGAAGATCTCGGCGTTCTCCGCCCAGGTCATCACCGTCCTCGGGCTCATGACGGTGGAGAGATCGCCGTTGATGAAGGCCGAGCGCGTGAGATCGGCGACGCGCACCATGCTGGCGACTTGCTTACGCCTGGCTTCGCTCTTGGCCCAGCCCTTCACCTTCGACAGCACGATCTTCACCTCGTCGTCGTGGGGTAGATAGTTGAGCGTGGTGACGATCGACCAGCGGTCCATCTGGCCCTGGTTGATCTGCTGCGTGCCGTGGTAGAGCCCGGACGTGTCGCCGAGACCGATGGTGTTCGTCGTCGCGAAGAGGCGGAACGCGGCGTGCGGGCGGATCACCTTCGACTGGTCGAGGAGCGTGAGCTTGCCCGACTGCTCCAGCACGCGCTGGATGACGAACATGACGTCCGGCCGCCCGGCATCGTACTCGTCGAAGCACAGTGCCGTGTTGGTCTGCAGGCAGTAGGGCAGGATGCCCTCGCGGAACTCGGTCACCTGCTTGCCGTCCTTCAAGACGATCGCGTCCTTGCCGACGAGGTCGATGCGCGAGACGTGGCTGTCGAGGTTGACGCGGATGCACGGCCAGTTGAGCCGCGCCGCCACCTGCTCGATGTGGGTCGACTTGCCGGTCCCGTGATAGCCCTGGATCATGACACGGCGGTTGTGCTTGAAGCCGGCGAGGATCGCGAGCGTCACCTCCCTGTTGAAGAGGTAATCGGGATCGAGATCGGGGACGTGCTCGTCGGGCTTCGAGTAGGCCGGCACGTCGAGGTCGGTATCGAGACCGAACACCTGGCGCACGGAGAGCTTCATGTCCGGGAGGCCGGGAACCCCCTGAGCTCCCGCCTGGGTTTGGGCGCGCATGATCCTTGTCCGCAAAAGGGTCTTGGACTAACCGGAGCTGTCTTAGGGATGGCGTCCGGCGGTCTCGCCTAGCGAGGCCTTGTTGCCGCCGCCATCATCGGCGCGGCGGGGCGTTCACACAAGCCCCGACTGCTTCAGATAGTTATAGGCTTGAATAATCTCGCGCAACGTCTCCTCGGAGCGGTTATCGCCGCCATTGGCGTCGGGATGATGGCGCTTCACAAGCTCCTTGAAGCGGGCCTTGATCTCGGCCCTACTCGCCGTCTCCGGCAGGTGCAGGGCCTCGAGCGACTTCCTCTCGACGGGGCGCACCTTGCGCCGCCGCTCCAAGGGCTCGTCGCGGGCGACGCGGGCGCGCCAGGCGAAAAGCCCGTGCGGATCGCGGAAATTCGTGCCTGCCGCGCCGAGGCCGGCGGTCGAGGCGCGCTCGCGCGTGCCATGCGCCCAGGAGTTGGCGCCGACCTTCCAGGTGGGCCGGTGGCCGGTTATGGCATCCCTCTGAAAGTCGGTGACCTCGGCATCCGACATGCCGTCGAAATAGTTGTACGACGCGTTGTAGGTGCGCACATGGTCGATGCAGAACGAAAAATACTCCCCGTCGCGCCCGCGACCCTTCGGCGCACGGTAGGGCGCCGGCCGGCCGCAGCCCTTCCACTGGCAGGGCGGCAGGTGGTTGCGCGCCTGCTCCTCGCGCTCCCGGCGGGGGGCGACGCGGATCGAGTTCGAAGTATTTGGAGTTGAGCTTCATGCGCCTAAGTATGATCTCGGCGAACTCGGCACACAAGTCGCACTCTCGGCTTGACAAGCGACAGTGGCAGGGCCGCCATAAGCGAAGCTCATTTTTCTCCGAACTGGTTAGAGGAGCGTCAATGTCGGCCGAAGCTCGCATCCGCGAGAAGCTCATGGTCGCGCTTGAGCCAATTCGGCTCGACGTGATCAACGAGAGCGAGATGCATGCCGGGCACCGGTCCTCCCCCGGAACCGGCGAGAGCCATTTCAGAATTGTGATCGTGTCGGAGAAGTTCAAGGGAGCGTCCCGCCTTGCCCGCCACCGCATGGTGAACGAGGCGCTCGTCGACGAGCTGCGCGGGCGTATCCACGCGCTCGCCCTCAGCGCCTACGCGCCCGGCGAGACGATGTCCTGAGGCTGCCCAGGATGAGCCTCGACAGCTCGTCCGACCTCAACGTCATCCCGGCCACCGACAAGCCACGCAGGGCGGCCGTGCGCGCGGCGACAAGGCCGGCGAAGGAGGCTCCGACGATGACGAGATCGTAGGACCGTGCGGCATCGCTCATGGCTGTCCCCTCGAAGATTAAGGGGACCAGCGTGCCCTTCGATTATGGCGCGGCCGGGCCGCGGCGGGCCCAGCTAGCGTCTGCCCCCGGCGCCCAGAGCATCGATCTCGGAAAGCAGCCGCGCATTGAAGCCGGCGGGGTCCTCGATCTGGGGCGCATGCCCGAGCTTCGGGAACGTCACGAGCGTCGCTCTCGGGATGCGGGCGGCGGCCGAGCGCGCAAGCTCGGGGTAATGGCCGAGCTCCTTGGCGACGGCCGGATCGGCCCGGATCTTGCCGATGGCCGTCGTATCGAGCTCGCCGATCATCAGGAGCGTCGGGACGCCGACGCGCCCGAGCTCGTGCACGACCGGCTCGGCGAAGATCATGGCCGACGTGAGGGCCTGGCTCCAGGCGACGAGATCGCCGCCCTCGCCCGCGTACATGGAGGCGAGCATGCGTGGCCAGCGGTCGAACTCGGGCCGCCACGCGCCTCCGTAGTAGGTCTTCTCCTGATAAGCCTTGATGCTGTCGAACGTCGTGCGCCGCTCGCCTTCGTAAAGCTCGTCGATGGTAGCCGCCGGCACGCCCTTCGCCTGCCAGTCCTCGAGCCCGATCGGGTTCACGAGCACAAGCGCTCGCGTCTCGCGCGGAAAGGCGAGCGCAAAGCGCAGCGCTAGCATCCCTCCCATGGAATGGCCCATCATAACCGCGTCGCGGACGCCGAGCGACGCGAGGAGTGCGCGCGTATTCGCCGCCAGCTGATAGAGGCTATAGTGATAGGTCCAGGACTTCGCCGACTTGCAGAACCCGATCTGGTCGGGAACGATCACCCGGTATCCGGCGCCAAGGAGCGCCGGCATCACCCCCTCCCACGTGGCCCCGCAGAAGTTCTTGCCATGGAGGAGCACGATCGTTGCTCCGCTCGGATGCGGGGGCGATACGTCCATGTGGGCCATGAAAAGCCCCTCGCGCTGTGAGGTGAGCTCGAAGCGCTTGACGGGATAGGGATAGGGAAAATCCGCGAGCAGCGGGTCGGCATGCGCGCCGCCCGAAGACACGGCGATCGCCATGGCAATTACCATCGCCGCAGCCGCACGCTTTGGCCTCACGCGCCTTTCTCCGCGACGCCCTCGACCGGCTGGGGCAGGGGCTTGATGCGCACGGCCGCGATTTTGTTGCGGCTGCGGCGCAGGATTTCCATGCGATAGCCGTAGAACGTGAACACCTGGCCCGGCTCGGGAATTGTCTGCGCCTCGTGGATGATGAGGCCGGCAATCGTCGTCGCCTCGTCGTCGGGAAGGTCCCAGTCCATGTAGCGATTGAGGTCGCGGACGGCGACCGTGCCGTCGACGTTGACCGTGCCGTCGGCCTGCGGCCGGATGTGGGTTTCCGCCGTATCGTGCTCGTCGGAGATCTGCCCGACGATCTCCTCGAGGATGTCCTCGAGCGTGATGAGGCCCTCCACCTCGCCGTACTCGTCGACGACGAGGGCCATCTGGGCCTTGCGCCGCAGAAACTCGCTCAACTGGTTCTTGAGGCTCGTCGTATCGGGCACGAACCAGGGCTTGGCGGCAAAGCTCATGACCTCGAGCTCGGAGACGTCCCAGTTCGCACGCGCGAGCGCCGCAAGAACGTCTTTCGTGTGGACGACGCCGACGATGTTCTCCGGCTCGTCCTTCCAGATCGGGATGCGGGAATATTGCGACTTCAGGATCTCGTCGATGATGACTTGCGGCGGATCGTCGGCATTGAGCGTCTCCATCTTGGTTCGATGAACCATGATGTCGAAGACCTGCAGATCGCGTAGATCGAGCACGCCGCCCAGCATATGCGCGTCGACCTTCTGCACGCCGCCCTCTCGTGCCTGCAGGTCGATGGTGCCGCGAATCTCCTCGTGCGCGGCGAGAATATTGGCCGCGTCGTCGACATGCGTCGGCGTAAGCTTGAGGATTTGGCGGACGATGATCTCGATCGTCTTCGTGAACGGCCCGAGCAGTACGATGATCCCGCGCATGATCGGAGCGACGAAAAGCGCCACCCGGTCCGAGTAGGCGAGCGCGTACGTCTTCGGGAGAACGGCGGCGAAGATGACGATGAGAAGGGTCACGATGGCGGTCGCGTAGGCGACGCCCACATCGCCCACAAGCCGAACTGCGAGTGTCGAGGCCAGCGCCGCGGCGAGCACGTCGACGAGCGTGTTGCCGAGGAGAACGGTGCCGATCATCTTCTCGGGCGCCGACAAGACGCGGTTCACGAGCTTTGCTCTCGCGTTCCCCTCCTGCTCGAGGGCGTGCATGCGGGCGCGCGAGGCGGCGGTGAGCCCGGTCTCGCTGATATTGAAGAAGCCGGACATGGCAATGAGGAGAACGATGGCCGCGAGGATGAGACTGATCTCGAACGACATGGCGCTAACCTGAGCGGTTTGAGTTTGAATACGGCGACAGATGCTTCGGACAGGGCGCCGCGACGGTAGATGCAGACGGCAAGACCATCCGCCGGACTCTAGGTGCCTTCGATCTCGCCTGCGAGGAACTCGGCCACCTGCTCCGGCGCAACATCGCGCGAGATCACCGCCTCGCCGATGTCGCGGACGAGAATGAAGACCAGCTTGCCTTGGCGAACCTTCTTGTCCTGGCCCATGAGACGGACGAGCTCGGCCGCATTCGGCCTGCCGCCGGGAATATCGGCTATGCGCGAGGGAAGCCCGACCGCCTTAAGATGGGCGGCGACCCGCTCGGTGCGCCCCTCGGGGCAAAGGCCGAGCCGCTCCGACAGCCGGAACGCAAGGGCCATGCCGATCGCCACGCCCTCTCCGTGCAACAGGCGGTCCGAGTAGCCGGTCCAGGCCTCGAGCGCGTGGCCGAACGTATGGCCGAGATTGAGCAGCGCCCTATCCCCGGTCTCCGTCTCGTCGCGAGCCACGATAGCGGCCTTGGCCTTGACGCTCGTCTCGATGGCCTCGCACTGCGCAAGGCCGTCGCCGCCGAGCACGCCTTTCCAATTTCCCTCGAGCCAGCCGAAGAACCTCGCGTCGCCGATGAGCCCATACTTCGCCACCTCGGCATAGCCCGCGCGCATCTCGCGCTCCGGGAGAGTTGCGAGCAGGCTCGTATCGGCAACGACGAGGCTCGGCTGATGGAACACGCCGATCAGGTTCTTGCCCTGGGGCGTGTTGATGCCGGTCTTGCCGCCGACCGAGGAGTCGACCTGCGCTAAGAGCGTCGTCGGCACCTGCACGTAGCGCACTCCGCGGCGCAGAATTCCGGCGGCAAAGCCGGCGAGATCGCCGATGACGCCGCCGCCGAAGGCGACGACGGCATCGCCTCGCTCGAGCCCCATCTCGAGCAGGCGCTCGGAAAGCGGGGCGAGCGCCGCGAAGCTCTTGGTCGCCTCTCCCGGCGCGAGCACGATCGAGCCCGCGAGCCGGCCCTCCGCCCTGAGGCTTGCCTCGAGGGAGGGCAGGTGATGGCGGGCGACGTTCTCGTCGGTGACGATCGCGCATTTCGCCTTGCCGAGCCGCGTTGCCACGAGACGCCCCGCCTCCTCGAGCAGGCCGGCGCCGATCAGGACATCGTAGGCGCGCGCCCCGAGCGGCACGCGGACGGAGTGTGTCGCGCGAGTGCTGGCGGCAAGCGAGTTGACGACGGTCGGCATGGATCGGCTCTGTGCTCGTGCTCTTGGGCGAAGCGTCGCGCCGCTCCCTCGTATCAGACCGCCGACGGCTCGGCCAAGGCCGGATGTTGGGCGAGCGCCTTGATCACGTCCGTGACGATGGCCTCGTGAGGCACCTCGTGGCTATCGATCGTGATATCGGCTTCCGCGTAGATCGGATAGCGGCTCTCCATCAACTCCCGCATGACCTGCTCGGGGTCGTCGCTCTTCAGAAGCGGGCGCGTATCGCGCTTGTTGACGCGGCGCATGAGGACCGGCAGATCCGCCTTGAGCCACACGGAGATCCCCTTGTCCTTGATCTGGGCGCGCGTGTCGGGATTGATGAAGGCGCCACCGCCCGTCGCCAGCACCTGCGGACCGTTGCCGAGAAGGCGCGCGATGACGCGCCGCTCGCCGTCGCGAAAGTGGCACTCGCCGTGGTCGGCGAAGATGTCGTTGATGCTCTTGCCGGCGGCCTTCTCGATCTCCTCGTCCGCGTCCGTGAACGGCAGGCCGAGCCGGACCGCGAGCCTCTTGCCGACCGAGGACTTCCCGCAGCCCATGAGACCAACCATGACGACGGACCGGCCGCCGAGCCTGCGGCGCAGGTGAGCCAGGACCTCGCTGTCGTCGTTCTGCATATTCGCCTTGCGGACCTTCTCGTCGCCGCGCGCACTGCTCCCGGCTGCCATCGGGTCCTCTTATCTCGCCGGCGCTCAATCTGTTGGGAACAATTACCGGTCCATAGGCTGAACGCACCCTATTGCGCCTTCAGGAGTGGGCCGGTTCGGGTCATAATGGCGCCAACTTGCGCCTAGCCCGATCTCTTCACCAGGAAGCGTAGCGCCATCGTTTTCTGCGGAGCGGATCCGGCAGGAGAAGGGCGAAAAGCATAGCCTATGCTATGGTTGAGCCCTTCGACGAACCGGGCCGCCCGCAGAAAGCGACCCTGCGGGCGGGGCAAATTTGACAAACGGCGGCGTCGAAGCCCTTGACCGATGCGACGGCATCGCTCTGCGGGCTTCTCCTGGCCGTTTCTCAAATTTGCCTCCGTGGCGCTGCACTTCCTGGTGAAGAGATCGGGCTAACATAGCAGCAGGAGCGACATCCTCACAATGCCGAGCCTTTTCCGGTTTCTCTTCATCACCGGCACGATCGCGGCGATCGTCTTGGGCGGGCTCTATATACTGGCGAACCGCTTTGAGCCCGAGACGCGCGAGGTGACGAAGGTGGTGCCGGGCGTTAAGATTCGCAACCCGTGAGCCGTCGCGCCATGCCCGCAAGCCGTCTTCCTCTGCCGACGCTCCCTCTCCTCCTAGCCTTTGCGTTGCCATGCGGTCCATGGTCGAAAGGGGCCCTCGCCCAGGAGGGGTTCAATCCCTTCGCAGCTCCCGAGCCTTATTCGCGTCCCGCGCGCAAAGATTCTGAACAACCGTCGCCGGCAGGGCAGCCTTATCTTTCGCCGATGACGGGCCCAAGCTCCGGTGCGCCAACGCCGGCTGCCGCGTCCGGCGCAACTCCGGCTCCCGCCGCGCTCCAAGGGCGTCCGGAGCCGGTCTATGAGAAGGGACTGGCCATCGAGCGCGCCGATCTCGCTCCCGTCATGGCCGAGGACGGCAGCGGGCTCCCTTACGAGCTGTGGCGCGGCCTTTCACTCGCCGACGTCGAGGCCCTGATCGCGAGCCTCGACATTCCGCCGAAGTCGGTGGCGCTCCACGCGCTCTGGCGCCGCCTCATCACCTCCGCCGTCACGGCGCCGGGAGGCGCCGACAGCTCGCTGCGCTTCACCGCGCTCCGAGTGGAAGCGCTCGACCGCTCGGGTCTTCTCGATGAAGCGGCAGATCTCCTGGCCAAGGAGCCGTCGGGCAAGGCCGATCCCGTCATTGCCGCGCTGACCGCGCGCAGCGAAGCAGGCGCCGGCAATCGCGACCGGGCGTGCGAGCTCGCAAAGAGCCTTGTCGTCGCCAGGGCCGATCTGCCGCCCCGGCTCAAGGGGGAGACGGTTCTCATCGCCGGCTATTGCGCTCTTGCCGCTGGCGACACGACGGCGGCCGAGGTCAGCGCGAGCCTTGCGGGTGAGCTCCTCGACGAGCGGGCCGCGGGCCCCGACATTCTCGCCGCCGCCGCATCCGGGACGGCGCCCGCCATCGCCGACGGCCGCAAAATCGGCCTCATCGACGTCCGCATCCTCGAGCTCAAGGGCGGCGTCGACGCGGCGCTCCTCAGGGGCAACGCCACTCCGGCCGTGCTCTCCGCGCTCGCCCGCGCGCCGACGACGGCGCCCGCGCTTCGCCTCGCGGCCGGGGAGGCGGCCGCCGCCGTGAATGCCATCGCGCCCGCCGATCTCGCCGCGGTCTACCGCGCGCAAGCCGTCCCACCCGGCACGCCTGCCTCCGCCGAGACGGCAGCCGGCATGGACGTGGAAACGAGGCGGGCGGCGCTGTTCAAGGCCGCCGAGGCCGAGCGCACGCCGCTCAAGAAGGCACGCCTCATCCGCGCCTTCCTCGACACGGCACGCCACGCCGGCCTCTACTGGCCGGCGCTCGAGCTCATGGCCGGACCGGCGCAAGAGCTCACGTCCGTTCCCGAAATCGGCTGGTTTGCCGAGACGGCCATCGAGACGAGCCTCGCCGTCGGCAACTTCGAGCGCGCGCGCGCGTGGGCCGCCTTCAGCGCCGCCCAGAGCGACCAGGACGGCCCGGGTCGCCTCTCGCATTGGATTGCGCTCGCCGACATTGCCGACCCGGCCGCGGTGGCTGGGCAGCGCTCGGCCCATCTCGCCTCGGTCGAGAGGATGGCCCTCGACGGCCGCTTCGATCCCGCGCTCCTCCATCGGCTTGCGACCGTGCTCGACGCACTCGACATCGCCGTGCCGATGCCGCTCTGGGACGCGGCAAGCCGCGCGCCGCAACCCGCCGGCGGTCATCTGCCGGACACGGGCGAGCTCACGGATCTCCTCGACGCCTCGAAGAAAAAGGAGTTCGGGCGCACCGTGCTGCTCGCCATGCGCGCGCTCGGGCCCGACGGCGCCGAGGGCGCCCACATAATCGCGCTCGGCGATTCGATCCGCGCGCTCCGCCGCGCGGGCCTCGAGGCCGATGCGCGCCGGCTCGGCTTCGAAGCCCTGTTTGCGGCTTGGCCGCGCTCGGTCAGCAACTGACACGGCTATGATTGCCAAGAACAACCCATCGAAGCCGATCGAGGAGCCGCACGTCGCGGCGTTTCTCGAGATGCTCGCCTCCGAGCGCGGCGCCGCCGACAACACGCTCGACGCCTATAGGCGCGACCTTGCCGATTTCGCGAGCTTTGTCGCGGCCCGGGGCGTCGGGATCGCGGCCGTGCGGCCAGCCGACGTCAGCACCTATATGCAACGGCTTTCGGAGGAGGGCCTATCGGCGACCTCTCGTGCGCGCCGGCTCTCCGCCATCCGCCAGCTCTACAAGTTCCTCGAGGCCGAAGGCGCCGTCGCCCGCAGCCCCGCTGCCGGCACGCCCGCGCCAGGCAGGGGCCGCCCGCTTCCCAGGACGTTGTCGGTAGCCGAGGTCGACCGCCTGATCGACGCGGCCTCGCGGGCCGCCCTCGGTCTTCGCGGACGCGAGCTCGTGCGCGCGGTGCGCCACTACTGCCTTCTCGAGATGCTCTACGCGACCGGCATGCGCGTCACCGAGCTCGTCGCGCTGCCGGGCTCTGCCCTGCTCGGCGACCCCCGCGTGCTCTCGATCAAGGGCAAGGGCGGCCGCGAGCGCCTCGTGCCGCTCAACGCGCCGGCGCGCGCTGCGCTCGATCGCTACCTCAAGCTCGGCAGAGCGCCCGAGGACGGTGTCGCGCCGCTGGTGACGACGCGGTGGCTGTTCCCGTCGCGCAGCGTCCTCGGCCACCTGACGCGCCAGCGCTTCGCCCAGGACTTGAAGGCGACGGCGCTCGCCGCCGGACTCGATCCCGGGCGCGTCTCGCCGCACGTCCTGCGCCACGCCTTCGCGAGCCATCTCCTCGATCGCGGCGCGGACCTGCGCGCGGTCCAGCAGCTGCTCGGCCACGCCGACATTTCCACGACCGAGATCTATACCCATGTCCTCGAGGAGCGCTTGAAGCGGATCGTCGAGGAGCACCACCCCCTCGCGAAAAAATAGTAATAGGTGCGGGGCGACGTCGGTGCTCGCCCCAAGAGGATGTTCACGTTCCGGCCCCCCCGCTCTTGACAGGTGCGAAGGGCAGTGTGCAACGTCGCCCCCGATCCCTATTTTTTGATCCTCTGGCTTGACAGCGCCGCCCTGCGCCAATTGAGAGGCTCGAGACGTGGACCAGACCCTGGACCGCCCCCTCAACGTCCGCATCTATCTCGACTTCGAGAAGCCGGTGGCCGAGCTCGAAGGCAAGATCGCGGAGCTCAAGTCGCTCAAGGGCGACCAGGCCGTCTCCATCACCGACGAGATCAAGAAGCTCGAGCAGAAAGCGCGCGCCGCCCTCATCGACATCTACGGCAAGCTCACGCCCTGGCAGAAGACGCAGGTCGCGCGCCATCCCGAGCGCCCGCACGCGCTCGACTACATCGCAAGCCTCATCGAGGACTTCACGCCGCTCGCCGGCGACCGCTACTTCGCCGAGGACGAGGCGATCATGGGCGGGCTCGGAAAATTCCGCGGGCGCTCGGTCATCGTCATCGGCCACGAGAAGGGCTCCGACACCGAGGGGCGCATCCGCCACAACTTCGGCATGGCCAAGCCCGAGGGCTACCGCAAGGCCGTGCGGCTGATGGAGATGGCCGAGAAGTTCGGGCTGCCGGTCATCACGCTCGTCGACACGGCGGGGGCCTATCCCGGCATCGGCGCCGAGGAGCGCGGACAGGCCGAGGCGATCGCCCGCTCGACCGACTGCTGTCTCGCGCTCGGCGTGCCGATCATCGCCGTCGTCATCGGCGAGGGCGGCTCGGGCGGCGCGATCGCCATCGCGGCCGCGAACCGCATCCTCATGCTCGAGCACGCGATCTACACGGTCGCCTCGCCCGAGGCCGCGGCCTCGATCCTCTGGCGCGACGCGGCGAAGGCGATCGACGCGGCGACGAACATGAAGATCACGGCTCAGGACCTCGACACCTTGGGCGTCATCGACGTGATCATCCGCGAGCCCGAGGGCGGGGCGCACCGCGACCGCGAGCGGATCATCCAGGCGGTTGGCGACGCGATCCAGAAGGCGCTCGCCGAGTTCGACGGGAAGTCCCCGGCCGAGATCAGACAGCAGCGCCACGAGCGCTTCATGCAGATCGGGCGGGGGATTTGAGGCTCAGCCCAGCGTTCGCTTTTTCCCGATCAGAGAGCTTTCATTCATCGGCTTGCGCTGGCGAAATGCCAGCGGGAACAGTGACTAACGCCGAGACCGCTTGCCAGGCGTTCTCCGCGTGGAGCTGCTATATCCTGAGGTTCTGTAGAAAGCAGGATGTTGGACGATGGGAACGAGCGCTTCCGAAGACGAAGACTACCTCTCTGCGATTCAACGCGCGGCCGACGGCGAGGTCCAAGGAGAAATTCTGTTCAAGCGTCTCGCGGAAAAGGCCGGGCCGGAACACCGCCGCAAGCTCGATGTGCTCGCTCAGCTCGAGATACGCACGGCTCGTGAGCTTGCGGAGCTCGTTCGGCGATATGGGATTGCGATAAGTCCCTCGAACAAGCCAAAGGCGGAGGAACGCGCGCGAAAGTATGACGGCATGCTGTTCCACGACATTCTCGAGGAATGGTCGACGTGGATTCCGGACTATGTGGGCCTCTACGACCGGCTCGCGGAACGCGCCCGTCCCGCCGACAAGGATGCCTTGTCTTTTCTCGCAGCTCACGAGCGAGCCATAGATAAGTTCATCACTCTCGAGCTCGCGGGCCGCTCGGAAGAGGCAATCGCCGAATTGAATGCCCTGCTGAAGAGCTAAAGGCGCGCCTTGTAAGGTTTGGATCGAGGTGCCTACGCCTCCGAGTGCGTTCGCGCCATCAGTTGAGCGCGCTTGGCGATGGCCTCGATCGCGGGCGGCCAGTCGGATGCCGCCTTCTGAACGAACAGCGGCAGCGCACCGCGATGTGCCACACTGGCCGACTTGATCGAGGTCAAAACCGGGCGAGGGCTCAGTATTATTTTTGGAACCGTGCTTCTCCAAACCGAGAGTCCCGCAGGCTTGTCGGTGCGAATAGTCTCGAACTTCGGCTCGAAGAATAGACTACCTGGCAATAAGGGTCCGGCTCAGTTGTGATTAGAACGAGTAAAGTCATGAATGCGCAGGCCTTGGGAGTTTCGGCCCTGACGTTGGCCCTTCTCGCTGGTGCTCCAGCTGCCGCTCAAGAGATCACCGGCGTGGCGGGCTCACCGAGCGCCACCACCACCCTCAGCGGCAAACAACTTCCGCCGCCCGATCCGGCATTCGGCGGGGTGATCAAAGAGAAGGCCTCGGAGTCGACGCCGTGGTGGCCGCCGCGCGTCGTGCCGCCGAAGGGCGCGCCCAACGTGTTGCTCATCATGACGGATGACCAGGGCTTCGGTGCACCGAGCACCTTCGGTGGCGTCATACCCACCCCTTCCATGGATCGCATCGCCAAGGGATGGGCTGCGCTACACGAACTTCCATTCGACGTCGCTGTGCTCACCGACGCGGGCGGCGATCATCACGGGCCGCAACCATCACTCGGTTGGCTTCGGGGTGGTCGGCGAAATAGCGACGGGGTTTCCGGGCTACAACTCGATCATCCCGATTGAGAAAGGCACCATTGGCACAATCCTGAAGGATAACGGGTACGCGACCTCGTGGTTCGGCAAGAACCACAACACGCCCTTCTACCAAGCGAGCCAGGCCGGGCCGTTCGATCAATGGCCGGTTGGCATGGGCTTTGAGTATTTCTACGGTTTCGTCGGCGGCGACGCCAGCCAGTGGCAGCCCAACCTGTTCCGCAACACGACCGCCATCTACCCCTTTCAGGGCAATCCCGGCTGGAACTTGACCACCGCCATGGCCGACGAGGCCATCCAGTACATAAAGGAACTCAAGGAGATCGCGCCCGGCAAGCCGTGGCTTGTCTATTACGTACCGGGCGGCACCCACGCGCCGCACCATCCGACGCCGGAGTGGATCAAGAAGATCAGCGATATGCACCTCTTCGACGAGGGCTGGAACAAGGTGCGGGAAAAAATCTTCGCCAACCAGAAGCGGCTGGGCATCATGCCCGAGAACGCCCAACTGACGCCGTGGCCGAAAGGACTACCGGAGTGGGATTCACTCAGCTGGGACGAAAAGAAGCTCTTCACCCGGCAAGCTAACGTCTACGGGGCCTACCTCGCCTATACCGACCATGAGATCGGCCGCGTGATCCAGGCCGTCGAAGACCTCGGCCAACTCGACAACACCTTGATCATCTATATCGGCGGCGACAACGGCGCGAGCGCGGAAGGCATGCTCAACGGCACGCCGAACGAGTTCACGACCTTCAACGGCGTTCCCGTGCCGGTCAAAGACCAGTTCCTCTGGTACCCGTTCTGGGGATCGGAACGGACGTTCCCGCACTTTGCGGCGGGCTGGGCGTGGGCCATGGATACGCCCTTCAAGTGGGTGAAGCAGGTGCCGTCGCACTTCGGCGGGACGGCACAGGGCGTGGCCATGTCCTGGCCCGGCCACATCAACGACGTGGGCGGCGTCCGCCGCCAGTTCCACCACGTCATCGATATCGTGCCGACCATCCTCGAGGCGACCGGCATCCCGGCGCCCGATACGATCGATGGTATCAAGCAGCGCCCGATCGAAGGCGTGAGCATGGTCTACACCTGGGACAAGGCAAACGCCGACGCGCCCACCCGGCACACGACGCAATACTTCGAGATGCTCGGCAATCGCGCCATCTATCATGATGGATGGGTGGCGGCTACGACGCCAGCGACCCTCCCATGGGAGCTGAGCACCAAGACGCCTCCGGATGTGATCACCGGGTACAACTGGGAGCTCTATAACGTCCAGGAGGACCCGACACAGTTCAACGACCTCGCCGCCAAGATGCCGGACAAGCTCAAGGAACTGCAGGACCTCTTCTATTCGGAGGCGAAGAAGTACAACGTGCTGCCGCTCGACAACTCGACGCTCGCACGCTGGAATGCGCCGCGCCCGAACCTCACGGCAGGACGGACCGAGTTTAGCTATTCAGGGGGGCTCAGCGGTGTGCCGGCCAGCGCGGCGCCGCGCATCCTGGACAAGTCCTACACCATCACCGCCGAGGTCGAGATCCCCGAGGGCGGCGCGGAGGGCATGATCGTTACCGAGGGCGGACGCTTCGGCGGCTACGGCCTGTTCCTGAGCAAGGGCGAATTCGGCGTCGGCCGAGGCAAGGTCGTGTTCCTCTACAATCTCCTCGACCTCAAGCGCACGATGTGGGAGGGCCCCGAGCTGGAACCCGGCAAGCACACCATCGTCTTCGACTTCAAGTCCGAGGGTCCGGGTTTGGGCAAGGGGGGCACGGGCGTGCTGTCCGTTGACGGCAAGGAAGTGGCCACGAATTCCATGGACCACACCACGCCGGTCACGTTCCCGGAGGACGAAACCTTCGACATCGGCGAGGACACGCGAACCGGCGTCGCGCTGCTGGAGTATCGCTACGATGTGCCCTTCAAGTTCACGGGCAAGATCGACAAGCTGACCTTCAAACTCGAACCCGAGCATCAAACTGACGCGAAACCCTAGCCGCGTCCGTCCATTCTGACGGGCTCAGCGGGGGCAGGTGTGCCATGAGAAAGGTGCTCATTTTTGCGGCTATAGCCGAAGCCGCGACGGGATTGGCACTGCTGCTTGCTCCGTCGCTCGTCGGGCAGTTGTTGCTCGGCGAGGGACTGACCGGCATCGCCCTTCCCGTCGCTCGCGTGGCCGGCATCGCGCTGATTGGCTTAGGGATAGCTTGCTGGCCCGGGCCACCGCTGCTCGGCATGTTGATCTATAGCGCCGTCGTTGCGCTGTATCTCGCCTACCTCGGCTTCGTAGACGGCTTGACCGGCATCCTACTGTGGCCGGCAGTCGTCATGCACGTGATCCTGACGGTCCTCCTGGGCCATGCAGCATTAGGAGACCCCAAGACGAGAGCATAGTTTCCTCACGCACTCGCGCGTTCCCCTCGTGAGCGCTCAGCCAAGGGAGGTGGCCTTCTTCTTCCCCGCGCCGCTCGTTTCAGGATCGACTTTCAGAGGCTCCGAAGGCGGAACTTTTCGTTCGAGGGCGTGCGTTATGCGCGCGCACAAGGGAGGGCGCCCCCAATGAACGGCAAGGACGAAACTGTCCTCTCCCATCACCAGGCGGCGGCGACAATGTGGGGTCGCGGCGGCAAGCACTACGACGACGTGAGCTTCGCCATCTCCGACGCGCTGGCCCACGCAGCGCAGCGGCTCAACGCACGTCCAGGGGAGCGTATCCTCGACGTCGCCACCGGGACCGGCTGGTCCGCCCGCAATGTCGCCCGAACGGGGGCGAGCGTCACCGCAATCGACATCTCCGATGAACTGCTGGCGGCGGCGCGCGATCTCTCCCAGCATGTGCACCCGCCGATCGACTTCCGGACCGCGGACGCGGAGCGCCTCCCGTTCGAGGATGGGGCCTTCGACGGGATCATCTCGACGTTCGGCGCCATGTTCGCCATCGATCAAAGGCGGACCGCCGCCGAGCTCGCGCGCGTTTGCCGGCCCGGCGGGCGGCTCGCGCTCACGGCCTGGACTCCTGAGGGAGCGGTGGCGGATTTCTTCAGTGTCATTGCCCAGTACAGCGAAGGGCCTCACCCGGTATCATCTCCACTGGCTTGGGGCGACCCCGCGAAGGTCGGGGAGCTGCTTGGCAAGGCCTTCGATCTGCAGTTCGAACGGGGCGTGAGCAACGCCTACCACGGCAGCGCCGAGGAGATATGGAACTGGTACGCTCGCGGCTTCGGGCCGCTGCGCCAGCTCATCGAGAGCCTTCCGCCGGACCGCATCGAGCCGCTCAAGCGCGATGTCGACGCCTACCATCGCCATTACGCCGTCCCCGCGGGATTGCATATGAAGCGTCAATACCTATTGACGATCGGCCGGCGGCGGTAAGGGTTCGTCGAGGCCTCCGCGGAGCGGAGCTGAGACGAAGCCGCTCACATCCCGGCGACGCGGCGCTCCCGGGTCACGGCGGTCTCGGCCGCGGCGGTCTGCGTATAGAGCTGCAGCTCCTCCCGACCGTCGCTCGGCACCGGCGTCAGCGCTCTGTCGGCATAGGCGCGCATGGGATCGTCCGCGATGATCCTGCGGCAGATGGCGCTGAGCGAGCGCCAGCGCTTGAACAGAGCCAAATGCTTTCTCACCAACTCGGCTACATACGTCGCATAGAACGGCAGCCATGCCTCGACAGGAAGACCGGGGCGCCGGTCGAGCCGGCTCTTGCGCCGGAGAATGCCGGCCTGCAGAGGATGCACGTTCTCGATCGGCACGGCCGCGGAGAACCACAACAGCACGACCATCAGCCGCCATATATCGATCCCGCTTGCATGCGCCCGCCGCAGGATCGTCTCGAGATGGTCGTCGGTGTAGAAGTGCTCCCATGCCCGCCGGTAGGTCTCCTGCCATTCGCTCCGCGTCATCTTGGGATGGCCGGTGACGACGTGCTCTAGCTCGTAGCGGTTCGTGTCCTCATCCATCGCCACGCCCTTGGCGTCGAGAACCTTGTGGTCCTCGGACCCCGGCAAGGGAGTGAGAATGAAGAACTCGAGCGCGTCGAGCGGCAGCTCGGCCTTGATGATCTCGATGTCGCGCTCGATCGATTCGGGGGTGTCGTTGGGAAAGCCCAGAATGTATCCGGCAAAGGTCATGATCCCGGCGTCTTTCCAGACGAGCAGCATGCGCCGGTATTCGGTGAGCTTGTTCTGGCGCTTCTTCGCGGCAATCAGATTGTCCGGATTGATGTTCTCGAGACCGATGAACACGCGCGTCACGCCGGCGCGCCGTGATTTCTCGATGAAGTCCGGGATCCGGTGGCAGAGCGTGTCGACCTGGATCATGAAGCGAACATCGAGGCCGTCCACCTCGCGCAGCTTGATGATGCGATCGTAGATGGCTTCCCAGTCCTTGTTGCGCGCGAAGTTATCGTCGGTGATGAAGAAGCGATCGACGCCCTGCGCCCAGTTCGAGCGGATGATCTCCTCGACGCTGTCGGGAGAGCGGTAGCGCGACTTCCTCCCCTGCACGTTGATGATCGTGCAGAACGAGCATTGAAACGGACAGCCGCGGCCCGCGTCGAAGCTCGTTACATTGCCGACCGTGCGCTTGACGAAGTCCTTGGCCAGGAACGGGGGAGCGGCGACGGCGCCGATATCAGGAAGATCCTTCATGTAATTGTAGACCGGGCGCAGGCGGCCCGCGGCGGCGTCGCGAATGAGCTCGTCCATGTGGCCTTCGCACTCGCCGGCGAAGAGCGTCATGCCGTCGTCCAATGCGCCTTTGAGGTCGCGCGGCATCTTGGGCAGCATGGCGAGGCAGCCCGAGACGTGGAAGCCGCCGATGACCACGGCGATGCCGGCCTCGCGTAACGGCCGCGCGATGTCCATAGCCCGGGGGAACTCGTTCGACTGCACGCCGACGAGGCCGACGAAGCCGGTATTCCGGTTGCGCCTGAACTGCGCGACGATGGCCTTGACCGAGATGCGCGTGTTCGTCTCGTCGATGGACCTGACGGCGATCTCGACGTCCGGGCCGAGGATCCGACGGTCGGCGGCGCCGGCCGCAAGCGCGTTGACGACGGCGAGCGAGTTCGACGGCATCGTCGATCGGCCCCACTGGATGACGTAGCCGTCGTCATCGTAGTGGGAGGGTTTGATGAGGAGGATCTCGAACCTATCGGGGTGTCCCGCGTTCGCACCTCGCATGCCGTTTCTCCTGGCTGTTCCCAGTTCTGCCGGCCCCCGCTGCCGCCCTGGCTAGCAGGGTTCGCGGCGCTCTAGGCAAGAATCGGAAACTGACCAACGTTTCCTGCCTAACTGTGGCGTACGAACCTCTGCCTAGCGAAATTTTCCAAGGCCCGCTCGGGCGGTACCTCTCAGCCGAAGCCGTCACGCCGGGCCCTGCCTGCGCAGAAGCTCGAGCAGGGCCCCCGTCGGGAGCGCCGGAACGAAAGTGCGGTCATAGGGTGTGCCGCCCATGGCCTCGGCCGCGCACATGGCGTTCAAGACCGCTTCCTCCACGCTCTCGACCACGGCCATGTAGACGGGATCGAAGAGCTCGTCGTTGACGACCTCGATCGAGAACCGCTGTTGCGCCAGATGCGGCATCGGGCGCGCGTTGGCCGTAGAGAAGGCGAGAAAGATGTCGCCCGAGCTGTTGCCGCCCGGCGTGCCCCCGCGCCCGATGCCGATGGCCGCACGGCGCGCGAGGCGCTTCAGCTGGTGAGGCGCGAGCGGCAGGTCGGTCGCGATCACGACGATGATCGAGCCGCGCTCGGCGGGTTCACCCTCCCGCAAGCCCTCTCGCAGGTGCCGTCCGACAGGCACTCCGCACACCGTGAGCCAGTCGCGCCGCCCGTGATTGGCCTGCACCAAGGCGGCGACGACGAAGCCCGCCCCGCCGATGTCGACGCGGCGCGATGAGGTCCCCGTCCCGCCCTTGAAGTCGTAGGCGATCATTCCCGTCCCGCCGCCCACGTTGCCCTCGGCGACGGGACCGCCCTTTGCGCCGTCGAGCGCGGCGAGAACGTGGGCCTCGGTCACGTGCTGGCCGTTGATGTCGCTCAGCATTCCGTCGTAGGTCTCGGCCACGACCGGCATGATCCAGAGGTGATGACGGCCGCCATAGACGTGGGCAAAGCGCGCGAGCATCCATTTGATGGCCCCGTGATGGGCGATGCCGACGCTGTGCGTATTGGTGATCAGCACGGGGCCCGTGAAGGTGCCGCCGTCCTCGATCCAGTGGCTGCCGGTCATCTCGCCGTTGCCGTTGAAGCGATGAAATCCGGCGAAGACGGGAATGGGATCGGGGCTCGCCGCGTGGGGCACGATGGCCGTCACGCCAGTGCGCACGGGAAGCGGCCGGCCCGCGCGCGGTCGATCCTCGACAATTGTCATGTTGCCGACGGCGAGCCCCGGAACATCGGTGATCGCATTGAGCGCGCCCGGCGTGCCGGGAAGTGCGATCCCGAGCTCGCGTGCGCGGGGTCTTCTTGCGGGCCCACTCACGACCACCTCACGCTGCGCTCCGAGCTCTCGTCAGTCTAGAGCGCGCACTCGTCAACGCAAGTGCCGGCCGCCACTCTTGACTATCGAAGGAGACCGACTTCTGGGACGCATTCGGAGGACCGACGGCAGGCGCCGCATTCACTCCGATAGCAGACATCGCATCGACCGCATCGAATCTCTGCCTTTGGGACCCACTCCGGAAATCGGTAGTTGGTATCAGAGCGGCTCTGATTATCAAGCACGCGCAACCGTCACGCGCAGGAAGGTCGCCGGGATCGAAGTGGCGTCCTTGCGGGCGCTGGTGTTCTGGCTCTCGAACAGCGCGTCCAATTCCTTGCTCAGGTCGTCAGCGCGACCGCTTTTTTCTGCCGCGTCGAACGCGTTCATGGTGGGACCGTAGTAGCGTCGGAATGCATCCACGAACTCGGACGGCGTGCCGGCGAAGTTGAACCTATATGTATCCCGGATGCACGACACGTTGCCCCGCGGTATGCCGGCGCTCGCAAATCGCTCGACCACGTTGGCCTCGATCCCCCATGTCATCGGGCTGATGAAGCCTTCCGGCGGTGGCGGCGTATAGGCGGCACCGATCTTCAGAATCTGTGCGACCAAGGTCGGATCATTAGGAATCCAGTTCCCCATGATGATCCGCCCACCGGGGCGGGTCACACGCACCATCTCCTTGGCCACATCGAACGGCTTGGGAGCGAACATGGCGCCGAAGATGCTGACGACGAGGTCAAATGCGTTGTCCTGCAGCCCGGCCAGATCAGTCGCATCGCCTTCCTGGAACCGGAGGTTCGTCAGACCCTGCTCCTGCGCGCGCCGGTTGCCGGCCTCGACTAGGTTGCGCGCGATATCCACGCCCAAAACGTATGCGCCAAGCTTTGCCGCGGGCAGGGCCGTTGTGCCGTCGCCGCATCCGAGATCCAAGACCTTGAGCCCGTTCTTGATCCCAAGCATGCCGACAAGCGCCTCGCCACTCTCGCGCATGCTTGCGGCAATGCGAGTGAAGTCGCCTTTTTCCCAAAGTGCTTTGTTTGGGTTCATTGGAGGACTCCCTTTCGTCGAAGTCTGCTCTGTCCTCAGAGCCGTGGTCTAACGAGCGTCGCTGGCCACTGGCCGCTTATGGCCTCACGGGTCTGCATCGTCGAGCGCGTGATCTACAAGCTCGTGAAGCCCAAGCGGACGACGAGGCGGCGCCAGGCAACTATCGCTCCTGACCCGAAGCGGAAGAAGTCACGTACACGCACGATGGCCAAGCCACCCATGCCAATCAAACCCGACTGGTATGCGGAGCGGATTGCTCGCGTGATCTCCTTGCTCGTTTCGTCGATATAGATGCGGAAAGCTTTGGTATCTTCGTCACTCATTACAGTGGAGTCTACCCCGGCAGCGGGAGCATGAAAAAGCCTTCGACGGTGTTGAGCCTGAAGCTGAACGCAGCGCTTGCTCTCGCGCTCGCCCTCACGCTGCCGGGGCTCGACCCGCTCAATATTGGCGGTCTCGGCCTCAGTATCCCTGCACGCGCCCAGCCCGCCGAGCTGACTAAAGCGCAGGCGGATGCGCTTGCCGCGTACGACAAGGCCGTGCGCGCCTTTAAGGCGATCCTGGCCCAGCGGCGCGCGCAGATCGAAGCCAAACAAAAGCTGCCGAACCTGCCGGGGCAGGCCGTCTACCTCGCCCGCATCAAGGTGATGAGCACCTACAAGGACCTTACCGACGCGCTGCCGTCGCGCATTGGCCGGCCCAACAAGTTCGGCGTTCCTTCGGCGTACTTCGACGCCGACATCGAGCCGCTTGTCGAGGAGTACGCCGCGCTCTTCCGCATCATGCAGGCGTCGCCCGCCAACGCACAAAGCTCCGATACGCCGTTCAAAGACGTGGTCGACCTCGGCACGGCGATCGCGCGCGCCAAGGGCGTAGATGCAGCAACCGCCGAAGCGGCAGGCCGCATCAGCATCGGGCTGTTCTTTGCCGAGACGAACGGCCGTCAGAACATCGGCAACGCGCGGTCCAACAAATACAAGGGCAGCCTGCAAACGGGTACGTCTGAAGATCGAAACGGCCGGAGGAAGTGGGCGGCGATCAAGAGAGAAGTCGCTGCGCTCGATCCTGCGGTGGCCGCCCGCGACGACAAGGAAGAGGCGCGGGCCGCCAAGCTGGACCAGCGGTACAATCACTGGACCGCGGTGCGCAATGGCCTGATGAACGCGCACGCGGACCTCTTCCCGCAGATTCCGGCGATCATGAAGATGCTCCCCGATGAGATCGATCAGATGAAGCTGTTCGAACTCATCCAGATCATCCCAACCCCGACGCAGGCCGCCCTCAAGTCGGACAACGTCGCCGACTATAAAATTTCAGACGCTACGATCATGGGATACCTGCGCAACAACAGCGTCTTCACCTTCGGCAAGACCGACCGGGCAAAGACCTCCGCCACCTTCCGCGAAATCCTCGATGCGATGTGGCTCTTCAACGACAAATTCGAACGCGCGAGGGCCAAGTTCAATGCGATCAAGCAAGGAGCGGCGGAGTAGCTCCATGCCAATGCCCGACGAGCTTGCTGCCCCTGGGTCCCGGATCGCCATGTGGCGGGAACGTCTCATCCAGACCCCACCCTCTGGGCCGCATGGCCTCCGGGATGACAGTGGGGGAGACGCAACGTGCCCCGAAGAGGCAATCGCTTGCCGCATGCAACCACTGTCATTCAGCCGTCATATAAGGCGTCGACAACGCCTCTTGACGCGGACAGCGGAGGGGTCATGTCGACATATTACGCGCGAATGCTCGATGCCGAGACCAAGGGAGAGGGCTCCTACACTTTCGAGGGCCCGAGCGACCTCATGCAGCGCACGGCCGACGAGATCGTCGCCGTCTTTTTCGACCACGTCGAGAAGGAGGTGCTCAAGACCCACGCCGACTGGGAGATCAACGGCGTGATGAAGAACAAGGAGCGCGGCATCGTCACCGCCATCGGCTCGCTCATCCCCGAGAAGAACGACCCCCCCTCGCCGTTCCTGCTCTTCATTTCCGGTCACAACTCCGTATCCTAGGTTCGATCATGCCTGCAGACCGCTCCGACAAGGCCTCCGCCAAGATCAAGGCCGAGATGCTGGACAGCTTCGACGAGGAGCTGGAGCTCGAGATCGACGACCAGCGTTTGGCCGGCATGCTCGACGACGCAGCCGAGCATCCCGAGATCGAGGGCATCGAGCGCAAGCTCTACTTCCAGGAGCTCTTCAGGCTGCAGGGCGAGCTCGTGAAGCTGCAGGATTGGGTGGTCGGCCAGAAGCTCAAGGTCGTCGTGATCTTCGAGGGGCGCGATGCGGCGGGAAAGGGCGGCGTCATCAAGCGGATCACGCAACGCCTCAATCCTCGCGTCTGCCGCGTCGTGGCGCTGCCTGCGCCGAGCGAGCGCGAGCGCACCCAGTGGTACTTCCAGAGGTACGTCCCTCACCTCCCGGCGGCCGGCGAGATCGTTCTCTTCGACCGCTCCTGGTACAATCGCGCGGGCGTCGAGCGCGTCATGGGATTTTGCTCCGACAGCGACGTCGAGGAGTTCTTCCGCTCGGTCCCCGAGTTCGAGCGCATGCTCGTGCGCTCCGGCGTCCGGCTGATCAAGTACTGGTTCTCGATCACGGACGAGGAGCAGTATTTCCGGTTCAACATGCGCATCCACGACCCGCTGAAGCAGTGGAAGCTGTCGCCCATGGATCTCGAATCGCGCCGCCGCTGGGAGGCCTATACGAAGGCCAAGGAAGCGATGCTCGAGCGCACGCACATTCCCGAGGCGCCCTGGTGGATCGTCGAGGCCGTCGACAAGAAGAGGGCGCGTCTCAACTGCATCCATCACCTCTTGAGCCAGATTCCCTACCAGGAGATTACCCGCGCACCGTTGACGCTGCCGTCACGGGTTCACAATCCGGATTATCTCCGCGGCCCGGTGCCAGACGAGATGTACGTGCCGGAAATCTATTGAGCGGGCTGGCCTCGGCCGGCCTTCAAAAAAGGGCAATGGGACATTGGGTAGAATGACGGGAGCGCAGCCGACGCCGCCGGCATGACCTGGCAGGGAGAACCGCCCATGCGCATTTTTCTGCTGCCGTTCACGCCCCGCTATATTCTCTTGACGCTCGCCCTGCTCGGGACCGCGAACGTGGGCGTCGTCCTTTGGCACAATCCGGGCTCGGTCTACTATCTTGCAACACCGCTGGCGCTTTTCACGTTCTTCGCGCTATTGGGCATTCGCGACCTAGCCCAGACGAAGCACGCCATCCTGCGCAACTACCCGATCGCCGCCCACCTGCGCTTCATGCTCGAGAACATCCGCCCCGAGATGCGCCAATACTTCTTCGAGGCGGACAAGGACGGCTCGCCGTTTCCCCGCGACAAGCGCGCGATCGTCTATCAGCGCGCCAAGGGCGAGCTCGACAAGCGCCCGTTCGGAACCCAATACGACGTCTACGAGAGCCGCTACGAATGGCTGCATCATTCGATGATGCCAAAGCAGCCGCAGCGAGAGCCGTTTCGCATCCTGATCGGCGGCCCGCAGTGCACGCGGCCCTATTCGGCGTCGGTGCTCAACATCTCGGCCATGAGCTACGGCTCGATTTCGGCCAACGCCATCCGGTCGCTCAACAAGGGGGCCAAAATCGGCGGCTTCGCCCACGATACGGGCGAAGGCGGGATCTCGCCCTATCATCGCGAGGCGGGCGGCGACCTCATCTGGGAGATCGGCTCGGGCTATTTCGGCTGCCGCAACAAAGATGGCACGTTCTCGCTCGACAAATTTGCCGAGGCTGCGGCCGACCCCCACGTCAAGATGGTCGAGATCAAGCTCTCCCAGGGCGCCAAGCCCGGTCATGGCGGCGTGCTGCCGGCAGCCAAGGTCACGCGCGAGATCGCTCGCATCCGCGGCGTGGAGGTCGGGCGAGACTGCATTTCACCCGCCCGCCATGCTGCGTTTTCGACCCCTATCGACTTCATGCTTTTCATCGCCAAGCTGCGCCGGCTCTCGGTCGGAAAGCCGACGGGATTCAAGCTTTGCGTCGGCCACCCGTGGGAGTTGCTCGCCATCGTCAAAGCGATGCTCGAGACCGGAGTGACCCCCGATTTCATCGTCGTCGACGGCACGGAGGGCGGGACGGGTGCAGCGCCGCTCGAGTTCATGGACCATATCGGCACGCCGTTGCGCGACGGGCTCACCTTCGTCCATTCGGCGCTCGTCGGAGCAAACCTTCGCGACCGGATCAAGATTGGCGCTTCCGGCAAGATCACGTCCGGCTTCGACATGGCGCGCGTCATGGCGCTTGGCGCCGACTGGTGCAACGCGGCGCGGGGATTCATGTTCGCGGTCGGCTGCATCCAGGCGCAGCAGTGCCACACCGATCACTGCCCCACCGGCGTCGCGACCCAGGACCTCATGCGCCAACGCGCGATTTCCGTGCCGACGAAATCCGTGCGCGTCGCGCACTTCCACGCCGAGACGGTGAAGGCGCTGGCCGAGCTCGTTGCTGCCGCCGGTCTCAATCACCCGAGCGAGCTCAAGCCGCATCACTTCATGCACCGCGCGGCCCCGGACCGGGTCATCACCTTTGCCGAGCTCTATCGGCCGCTTCTGCCCGGCGAGCTCTTGGCCGGCACCGACGACCCGCGCTTCAGCGACGCATGGGAGCTCGCCTCGGCCCATGATTTTTCCCCGACTCCCGCGAAAGCGAAGGCTGCGCTACACCATGATGGTCGCGTGATCGAATATCAGTAGAGCGCGCTTTACGTAACGAAGAGACTTGACGCGGCGGAATTGCAGAGCGCGTCAAACGGCGCGATCCGCCGGGCGGCCTCGTAATGCCGCAATCGGCCTCCTACGTAATGGCGACATCATATTGATGAAACCGAGGGAGACCGCGAGCCGAGACGCCGCTCGCGGTTCTCATCGGCGCCCAACGGAGTGGTCGCAATGCTCAATCTGGGATTTCTCACGGCTGGACCAGGGCAGCAGCCGAATGCGGCGCGTCAGGACCAGACGACCAACGAGGACCGCGACGAGGTCATCCTCGACGCCTACTCGCAGGCCGTAGTCGGCGCGGTCGAGGCGGTGGCGCCCGCCGTCGTACACGTCGGCGTCAGGGGCGAGCGCGGCGGGCGGCCCGCGGCGGGCACGGGCTCGGGCGTGATCCTGTCCCCCGACGGCCTCGTCCTCACCAACAATCATGTCGTCGAAGGCGCGCGCGAGATGCGCCTCACGCTTGCCGATGGCCGCTCGTTCATGGGCCGTATCCTCGGTTGCGATCCCGACACGGATCTCGCCGTGCTGCGCGCCGAGACGACCGACCACCTGCCGACCGCGCTCCTTGCCAACTCGAAACACGTGCGGCCCGGCCAGCTCGCCATTGCGATCGGCAACCCGCTCGGCTTCCAGTCCACGGCGTCGGCCGGGATAGTGAGCGCGGTCGGCCGGTCGCTCAGCGCGCAGAACGGGCGGCTGATCGGCGACGTGATCCAGTCCGATGTCGCCCTCAATCCCGGCAACTCCGGCGGCCCGCTCGTCAGCTCGAGCGCCGAGGTGGTCGGCATCAACACGGCGATGATCCTCGGCGCCCAGGGCATATCGTTCGCGGTCGCCTCGAACACGGCGCTCCACGTGCTCATGCAGATCCTGGGGCACGGGCGTGTGCGCCGCGCGCGGCTCGGCATCATCGGCGAGCAGGTGCCGCTCCAGCGCCGCACCGCATACCGCACGGGGCTCAAGCAGGGAAGCGGCGTGGCAATCCGCGATGTGCAGGCGGGAAGCCCCGCGGAGCGGGCCGGATTGCGCGCGGGCGATGTGATGACCCGTCTCGACGGCGCGCCGGTCACGGGCGTCGACGATATCAGCCGCATTCTCGACCACGAGCGCATCGGCCGCGCCGTCTCGGTCGCGCTCTTACGCGGCGAGGAGCTGCTCGAGATCGCGGTCCAGCCCGACGAGCGCATAGATTAGCGCTAGCGCAGGATTTTCCGCAGCGTCAGCGCGACTTCGAGAAGGCGTCCCAGGTGGGGGCATCGCCGAAGCGCTCGACCAGGAAGTCGACGAACACGCGGGTCTTCGCCGCAAGGTAGCGGTTCGGCGCATAGAGCGCATGGATTGCGAGCTCGGTCGGCGGGCTCTCCGGCAGCACGATCTCGAGCCGGCCGGCCTTGATGTCGGGGCCGACGAGAAACGTCGGCAGGTTGGCGATGCCGTTGCCTTTGAGGGCGGCGGCCCGCAGGACCTCGCCGTTGTTCGAGCAGAGACTCGATGTGATCTGAACCGAGACCGTCTTGGCGCCGTGCGTGAGCTGCCAGCGCTGCCCCGCCGCCATCTGGCCGTAGGCGAGGCAGCGGTGCTTCGCGAGATCGCCGATGGCGGTCGGTGAACCGTTCTTGGCGATGTACCTCGGCGACGCGACGAGCACGCGGCGCGCCGGCGCAAGGCGGCGCGCGATGAGGCTCGAATCGGCGAGCACGCCGATGCGCACGGTCACGTCGACTCCCTCCTCGAGCGGGTCGATGAAGCGGTCGTTGAGCGTGAGCTCAATTCTGAGGTCGGGATAGCGTGCCACGAAGTCGGCGACCGCGCTCGCGAGATAAAGTGTGCCGAACGACATCGGCGCGTTGACCTTGAGCACGCCGCGGGGCTCGTCGTGAAGCCGCGAGATCTGCATCTCGGTCTCCTCGACGTCGGCGAGAAGGGCGACGCAGCGCTCGTAGTAGGCGAGGCCCGCCTCGGTCGGGGCGACGCGCCGCGTCGTGCGATCGAGCAGGCGCGCGCCGAGGAGCCGCTCGAGCTCCATCACGGCCTTGCTGACGGCGGAGCGCGTGAGACCGAGCGTGCGCGCCGCCTCGGCATAGCCGCCGGTGGCGACCACCTTGGTGAACGCATTCATCGCGTCGAGCTTGTCCATTCAGATGTCCGATGATTGTAGCCAAAATGGACGCAGAGTGAGCAAATTGTCCCGTATTGTAATCTTTTCGTCAACGGACCAAATTTCTTGCCGAACGTCACGAGCCCCATTTCCGGGGCAGGAGATAAATCATGCTGACCCTTCGCAAATCAGACGAGCGGGGACGGGCCAATTTCGGCTGGCTCGACAGCCGACATACCTTCTCGTTCGGCCACTATCACGATCCCCGGCACATGCACTTCGGACCGCTGCGCGTCATCAACGAGGACCGTGTGGCGCCTGGAGGCGGCTTTCCCACGCACCCGCACAGCGACATGGAGATTATCTCCTATGTCCTCGACGGCGCGCTCGAGCATCGCGACAGCATCGGCACCGGCTCGGTGATCCGCCCCGGCGACGTGCAGCGCATGTCGGCGGGCTCCGGCATCCGCCACAGCGAGTTTAATGCGTCCGAGACCGCGCCAGTGCATTTCCTGCAGATCTGGATCGTCCCGGAGAGCCGCGGGATCGCGCCGAGCTATGAGCAGAAGACCTTTTCAAGCGAGCAAAAGCGCGGACGGCTTCGCCTTGTCGGCTCGCGCGATGGGCGGGACGGCTCGGTCACCATCCATCGCGACGTCGATCTCTACGCGGCGCTCGTCGGCAAGGACGATACGGTCGACCACGCGATCGGCGACGGCCGGTTGGCCTGGGTGCAGGTTGCGCGCGGCTCCGTCACCGTGAACGGAGAGCACGTGCGCGCCGGCGACGGCGTCGCGATCGCGGACGGCGGTCGACTGCGGATCGCTGGCACGGCGGAGGATGCTGAGATCCTGCTGTTCGACATGGCGCCCTAACGCAGTGAAGGCGCCCGCCGGACCAGATGCTCTACTTGGCCTCCCGTGGCTACCGCTGCATCGCCCACGATCGGCGCGGCCACGGGCGGTCGAGCAAGCTATGGCAGGGCAAACGACCTCGACACTTACGCCGAGCTCGTTCAAGCAGGGCTCTGATCAGTATTGACTGCCGAGTGAGAACGCCATTGCGAGCAGCGCAACGTGTGCCGCCAGGAAGACAAAAAGTCGGAAGGATAGGTCTGTCATGGTCATGGCGGAGTAATGAATTTGAAGAGCTGCCACTCATAAAATTAGTAAAACGGCATCGCTCCGATAAATAGTCCCCCGGATGGGGGATCAGTCTTCCACCTCCATCGTCAGGCGCTGGAAGAAGACTCTTATCCCCGTCCCATCCGCTCGCGTTATACTCGCAACGCCCACTCCATCGACCGGGGGTGCAGACGTGCGCTGATGGACTGTACGGAATGGGCCGGCGTGGACGGTTGGAACCCATAAGCTGGTTCCAGGTCAGTGCTGCCGCCACCGCGAAAATGGTGGTGACGCCCCGGGCAGGGATGCATTCCGGGGAATGGCGGCGGACGGCCTCCGTGCCTGAGTGGGGCGGCGAAGGCCGCATCCAACCAATCAGAGTGAGAGGCCCGACCCGCCCCTCTCCCCGGTCCTTTCCCCTCGGGCGCCCGCGCCGCGAGTGAGATTCGCGCCGTGCGCAGACCTCGATTGAAACACATTCGCGGTGCAGGAGTTTGTGTTAGGTCAATGCTCACGCTCGGGATCGGAAGTCAACTTTCGGAAGTGGGTAGTCGTTGCCCACAAGAGGAAACGCCATGAACAAAACCATGCAGAAAATGATGGCGGTCGCGGTCACCCTCGTCGGGAGCGCCTTGCTCCTCGTCGCGACGCCAGCCAAAGCGCAGCTCTCGACTGCAGGCAAGACAGCGATAGGCGAGCACTTGACCCAAGGCCTCGTCGAGGAGGCGCGGTACCGAGGCTGGCGCGGGTGGCGCGGGCATCGCCATTACGGCTACCGCCGACATTGGCGCCGACACTACGGCTACCGGCGCCATTGGCGCCCCTACTACTACCCCTACTATTCCTCCTACTACTCGCCGTACTATTACCCCTATCGCCGTCGCTGGTGGCGGCCGGGCTTCTCGATCTACTTCCGGTTCTAATCGGCGAGCTCCAAGAACGGCACTCTTGGGTCGGTCCTGCCAGGGCCGACCCATGCCCTATGGGAGGGGCCAAGCCGGGCGGAACACCCCGGTTGCTCTGGCTGACTTATGCTCAGCTCCGCTAGCCCGCGCCCTAGGCTGGCCGCATTCCTGAGGATAGTCATGGCCTTGACACGGCCGCGAAGTCGTCCCAAAACTCATGCAATTCCGTGATCTTAACGAAGTCTTTACGGAAGGAAGGAGATGGTGACGCTGCGCCGGGGGATTGCGTATGCGTTTGATCATCCTGGGGGAGAGCCCATGACAGGCTTGCGCGCGGGACTTGCCGCGCTTGCAACCGCTCTGGTGCTGTCGGCGTGCTCCAACGCGCCGGAGATCCCGGCTGCCGATCAGCCGCTCGCCCTTGAGACCGTCTCGCTGCTCGGCAAGAAGGGGATGTACGCCTCAGCGCCAATCTTCATCCGCATCTTCAAGGAAGAATCCGAGCTCGAGGTGTGGAAGGCGCGCGACGACGGGCGCTTCTATCACTTCAAGACCTACCCGATCTGCAATTGGTCGGGCGAGCTCGGCCCCAAGCTCGAGCAGGGCGACAAGCAGGCGCCCGAGGGCTTCTACACGATCGCCCGCGATCAGATGAAGCCGAACTCGCAGTACTACCTCGCCTTCAACCTCGGCTATCCCAACGCCTATGACCGGTCGCTGAACCGCACCGGCAGCTCCATCATGGTCCACGGCAAGTGCAAGTCGGCCGGCTGCTACGCCATGACGGACGCCCTCGCCGAGGAGATCTATGGGCTCGCGCGCGAGGCGTTCAACGGCGGCCAGCCCGCCATCGAGGTCCACGCCTTTCCGTTCCGCATGACGGACGAGAAGCTCGAGCGCTTCCGGAAGCATAAGTGGTATGCCTTCTGGAAGACGCTGAAGGAGGGCTACGACAATTTCGAGATCACGCGCGTGCCGCCGACCGTCGCCGTCTGCGAGCGCCGCTACGTCGTCAATGTGCTGATGCCGGCCTACGGGCGCGTCAATCCGGAAGGCCGCTGCCCACCGTTCCAGCGTCCGCTGGTCGAGCCGTTCGCGCCGCGTCCGGCCGAATGGCAGATCGCCTCCGAGCGCATCACCGCGCCGGGTCCCAAGGTGCGCGAACCCAACGAGGTCGCGGCCGTCGCGGCGAAAGAGACCGGCGCCGGCGATGGCGTGGTCCTGACCGGCGGGCTGCCGACCGGCGCCTCGGCGCTCGGCTACAGCAGCCAGTGACGGGCGGGCTTGGGCGCACAGCAAAAGCCAAACCGGGCGGATGCGCCTGCCCCAGCAGCCTCCGCCGCTAAGACGCGCCGGCGCAAGCGGCGCTTCGCGGTGCCATTTCTCTTGCTCCTCCTCGCAGCGTCGCTAGTCGCCCTCCGCTACCAGGATCTCTGGTTCGGCAACGCCGAGCAGCAATGGATCGGCATCGAGCGCGCGCGGCGCGCGACGCTCGCCGGCATGGGCCTGCCGCTGTCCGGTACGCCGGACCTCGGCGACCTCGCGGGACGGCTCAAGGCCAAGGGCGCGGCACTCGGCGCGCCCGTCTTCATCCGCATCTTCAAGCGCGAGTTCGAACTCGAGCTTTGGCTCCTACGCGACGGGCGCTTCCAGCACTTCGCGACCTATCCCGTATGCCAATGGTCGGGTACGCTCGGCCCCAAGCTCGCCCAGGGCGACCGGCAGGCGCCGGAGGGCTTCTACCTCGTCGACGAGCAGGCGCTCAATCCGAATAGCCGCTGGCACCGCTCGTTCAACCTCGGGTTCCCGAACGCCTTCGACCGCGCCAACGGGCGCACGGGCTCCCTGATCATGGTGCACGGCGGGTGCTCCTCGATTGGCTGCTTCGCAATGACGAACTCCGTCATCGACGAGATCTGGCGCCTCGTCACGGCGGCCTTCAGCGGCGGCCAGAAGCGATTCCAAGTGCAGGTGTTTCCATTCCGGATGTCGGAAGCCAACATCGAGCTGCATCGCGGCGACGCGCGGCTCCGGTTCTGGGGCGAGCTCAAGCCCGGCTACGATCTCTTCGAAGCAGGTCGTCTCCCGCCTAAGGTCACCGTGTGCGGCGGCAAATACGCGTTCGAGCCCGGGCAGGCGCCCGATGACGGAACCACGCCGATCGAGACCAAGTGCCCGGCGGCCAAGCCTGCCGCGTAGCTCGGGGCGCGCCTGCTTCTTGTCCACTTGTTCACCGAGGGAAGCTAATCTGCAATGCGAGGCCTTGGCCGATTAGGATAAACGGATTTTCGAGTTTCCCTTTGAAGCGGCCCATGCTTTCTAGGGCGGGCATATTGACGGTGGGCAATGACGATCGGACCCCAGATGTCCCGCGGCGCGGAGTTCGTCCGCTGATGGCTGGCGCGCGAGCAAGTCATATTTTGCGCACGCTGCGCGCCACATTGGCCGCCGCTGCTGTGATCGCGGGCACGGCAGACGCCTTTGCGGTCTCGATCGAGCTCAATGACGTGGCGTCCGACCGTATCGAGCGCCAGCGCGCCGCCGCAGAGGGCCGGCTGCCCCTTCCGGGCACGCCCAACACGAAATACCTCGAGGAGCGCTTGGCGGGCATGGGCCTCAAGGCCGGCGCGCCGGTCCTGATCCGCATCTTCAAGGCTTCCTCGGAGCTCGAGCTCTGGATGGAGCGCGACGGCGCATACGCTCTTTTCGCCGCCTATCCCATTTGCCACTGGTCCGGCACGCTCGGTCCCAAGCTGCACGAGGGCGACAAGCAGACGCCGGAGGGCTTCTATACGCTCGCCTCGCGCCAGCTCTACCGGCTCGGCCGCTGGCCGCTTGCGCTCAACCTGGGGTTCCCCAACGCCTTCGATCGCAAACAAAAGCGCGACGGATCGTACATTCTCGTGCACGGCGGCTGCTCCTCGGTGGGCTGCCTCGCCATGACCGACCCGGTCATCGCCGAGATCTACGGGCTGGTCAAAGCTGCCTTGAGAGGCGAGCAGCGCTACGTTCCGGTGCACGTGTTCCCGTTCCGCATGACGGAGGAGAATTTGGCCGCGCACGGGGGACGCGAGTGGGCCGGCTTCTGGGCCGATCTCAAGGAGGGCTACGATTCCTTCGAGCGCACGCACCGCGCCCCGCGCATCAGTGTGTGTGAGGGCCGCTACAGGATCGAGGACGCCAGTTCCCCGCATGAAACGCAAGGGACCGCCGAAGGCGACGGCGCGCATAAGACCCGGACGTACCGGGCGCTCGGCGCTATTCGCGAGGCCTGCCCGGAACCCGCGGTCGTCGCCGCGGGCGACGCGGCCGAGGAGACGAGCGATCGTGCCATGAGCCGGCTCGGCGGGCCGCTCCCCGAGAGGCGGCGCAAGCGCCACCGGCGGTGACATCTTGCCCGGCGGCGGAACAGCGTGCCACTAAGCGCCGTTCAACGCGATGGGCCCGACCCGGACAAAGAAGCAGGACAAGAGCGAGACATGAGCCGAAGCCCCTCCGAGAAGATTGAGCACGTGCTCGAGACACTCGTCTTTGCGAGCCGGTGGCTGCTCGCACCTTTCTACCTCGGTCTCGCGGTGTCGCTCGTCGTGCTGCTCATCAAGTTCGCCGCCGAGCTTTTCCATATCGCGAGCCATGCGTTCACCTCGACCGAATCCGAGGTGATCCTCGGCGTGCTTGCCCTCGTCGACCTTACGCTGACGGGTTCGCTGCTCATTATCGTGATCCTGTCGGGGTACGAGAACTTCGTCTCGCGCATCGACCACAGCGGCCACAAGGACTGGCCCGAGTGGATGGGTACGATCGATTTCGGCACGTTGAAGCTGAAGCTGCTCTCCTCGATCGTCGCCATCTCGGCGATCCAGCTCCTGAAGCAATTCATGTCGATCCGGGAAGTCTCCGACCGCGACGTGATGTGGCTCGTCATCATTCACGTCGTCTTCGTCGTCTCGAGCGTGCTCTTGGCGCTTTCCGATCGCCTGGCCGGAAATACCACGAAGAAGCCCGCTTAGAGTGGAGAGCCGCTCACGCGCCGGCGCGGCTCGCGCAAGCGGAAAAGTTCGAGCAGCTCGGCTTGCGGGCGCGCCTTGCTGAACAGATAGCCCTGGCCCTGATCGCATCCAGCCGCTTTAAGATAGGCGAGATCGGCATCGGTCTCGATGCCTTCGGCCGTGATCGTGATGCCGAGGCTCGCCCCGAGGCCCGTGATCGCGCGCACGATCGCCTGGCTCTCGGCCTTGATCGCGATCTCGTGCACGAAAGAGCGGTCGATTTTAATCTTGTCGAAGGGAAAGCTGCGCAAGTAGGAGAGCGACGAGTAGCCGGTGCCGAAATCGTCCATGGCAACGCGCACGCCGAGGTCGCGCAGCGCGTGAAGTGCGTCGAGCACCGGGCCCGATCGTTCGAGAAACAGAAGTCTCCGTGATCTCGATCTCGAGGCGCGAGGGGGCGAGGTGCGAGGCCTCGAGCGCGGCGGCGACGTCTGCAAAGGCGGTGCCGGCGCGGAACTGCAGAGGGGACATGTTGACGGCGACTTTGGCTCCGTCCGGCCAGGCCATCGCATCGGTACACGCGCGCTTCAAGACGAAAGCGCCGAGCGGAGCAATTAGCCCGCTCTCCTCGGCGAGAGGAATAAACTCGGCCGGAGAGACAAACCCGAGCTCGGGATGCCGCCAGCGCACCAGCGCCTCGGCTCCCGTGATCTCTCCGGTCTGGAGGTCGGTGAGCGGCTGGTAGTGCACCTCGAGACCGCCCGCCGCGATCGCTGCGCGAAGGTCGGCCTCCATGCGGCGGCGCGCCTGCGCGCGTGCGTTGATTTCCGGCTCGAAATAGCGCAAGCCCCCACGGCACTCTTCCTTCGCCTGAAACAGCGCCATCCCGGCGTTGGCCAGGAGAAGGTCGGCCTCCTCGCCGTCGCCCGGGGCGATCGCGATGCCGATCGTTCCCGCCACGCGCGCTACCTGCCTTCCGATTTCGCAGGGCTCGCTGATAGCGCCGATAAGACGCTCGGCGATGACGCTCGTTTCGACCGGGCCGGCCACACCAGGGATGACAATGGCGAACTCGTTGCCGCCGAGGCGGGCGGCAAGATCGTTGTCGCGCATCATGCCGCGAATGCGAAGGGCGATCGCTTGGAGGACGCTATCCCCGGCGCGGTGGCCGAGCTGCTCGTTCACGGCCTTGAAATTGTTGAGATCGATGCAAAGGACGGCGATCTGCTCCTTGCCGCGACGGGAGTGGCGGAGCACCTCGTCGAGGCGCTCGCGGAGCAGCGTGCGATTGGCGAGGCCCGTCAGCGCGTCGTGGTGAGCAAGGTAGGCTACCTTCGCTTCCGCCCGCTTGCGCTCGGTTATATCAATGGCCGCGAATAGAACGGCCGGTTTCCGATCGTGCACGATCGGGCGGGAATAGATGGCGATGTCGATCGCGCGGCCGTCGCGGAGCCTGTGCAGCCACGTGCGCCCCGCGAACGCTTCGGGCGTTGAATGATAGAGCCGATCCAGCTCGGCATGATCCTTGGCGTCATGCAGGTCGAGCAGCGATTTCCCCAGCATCTCGTCGCGGCTATACCCGTAATGAGCAAGCGCAGCCTTGTTGGCCGAGAGGATGGCCTTGGTCTCCTCGTCGAACACGAACATCGCCACCGGATTTTCCTCGAACATCAGCCGGAACGAAGCCTCGCGATGCTTCATCTCGGTGATGTCGACGCGGAGGCCGATGATTCCGCCGTCGCTCGTCGCCCGCTCCTCGATCAGAATGCAGCGGCCGTCCGAGAGCCACTGCTCGTGGCGCTGGCCGGGCGCGTAGAGCTTGCTCAGGCGCTCCTTGAGCCACTCTTCCTCGCGGCCCTTGGCGTCCGGATAATCGCCGCGCGCGACGCCGATCTTGAGCGTGTCCTCGAGACGGCGCCCGACCTTGAACAGATCGGCGCTGCGCTTGTAGATCTCCGCGTACTGTTTGTTCCACAGCACGTAGCGCCCTTCCGCATCGAGGAA
This sequence comes from uncultured Alphaproteobacteria bacterium, assembly GCA_963740475.1. Taxonomy (GTDB): domain Bacteria; phylum Pseudomonadota; class Alphaproteobacteria; order Rhizobiales; family Hyphomicrobiaceae; genus Hyphomicrobium_C. Next base: position 67,079 of record CAVUEM010000046.1, on the reverse strand, counting down.
CACGATCCCTTGCGGAAGGAGATCGATCGCCTCGCGCAAACGCGCGTCGGCGGCGCGAGCGCTTTCGAGCGCGGTCGCGGCGATGGCACGCGCGGCGCCGAGCGCGGCTTTGTCGGCGACGGCCGGCGCAGCTTGCTCGACGCCTCTTTTTGCCCGCCGCCGGCGCGGCGACTTCGGTATCGCGCTCGGCACAGGGCGGCGGCTTGCCTTCCCCTTTTGACCCTGGTGTCTGGACATAACGAACACTCCCGACCCGACTTGCTCCGGAGAGTGTCGAGAGGGCGCTTAAGGATGAGTTTTCATTGCACTTCGACTGGCAAGCGTGCGGACGAGCGAATGCCACGCGTGCACAGAAAGGGCGCATTGGGCTTGTTCATTTGGACACAACACGCAATCAAATTCCCGCAAGCGATGTGCCGCGAAGCAAACGCGCGGCGGATTTCGTCAAGTCGACGCGCGTTACACCGCTCCATGACGTTAGAATTGCCGCCCTTTTCGGCAGTGCGCCCACGCGATGACCAGCTTCCAACTGTGGTTAGCCAATGCTTTCGCCCTGACCCAAGACACGGCAAAAACGCTCCCGGCTGCGCAAACAAAAGCTTGCGAATTAGGGCGCGTCTGGACAATTCCCGGCTCAAACCCGGCGGGCGTGCGAGGGTGACGTGACGCGCATTTTGATCGTCGGCGGATACGGCGCGTTCGGAACGCACGCCGGGCGGCTCCTCGCGCGGGACGCCGGCCTCGAGCTCATCATCGCGGGGCGCAACGGCGCACGCGCCAGAGAGGCCGCCGCCGCCCTGTCCGCCGGCGCAGCGGCGAAGGTCGGCCACGCCACACTCGATGCGGCCTGCGTGGGCGCGGCGGATCTCGAAGCGCTCGCGCCGTCTGTGGTCGTCAATGCCTCGGGTCCCTTCCAATCCGACGCCTACGTCCTGGCGAAGGCCGCAATCGGCGCCGGCTGTCACTATGTCGACCTCGCGGATTTGCGCGCGTTCGTCACCGGCATCGTCGCGCTCGATACCGCGGCGCGCGCCGCCGGCGTCGAGGTCGTATCCGGAGCAAGCTCGGTACCCGGCCTCTCCTCCGCCGTCGTCGTCGTCTGCGCCGCCGAATTCGCGCGGCTCGAAAGCATCGAGATCGCGATCTCGCCCGGCAATAGCTTCGACCCCGGCGAGGCCACCGTCGCCTCGATCCTCGCCGGCCTCGGCCGTCCGATCGAAGCGCTGGAGGGCGGCGCAAAGCGGTCCCTCCACGGATGGCAGGGACTGCGGCGAAAGGCATTTCCAGGGCTTGGCCGGCGGTGGCTCAGCAATGTCGACGTGCCCGATCTCGCGCTTTTTCCCGAGCACTATCGCGAGCTCGAGACTGTGCGGTTCGGGGCGGGCCTCGAGGTGGCAAGTTTCCATCTCGGCCTCTGGGGCCTCGCGGTACTTGCCCGCGCCCGCGTCATCGGCGACCCCCGCCGCCTCGCCGGCCCTCTGCTCGCCGTCAAACGACGGCTTTCCTTTCTCGGCAGCGATCGCGGAGGCATGACCGTCGATCTCACCGGCATCGGAGCGGACGGCGACAAGTGCCAGATCTGCTGGCACTTGGTCGCCGGAAGCGGCCATGGCCCTTATATCCCGGCAATTCCCGCCGTCATTGTCGCGCGCCGCCTAGCTCGGAACAAAGGTATCGAGCCAGGTGCACGGGCGTGTTTCGGCCTATTCACACCGGACGATTTCATTGCCGAGGCCCGCGGTCTCGACATCGTCGTCGGCTCTAGCCGAAGCTCACAGGTTGCGACCGCCCGGGGGGCTGGCGCCGGGGTTTGATAGTGAGTATAAGCCGCGCCTGAAGGTTGAGGCGTCGGGGTCGCACGGTGCTTGCCGTGCAGCGGGATCCCGCGCCAGCCCCCACCCGAGTGGAGCAAACCCATGGCCGTACCCAGGAAGAAGACCTCGCGAATGAAGAAGGGCTTCCGCCAGTCGCACGATGCGCTGGCAGCCCCGACCTACGTCGAGGACAAGGAGAGCGGCGAGTTGCGCCGCCCGCACCATATCGATCTGAAGACGGGCAAATATCGCGGCCGGCAGATCCTCGAGCCCAAGTCCGAGATTTGATCGCAAGCCCTCGGATCGGCCGGGCGCGTCCGTTGACGGCCGGCAACAGGGCCACGGCCGAGCGCGCTGCACCCTCCCGCTTTGCTTGTGAAAAGGGCAATTCCGCGAGAGGATAGGGGCGGGGGCCATCGTCACGGTTGGCAGGCAGGGAGAAGCACATGTCGCTCAGAGCCATTCCGCTCACGATTCTTGGGTTCATCCTCTACAACGTCGTCGTGCTGTTCTCAGGCCTCAGCGGCGCGGATACGTCGACGGACGGCGCGGCAGCCGCGCGCAGCCTTCTTGCCAGCGAGATCTTCAGCCTGCCTATGATGAGCGGCGCGCGCTGGTCGTTCACCTGGGGCGATTTAATTCTCGTCGTGATGATGGTCGTGCTGTTCATCGAGCTTCTCAAGGCGACCTATACGTCGACGGCCTCGCTCGTCGATCACGGGCTGTCGATGCTGATCTTCATCGCCGCCTTGATCGAGTTCCTGCTCGTGCCGCAAGCGTCGACGTCGGTCTTCTTCCTTATTCTGGTGGCGCTGCTGATTGACGTGATCGCCGGCTTCACGATCGGCATCCGTGTCGCCAAGCGCGACATCGGTTTCGGCACCGGCGATCAATAGTGATCGAAGGCCGAATTGGCGCGGCCGCGGACCGAGGAGGAAGCGAGCGTGCCGGAATGATGGCCGGCGCGCGTTTGACGGAGGCGCTCGACGCGGCCTTCGCGCGCGCCGAGACGACGCGCCGGTCGGCCGCGCTTCTCGTCGTGAGCGTCAACAATCTCGAGCAGATCGACGGAGAACTGGGGTTCGGCCTGGGGGAGGAGGTCCTCGCAGCCGTTGTCCGCCTCGTCGAGGATATCGCTGCAGGTTCGGTGCTTGGGTTCATCGCCTCGAACAGGCTGGCCGTCGTCCTCGAAAACCATGACCTTGCTGCAATGCGCGGCAAGGCCGGGCGCATCATAGACGGCGTCCGCAATGCTCGGATTACGACGTCTGCCTGCCGAGTCGCGGCGACCGTCTCGATCGGGGGCGTCATCGTCCCAGACCAAGCGCGCACGGCGACCGAGGCGATTTCATACGCCGTCGAGGCCTTGGACATCGCGCGACGCCGGCACGCCGGCTTCTTCGTCGCGTACGCGGCCAACGCCAACGTCGAATCCGCGCGAAGGACCAATGCCGTCATCGCCGACACGCTGATATCCGCCCTCGAAGACGACCGCTTTCGCTTCGATCTGCAGCCCATCGTCTCGGTGAAGACGGGAAAGCCGGCGCTCTATGAATGCCTGCTGCGCACCGTGGATCGCAACGGCACGATCATTCTGCCAAGCAGCATCATCCATGTCGCCGAGGAGCTCGGCATGGCGCACCTCGTCGATGAGAGAACGCTGCAACTCGCCTTGGCCCTGCTCCGGGAGCACGCCAGGTTGAAGCTTAGCCTCAATATTTCCTCGCTCACGATCGGCGACGAGGATTGGCTCGCCACCGTTCACAGGGCGACGAAGGGTAGCCGCCATCTCGCCGAGCGTCTGACGGTCGAAATCACGGAGACGGTCGCCATCAGGGATTTCGATATGACGAAGGCGTTCGTCGAAGCTCTTCGGCAAATGGGCTGCCGGCTCGCCATCGACGACTTCGGCGCGGGATACATGTCCTTCACGACCCTGAAACTGCTCAAAGCGCACATGCTCAAGATCGACGGCGCGTTCGTAAAGGATATGCGGACGGACCCGGGCGCAAGGGCCTTCATCAAGACGATGATCGACATCGCCAAGCTCCTCGGCATGGATACGGTCGCCGAGTGGGTCAGCGACGAGGAGACGGCCGAGCTCGCGAAAAGCGCCGGGGCATCACACCTGCAAGGCTTCCTCCACGGAAACCCGACACCGGCCGAGGAGATCGGCCGAGCGCTTGGCCCGATAAGGGGTAATTAAGGGCGCGGCCTGCTACTCGCGGGTCTTCGACAGCCGCTCGAGGCGCTCCTGCATCGCGGCCAGCTGGACCTTGAGATCGTCGATCTCTTCGCCGCGCGGCGCCTCGACGGCAGCGCCCTCGGAGCGCCCGGCCGCGGCGGGCTCGCCGCCAGAGGCGCGCTTCGTGCCGGGCAACCCCGCCGACCCGAAGGAGGTCCACATCGACATCGCCTGCTCGAACATCGCCATGTTCTTGCGCGCCTGCTCCTGGTAGGCCTCGAAGGCGGCTGCCGGATTGGCGAACGCATTGGCGAACAGCGTGCGGAACTTCTCTTGCTCCTTGACGAGGTTCTCGAGACTGAACTGGAGGTAGCTCGGCACAAGGCGGCCGATATTGTCGTCGTAGAAGCGGATGAGCTGACGCAGGAACGGGATGGGGAGCAGCGTCTGGCCGCCCTGGCGGCTCTCCTGCTCGACGATGATTTGCGTCAGAACCGCGTGGGTGAGGTCGTCGCCCGACTTTGCGTCGTAGACCACGAAGTCCTTGTCCGAACGCACCATCTGGGCAAGATCTTCGAGCGTCACGTAGGTGCTGGTCTCAGTATTGTAAAGGCGCCGATTGGCATACTTCTTGATGACGACGGCCTCTTTTTTTTCGGGCTGTGTTTCGCTTTTGTTGAGCATCGCCTGAGCCATTCAAATGCACGCCTAAGTCACGCGGTTTTTTTGCAGTGCGGCATCGTATCACAGCCGGGCACCTGCTTGCCAGACCCAAGTGCACGACGCTTGGGCGGATTTGACGCCTTCGACGCAATTGCAGGCATCGACGCCCTGCTGCTATCGTAGGCACTAGCTGTCGCGCCATGATTCATGTCAAAGACGGCTTTCTCTCCCGCTAGTTAACCGAGCGCGAAGTGCCGAAGCGGCCCTTGGCGCTGACCGGCGTACTGGCTCACGTATCGGGTGTCCTTGCTCGCGCATAACCTGCGAAAGGCTAATGGCATCAGGACACTAGGCAAGAACATTGATCCCCCATGGAGGCGGCACTCATGAGTGCGGACAAGGACACGATCGTCATTGCCAGCGCGGCGCGTACGCCCGTCGGCAGCTTTAACGGGTCTCTCGCGAGCCTGCCGGCGCATGAGCTCGGCAAGGTCGCCATCAAGGCGGCCCTCGAGCGCGCGAACGTTCAGCCCGGCGAGGTTTCGGAGGTCATTCTCGGCCAGATCCTGACAGCCGGTCAGGGGCAAGGACCCGCCCGCCAGGCCTCGATCGGCGCAGGCATTCCCGTCGACACGCCGGCCTGGGGCATGAACCAGATCTGCGGATCGGGGCTTCGCGCGGTCGCGCTCGGCATGCAGCAGATCAAGGCCGGGGATTCAGCGATCGTCGTCGCGGGCGGCCAGGAAAGCATGAGCCAGTCCATGCACGCCGCCCACATGCGCGAAGGCACGAAGATGGGCGACGTCAAGTTCATCGACACCATGGTCAAGGATGGCCTGTGGGACGCTTTCAACAACTACCACATGGGCGCGACGGCCGAGAACGTCGCCAAGCAGTGGCAGATCACGCGCGAGGAGCAGGATAAGTTCGCCGTCGCGTCGCAGAACAAGGCCGAGGCCGCGAAGAAGGCCGGCAAGTTCAAGGACGAGATCGCGCCCGTCACCATCAAGACCAAGAAGGGCGAGACCGTCGTCGATCAGGACGAGTACATCAAGGAGGGCGTGACGCTCGAGGGAATCGCCAAGCTGCGCGCCGCGTTCGACCCCAAGGAGGGCACGGTCACAGCCGCGAACGCGTCGGGCATCAACGACGGCGCAGCGGCGGTCGTGCTGATGACCGCGGCGGAAGCCAAGAAGCGAGGCATCACGCCGCTCGCGCGCATCGTGTCGTGGGCGCATGCGGGCGTCGATCCCTCGATCATGGGCACGGGCCCGATCCCCGCCACGAAAAAAGCCCTCGAAAAAGCCGGCTGGACCATCAAGGACGTCGATCTCATCGAGGCGAACGAGGCCTTCGCCGCCCAGGCGCTCTGCGTCAACAAAGGGCTCGGCTTGGATGCCGACAAGGTCAACGTCAACGGCGGCGCGATCGCGATCGGCCATCCGATCGGCGCCTCCGGCGCGCGCATCCTGACCACGCTCCTCTACGAGATGAAGCGGCGCAACGCCAAGAAGGGCTTGGCGACGCTATGCATCGGCGGGGGCATGGGCGTCGCCATGTGTGTTGCGCGCGATTAAACGAGATTTCCCTCTCCCCAATCTCTATGGGGAGAGGCAGTTTATGATCTCGCTCTCACTCGAGTAATCCAAAAAAGCTTGGGAGGACGTTCACTCATGACGCGTGTTGCCGTCGTAACCGGAGGCACGCGTGGCATTGGCCACGCGATCTCTATCGCGCTCAAGAACAAGGGCTACCGCGTCGCCGCCAACTACGCCGGCAACGATGCTGCCGCTCAGCAGTTCCAGGTCGAGACCGGCATCCCGGTCTACAAATGGGATGTCGGCGACTATGCGTCCTGCGAGAAGGGCGTTGCCGACATCACAAAGGCGGTGGGACCCATCGACGTTCTCGTCAATAATGCCGGCATCACGCGCGACGCGATGCTGCACAAGATGACGGTCGAGCAGTGGGACCAGGTCATGAAGACCGATCTCTACTCGGTCTTCAACATGTGCCGGCTCGTCATCGACGGCATGCGCGCGCGATCGTTCGGGCGCATCATCAACATCTCGTCGATCAACGGGCGCAAGGGACAGATGGGCCAGACCAACTACTCGGCGGCCAAGGCCGGCATGCACGGCTTCACCAAGGCGCTCGCCTTCGAAGGCGCCGCCAAGGGCATCACCGTCAACACCATCGCGCCCGGCTACATCGCGACCGAGATGGTGATGGCGGTGCCAAAGGACGTGCTCGAGAGCAAGATCCTTCCGCTCATTCCGGTGGGGCGCCTCGGGACCGCCGAGGAGATCGCGCGCGCGGTTGCGTTCCTCGCGGCCGACGAGGCGGGCTTCTGCACGGGGGCCTGCTTCGACATCAACGGCGGACACTACATCGCCACCTGAGCGCCCATTGCGGCGCAGGCCAGGGAGCCGCCCTAGCCTCCTCTCGGGCGGTTTCCATTTGGGGATATGGCGAACCGGGTTGGCGCGCATTAAGATCCGGGTGCGCTCACCAATTCGAGGATGGGAGGCAAGCCGGTGAATTTGCGGTCTCGGATGGCGGCCAGCCCCTTCAGCGGCAGCGAGGCTTCAAGGAGCCTTGTCACCGGGCTCGTGCTCGCCGGCGGCCGGTCGCGGCGTATGTTCGGAGAGCCTGGACAAAGCGACAAGGCGCTCCTCGATCTCGGCGGCAAGTCGATGATTGCCCATGTCGTCGAGGCGCTTGCCCCGCAGGCGGCGCGCGTGATCTTGAGCGCCAACGGCGATCCGGAGCGCTTCTCCCAATTCGGCCTGCCCGTCGTCGCCGACACGGTGCCAGGCCACGCCGGACCGCTCGCCGGACTTCTCGCCGCAATGGCCTGGGTGGCACATCACGCGCCGGAGACTCGCTACCTCGCGAGCGCGCCCGCCGACGCGCCGTTCCTGCCCGCCGATCTCGTCGCGCGCCTGTTCGCCGCCGTGGCCGACAAGCCAAACGCCGTTGCGCTCGCCGCGTCGCAAGACACGGTCCATCACGTTGTCGGACTGTGGCCCTTGTCGCTTGCCGATGACATCGAGGCGGCACTGCGGAGCGGCCGGCGCCAGGTCTCCGCCTTTGCCGGGCGGCATGATGCGGTGATTGTCGCATTCGACGTCGAGACGCGCGGCGGCCGCCGCGTCGATCCCTTCCTCAATGCCAACACGCCCGCGGAGCTCGACGAGGCGCGCGCTCTTCTCGCCTCATGATCCGCGACGCACCGGCTACCCCCGTCATTGGCATCGCCGGCTGGACGAGCTCGGGCAAGACGACGCTCGCTGTGCGCCTCATCGAGGAGTTCGCCCGCCGGGGCTGGCGCATCGCGACCGTGAAGCATGCCCATCACGACTTCGAGATCGATACCCCCGAGACGGACAGCAGCAGGCACCGGCGCGCGGGAGCGACCGAGGTCGCCGTCGTCTCCCGACGCCGCTGGGCCATCGTGCACGAGCTCGCCGATGAGTTCGAGCCGGACCTCGCCGAGGTGCTCTCCTGGCTATCGCCGGCCGATCTCATCATCGTCGAGGGATACAAGAACGCGCCGATCCCGAAGATCGAGGTGCGCCGGCGCGAAGCCCAATCGACCGAGCCGCTTGCACCCGCCGATCCGCTCGTGATCGCCATCGCCGCAGATCACGATGTGGAGGGTGGCGGCCTTCCGGTATTTGCGCTCGACGACACAGTCTCGCTCGCGGACTTCATTGCCGCGCGCATCAATGTCGCGCGCGGCTCATGAAGCGCGGACCGGCTCGCGAAGGCTTCGACATCCGAGCAGAAAGGAAAGCCCTAGCGAGAGGACGCAGCCAACCGCCAAGGCATCTCGCTGCTTCGCGCTGAAGCCAGCCGGACTTGCCTTGCTTTCATGTTTCGCGACGAACTTGCTGACGAAAAGCGTTTCCACGCAATTGTTGTTGTTCACTCTTGTTGCACGCTCAGATGGAATTGCCGCGCCCGCGACCGGGCGAAAGCGGACCGCCGTGTCCCGGTCCGAAATCGGATCGGCGGCGGCACGCTCGATGTCCAGATTGGCGCTCAAGGCCGCCGTCGCGGCTGCCGCTGCCGTCAGCCACGGGCCTTGCTTCGACTGCGATTTCGTCATCACGGCGCGGCCCAAGCGACGCCGCGCCACCGATTAGTGGAAGAGGACGATCGCTTTCTGAAGCGTGTTCCAGACGCCCCACGCAAGGGGTATGCCGACGAAAAGCCAGAACAGCGCCGCGCGGAAATCCAATCCGCCCTTGCCAATTCCCGACGACCCGGACGTGGGCTGGACGCCTACGGACCGGAGCTTCGCCTGCTCTCCTGCAACCTCCGCGTCAGTCATATACCACCTTGGGTTGACCGGACGAACGAGAAGGTTTGCGATCCAGCCAACCACCAGCAAGCCGGCGAGGATGTAGAAAATCGGCCCGTAGATCTGATCGAAAGGGACCTTTTCGGCAAGCCGCGTGTCGTGCAGGTAGTTGACGATGACGGGGCCGACGATTCCGGCCGTCGACCAGGCCGTGAGAAGCCGCCCGTGAATGGCGCCGACGAACTGCGTGCCGAACATGTCGGCAAGATAGGCCGGGATCGTTGCGAAGCCGCCGCCGTACATCGACGCGATGATGCAGAAGCAGGCGACGAACAGCGCCAGGCTCTTCCAGTCGGCCGCAAAGGACGCGAGCACGTAGAGCGCAGCCCCGAGCGTGAAGAAGATGAAGTAGGTGACCTTGCGCCCGAGTTTGTCGGACGAGGAAGCCCACGCAATGCGGCCGAAAATATTGAAGAGGGAGATGAGGCCGACAAAGCCCGCGCCGACGGCGGCCGCGGCCGCGGTCAGCGCCTCGTCTTTCTTGATGTCGGCGTAGCCGAGCTCGGGCTTGCCGACGAGCGCGCCGCCGAACGTCTCCTGCAGCATCGGGGAAGCCGCGCCGATGATGCCAATGCCGGCCGACACGTTTAGACAGAGCACGAGCCACAGGCACCAGAACGCCGGCGTCTTGTGCGCATCCTTCAGATTGACATGGCTCGACGTGATCATTGCGTTGCCGTTGGCCGGCGGCGTCCAGCCCTCGGGCTTCCAGCCGACGGGCGGCAGACGGTAGCCGAACGAGCCGATGGCCATGAACACGGCGTAGATCGCAGCCATCGCGATAAATGTCTGGGTGACGCCAGGGCTTGTGTCCGTCTTGAAGTGGTTCATGAGGAGCGTGGCAAGCGGCGAGCCGATCATGGCGCCGCCGCCGAAACCCATGATCGCCATGCCGGTCGCCATCCCGCGCCGGTCGGGAAACCACTTTATGAGGGTCGAGACGGGCGAGATGTAGCCGAGGCCCAGGCCCACGCCGCCGATGATCCCCGAGCCGACCCACAGCAACCAGAGCTGATGAGACCAGACGCCAAACGCCGAGATCAGAAGCCCGCCGCACCAGCACACGAGCGAGACGAGACCCGCCTTGCGCGGGCCCGCCCGCTCGAGCCAGCCACCCCAGATTGCGGCGGAGACGCCGAGAAGCACGAAGAAGAAGGTGTACATCCAGCCGAGATCGAACTGGCTCCAGTTGCAATCGGTGGCGAAGAGCGCCCGCAACGTGCCCGCCGCCTTCTCGCCGAACGTCGTCGCTCCGGCCGAGCACTCCGCGAGCGCCTTTCCGTCCGCGCCCACGAGTGCGCCCTGGAGCGGCTTCCAGAACACGGAGAATCCGTAGGCCATGCCGATGCAGAGATGGATGCAGAGCGCGGCAGGCGGCACCAGCCAGCGGTTGAACCCCGGCTTGGCGACAATTCGCTCCCGATCGAGCAGACCGGGGCTTTCGCCGGCACCTATTGCAGCACCCGTCATGAAGCGTTCCCCCTGCGGCGCCTTTTTCTTGAGCGAGGCTTGAGATTGCAGCTGATTGGGGGATACGACTATCCTGGCCTACGCTGTTGGACAAGCGCCACCAACGCCATGACCGCCGCCGGGCCTTGAAGTCGAAAGTCCAAGCGTTACTCTAGGTTGGTGTGGACCGTGGCTTTATGACAATCGATGCCCCGGATCCCGCTAAGCAAGCGAGGCCAAGCGCCTCGCACATGACCGGAACTTCATGAACGCAGAATTCCCGCAACGCGCGCTGATCGACCCCTACGGCCGCCAAGTCACCTATTTGCGCGTGTCGGTCACGGACCGCTGCGACCTGCGCTGCGTCTACTGCATGTCGGAGCACATGACGTTCCTGCCCAAGCGAGATCTCCTCACGCTCGAGGAGCTCGATCGCCTGTGCTCTGCTTTTGTCGCCAGAGGCGTCAATAAACTGCGCATTACCGGCGGCGAGCCGCTGGTGCGCAAGAACGTCCTCTCGCTCTTTCGCTCGCTCGCCCGCCATCTCGAGAGCGGAGTGCTTGCCGAGCTGACGCTGACGACCAACGGCACCCAGCTCGAGCGGCATGCCGCCGAGCTTGCGGCCTGCGGCGTGAAACGCATCAACGTCTCGCTCGACACGCTGAGCCCTGACCGGTTCCGCGCCATCACGCGGTGGGGCGAGATCGGTTCCGTGATGAAGGGCATCGCGGCTGCGGAGCGGGCGGGCCTTCACGTCAAGATCAATGCGGTCGCGCTCCGGGGCATCAACGAGGACGAGATCGAGGACCTCCTCGCCTTCGCGCACGGGCGCGGGTTCGACCTCACCCTGATCGAAACGATGCCGATGGGCGACGTCGACGGCGACCGCACCGGCCAGTATCTGCCGTTATCTCGCGTGCGTGCGCGTCTCGAGGACCGCTGGACCCTCGACGACATTCCTTATGCGACCGGCGGTCCTGCGCGCTACGTGCGTGTGAGGGAAACCGGCGGACGGCTCGGGTTCATCACTCCGCTCACGCACAACTTCTGCGAGGGCTGCAATCGCGTGCGCCTCACCTGCACGGGAACCCTCTACATGTGCCTCGGCCAGGAAGACGCGGCCGACCTGCGCGCACCTCTTCGCGCGAGCGCCGACGACAGGCTGCTCCACCGGGCAATAGGCGCCGCGATCGCCGCCAAGCCCAAGGGGCACGACTTCGTCATCGATCGGGGAACGAAGAGGCCGGCCGTTGCCCGCCATATGAGTGTGACCGGCGGCTAGGATCGGCGCCGCGGCGCCGCTTCCAAAGCAGCCCAGCGATCAGGGGGGCGCGTCATGTCGACGAGGGGATTGCTCAGATATGCGCGCCTCACACGACGTCAACTCATTGCTTTTGCGGTCGCGTCGGCGGCGATCAACGGCGTCGTGACCGCCTCCGTCGGCGCCTGGCTTGCGCAGACCTACTCCGCCTACCAGAACCGCCGCCAATCGATCGAGAACATCGCCCATCTCGTCTACGAGCGGCGCACGCGCGCCGGCATGGTCGTCTCCGCGCTCAGGCGCAATGCCGACCTCGACGAGGTGCGCTATCGCAAGCGCGCCTACGACGAGGCCTACGTCGACTGGAACAAGAACGTCATGCTGCATCTGTTCGCGATCCGCGAAGCGGCGGGCGAGCTCAGGATCTCGAAGCTCGAGCCCTATTTCGAGGACGGGCTCGTCGCCGGCATGGCCGATGTCGACCGCTGCCTGACACAGGCCTACGACCGCCGACTTGCCAACGAGGATGCGAAGTCCCTGCTCGAGACTTGCCGCATGGCCGACTTGCACCAGTACGTCCTCGACTGCGGCGCGACGTTCATCAACGAGCTCTACAAGCTCACGCGCCTCTCGTTCTCGCCCTTTGGGCGCGAGCGCGAGCAGATGCGCGCCTCCGCCGAGGAGAAGATCCGCAAGGAGTGCGTGCGCGCCGAGCCCTCCTCGGCATCAACCCCTCCCACCGCAGCCGCGCCCGCAACGCCCCCGAGCGCGCCGCAAAGTGCGCCTGCGCCGGCCGCCAAATAGCGCTGCCGACTACCTTCGCAGAATGGTGCACTGCGGGAGCGCTTTCCCCGACCTTGATGCGCGGACGATCACGCTTGAAATTTCATGAGAAAATTTGGCTTCCAGCGTTCAGACCTCGAAGCGTTGGCGAGCGGTGCTTGACAGTGCTTACGGGCTCCCCGAACCTCAATTCGCGGTGCGTCGCGATGTGGGGAGTATTTTTTCAAACCGTCGTGAAGGGAGACAACGATGGACGTCCAAGCACTCATCATCATGTTGCTTCTTGGCGCAATAGCGGGTTGGCTCGCCGGGCTGATTGTTACCGGGTACGGATTTGGCCTCATCGGAAATATCGTCGTGGGAATCGTGGGCGCGTTGATCGGTGGCTGGCTGCTTCCGCAGATTGGCCTTTCCACGGGCGGCGGGACCGTCGGCACGATCATCACGGCGGTGATCGGCGCGGTCATTCTGCTTCTGCTGATCGGGCTCATACGTCGAGCGTGAGAGACCGCACGGGCTCGCGTTCGGGGCCTTCGGCATGTCAAGCGCCGGGGGCCCCTTAGTTTTTCTTACCCGCTCTCGACAGATGATGTCTTTGCCCCTAAGTGACGGCTCCGTGACAAGGCTCCCCCACGCCAGCTTGATGCGACGCCGGTTTCTCCTCGTCCACAATCCGAGCGCCGGCCTCAGCGGAACCGCGCTTTTCGACCGGGTCGTGTCGGCGCTCGAGAGGCGCGGCGCGACGGTCGCCCGCGGCGACGCTTTTGGGGATGATCGCTGCGACGCCGTCATCGCGGCGGGCGGCGATGGGACGATCCGGGCGCTGGCCGCGTCGCTGCAGTCCGCCCATGTGCCTCTCGGGATAATTCCCGCCGGCACCGGCAACGTGTTTGCGACCGAGATCGGCCTACCGCGCAGCCCCAATGCCATTGCCGACGTGCTGATGGGCGGACCCGCCGTCGAGATCGAAGGGGCGCGCGCCAACGGCACGCCGTTCTTTCTCATGGCGGGGGCCGGCTTCGATGGCGACGTGATCAGGCGCGTGGACTTGCGCCTCAAGCAGAGCGTCGGGAAGTCGGCCTATGTGGCTCCGATCCTGGCCTCGCTCCTCACCGCGCCAGCCGAGCTCCGCGTCACGGTCGACGGCAGAAGCTTGAGCGCGCGATGGGCGGTCGCCGCGCACGCCCGTCATTACGGGGGGCCATTCGTCATTGCCCGCCAAGCCGGCTTGCTCAAGCCGGGTCTCCTGGCCGTCCTCTTCCGCTCGCCGAACCGCCTCGTCGCCCTGAGACAGCTTCTCGCGCTCGGCGCGGGCCTGCTCGACCGCGACAAGGACGTGCTTGTCCTCTCCTGTCGGACCATGACCGTCGAGGCAGAGCGCCCGGTGCCCGTCCAGATCGACGGCGACCGGTTCGATCCCACGCCGCTTCACGTGGAGGCGGGCGGACCCAGGGTGCGCGTGATCGTGCCGCCGGGCTATGTCGCGAGCGAGAAGGCCGCAGCCGCTTAGTGCTGGCCCCAGATCTGGACTACCGCCGGCGAGGCCTCGATCACGCTCTTCAGCCCCTTGAGTATGTCGTAGCGGGAGCGATATTTGGCCTCGATCTCCTTGATGGGGGCCTTGCCCCCTTTGAACTCCAAGGGGCCGTAGGGCTTGGCAGGATCGACGCGCTCGTTCATCGTGAACACCTCGTCGGGTCCCTCGAAATACTTGACGCGCACCTCGCGCAGCGTGATAGCGCGATCCTGGGCGGCGACGCGAAGCCGCGTAAACCCGCCCTCGTTCTTGCCGACCGTGATGGTGTCGCGATCGAAGCCGGTGAAGCCCGCCGTCTGCGCCCCGAGCAGGACCCAGCCCTCGTTGTACTTGCGTCCCTCGCCGGACGCTCCGAGCCAACCTTCGGCGTATTGACCCGTGACCTCGATGCGGGCCTGACCCTTCATGTTGGGCTTCGAGCGATAGAGGAGCTGGATCTCGCGAATGAACCGATCGCCCTTGAGCTCGAACCACTTCGTCTTGGTGTTCGCCCGGACGTCGGCATCGACGGCCAGCTCCTCGACGTCGCCGTCGATGTAGACGACGTTGAGCGAGTTGATGTGAACGTCGGCGCCGAGCACCCGCAGGCGGATGCGATCGAACTTGCCGATGTCGCCGCCGACCTTGATCACGTCGCGATCGATGCCGAAGCCGACGTTCTGGTAGCCAAACATGACGTCGTTGCCCTCGGTGACCGCTCTCCGCGCCGAGGTGTCCGGCTTGGGCGCGGTCGCCGTACCGGCGACGGGTCCGGAGACAGGCACCGATCTCGCCTTCTTGGCGCCCGCTTTCGTCTGAATGCCGAGGATCTCGACCGTCACCTTGCCTTTGCCCGCCGCGTTCGTGAGATTGACCTTGTCGATGAAGCGATCGGCCTTGCGCTCGTCGATGGCGCGGCTCCTCTCGCCGTTCAAGAGATGGATCAGGCGATCCTCATTGTGGGTGGTGCCGTCGTTGTAGATGACCTGGACGCGCGTCAAGTCCACGGCCCCGATCTTCGAGCGTACGCGAATGCCGCGGAAGGCTCCCCTCGCATTGCTCACGTCGATGGACACGCCACCTCCGGAAAGGTCGAGCGTTTCGGTGCCGATGAGCACGAGGTTTTCCTCGGCTGCGGCGACCGCAATCGACCCGGCCGCCCACACGGCTAGACCCGCAAGAACGAGCCGACGGAACATGGATAACCTCCCTGATTGACGCGAAGCTCCCCGGCTTGCGCCTCTTCTTACGCGATGGGGCGCGCGAAAAAAAGTGAAGGACGAGCGACAAACGGAACTCATCTCGGCTAACGTGCCGCCCGATATGCGCCCTTTCCAGCCGTTGCCGGTTTTTCTGGCAAAGGGTCGACCCCGATCGCGCCGCGCTGGCGGAGCTCAGAGGATTGTCGAGGACTAAGGCTCATGCGCGAGCCACGTGCCATCGACGGAGCAATTGCCGAGCTCGCCCGCGTTGCTCCCGGCCGCGTCGAGCTCGGCGACGCGGTCCGCCGCCAGCACGCCAATACGCTGACGTGGATCAGGAGCGAGACCCCCGATTGCGTCGTGTGGCCTCTCACCGCGGACGAGGTATCGGCCATCGTTCGCATTGCCGCCGAACGCCGGGTCCCCGTCGTTCCGTTCGGGGCCGGGACCTCGCTCGAAGGCCATGTGAATGCTCCCGCCGGCGGCATCTCGCTCGACATGAGCCGCATGGACCGCATCATCGCCGTCAACGCGGACGATCTCGATTGCCGCGTGGAAGCGGGCGTCACGCGGCGCGCGCTGAACCACCACTTGAGAGACAGCGGCCTCTTTTTTGCCGTCGATCCCGGCGCCGAGGAGGCGACGCTCGGCGGCATGGCGGCGACGCGCGCCTCCGGAACCATGACCGTGCGCTACGGCACCATGCGCGACAACGTCTTGAGCCTCACGGCGGTGATGGCGGACGGCACCGTCGTCTCGACCGGCGGGCGCGCGAAGAAATCCGCCGCGGGATTCGACCTGGCGCGCCTTCTCATCGGCTCGGAGGGCACGCTCGCAGTCATTACCGATCTCACGCTTCGCCTGCACCCTGTCCCCGGAGCGATCACTGTGGCGGTCTGCTCCTTTCCATCGATCGCGACCGCCTGCACCGCGACGATGCGCGCCGTAGCTGCCGGTCTCGGGCTCGCGCGCATCGAGCTTCTCGATCCCCTGACTTTCCACACGGTCAACGCCCACGCGAAGCTTGCGCTCGCCGAGATGCCGACCCTGTTCATCGAGTTACACGGCTCGCCTGCCGCCGTTCGTGAATTGGCCGAGACCATGGGCGAGATAGCGTCGGGAGAGGGCGCAAGCGCGTTCGCATGGGCCGAGACGACCGAGGAGCGCCGTCGCCTGTGGAGGGCGCGCCACGAAGCCTTCTGGGCCATCCGCGAAGCCTGGCCGGGAAAGGCGACGATGGTGACGGACGTCTGCGTGCCCGTCTCGCGGCTTGCCGACTGCATCATCGAAACTGTCGACGACATCGCCCGCACCGGCCTGACGGCGCCCATCCTCGGCCATGTCGGCGATGGGAATTTCCACGCCATCCCCGTCTTCGATGCCGATGACCGAGCGGAGCAACTCGCGCTCGGCGGGTTCCTGGATCGTCTTGCCGCCCGCGCGCTTGCCATGGAGGGCACGTGCACGGGCGAGCATGGCATCGGGCAGGGCAAGGTCGCATACCTCGAGCGTGAGCTCGGGGCGGGCGTTGAGGTCATGCGCCGGATCAAGCGGGCGCTCGACCCCGACGGCATCCTCAACCCCGGCAAGATCTTCGGCCAGTGATCGCCGGGCCGCCGGTGCCTAGTGCGCTCTTATGCGTCTGAATCTTAAGGGATTCTTCGCGTGCGGCCGGCGACAGCTGCTTGAATTCTAGGCACTCTTGTTCCCAGTTGTTTACGAAGATGGAACTTCTCTCCGGGGCGCTCTTGCAAATTACTTGGAGTTGCGCTGAAATAACAATCTGAACGTGGCGCCGTCCCACCCATCCCCCCCTAGTGGCGTCACGCTTCTTTAGCCCGCGGCCCACCCCCGGCCGCGGGCATTTTCTTTTTTCGGCAAGGAGTTGTTGACTCAGGACGGCTCGGTCGGCCGGAAGCCTGCTGCTCGCGCGTCCGCCTCGCTGCAGAACCAGCGCTCGCCGCGCGAGCTTCTCACCCTGATGCGTTCGTACGAGCGCGACCACGGCAGCACGTAGAACTCTGTTGCCGGACGTGATGCGCCCCTTGATTGGGCAACCTTCCGGGGACGCGAGCTTGGCCTCTGCCCAGCGCTTGGCGCGGTAGTCGGACGGCCGGTCCGCCTCCCCCGCCCAGAGTCCCGCTTTTGCGGAGCGGGCCGAGGCCTCCTCGCTTCCGTAGCGGGCAAGAAGACCGAACTCGGCAAAGACGTGGCCGCCGCTCACGAGTTCCGCGGCGATGTCGGCGCCGTTGACCGAGCAGATCCCGGTCGCGTCTCCGGCGACTTTGCCGCGCGAGATCGCGCACACCACGCGCCGGCCACGAACAATGCGCGCCAACTCTTCGCGCGCCGCCGCTCCGCAGCGCCATTGCTGCACGCTCGGGCGCGCGCACCGCTGATCGGGCTCAGGCGCTTCTATGCCGGTAAGCTCGACGATCGTTCCCGAGAGCCGCAGCCGGTCTCCGGTCAGCGCCGTGGCGCGGCCTTCGACCGTCGATGTGCTTGCCAACAGAGCAGACGTCACGGAAACCGGTATCGCGGCCGAGCGGCCAGCAATCCACAGACCCGCGCCTACGAGTGCGCCGATCAGGAGGATAGCGGTGAGCGGCGACCGGCCCGCAATCCCCGCCGGCCAGAATCTCATCGCGCCGAGGCCTGCAAAGGCCTCGCGTGCGACGCGCGGCAGCCCAAGCGAGCTGACGAGCGGAATTATGACCAGGATCAGCGTCGCGGCCGCAACCGAGCCCGAGATCAGGGCCTGATCGTCGAGGTCGTGACCGTAGAGTCTGGCGCCCGTCGCAAGCGCCGCGCTTCCGGCGACGAGCGCGAGGGGTAGCTGTACAGCCGGATTGGCCAGGCCGCGCACCACTGGCGCCCAAAGCCGTCTGACAGACGCGCCCGCCCGCGACGCAACCGGCGCCAGTATCGTCCCCGAGTGTGAGAGGGCTTGGCGCATGGCCCGCACCGCCGCCCGGGCTCCGGTGCGAAGCGCTGCCGCACTCCACATGCCGAGCCTGGATACCGCGCGCCAGAGCACGGTAAGGGCACGCTTCGCAATGGCCGCGGCCGAGTTCGCCCCGCTGGCAGCCGCCACGGCACTCCGCCGCCCGGCCTGCTTCACGCCGAACAGAGCCGCCGACTTCACTTCCTCCAGTCGCTCACGGCGGCGTTGACGGCGCACAAGGATCGTCGTGCGCACGTACTGTCGCCATTCAAAGTCTTCGTTCTTCTTGCGCCAAAGCATAGATGCGCCCTCCGCAACGGGCAGACGTGACCGGCACCGCCTCCGGCCAAGACTCTTTCAAGCGTTGCCCTCAAAGATGGCATCCCTTTGGCTTGTTGCGGAAGATCCCCGAGGCGGCGTCAGGGCGCCGCGTGGACTTGGCGTCGGCCGGGCACTAAACTCTGCGGGCTGGGGTCGAAGCGTTTCTTTGTCCCGTCAAGGAGAAGCCTTCATGAGCCCATCCGTGCTGAAAGGTCTTGCAAACGCCGCTGCTGCGATTGCCGCGCTCGCGATACTTTCCCCATCAGCCGCGCTGGCGGACTTCGACCCGCCGAAGATCGACTGCTCCAAACCCGCCAACAAGAAAAAACCGGCCTGCAAGCCGAATGCGGCCCCGATGTCGGACGACGAGATCTACAACGCCGCCTACTGGATGGCGCGCAAGGGCGCCTATGCCGATGCCCTCGCGCTTCTGGCGCGCGCCGCCAATCCGGACGATCCGCGCGTTCTCAACGCGAAAGGCTATGCGACGCGCAAGCTCGGCGACGTCGAGGCGGCGCTTCCGCTCTATGCGCGGGCGCTCACGATCGACCCCAACTACACCCGCGCACGCGAGTACCTCGGCGAGGCGCTTCTGACCAAAGGCGACCTCGCCGGCGCCCGCGCCCAACTTCAAGAGATCAAAATCCGATGCGGGTCGACCTGCACGGGCTATGCCGAGCTCGTTCGCGAGATCGCGGCCTACGAGAGCAAGCCGATGGCGGGCGGCTGAGAGCGCCCGCGGCCTGTTGCGGCAGCATGCCGCTTAGGGATTGAGAGAGTTGCGCTGTCATGGTGACGGCCGAAAAAACCGGCGTGACCTTCGGGTCGCGCCTTTAAGAGAAAGGCCGAGGGATGACCGCGATATCGCTCCGCTCGTTTACTGGGATCGTTGGGCTTGCAGTCGTATTCGCAAGCGCACCGCTTACGGCAGCCGAGGCGCCGCAGGTTTCCAAGGACGTCGGACCATCGAGCGCGGTCTGCGACAGCCGCGATAGGGGCACGGACGCCTGGAAGGCCTGCGTCGGCGTCGCGTCTGCAGCCATGTCGGACACGGAGCTATTCTACGCCGGGTACTGGCTGGCGAGGAGCGGCCAGTATATGGAGGCGTTGCGTTACTTGAAGCTCGCCAAGTTCCCCGACGCGCGCGTGCTCACCTACATCGGATTTGCGACCCGCAAGCTCGGCGACGTCGAGGCCGCGCTCCCGCTTTACGCCAAGGCGCTCGACCTCAACCCCAATTACTCGGTAGCGCGCGCCTATCTGGGCGAAGCCTATCTCACCAAGAACGAGCCGGAGAAGGCAAGAGGCGAGCTAGCCGAAATCGAGAAAAGGTGCGGCAAGACTTGTGCCGAATATGCCGACCTCGCCGGCCACATCGCCCGCTACGAGGCCGCAGCCCGTCGCAGCGGGTGACTATTGCGTCATCCTCGGCGCGCAAGCCTCGCTTGTTCGAGTGGCGCGTCCAAAGTACGGATCAGTTGGTGACCGGGTGCTGAATGGGATTGGCCCACAGCCGCACGATGCCGTCGTCGCCTGCGGACGCGATGCGCTGTCCGTCCGGCGAGATGCTCACCGCTTTCACGCCGCCCGTATGGCCCATGATCGTTCGCGACGTGCGCCCGCTGTTGAAATCCCAAATTCTTACCTGACCGTCGGCGCCCGCCGAAACGAGGAGGTCGCCTTGCGGCGAGAACGCGAGGCCGCCGACTCCGGCCTTGTGTCCATAGAGCCGGCGCACCAGTCGAACTCGAGGACGTCGACCAGATCCTGATCGCGCCGTCGAGACCAGCGGAGGCCAGCAACTTCCCGTCGGGCGAGAACGCGAGCGCGGTCACGAAGTCTCGGTGCCCGCGGTAGGTGCGCACGCGATCCAGCGTATCGAGATTCCAGAGCTTGACCGTCTTGTCGGCTCCACCCGATGCTAGAAGTTGCCCGCCCGCCGATGAGGAGTAGGCGACGGCCTGCGCCGCATTTTCATGGGCGTCGATGACTTGAATGGGACCTGTGGTCGTCGCGGTGTCCCAAAGCGCGACCTTCCAATCGTGGCTCGAGGCGGCAAAGCGGTCCGGACGTCCGGCGAAGGTGACCGACCAGACCTCGGCGTCATTGCGCTTGAACGAGGCGATCTTCTCGGCGCGCTCGAGATCCCAAAGCACGACCTCGCCGCTCGAATGCCCCGTGAGCGCTCGCGAGCCCGACAGCGCCATCGAGGTCGCGGGACCGTTGTCGAGCTCGATCGTGCGCTGAAGCGTGTCGGTAGAAGTATTCCAGACCCGGATGGTCGCGTCCTGGCCGGCTGTCACGATCGAGGTCCCGTCCTCCGTATAGGCGACGGCGGTGACGGCGCCAACGTGTCCTTTGAGCTGCGCGAGAGGCCTGATCTCAGGCACGACCGGCCCTGACTTCGTAGTCGCAGAGACGACACCCGCGCCACGGCTCTCGAAGCGGGGCAGCTTGTCCTGCATGGCAACCGCAGCGCTCGCTACGCCGACGCCGATTAAGAGCTTGAAAAGAAGCGGTCGCAAGGTCTTGCCGGTCCCGGTCCGTATCGGACGCGGCCGCGGCGGATTGCGCTTCCCCTTCGCCTCGATTTTCTTTTCACCTGCCCTCGGGGCAAAGATGCGCGGTATTTTTTCGAGAGGCTTTTCCACCGGCGCCGACGCCTCCGCCTTCTTTTCGATCGCGGGCTTTTTCGCCGCGGTTGCGGACGCAGCAGCGGCGGCGGCCACCGCGGCCTCCGGTTCGGGCTTGGGCGGGGATTTCTTCGGATCGGGCTTCTTCTTCAGGCCGTCGAAGAAGTCGAGCATCCCACCCTGCGGGCCCGGGGCGTCGGGCGGAGGCGGGAGCGGCTGCGTCGCGGCGGACGGTGCCGCCTTGGCTACGGCATTGTTGGCGGCGACGGCGTCCTCAGGCTCACGCTTTTTCGGACCGGTGCGGCTGAGCCAGCCCTGTTTCACCGGCTCGGGCGCGAGCAGCTCGTCGCGCCACGCAGCGACCGACTGCGGCCGCGCCTCGACCGAAAGCGCCAGCGCGTGATCGATGGCCTTGAGAAATCCCGGTCGATACGAGCTCAACGCCGCCTCGCGCGCCGGCACGAGATCGTCCTTGACCATGCGCGACGGGCTGTCGGGCGGACGCTTGCCGGTGATGGCGTGATAGAGTGTCGCGCCAAGTGCATAGATGTCGGTCCATGGCCCCTGCTGACGGCTCGTCTCGGCGTACTGCTCGTAAGGGCTGTAGCCGGGCTTGACGAGCGCCGAGACTGTCTTCGAGTGGGCCGCGATCTCGCCGCGCGCCGAGCCGAAATCGATCAGCACCGGCTGACCGTCCTTTCTGATGATGATGTTGTCGGGCGCGATGTCGCGATGCAGGAAGTCCGCCTTGTGAATGAGCTCGAGGGCATCGAGGAGCGGCGCGACGACAGCGTCGAGCTCCTTCTGGCGCGGCGCCCGGCCGAGCCCCTTGATCCAGCCCTTGAGGCTTTGGCCCTCCTCGAAATGGAGCACCATGTAGCCGGTGTTGTTGGCGCGGAAATAGCGATAGACGCGGACGATGTTGGGGTGATTGAACTTGGCGAGCGTCTGGGCTTCCTCGATGAACCGATCGAGGCCCCAGCGGTAGTCGTTGGCGCACTCCTGCGATCTGGGCACGGCCTCGACGCGGTCGGCGCGCGCCGCAAAATCGGAGGGAAAATACTCCTTGATCGTGACCTGGCGGTCGAGCGCGATCTCGCCGGCGAGATAGGTGATGCCGAAGCCGCCGGCGCCCAAAACACGCTCGATGCGATAATCGCCGACGAGCTCCGTGCCGGTCTGCAGCGCGATCAGATTGGTCATATCAGCGCGATGACGTCCCCGAGCGTTCACGACCCGAACCTTTGTGCGCCGCCGCTGCACCGAGTTCAGTTGATGCGACCACCTCCGCAGACTCTTAATGACGCAGGAATGTGGCGGAGGCGCGGGCGAGCGACGAAAAGAAGAGCATTATCTCGCATCCGTCGCCATCCGGCCATGTTGCTGCCGCAGACGCCAACGAATGTTTTCTCGGGGGCTGTGCGGGACTTGGCCATGGGAGCGCCGTGGGCGGCGATGATAGGCGTGCTTGCCGCGTTGGCGGCCGATCCCACGCGCGCGGCTCACGACAGCCGTTTTCCGGATGCTGACGCAACATACGGCCACGCGGCGCGCGGCTCAATTCGTCTAGCCGGCACGGCGCCGATCTCCTCGGGAAACGCAATCTGGCAGGACGTCGAGACCTGGGTCGCCGCGAGCTACGAGCGGGCGCCGGCACTCATGCTGGGTCTTGCTGCCCTGCTCGCCGTTCCGCCGCTGGCCGTGATCGGCTATCTTCTGCGGCGCAAGGAGATTGCGCCGTCCGTCGCAGACGAGGTCACGACGGCGGAAACGCGCGCCTTCATTCGTCCAGGGACCCGCGCCAAGCTGCGCCAAGCCGGATCCGAGGCAGGGCCTGCCTGGCCCTCTCGAGCCTGGATCGAGATCGAAGGGCCGGCGGCGGCGCGCCACGGCATCGGCCCCTCCGTGGTGCGCATCGGCCGCGAGGCGGACAACGACATCTGCCTCACGGACGAGACCGTGCATCGCTACCACGCCGCTGTTCACCGCACGGAGGACGCGGACTATGTGATCACCGATCTGTCGAGCGCCGATGGCAACGGCGTTGCCGTCAACGGACGCCGCGTGGCGGCGGCCCGGCTTGCGGACGGCGACACGATCGAGCTTGGGCGCGCGCGATTGAAATTCACGGCGAGACCGGTGTGAGCCGGCTCGAGAGGGCCCGGCGCCAGGAATTCAGCCTTCATGGCCGCACGGGAGTTTCACGATCCTGCGTTTGGAGAAACTACTAATGAGCGAGGAGCTTCATACCATGGCAGCTAGCACGGGGACCCCGCAGGGGCAGCGTTCGAACCGTTTTCTGGGATCGTTGAAGGACGCGCTCGTGGCGGCGAGCCGGGACGATACCGGGCGCGCGCAAGCGCCTCAAGCCGCGGCCCAGCCGAAGATAGAGCCAATAGCCGCAAAAGGAGACCCTGCTCCGGCGCCGGCACGCAGCGAGGCCGCTCCGAGCCCAAGCGCCGCGGAGGCCGCCCGCGAGGTGCGCGCCACGGCGCGGCCGCTCGAGGACCGCCACGTGGAGGCGGATGCGCCTCCTACGAACTCGCGTCGTGCGCGGAGCGGCAAAGCCGCCCGAGGCGTCCGACCGCACGACGCTCGTGCGCGGCAAGATGCAGGTGAAGCGCGGGGCGTTCGAGCAGGATCCGGTCGTCGGCTGGCTGGTCGTCGTCGGCGGGCCCGGCATCGGCCAGTACCGGCCGATCTTCGAGGGCAACAACACGCTCGGCCGCGCCACGTCGAACCGCATCGCGATCGACTTCGGCGACGATGCGATCTCGTCCGAGGAGCAGGCCTACATTCGCTACGACTCGGCGGAGCGCTCGTTCCTCTTCGTCCCCAACTTGTCCAAGACCAATGTCGTGTCCGTCAACGAGAAGCGTCCGACCGGCGCCGTCGAGCTGTCGCAGATGGACGTCATCACGATGGGGCGCACCCAGCTCGTGTTCGTGCCGTTCTGCGGCGCGGAATTCGACTGGTCGGCGCTCTCCGAGCAGAAAGGCTAGATCGACCTGAGCGGCAACGGCGAAAAGGAACGAGCGCAAAGGATGCAGGGCGAGCAGGAGCAATTGGAACGGGCGCTAGCGCCTCTCTTCGACCACGCATCCCGCGCGACCAAGGGCGCCCGGAGCTATCAGGAGGATACCGCCCTCTTCTGGCCGGGTGACCATCCTTGCCTGCCGGGCCTGGAAGCTCGGACGAAAGGACCGGAGCCACTCCTCGCGGTTCTCGCCGACGGCATGGGCGGCCATGCCGGCGGGGCACTCGCGAGCCGCATGACATGCGAGATCTTCATAAAGGCGTACTCGGAGGGCGGTGGTCCGGACCAAGAACGCCTCTTGGCCGCTCTCGACGCCGCCAACAAGGCGATCGCGGAGACCGTGCGCACGAATCCGATGCTCTCGGGCATGGGCTCGACGCTCGTTGCCGCCACCTTCGGACCCGAGGGCGTACAATGGGTGAGCGTTGGCGACAGCCCGCTCATTCTCTACCGGCGCGGCGAGATCGCGCTTCTGAACGAGGACCATTCGCTCGCTCCGGAGCTCGACAGGCTCGCCGCCGCGGGGCGCATCTCCGAGGAGGAGGCGCGACGCGACCCGCGACGCCACATGCTGCGCTCGGCGGTCACCGGCGACGAGATCGACCTGGTCGACGTGTCCCGCCGGCCGCTCGAGATCGAGCCGGGCGACTATGTCATTCTGGCCAGCGACGGGCTTCAAACGCTCGACACGACGGAGATCGAGCGCGTTATCGCCGCCTATGCGGACGACGGCGCCTCTGCCGTGGCAAGTGCGCTGATCCGCGAGGTCGAGGCGGTCAAGGCGCCGCACCAGGACAACACGACGGTCGTCGCCGTGCGTCGGAAAGTACCGCCGTCCTGATAGTGGCAAACGTCGTCTACAGACCGGGAATGATCGCCGGATCCTCGAATTCGCTGAGCTCGGTCTCTCCATAGACGAGAGACAGAACGATGGCGTGGCTCTTGTTGGCCGCGCCGAGCTTGCGCTTGATGTTCTCGACGTGCACCCGAACTGTATTCGGGCTGATGCTGAGCTGTTGGGCGACCTGCTTTTCCGATAGGCCGCGGCCGCTCAGGATGAGGCAATCATGCTCGCGCCGGGTGAGAACGACGCGCCTCCTCGAGGCCACCGCCTTCTCGAGAAGTGCTGTCACGCGTGAGATCCTGTCCGATGGTTGTTGGCGGAGACCGAAGGCACTCGGGCGAAACTCGCGACACCCGGCTCACGCGATCGCTCGCACAACACGTAATCGCGTAAGCTTGTCTCAAGCTGATTGACGCACGCGGCTCACGAGGGACGACGCCGGCAGAAGTCTCGCCAAAGGCTCCGATAGACGCGCTCGATCTCGCGCGCGAGGTCGGCGGGATCTCCCCCGAGCGCGGACACCCTGAAGCGCTCTCTGAGCCCGCTCCTCAGCCGCACGAGCCCGGCGACGTCAGCCGCGGCCGCGACCGCGCGCTCGATGTAGGCCGCGACATCGCTCGTAACCCAATCGCTCATGCCGAGACTTCCCAGGATCGAGGCACCGAAGCGTCCGACCGGAGGCCGGTCCGCGAGCGAGACGACCGGAACCCCGAGCCACAGCGCCTCGATCGTCGTCGTCCCTGCGTTGTGCGGGAACGGGTCGAGCGCGATGTCGATCTCGCCGTAAGCCTCCCACGTCTTGGGCTGAGGCGTCGTATAGACGAGATCGATGCGGTTCTCCGCGATGCCGTGGGCCGCGAACCGTGCGAGCCACGCCGCCCGGCTTTCCGGCTCGCGAAACGGCTTGCTGTTCAAGACGAGCCGCGCACCGGGCACGCGCGCCAGGATCTCGGCCCAGGCCGCAACGACTCCTTCGTTGATGCGCGCCGTGCGGCTGAAGCAGCCGTAAGTCACGGTGCCGTTGCGCAAGGCGGGAAGCGGCGCGATCTCCGGCATTCCGGCGGGCGGCGCGTAAACGAGCGGGATGCGCGAGAGCCGAACGACGCGTTCCGAGAAGGCGCGCTCGCCGCCCGGCGGGACCAGCGCCTCGTCGGCAAGGAAGGCATCCATGGCGGCCATGCCCGTCGTCGTGCCCGACCCCACCATGTGCGCGATTTGAACCGGCGCGGGCTTCCTCGCGAACACCAGGAGCCTGTTGCCCGACGTGTGCCCGCCGAGGTCGACGAGAACGTCGATGCCGTCCGCGCGGACGAGATCGGCCATCGCCGTGTCGGAGAGACCGACAGTCGGGCGCCAGCGATCGGCGAGCGCCTTGAACCTTGCCGTGACAGGATCGGGATTGACCACCTCGGCGTAGCAGGTGATCTCGATCTGCGCGCGATCATGCGCCGCGAGCAGCGGCTCGATGAAGAAGCTCACAGCGTGATGGCGGAAGTCCGGCGATACGTAGCCGACCCGAAGCCGTTTTGCGGGATCGCGCTCGTTCGAGAACTGCGGCGCCGCCGGCATGAGCTTCCGCCCGTGCGCCTCGTCCCAAGCGCGGTAGGCCGCGAAGATCGCGTCAGGAGAGAGGTCGGTACGGTAGTTCAAGCAGAAGAGCGCGTTCGAGTGCGCCACCGAGAAGTCGGGCTTGATCGCGACCGCGCGCTCGAAGCACTCGCCGGCTTCGGGGAGGCGATCTTGCTGCATCAGCGCCGTGCCGCAGTTGTTGAGCGCATTTGCATCGCGGGGATTTATCGCCAGCGCGCGGCGCGCGGCGTCCTCGGCCTCCCGCGCCTGCCCCGCGAGCGAAAGCGCCCAAGCGAGATTTGACCAGGCATCGGCATAGTCGGGCCTGAGGTCGAGCGCGCGGCGGTAGTGCGCAACGGCCTCGCCCTGGCGGCCAAGGTCCTTCAGGACCGAGGCGAGATTGTTGTGGGCCTCGGGCGCGTTCGGTGCGAGGCGAACGGCCTCTTGCCCTTGGGCCTCGGCCTCGGGCAGTCGGCCGAGGCTGCGCAGGATCGCCGTTAGGTTCCAGCGGTAGTCGGCCCGGCGCGGGGCCGCAATAATCGCTCGGCTGAGGTCGGCGGCCGCATCCTCGAGACGGCCGAGCCGGTAGGCCGCGATTCCGCGCAGGTGAAGCGCCTCCACGTGCTCTCCGTGGTGGGCGAGAACCGCACCGGCGATCCGCAATGCAGCCTCGTGGTCACCGCGTTGGTACGCAGCGACTGCCAACTCGAAAGTGACCGGCTGGGGCGCGTCGCGCGGCTTCTCCTTCCCGCACCAGTCTTTCCAGAGGTCGCGGAGTGCGGCTTCGAGGGCGCGGGCGAGGCCGGGCCCGTCGGCGAGGGGGGAGGCGAGGAAGCGGGCGCGAAGGCCCGCGCGCAGCGTGGCGAGCGCTTGGAGATCGGTTGCCTTGGCGACGGCGAGGGCGACGTAGCCGGCTTCGTCGCCGGCCACCCACTCCCTGAGCCCGAGCGCTGCGAGGATGCTCACCCCCATCCGGCCCACCGACGGACGGTCGAGCACGGTCACCACCGGAACGCCGAGCCACAAGGCCTCGATCGTCGTCGTCCCCGCATTGTGCGGGAACGGGTCGAGCGCGATGTCGATCTCCCCGTACGCCGCCCACGTCTTCGACTGCGGGCTCGTGTAGATCATCTCGAGCCGGTCGGCCCCGATGCCCTCCCGTGCAAACCGCTCCGCCATCAGCGCCCGGAACGCCTCCTCCGAGAACGCCTTCGAGTTGAGCATGAGCCGGCTGCCGGGAACCTGGCTCAGGATCTTGGCCCAGGCCGCGATCACCCGCGGATTGATGCGCTCGGGGCGCCCGAAGTAGCCGAACGTGATCCGCCCCCCGTGCGCGAGCGCCGGCAGCGGTCCCACCTCCGGCATGCCCGGCGCCGCCACATAGGCGATCGGGATGCGGGGGAGACGCACGATGCGCTCGGAGAAGAGCGCTTCGCAGCCGGGAGGGGTGAGGTCGGCGTCGCCGAGGAAGGCATCGACCGCCGTCAGCCCCGAGGTGTAGCCGTGACCGAGCTGATGGGCGATCTGGATCGGGGCGGGCCGCCGCGCCATCACCAGGAGCCGGCTCGCCGAGGTATGGCCGCCGAAGTCGACCAGGATGTCGATCTGATCGCGGCGGATGAGGGTGGCGAGCTCCTCGTCGCTGATCCCCACGCTCGAGCGCCAGTGGGAGGCCAGCGCCTTGAATTCCTCCGTGACGCGGTCGGGGTTGGCGACCTCGGCGTAGCAGAAGAGCTCGATCTTGCTCCGATCGTAGTGCCTCAAGATCGGCTCGAGGAAGTGGCGGGCGGCGTGCTCGCGGAAGTCGGGGGAGAGGAAGCCGATCCTGAGGCGGCGGCCGGGCGTGGGATCGTTGGCGAATACGGGCTCGCGCGGCAGGTGGGGGAGGGCGTGGGCGGCATCGTAGCGGCGGTACTCGGCGAAGATCTCCTCCGCGCTCCTCTCGGGATGGTAGTTCAAGCAGAACAGCAAATTCGCATGCGCCAGCGCATAGTCGGGACGCAACGCCAGCGCCCGCCTCAGCAACCCCTCCGCCTCATCAAACCGACCGAGATCCTGGACGAGCAGGCCCATGTTGCCGATGGCGCGCCAGTTGTTGCCGAGCCTCGCCTTCATGCCCTCGTAGTTACGCGTCGCGTCGACCGACTTGCCGCGCTGGCGCAGAAGCTGGGCCAGATTGTCTAAGAGATCGACGTCGAGGGGCTCGAGCTCGAGCGCCGCTCGCAGAACAGGCTCGGCCGCGTCGAGTTGCAGCTGGTGCATGAGGCAGACGGCGAGATTGCGGAGCCCCTGAGCGTCCTTGGGCGCGAGCTCGGCCGCGCGGCGCAGCGCGATCTCGGCTTCGGCGGAGCGGCCTTGCTTGTTGAGAAGATTGCCGAGATTGGCATGCGCGGCCGCCAAGCTCGGATCGCGGGACACGGCCTCGCGATAGGCCGCCTCAGCTTCCGCCACGCGGCCGGCGAGGCGCAAAGCCGCGCCAAGATCGGAAAATGTCGAGGCCCGCGGGGCATTCTCGGCCGCCGAGCTGAACAGCTCGACGGCGCGCGCCGCATTGCCCGCCCCGTATTCGCGCGCGCCCTCGATCTGGAGCGCGCTGATTCTGTCCTCGCGATCGCAATAGCGTTGCCATAGGGTCAGATAGGCCCCCTCGAGCTCGGCGCAGAGGCCGCGGGCGTCGCACAGCGACGAAGCTCGCATGCGCTCGCGCAACCCGGCACGCACGGCCACGAGCGACGGCAGATCGCGGGCGCGGGCCACGGCAAGGGCCACATACGCGTCCTTGCTTTTGGCCACCCAATCGCCGAGGCCGACGGCCCCCATGATGGCGGCGCCAAAGCGGCCTACGGACGGACGGCCTTCGAGGCAAACGGACGGCACCCCGAGCCACAGCGCCTCGATCGTCGTCGTGCCGCCGTTGTGGGGAAACGGATCGAGACCGATGTCGATGCCGCTATAGGCCTCCCACGTCTTTTGCTGCGGCGTCGTAAACACGAGATCGACCCGGCCCGCGTCAATTCCTGCCGCAGCGAACAAGCGGCGATAGCGGTCTGATACTTCCTGATCCGCGAAACCCACAGTGTTGAGAACGAGACGCGAGCGGGGGACGGCGTTGAGAATCCTCGCCCACGTGGCGATGACCTCGTCATTGAGGCGCACGACGCGGCCGAAGTTGCCGAAGGTCACGTTGCCGCGCTGCAACGCAGGGAGGGACGCGACCGCCGGCATGCCCTCGGGCGGCTGGTAGGCGACGGGAATGCGGGGAAGCCTCACGATCGGCTCGGAGAAGAGCGGCTCCGAGCCGGGCGGCGCCAAGGCCTCGTCGGCGAGGAAGGCGTCCATGACCGAAAGGCCGGACGTGTAGCCGTGCCCCAGGAAATGCGCGACCTGGACCGGCGCCGGCTTGCGGGCAAACGTCAACAGCCTGTTGCGGGCCGTGTGCCCGCCGAGATCGACGAGGATGTCGATGGCGTCGCGGCGGATGAGTGTGGCGAGATCGTCGTCGGTGAGCCCGACGGTCGCCCTCCAGTGCTCGGCAAGCGTCTTGAGCCGCAACGTCTCGGCATCAGGAGCCGGCACCTCCGCGTAGCAGAAGATCTCGACTTTGCTGCGGTCGTGGCCGACGAGGATGGGCTCAATGAAATGGCGCGAGGATTTGGTCGCGAAATCGGGCGACACGTAGCCGACGCGCAATCGCCGTACGCCACCGTGCGCGTTCGGCCAGATTGCATTCCGCGGCGCATGAGGCGCCGCGTGCATCGCATCCCAGCGGCGGAACTCCTCGAAGATCTGCTGCTCGCTGAGGCCGGGATGATAGGTCACCGCAAACAGCATCATGCCGTGGCCGCGCGCATGTCCGGCGGACTTGGCGACCGTCGCTTGATAGGCGTCGACCGCCTCCGCGATGCGGCCCTGGTCCTGAAGCGCATTCGCCAGGTTGAAGCCGATCTCGACCAGCTCAGGGCGAAGCTCGAGCGCCTTCCTGAGATCGCGCTCGGAGGCGACAAGCTGGCCGCGACGCATGAGAACGAGCGCGCGGTTGTTGTAGGCCTCGGCGTGGTAGGGCATGATCTCGATGGCCGTGGTGAAGGCGGCCTCTGCGTCGGTGAGCCTGCTCAGCGCCGCGAGCGCGTTGCCGAGAGCGTTGGCCGCCCCGGCAGACCTCGGCGCCGCGCGCATCGCCTCGCGCGCACTCGTCTCGGCATCAGCGAGCCGGCCGAGCCTACGGCAGGCGTCCGACAGGTGAGTGAGCGCATCGGCATCGGCGCCGTCGGTCGCGAGGTGCGACCGCAGCACATCGACAGCGTGGGCAACGCGTCCTTCCGCATCGAGACGTTGAGCCTCGATCGCGACCGCGCGCCGCCGCTGCGCGACTGCCGTATCGGACATCGCCCCAAGCCTTTTCCCGCACCAGTCTTTCCAGAGGTCGCGGAGTGCGGCTTCGAGGGCGCGGGCGAGGCCGGGCCCGTCGGCGAGGGGGGAGGCGAGGAAGCGGGCGCGAAGGCCCGCGCGCAGCGTGGCGAGCGCTTGGAGATCGGTTGCCTTGGCGACGGCGAGGGCGACGTAGCCGGCTTCGTCGCCGGCCACCCACTCCCTGAGCCCGAGCGCTGCGAGGATGCTCACCCCCATCCGGCCCACCGACGGACGGTCGAGCACGGTCACCACCGGAACGCCGAGCCACAAGGCCTCGATCGTCGTCGTCCCCGCATTGTGCGGGAACGGGTCGAGCGCGATGTCGATCTCCCCGTACGCCGCCCACGTCTTCGACTGCGGGCTCGTGTAGATCATCTCGAGCCGGTCGGCCCCGATGCCCTCCCGTGCAAACCGCTCCGCCATCAGCGCCCGGAACGCCTCCTCCGAGAACGCCTTCGAGTTGAGCATGAGCCGGCTGCCGGGAACCTGGCTCAGGATCTTGGCCCAGGCCGCGATCACCCGCGGATTGATGCGCTCGGGGCGCCCGAAGTAGCCGAACGTGATCCGCCCCCCGTGCGCGAGCGCCGGCAGCGGTCCCACCTCCGGCATGCCCGGCGCCGCCACATAGGCGATCGGGATGCGGGGGAGACGCACGATGCGCTCGGAGAAGAGCGCTTCGCAGCCGGGAGGGGTGAGGTCGGCGTCGCCGAGGAAGGCATCGACCGCCGTCAGCCCCGAGGTGTAGCCGTGACCGAGCTGATGGGCGATCTGGATCGGGGCGGGCCGCCGCGCCATCACCAGGAGCCGGCTCGCCGAGGTATGGCCGCCGAAGTCGACCAGGATGTCGATCTGATCGCGGCGGATGAGGGTGGCGAGCTCCTCGTCGCTGATCCCCACGCTCGAGCGCCAGTGGGAGGCCAGCGCCTTGAATTCCTCCGTGACGCGGTCGGGGTTGGCGACCTCGGCGTAGCAGAAGAGCTCGATCTTGCTCCGATCGTAGTGCCTCAAGATCGGCTCGAGGAAGTGGCGGGCGGCGTGCTCGCGGAAGTCGGGGGAGAGGAAGCCGATCCTGAGGCGGCGGCCGGGCGTGGGATCGTTGGCGAATACGGGCTCGCGCGGCAGGTGGGGGAGGGCGTGGGCGGCATCGTAGCGGCGGTACTCGGCGAAGATCTCCTCCGCGCTCCTCTCGGGATGGTAGTTCAAGCAGAACAGCAAATTCGCATGCGCCAGCGCATAGTCGGGACGCAACGCCAGCGCCCGCCTCAGCAACCCCTCCGCCTCATCAAACCGACCGAGGTCCTTCGCGGCCACGCTCAGGTTGGTGATCCAGCGCGCTTCGCTCGGCGCGAGTTCGATGGCGCGACGCGTGGCGCGTTCGGCCTCAACCGTCCGCCCCGCCCGCAGCTCGAGCGCACCGAGGTTGCCGTGCGCGGAGGCAAGTCTGGGATCGAGAGCGATTGCCTGATGGAGAAGCTGGCGCGCTTCGGCGTAACGCTCGCGCGCCATGGCGCAGGTCGCAAGGTCGCTCAGGATGTCGGCCCGGCCGGGCCGCAGCTCGAGAACGCGTGTGAGCGGCCCGGCGGCCTCCTCCGCGCGGCCCTGCTTCTGCAGCGCAAGTGCGAGCGCATGCCAGGCTTCGGCATAATTGGGGTCGAGGTTTATAGCCGTGCGATAGCAGGGCTCGGCGTCGCGGTAGCGGTCCTGATCGCACAGCAGATTGCCGAGGTTGTGATGGGCCGGGGCGAACGAGGGATTGAGGGCGATGGCGGCGCGATAGGCGGCCTCCGCCTCGACGACCCTCTGCGCCGACTTGAGCACGACGCCGAGATTGGCGTGAAAGTCCGCCGCCTTGGGATTGAGCTCGATTGCGCGCTTGCCGGCCTCGATGGCCGGCTCGAAGTACCGCAACCGGTGCAGCGCGATGCTCAACGCTTCCCAAGCCAGCGCATCGTGCTGCGCGACGGCGGTTGCCTGCCTGGCATACGCGGCGGCCGCGGTGGCGTCGCCGCGATCGAGCGCCTGGAGTGCCTCCTGGACCAGCGTCTGCCCCTGACCGGGGGCGGCTCTCGCGAACGGCTGGCGCTGCATGCTTAGATCCGCCTGAGAAAACCCTGCGGCCAGTAGGTGACGCGCTCCGTGATCACGCCTTCATTGAAGGGAAACGGCGGCTCCTCGAGGATGAATTCGGGATGACGCGCGGCGTACTCGCGTGCGGCGTCGAGCGGGTTGTTCCAGCTCCAGTCGGGAGCGGTGCGGGGAGCGCCCGCAACCTGTTTCATGATGCCGTCTGTCGCAACGATGTAGGATCCTGGCGTGACGAGCGGCCCGTAGGCCTCGAGCTCGCCGAGGACGTGAGCCTTGGTGTGGTTGCTGTCGAGAAGGACGAGAACGGTCTCGTCCGGCGCGATCGAGGCGCATACACGGCCGACGACGTCGGGATCGACCGAGCTTCCCTCGACGAGGGTGATCAGCGGCTTCATCTCGTGCGCCTCGATGGCGCGGCGGTTGTGGGGGCGGATCTCGATATCGATTCCGATCACGCGGCCCTTACCTATGGCCTTGAAAAGGCTCGCGTAAAACACCAGCGATCCGCCGTGGGCGACGCCCGTCTCGACGACCACGTCGGGCTTGACGCGATAGAGGACCTCCTGGATGCGGAGCACGTCCTCGGGAAGCTGAATGATCGGCCGGCCCATCCAGGCGAAGGAATAGACGTACCTCGTGTCCCAGCCGGACCTGAGCCAGGCATTGGAGATGAGGCGGAAGGCTTCGGGGCTGCCGATGGCGTGCACCGCCTCGCCGGCTGGCCCGTCGGCAATGACCACGCCGTTGGTTTCATCGATTTTGAGCATCGAGCTGACCCGCTCCGTCCCCGCGGCCTATCAGGCTTGGGTCTAGCGTGACTTGGCTTGCCCCAAGCTGGACCGAAGGGGAGACCGGCCGCGTGGAGACAAAAGGCAGCGGCCGCGTCGTGCGACGCGGCCGCCTGTTGCAGATCGTACTGCCGAAGCCCTCGAAATTACACGTCGACGAACTTCGAGAAGTCGTAGGTCCAGGGCGTCGATCCGTTGGTGGTGATGATGCCCACCAGCACGCCGCCCGAGGTGAAGTCGCCGTCGGTTGCGAAGTAGAGCTCGCCGGTATCCGACTGGTAGGCGAAGGCGCCCTTGCTGCCCGAGGATCCCGAGAGATTTGTCGTGAGCAGCGTCGCGTGGTCGACGACCGACGTGATGTTGGTGCCGTTCGCCAGCGCCCCGTTCGTGTCGTAGGCGTTGCCCGAGACCGTCGAACTCTGGTCGGTATCGAGGCCGATCATGTCGGAGCCGGTGCCCATGTTGGAGACGATCATGTAGCTGCCGGAGATCTTCTTATCGAAGACGAACGTGTCGCCGCCCGAGCCGCCGGTCACCGTGTCGATGCCGCCGCCCCCGCGAACCATGGCGGCCGTGGCGCCCGTGACCGTGATCGTATCGGCATCGGTGCCGCCGACGATGGTCTCGACGTTGGAGGCCGTCACGCTGTTGGCGAAGTTGCCGAGCGTGAGGGTATCCGACCCGTTGCCGAGGTTGATCGAAGCGAAGGCCACAGCGCCGAGCGTGATCGTGTCGGCCCCCGTGCCGCCGGTCAGCGTCTCCACGTTGGAGATCGTGGCAACGTTGGCGAAGTCGCCCAAGGTCAGCGTGTCGTTGCCGTCGGCGAGGTCGACCGAGCCGTTCGACAACTGCGTCGAGACGGTGATCGTGTCGTTGCCGTACCCGCCGATGAGCGTCTCGACGTTCGAGACCGAGCCGGTGTTGGTGAAGTCGCCGAGCGTCAGCGTATCCGAGCCAGAACCCAGGTTGATGCTGTTTGAGGCTCCGACCGCCGCGCCGAGGGTGATCGTGTCGGCCCCCGACCCGCCTGTCAGCGTCTCCGCCGAGGACACGGTCGCGACGTTGGCGAAGTCGCCGAGCGTCAGGCTGTCGGAGCCGGTGCTGAGATCGATCGTGGCCTTCGAGAGCAGCGTCGAGACCGTGATCGTGTCGTTGCCCGAGCCGCCGAGCAGGCTCTCGACGTTGGACACCGTCAGCGTATTCGACGTCGTGTTGAGCGACAGACTGTCGGTGCCGGCGCCGAGGTCGATCGAGCCCGTCGAGTTCAGGAACGTGATCGTATCGTCGCCGGTGCCGCCGATCAGCGTCTCGACACCCGACAATGTGGCCGTGTTGATGAAGTTGCCGAGCGTGAGCTTGTCGTTGCCCGCGCCGAGATCGATGCTCTCGGTCCCGGACAGGAGCGAGGCAAGCGTGACGGTGTCGTTGTTGGAGCCGCCGACGAGCGACTCGACGTTCGTCACCGTTACCGTGTTGGCGGCGCTCGAAAGCGTGAGCTTGTCATTTCCGTCACCGAGATCGACCGAGCCGTTCGAAAGCTGGGTGGCGACAGTGATCGTATCGGCGCCCGCCCCACCGACGAAGGTCTCGACGTTCGAGAAAGTGCCGGTGTTGGTGAAGTCGCCGAACGTCAGCGTATCCGAGCCAGCGCCGAGGTCGTAGCTGCCGGAGCTCAGGACCGCTGCTCCGAGTGTGACGGTATCGTTGGCCGAGCCGCCCGTGACGGTCTCGACGTTCGAGATCGTCGCCACGTTGGCGTAGTTGCCGAAGGTCAGCGTGTCGGAGCCGGAGCCGAGGTTCACGGTGGCATTGGACGCGATCGCGCCGAGGGTGATCGTGTCGTTGTCAGAGCCACCGAGCAGGCTTTCGACGTTGGACACGGTCAGCGTGTTGGCCGTCGTGTTGAGCGTCAGGCTGTCGTCGGCCGCACCGAGATCGATCGAGCCCGAGGAGCCCGTGAAGGTGATCGTATCGACGTCCGCGCCGCCGATCAACGTCTCGACGCCCGTGACCGTGCCCGTGTTGGCGAAGGCCGCCAGCGTCAGCTTATCCGAGCCTGCGCCAAGGTTGATCTGCTCAGAGCCTACGAGCGCCGTCGCCAGCGTGACGGTGTCGTTGCCCGAGCCGCCGGTGAGCGTCTCGATGTTCGACACCGTGACCGTGTTGGCCGCGGTCGAGAGCGCGAGCGTGTCGTTGCCGACGCCGAGGTCGACAGACCCGTTGGAGATGAGCGTACCTAGAGTAATCGTGTCCGCGCCGGTCCCGCCGGTCACCGTCTCGACGTTGGAGAGGGTAGCCGTATTCGTCACGTCGGCCAGCGTCACGCTGTCCGAGCCCGCGCCAAGATCGTAGCTGCCGGAGCTCGTGAGCGTCGCGCCGAAGGTGATCGTGTCGGCGCCCGTGCCGCCGGTGACGGTCTCCACGTTCGAGAGCGTGGCGACGTTGGCATAGTTGCCGAAGGTCACGGTGTCGGAGCCGGAGCCGAGGTTGATCGTTGCCTGGGACGCGATTGCCCCGAGCGTGATCGTATCGTTGTCCGAGCCGCCCAGCAGGCTTTCGACGTTGGACACGGTCACCGTGTTGGCCGTCGTGTTGAGCGTCAGGCTGTCGTCACCCGCCCCGAGGTCGATCGAGCCCGTCGAGCCCGTGAAGGTGATCGTATCGTCATCCGAGCCGCCTATCAGCGTCTCGACACCCGTGACCGTGCCGGTATTGGCGAGTGACGCCAGCGTCAGCTTGTCCGAGCCCGCGCCGAGGTTGATCGACTCTGAGCCGGCGAGCGCCGTACCGAGGGTGATCGTGTCGTTGCCGGAGCCCCCAGTCAGCGTATCGGCGTGCGATACCGTTGCCGTGTTGGTGAAGTCGCCAAACGTGATCGTGTCGGAGCCGGTGCCGAGATCGATCGAGCCGCCGGCCATGGCCGTGCCGAGCGTAATCGTGTCGTCGCCGGTTCCGCCGATGATCGTCTCGACGTTGGAGACGGTGCCCTTGTTGGTGGCGTTGGCCAGCGTCAGGCTGTCCGAGCCGCCGCTGAGGTCGTAGCTGCCCGAGCTCACCATGGCGCCGCCGAGCGTGATGGTATCGGCACCCGCAGCGCCCACAAGCGATTCGACGCCGGACACCGTGGCGACGTTGGCGAAGTTGGCGAGCGTCAGCTTGTCGGAGCCCGTGCCGAGGTCGATCGTGGCGTTGGACGCGATCGTGCTGAGCGTGATCGTGTCGTTGTCGGAGCCGCCGAGCAAGCTTTCGACGTTGGACACGGTCAGCGTGTTGGCCGTCGTGTTGAGCGACAGGCTGTCGTCACCCGCGCCGAGATTGATCGAGCCCGACGAGCCCATGAAGGTGATGGTGTCGTCGTCGGAGCCGCCGGTGAGGGTTTCGACGCCCGACACCGTGCCCGTGTTGGCCACGTTGGCCAGCGTCAGCTTGTCCAAGCCCGCGCCGAGGTTGATCGATTCCGAGCCGGCGAGCGCCGCGCCGAGCGTGATCGTGTCGTTGCCCGAGCCGCCGGTCAGCGTATCGGCGTTCGACACCGTCGCCGTGTTGGTGAAGTCGCCGAAGGTGATCGTGTCGGAGCCGGTGCCGAGATCGATCGAGCCGCTGGCAATCGCCGCCCCGAGCGTGATCGTGTCGTCGCCGGTGCCGCCAATGATCGTCTCGACGTTGGAGACGGTGCCCTTGTTGGTGGCATTGGCTAGAGTGAGGCAGTCAGAGGCCGCGCCGAGATTGTAGCTGCCAGAGCTCACCATCGCGTCGCCGAGCGTGATGGTATCCGTGCCCGCACCGCCGACCAGAGATTCGACGCCGGACACCGTGGCCACGTTGGCATACGCGCCGAGCGTGAGCTTGTCGGTGCCCGTGCCGAGGTCGATCGAGGCGTTGGAGGCGATAGCGCCGAGGGTGATCGTGTCGTTGTCCGAGCCGCCGGTCAGCGTCTCGACGTTGGACACGGTCAGCGTGTTCGCCGTCGTGTTGAGCGTGAGCGTGTCGTCGCCCGACCCGAGGTCCACCGAGCCCGACGAGCCTATGAAGGTGATCGTATCGTTGTCGGAGCCGCCAATCAAAGTCTCGACACCCGTCGCCGTGCCCGTGTTGGCGACGCCGGCCAGCGTCAGCTTGTCGTTGCCCGAGCCGAGGTTGATCGAGTTGGACGCCGAGATTGCTGTGCCGAGCGTGATCGTGTCGTTGCCCGAGCCGCCTGTCAGCGTATCGGCGTTGGAGACCGTCGCCGAGTTCGTGAAGTCGCCGAACGTGATCGTGTCGGAGCCCGTGCCGAGATCGATCGAGCCGCTGGCGATCGCCGTGCCGAGCGTGATCGTCTCGTCGCCGGTGCCGCCGGTGATGGTCTCGATGTTGGAGACGGTGCCCTTGTTGGTGGCGTTGGCCAGCGTCAGGCTGTCCGCGCCGCCGCCGAGGTTGTAGCTGCCCGACGTGGTGAGTGCATCGCCGAGCGTGATGGTATCGGCGCCCGCAGCGCCCACCAGCGATTCGACGCCCGAAACCGTAGCCACGTTGGCGAAGTTGCCGAGCGTGAGCTTGTCGGAGCCCGCACCGAGGTTGATCGAGGCGTTGGAGGCGATAGCGCCGAGGGTGATCGTGTCGTTGTCCGAGCCGCCGGTCAGCGTCTCGACGTTGGACACGGTCAGCGTGTTCGCCGTCGTGTTGAGCGTGAGCGTGTCGTCGCCCGACCCGAGGTCCACCGAGCCCGACGAGCCCATGAAGGTGATCGTATCGTTGTCGGAGCCGCCGGTCAGCGTCTCGACACCCGTCACCGTGCCGGTATTGGCAACGTCGGCCAGCGTCAGCTTGTCGTTGCCGGCGCCGAGATCGATGGAGTTGGACGCGGCAAGGGCCGTGCCTAGCGTTACCGTGTCTGCACCGGCGCCGCCGGTCAGCGTATCGGCGTGCGACACCGTCACGGAGTTCGTGAAGCTGCCGAGCGTCAAGGTGTCTGAGCCGGTGCCGAGGTCGATCGAGCCGTTGGCGATGGCCGCCCCGAGCGTGATCGTCTCGTCGCCCGTTCCGCCGGTGATGGTCTCTACGTTGGAGATCGTGCCCTTGTTGGTGGCGTTGGTCAGCGTCAGGCTATCCGAGCCGCCGCCGAGGTCATAGGTGCCCGAGCTCGTGAGCGCGGCGCCCATGGTGATCGTATCAGCGCCTGCCGCGCCCACCAGAGACTCGACGCCGGTCACCGTTGCCACGTTGGCGAAATTGCCGAGCGTGAGCTTGTCGGAGCCCGCACCGAGGCTGATCGAGGCGTTGGAGGCGACAGCGCCGAGGGTGATCGTGTCGTTGTCCGAGCCGCCGACGATGGTCTCGACATCGGAGACCGTCGCGACGTTGGCGAAGTCGCCGAACGTCACTTTGTCGCCGCCGGCGCCGAGATTGACCGACCCCTTCGAGAGAAGGGTCGCGTATGTGATCGTGTCCGCGTCGGTGCCGCCGGTAAGCGTCTCGACGTTGGACATGGAGCCCGTGTTGGCGAAGTCGCCGAGCGTCAGGACGTCGGAGCCCGCGCCGAGATCGATCGAGGCGGAGCTGGCAAGCGCCGTCCCCAGCGTCACGGTGTCGGCGTTGGCGCCGCCGACCACACTCTCGACGTTGGAGACCGTTGCGGTATTGGAGAAGTTGCCGAACGTCAGCTTGTCGGAGCCGCCTGCGAGATCGATCGAGGCATTGGAGGCCACGGCGCCGAGCGTGATGGTATCGGCACCCGCGTTACCGACGAGCGTCTCGACGTTGGAGATCGTGCCCTCGTTGGCGGTGTTGGCCAGCGTCAGCGTGTCGTTGCCGGCGCCGAGATTGTAGCTGCCGGAGCTCGTCAGCGCCGCACCCAGCGTCAGCGTGTCGGCGTTCGTGCCGCCGACCAGCGTCTCGACGTTGGAGACCGTCGCGACGTTGGCGTAGTCGCCGAGCGTCAGCTTGTCGGAGCCGCCGGC
The DNA here is from genome assembly GCA_963740475.1 of uncultured Alphaproteobacteria bacterium. Taxonomy (GTDB): domain Bacteria; phylum Pseudomonadota; class Alphaproteobacteria; order Rhizobiales; family Hyphomicrobiaceae; genus Hyphomicrobium_C. The sequence continues at coordinate 27,267 of CAVUEM010000046.1, read as the reverse complement.
GAGGTTGATGGTGGCGTTGGAGGCGACGGCGCCGAGCGTGACCGTATCCGCGTTCGCGTCGCCGAGGATGCTCTCGACATTGGCGAGCGTAACCGTATTGGCGAAGTTGCCGAGCGTGACCGTATCCGTACCTGCTCCGAGGTCGGCCGAGCCGTTGGATACCTGCGTCGCGTAGGTGATCGTATCGGCACCCGTGCCGCCGGTCACCGTCTCGACGTTAGAGATCGAGCCCGTGTTGGCGGAGTCGCCGAGGACCAGCGTGTCGGAGCCGGCGGCGAGGTCGATGCTCTGCGAGGTCGAGAGAGCGCCGCCGAGCGTCACCGTATCTGCACCCGTGCCACCGACGAGGCTTTCGGTGTTGGACACGGTCAGCGTGTTGGCGAAGTTGCCGAGTGTCAGCGTGTCGGTTCCGGCGCCGAGGTTTACCGAGATGTTTGATGCACTGGCGCCGAGCGTTATCTTGTCAGTGCCCGTGCCGCCGACAAGCGACTCGACGTTGGAGACCGTGCCCTCGTTGGTGGCGTTGGCCAACGTCAGCGTGTCGCTGCCCGCGCCGAGGTCGTAGCTGCCGGAGCTCGCGAGAGCGGCGCCGATGGTCAGCGTGTCGCCGCCCGAGCCGCCGACCAGCGTCTCGACGTTCGAGATCGTCGCCGCGTTGGCGTAATCGCCGAGCGTCAGCTTGTCCGAGCCCGAGCCGAGGTCGATCGAGGCATTGGACGCAATGGCCCCGAGCGTGATCGTATCATTGATCGAGCCACCAACGATGCTTTCGGTATTCGATACCGTCGCCGTGTTGGCGAAGTCGCCGAACGTGACCTTGTCGCTGCCGACGCCGAGGTCGACCGAGATGTTGGAGACCTGCGCCCCGTAAGTGATCGTATCGGCCGCCGAGCCGCCGACCAGGCTTTCGACGTTCGAGACCGAGCCCGTATTGGCGTAATCGCCGAGCGTGACCTTGTCGCTGCCGGAGCCGAGGTCGATGGTCGTGGCGCTCGAGAGCGCGCCGCCGAGCGTCACCGTATCGGCGCCCGAGCCACCGGCCACGCTTTCGACGTTGGATACCGTGAGCGTGTTGGCGAAGTTGCCGAGACTCAACGTGTCCGTGCCCGAGCCGAGGTCGACCGAGACGTTGGAGACCTGCGCGCCGAACGAGATCGTATCGGCGCCCGAGCCGCCGACGAGCGTCTCGACGCTCGAGACGGTGCCGGTGTTGGTCGCGTCTGCCAGTGTCAGCTTGTCATTGCCCGAGCCGAGGTCGTAGCTGCCCGAGCTCGCGAGAGCCGCGCCCATGGTGAGCGTATCGGCGCCCGAGCCGCCGGTGAGCGTCTCGACATTGGACACGGTCGCTACGTTGGCGAAGTCGCCGAAGGTCAGCTTGTCCGAGCCGCCGGCGAGATTGATCGTCGCGTTGGACACGATCGCGCCGAGCGTGACCGTATCTGCCCCCGCATCGCCGAGGATGCTCTCCACGCCGGAGACCGTTACGGTGTTGGTGAAGTTGCCGAGCGTGACCGTATCCGCGCCGGATCCGAGGTCGACGGAGCCGTTGGAAACCTGCGTAGAGAACGTGATCGCATCGGCACCCGTGCCGCCGACCACGCTCTCGACGTTCGACACCGAGCCGGTGTTGTCGAAGGCGCCGAGCACGAGCTTGTCGGAGCCCGCGCCGAGGTCGATGCTCTCGGCGGTCGTGAGAACCGTGCCGAGCGTCACCGTGTCCGCGCCCGTGCCGCCCGCCAGCGTCTCGACGTTCGACACCGTAAGCGCGTTAGTGAAGTTACCAAGAGTGAGCGTGTCGTCGTTGTCGCCGAGATCGACGGCGACGTTGGATGCGGCCGCGCCGAGAGTGATCGTGTCGGCACCGGTGCCACCGACCAGGATCTCGACGTTCGACACCGTGCCGGTGTTGGCGGCATCAGCCAACGTCAGCGTGTCGCTGCCCGAGCCGAGGTCGATACTTTCCGAGCCGGACAGCGCCGCACCCATGGTGAGCGTGTCTGCGCCGGTACCGCCAATCAGCGTCTCGACGTTGGAAATCGTCGCCTTGTTGGCGAAGTTGCCGAGCGTCAGCTTGTCAGAGCCCGAGCCGAGATCGATGGTGACGTTCGAGGCGAGCGTCGCGACCGTGATCGTGTCCGCGCCCGAGCCGCCGACGATGCTCTCGACGTTCGACACGGACGCCGTATTGGCGAAGTCGCCGAATGTTACCGTGTCCGCGCCGGTTCCGAGGTCCACCGAGACGTTGGAGACCTGCGTCGCAAAGGTGATCGTATCGGCACTGGTGCCGCCGACGAGCGTCTCGACGTTCAAGACCGAGCCCGTATTCTCGAAATTGCCGAGGGTCAGCTTGTCGGAGCCCGCGCCGAGGTTGATGCTCTCGGTCCCTGCCATGAGCGAAGCGAGCGTAATCGTATCGTTGCCCGAGCCGCCGGTCAGCGTCTCGACGTTCGACACCGTGGCCGTGTTTGCTGCAGTCGAGAGCGTAAGCGTGTCGTCGCCGTCGCCGAGGTCGACCGAGGCATTCGAGAGCTGCGTCGAGACAGTAATCGTGTCGTCGCCCGTGCCGCCGACAACCGTCTCGACGTTCGAAAGCGAGGCGGTATTGGTGCCGTCGGCAAGCGTCAGCTTGTCGCTGCCAGCGCCGAGGTCATAGCTGCCAGAGCTAGACAACGCCGCTCCCATGGTAATGGTATCGGCACCCGAGCCGCCGACAAGCGTCTCGACGTTCGAGATCGTTGCTTTGTTGCTTGTAAAGCCGCCAAGGGTCAGCGCGTCGTTGCCGCCGGCAAGATCGATCGTGACGTTTGCCGCCGCTCCACCGAGGGTAACCGCATCGGCGCCTGCATTGCCGAGGACGCTCTCGACGTTGGAGATTGTGAGCGTATTGGCGAAGTTGCCGAGGGTCAACGTATCGGTGCCGGCGCTGAGATCGACCGAGACGTTGGAGGCCTGAGCCGCAAACGTGATTGTATCCGCGTTGGTGCCGCCGATGAGCGTCTCAACACCCGACACCGATCCGGTATTCTCGAACTTTCCGAGAGTCAGCTTGTCCGAGCCCGAGCCGAGGTTGATGCTGTCGGTGGCGCTGAGCGCCGAGTCGAGCGTGATCGTATCGTTGCCCGAGCCGCCCGTCAGCGTCTCGACGTTCGACACTGTGACAGTGTTGGCAGCAGTTGAAAGCGTGAGTTCGTCGTCGCCGTCGCCGAGGTCGACCGAGCCATTCGAGAGCTGAGTCGAAACCGTGATCTTGTCGTCGCCCGTGCCGCCGACCAGGATCTCAACGTTCGAGAGCGAGGCGGTATTACCGCCATCGGCAAGACTCAACTTGTCGCTGCCAACGCCGAGGTCATAGGAACCCGAGCTCGTCAACGCGGCGCCCATTGTGATTGTGTCGGCGCCCGAGCCGCCGGTGAGCGTCTCGACGTTCGAGATCGTTGCCTTGTTGGCGAAGTTCCCGAGTGTCAGTGTGTCGGAGCCCGCTCCGAGGTCGATCGTGGCGTTCGATGCCACCGTGGTGAGTGTCAGGGCGTCGGAGCCCGCACCTAGATTGATAGTGGCGTTCGAAGCCACGGCGCCAAGCGTGATCGTATCGGCGCCCGTGCCGCCGACGACGCATTCGACGTTCGACACTGTCGCCGTGTTGGCGAAATCGCCGAAGGTGACCGTGTCGGTCCCCGCCGCAAGGTCGATCGAGGCATTGGAAGCCTGGGTCGCAAGGGTGATCGTGTCCGCACCCGAGGCACCCGTGAGCGTCTCGACGTTCGAGACCGAGCCCGTGTTCTCGAACGCTCCCAGCGTGAGGGCGTCCGAGCCTGCGCCGAGATCAACGCTGTCGGTGGCACCGAGCGCCGAGCCGAGCGTGATCGTATCCGAGTTGGTCCCGCCGACCAGGCTCTCGATGTTCGACACGGTCGCCGTATTGGCGGCGCTGGAGAGCGTCAGCTTGTCGCTGCCGTCACCCAGATTGACGGAGCCCTTGGAGATGACTGCGCCGAGCGTCACGGTGTCGCCGCCGGCCCCGCCGACCAGTGTCTCCACGTTCGATACCGTCAGCGTGTTGGTGAAGTCGCCGAGCGTGAGCTTGTCGGAGCCAGACCCGAGGTCGACGGAGATGTTCGAGGCGACGGCCCCGAGCGTGATGGTGTCGGCAGCCGATCCGCCGACAAGCGTTTCCACGCCTGCCACCGTCACGGTGTTGGCGGCATCGGCCATCGTAATCGTATCGGCGGCTGTGCCGCCGGCGATGCTCTCGACGTTTGACAGCGTGGCAGAGTTGGCGAAGTCGCCGAACTTGACGGTATCGCTGCCCGCCGCGAGATCGATCGAGGCCTTGGAAGCCACCGTCGCAAAGGTGATTGTATCCGCGCCCGTGCCGCCTATGACGCTTTCGACATTCGAAACCGAGCCCGTGTTGTCGAAGGCGCCCAGAATGAGCTTGTCGCTGCCAGCGCCGAGATTGATGCTCTCGGAGCCGGAAAGCGCCGCACCCAAGGTGATGGTGTCGGCCTTGTTGCCGCCAGTCAGCGTTTCGACATTAGAAACTGTAGCGGTGTTGTCGAAGTTGCCGAGCGTGACGGTATCGTTGCCCTGGCCCAGGTCGATCGACGCATTGGCGACGAGAGCTGCGTAGGTGATCGTGTCGTCGCCGGTGCCGCCGACGAGGGTCTCGACATTGGAGGCGGAGCCCGTGTTGGTGAAGTCGCCGAGGACGAGCTTGTCTTTGCCGGCGTCGAGGTCAACGCTGATCGAGCTCGTAAGTGCGGTCCCCAGCGTGACGGTGTCGGCGAGCGAACCGCCGAGGAGCGTCTCCACTCCGGAGACCGTCACCACATTGGCCGTATCGGCCAGCGTCAGCTTGTCCGAGCCGGAGCCGAGGTTGATCGAGGCGTTCGAGACCGCTGCGTCCAACGTGATCGTGTCGTTGTCCGAGCCGCCGGTCAGCGTCTCGACGTTCGACACGGTTACAGTGTTTGCCGCCGTGCTCAGGGTCACGCTATCGCTGCCCTTATCGAGATCGATCAGGCCCTTCGTCAATTGCGTGACGTAGGTGATCGTATCGTCGCCGGTGCCACCGGCCAGCGTCTCGACATTGGACACCGAGCCGGTGTTCGTGAAGTTGCCGAGGGTCAGGGAATCGGAGCCGGCACCGAGGTTGATGCTGCTCGAGCTGTCGAGAGCCGCTCCGAGAGTGATGGTATCGGCGTTGTTGCCGCCGAGGATGCTCTCGACGTTGGAGACCGTTGCCGTGTTGGCAGCATTGGCGAGCGTCAGAGTGTCTGAGCCGTCGCCCAGATCGATCGAGCCCTTCGAGATCTGCGCCGAAAGCGTGATCGTGTCGGCCCCTGTCCCGCCGACGAGCGTTTCGACGTTGCTGACCGAGCCGGTATTTGCGCCGTCGACCAGGGTCAGCTTGTCGTTGCCCGATCCCAGATCGATGCTTTCGGAGCCGGTGAGAACCGCGCTCAGGGTCACCGTGTCGGCAAGCGAGCCGCCGACCAGTGTTTCGACATTGGCGACCGTCAGATTGTTGGCGAAGGCCCCGAGCGTCAGGGTGTCCGACCCCGAGCCGAGGTCGACCGAGGCCTTGGAGGCCGCAGCGCCGAGGGTGATCGTATCGGCGCCAGAGCCACCGACCAGGGTCTCGACGCCGGAGACGGTCGCGGAGTTACCAGTGATGTTGGCCAAGGTCAGCGTGTCGGAACCGAGGCCGAGATCAATCGAAGCCTTCGAAACCTTGGTGGCGAACGTGATCACGTCGGCGCTTCCGCCGCCAACCAGCGTCTCGACGTTGGAGACCGAGCCCGTGTTGTCGAAGGCGCCGAGCGTCAGCTTGTCGTTGCCGGCGTCGAGATCGATGCTGCTCGAGCTTGTCAACTCCGCGCCGAGCACGACGGTATCGGCGTTGTTACCGCCGACGAGCGTCTCGACGTTCGAAACCGTCGTGTCGTTGGCAAAGTTGCCGAGCGTGAGCTTGTCCGAGCCCGAGCCGAGGTCGATTGAGCCCTTGGAGATCTGCGCCGTGAGGGTGATCGTGTCGGCGAGAGAGCCGCCAACGACGGATTCGACACTCGATAGCGAGCCGGTGTTGGCGAAGTCGCCGAGGATGAGCTTGTCGTTGGCCGCGCCGAGGTTGATGCTGCTGGACGCGGAAAGCGCCGTGCCCAGAGTGATCGTGTCGGTCAGGTTGCTGCCGACGACGCTTTCGACGTTCGACACGGTCGCGTTGTTGGAGAAGTTGCCCAGCACGAGCTTGTCGGAGCCGGCCCCGAGGTCGATCGAGGCCTTGGAGGCCGCCGTCTCGAACGTGATCGTATTGTTGGCCGAACCGCCGACGAGCGTCTCGACGTTGGAGATCGACGCGGTGTTGGCGCCGGCGCCCGACAGCGTCAGCGTGTCCGCGCCCTGGCCGAGGTCGATCGAGCCGTTCGAGATCACGGTCGCGAGCGTGATGGTGTCGGCGCCCGTGCCGCCGGTCAGCGTCTCGACGTTGGAGACCGAGCCGGTGTTGGCGAAGGCGCCGAGCTTGAGTGTGTCCTTGCCGGCGCCGAGGTCGATGCTGTTCGAGCTCGCGAGCGCCGCGCCGAGGGTGATGGTGTCCGCGGCGCTGCCACCGGTGAAGGTTTCGACATTGGCGACCGTCGCCACGTTGGCGAAGTTACCGAGCGTCAGGGTGTCGGATCCCGAGCCGAGATCGATCGACCCCTTGGAGACGACGGCTCCGAATGTGATCGTATCGGCGCCCGAGCCGCCGACGAGGCTTTCGACGTTGGAGGCGGAGCCCGAGTTGGCGAAGTCGCCGAGGACAAGCTTGTCGGAGCCCGAGCCGAGATCGATCTTGATCGAGCCGCTCAAGGCAGTACCGAGAGTGACAGTATCGGCCAAGTCCCCGCCGGCGATGGTCTCGGTGTTCGAGATGGTCAGCGTGTTGGCGAATCCACCGAGCACGAGCTTGTCGGAGCCCGCCCCGAGATCGACCGAGGCCTTGGAGGCAGCCGTCGACAGCGTGATCGTGTTGTTAGCCGAGCCGCCGATGAGCGTCTCGACGTTGGCGACGGTCGCGGTGTTAGCGCCGGCGTCGGACAGCGTGAGCTTGTCGGCGCCCTGCCCGAGATCGATCGACCCGTTCGAGATCTTGGTCGCGAGCGTGATGGTGTCGGCGCCCGTGCCGCCGAGCAGCGTCTCGACGTTCGACACCGACCCCGAGTTCGCGAAATTACCGAGCGTCAGGCTGTCCTTGCCCGCGCCGAGGTCTATGCTGCTCGAGGTCGCGAGAGCCGCACCGAGCGTGATCGTGTTGTTGGCCGCGCCGCCGATCAGCGTTTCGACGTTCGAGACAGTCGCCGTATTAGCGCCCGCGCTCGAGAGCGTCAGCTTGTCCGAGCCTGAGCCAAGGTCGATCGAGCCCTTCGAGACGACGGACGAATAGGTGATCGTATCGCTTGAGTTGCCGCCGACCACGCTCTCGACGTTCGAGACCGAGCCGGTGTTGGTGTAGTCGCCGAGCGTGAGCTTGTCGGTGCCGGCTCCCAGATCGAGGCTGATCGACGTGGTGAAAGCGTTGCCGAGAGTGACCGTATCGCCCAACTCTCCGCCGATGACGGTCTCGACATTCGAGACCGTGGCCGTGTTGGCGAACTTGCCGAAGGTGAGCTTGTCGGAGCCCGCGCCGAGATCGAGCGAGGCCTTGGAGGCGGCGGCGCCGAGCGTGATCGTGTTGTTGGCGGAGCCGCCGACCAGCGTCTCGACGTTCGAGATCGTCGCGGTATTGGCGCCGGAATCCGACAGCGTAAGCTTATCGCTGCCGCCTCCTAGGTCGATCGACGCGTTAGAGGCCTGAGTCGCAAAGGTGATGGTGTCGGCGCCCGTGTTGCCGACAAGGGTCTCGACGTGGGAGACCGAGCCCGTGTTGTCGAACTTGCCGAGGATCAGGGTGTCCTTGCCGGCTCCCAGATCGATGCTGTCCGTGCCGGCGAGAGCACCGGCGAGCGTAATCGTGTTGTTGGCCGAGCCGCCGATCAGCGTATCGACGTTGGCAATGGTGGCGGAGTTTGCGCCCGCGCCCGACAGCGTCAGCTTGTCATCGCCGGAGCCGAGGTCGACATAGCCCTTCGAAATCACCGCGTTGAGCGAGATCGTGTCGTTTCCGGTGCCGCCGTAGATGCTCTCGATGTTGGAGAGCGAACCGGTGTTGGCGAAGTCGCCGAGGGTGAGCTTGTCGGTGCCCGCGCCGAAATCCATGCTGTTCGAGGCGTTGAGCTTGGTGCCCAGAGTGACCGTGTCGGCTAGCGCTCCGCCGACGATGCTTTCCGTGTTCGAGACCGTCGCCGAGTTGGCGAATTTGCCGAGAACGAGCTTGTCGGTCGCCGCGCCGAGGTCGATCGAGGCCTTGGAGGCGGCGGCGCCGAGCGTAATGGTGTTGTTGTTGGCGCCGCCGACGATCGTTTCGACGTTGGAGACGGTCGCCGAGTTCACGACCCCGCTCGCGAACTTCAGTGTGTCGGCACCCTTGCCGAGATCCACCGAGCCGTTCACCATCTGGGTGGAAAGTGTGATCGTATCGGCGCCCGTGTTGCCGATGAGCGTCTCGACGTTCGACACCGATCCTTCATTGGCGAACTTGCCGAGCGTCAATGTGTCCTTGCCGCCCCCGGTATTGACGGTGTGAGTGGTCTCAAGCGCTGAGCCAAGCGTGATCGTGTTATTGGCCGAGCCCCCGATCAGCGTCTCCACCCCCGTAACCGTGACGGAGTTCGACTTGTCGGCAAGCGTCAGCTTGTCGTCCCCGGCTCCAAGGTCGATCTTGCCCTTCGAGATCGCCTCGGCGAGCGTAATGGTGTCGTTGGCCGAGCCACCTACGATCGTTTCGATGTTGGAGACAGTCGCCGAGTTGTCGGCATCCGCCAGCGTAAGCTTATCGTTGCCCGCACGCAGGTCGATTTCTGAGCCGACCAGCGAGTCCGTGAACTGCACCGTATCCGCAGCGGCGCCGCCCAATAGCGAGTTGACGGTGGCAGCCGTATAGGAGTTTGCCGAGTTTGCATTTGGCAGCGTGACGGACATTTTTATCCCCGATTGTCAGTAGCAACTCATCACTGCCTAGCTGCGCTCAACGCCCCGTCTGCGCTCACAGGTTTTGCCTCGCGATTGCCCACAAGCAAATCCGGCGCATTCTTTTTGTGCCGGTTATTGAATTGTAGATCGGAAACGTACCTTTTTTTGTCTTTCAATTTACCAACATCATTTTCTCGCCTTATTCGATTGCTTTTTGGTAAACCTTGAATAAAAACGCGATTTCGAGCCATTCAATAAAACAAGTAATTGAATTCAATTATCAACGCGCAGTTCATGCCGTAATTACGGGAATAATGCAGACCATTGATATCGCTTCCGTTCTGCTTGTTGCTGAGGCAATCGAATTTACCAATGATAAATTGCGGAGAGTTGTTTATGCGCATCGCTCGTAGATCGGACAAAGGCGGGATACAAAAACAGGCGTTTTTTGTGGTGCATGTTGTCCGCGAAGCAGATAGCGTGAGCGAACGTGCGCGTGTTGATTTGCTCCATGCAGACCCAGCCGCAGAACCGCCATGCCCCGCGCGCTCGCTCCGGTCATCGAAGCCGGCTTGATCGGCAATAAGCGCTACCTTTGGTGGGCGGCGGGGTTCAGCTTTTTTATAAGCGCCCTCACGCTGTCGATTCCGCTCTATTCCATCCAGATCTTCGATCGGGTTCTGGTGAGCGGCAGCGGATCCACTCTTATTGTGCTGACGATCGCCGTGCTCGCCGGGCTCATGGTTGCAGCGGCGCTGGAGGATATCAGGGCCCGCCTCCTCGTGGCCCTCGGCATTCGGTTCGACGGGCAACTCGCGGCGCGCCTCTTCAGCCGGCAACTGGAGGTCGACGGGCCGCCCCCCAGGCAGCCGGGCGGACAAGTGATCCGCGACCTCGACAACGTGCGCCACATCCTGACGGGAAGCGGCTCGCTTGCGGTCTTCGACCTTCCCTGGTGCCCGCTCTTCATCGCCGCCTGCTTTTATCTGCACCCGCTGCTTGGCGCGATCACGCTTGCCGGGACGCTGCTCGTTCTCGGCCTTGCGATCTCCAATCAGGTTCTGGTGGCCGGACCGCTCAAAAAGTCCGGTGAGCAGGCCGAGGCCAGCTATCGCATGACGGAAGGCGTCCTCGCCAATGCCGAGACGGTCCGCGCCATGGGCATGCTGCCCGACCTCCTCCAGCGCTGGACGACGCTGCGGTCGAGCGCCATCGCCGGGCAGGCCTCGGCAAGCACCATGAATGCCGGCGTCTCGAGCGCGATCAAATTCGTCCGCTACGCGTTGCAGGTGGTAATCATCGCCGCCGGCGCCTGGCTCGCCGTGCGCCGCGATATCTCGCCGGGCTCGCTCTTCGCCTCGTCCATCATCTGTACGCGGGCCCTATTGCCTATCGATCAGATCGTCGGCGTCTGGCGGCAGCTGAGCTCGGGCCTTACCGCCGTCGAGCGGGTCAACAACGCCCTAGCTCGCCCTCAGTCGGCTCCGCCGCTCAAGCTCCCGGCGCCGGAGGGGCGCCTAAAGGCCGAAGGCGTCATCTACAAGCCGGACGGCGCCCGCGCCCCCACCCTGTCGCACATCTCTTTCGAGGTCGCACCCGGCGAGGCCGTCGGCGTCGTCGGCCCGAGCGCGGCCGGCAAGTCGACGCTGGCCAAGCTGATCGTCGGTGCGATCAAGCCGACCCACGGCAGCGTCCGCCTGGACGGCGCCGAGACCTGGTCGTGGGAGCGCGCCGACTTCGGCCTCCACGTCGGCTACGTGTCGCAGAACATCGAGCTGTTCGAGGGCACGATCGCTGACAACATTGCCCGTTTTCGCAAGGCCGACAGCCTCCCCATCGTCGCCGCCGCGCGCCTGGCAGGGGTGCACGAGATGATCCTGGCGCTCCCAGCGGGCTACGAGACGATGCTGCGCACATCGGGAGCGCCGTTGTCCGGCGGTCAGCGCCAGCGCATTGCACTTGCGCGGGCCGTGTTCGGCGACCCCAAGCTTGTCGTACTCGACGAGCCCAATTCCAATCTCGACGGCGAAGGGGAGGCGGCGCTCCACGCACTCCTCGCGACCCTCAAGTCGCGCGGCGCGACGGTGATCATGATTGCCCATCGGCCGAGCGTGCTCGTCGCGCTCGACAAGGTGATCGTGCTTCACAACGGCATTATCAGCGACTTCGGTCCGATCGAGCGGGTGATGCCGCGCATCGCTCCCGGCTTCCCGTTGGTGCAAAAGCGCATCGCGGGGCGCCCATGAAGTTCGCTCTCGCGCTTCGCAAGAAGGCCGACGCGGTTGCCAGCGACGCCGATGCCGCCGGGCCCGAGCCTGGCCCGGCCCTTCCCGACGCCGGCCGCCTGGTCAGGATCGGCGCCGCGATCATCCTCGGCTTTTTCGGCTTTCTCGGCGGCTGGGCGGCCGTAAGCCCGCTCGAGAGCGCCGCCATCACCTACGGCGTCGTCGGCGCCGAAGGCAGCCGGAAGGCGGTGCAGCATTTCGATGGCGGCGTCGTGCGCGCCATCCTCGTGCGCGAAGGCGACCTCGTCAGCGAAGGTCAGGAGATCATCCTGCTCGACGACGTCCCGGCGCGGGCATCGCTGCAGATCCAGAGTGCAGCGGTGGAGACCCAGACTGCGGTGATCGCCCGCCTCGAGGCCGAGGCGGCGAAAGCCGATTCGATCGCGTTTCCCCAACTGCTGTCCGAGAAGTCCGGCAGCGATCCCGCCGTCCGCGACCTCCTGCGCTCGCAGGAGGAGCTGTTCACGGCCCGGCGCACGGCCCTCGCGGCGCAAGCCGCGACAATTCGCGAGCAGGTGCGCCAGGCCGAGAGCCAGATAGTCATCTATCGCGGCCAGGCCGAGACGGCCGAGCATCAATACCGTATGGTCAACGAGGAGCTCGCGCCCAAGCAGATGCTGTACGACAAGGGCTATGCGACCAACTCCCCCGTGATGCAGCTCAAACGCGCGGCGACGGCGCTACTTGGCCAGAAGGACGAGTACACCGGCCACATTGGGCGTCTCGAGCATTCGCTCGCCCAGTTCGAGCGGCAGATCACCCAGATCGAGAGCGATCAGCGCGTCAAGGTCGCCCAGGAACTCGAGGACGCCCGCAACAAGCTTGCGGATGCCCGCGAGCGCGAGCGCGTCGCCCGCGACACCCTCGGCCGAACGACGATCCGCGCACCCGTGACCGGCCACGTGCTCGGCATGACCGTCAACACCATTGGCGGCGTTGTCGGACGTGGCGATCGTCTGCTCGAGATCGTCCCTGCGAATGCGGCCCTGACCATCAAGGCTAGGCTCAATACGGCCGAAGGGGCCGAGGTCCACGAGGGGATGCCGGCGGAGATCCGCATCCTGTCGAGTCAAGGCCGCGCGCTGCCGATGATTCGCGGAACCGTGCGCAACCGGTCGGCGGACGCACGGACCGATGCGGCGACGTCGGCGCTCTATTACGACATCGACGTCGCGATCGATCCCGACGACTTGAAGGACATCGACGCGGGCGTGCTGCAGCCGGGAACCCCGGTAGAGGTCATCGTGCCGACGGGATCGCGAACGGCGCTCGCCTACATGGTCGAGCCCATCTCCGAGTCTCTGCGACACGCCATGCGAGAGAAATAGGGCAGATAGAATTCGGAAAACTCGAGAGAGGTTGGGGGCAAAATGGAAGCGATGATTCTCTGCGGCGGTCTCGGCACGCGGCTGCGCGAGGAAACCGAGTTCAAGCCGAAGCCGATGGTCGAGGTCGGCGGCCGGCCGATCCTGTGGCATATCATGATGCATTACAGGTATCACGGCGTCGGCCGGTTCGTCCTCTGCCTCGGCTACAAGGGCGACGCCATCCGCGACTATTTCATCAACTATCACCACCGCTCGCATGATATCGAGATCGATGTCGGTTGCGGCACCATCTCGACGCGCCGCGCCGCCAACAGCGATCGCCTCGACGCCAAAGTCGTGCTGGCGGAAACGGGGCTCGATAGCCTTACCGGCTGGCGCATTCTTAAAGCGCTGCCCCACGTCGAGGGCGATACGTTCCTGGCGACTTACGGCGATGCCGTGGCCGACATCGACCTCGACGCTCTGATCGAGACGCACCGGGAGATGGGCCGGCTCGCCACCGTCACAGCCGTCCACCCCTCCTCGCGCTTTGGCGAGCTCGCGATCGACGGCGGCATGATCACGAGCTTCGCCGAAAAGCCGCAGGTGACGCAGGGCTGGATCAACGGCGGCTACTTCGTCTTCGACCGGCGCGCCTTCGACCTGCTCGACCCGACCAAGAACGAGCCGCTCGAGACGGGCCTGCTCGAGCGCCTCGCCAAGATGGGCGAACTCGCCGTGCACCAGCACAGCGGCTTCTGGCAGTGCATGGACACCTATCGCGAGATGCAGCTCTTGAACGACATGTGGAACTCGGGCAAGGCGCCCTGGCGGGTCTGGAACTGAAGGGATGGAGGCCAACCTCGCACGCGATTTTTGGAACGGGCGGCGCGTTTTCGTCACCGGGCACACGGGGTTCAAGGGCGGGTGGCTGATCGCTCTCCTCGAGTGGCTGGGTGCGAAGGGAACCGGCTATGCGCTCGCTCCCCCGTCCTCGCCCAATCTGTTCGAGGCCGCCCGCATCGCCGACCGGGGCGTCTCGCACATCGGAGACATTCGCGACGAAGCACGCTTGGCGGCAACCATGCAAGCTGCCGAGCCGGACATCGTGCTTCACATGGCGGCGCAAGCGCTGGTCAGACCGGCGCGCGCCGCCCCCATCGAAACCTTCTCGACTAATGTCATGGGTACCGCCCACGTCCTCGAGGCGGTGCGTCGCGCGCCGTCGGTCAAGACCGTCGTCGTCGTGACTAGCGACAAGGTCTACGACAACGTCGAGTGGCCATGGGCCTACCGGGAAGGGGACCGGCTCGGCGGCAAGGAGCCGTACGGAGCAAGCAAGGCCTGCGCCGAGATCGTCGTCGAGGCCTACCGGCACTCCTGTTTCTCGGACCCGAGCAGGCCCGTTGCCGTCGCCACGGCCCGCGCGGGCAATGTGATCGGCGGCGGAGACTGGGCGGAGGACCGCCTCGTGCCTGACGCAATGCGCGCTTTCTCGAAGAACGCGGCTCTCGTCGTGCGCAATCCCGCCGCCGTCCGTCCCTGGCAGCATGTCCTCGAGCCGCTCGCGGGCTATCTGCACCTCGCCAAAGCCTTGTCCGAGGGCTGCCTGCAGAATGGATCGCAGTACACCTTCAACTTCGGACCTCACGCCGAGGACGCCGTCCCAGTTGCGACGATCGCCGACCGGCTTGTTGCCCGCTGGGGCGCCAATGCCGCCTGGAAGCAGGACGCCCGCTCCCATCCTTACGAGGCACGCTTGCTCGAGGTCGATAGCGCCGCAGCGCGTCAGCGCCTCCGCTGGGCTCCGCGCTGGCGCCTCGCGACGGCCCTCGACAAGACCGTCGATTGGTATAAGGGCTTCTATGCCGGCGCCGACATGAGGGCTCTCACGCTGTCCCAGATCGACGAGTATCTCGATGGCTGATCCGACTGCGGCCCAGTGCTGCCGCTCGTGCGGGGCGCGTCTGTCGCACGTCTTCGTCGACCTCGGCCAGCAGCCGGTCTCGAACGCGATGCGTCGGCCCGAGGACGCGCGAACCGCCGAGCCGTTCTATGCGCTGCGCACCTACGTCTGCGAGGACTGCAAGCTCGTACAGATCGACGACGTGCAGCCCGCGGAGCAGCATTTCCACGGCGCCTACACCTATTTCTCGTCCTACTCGAAGTCGTGGCTCGAGCATGCGCGCCGCTATGCCGAGATGATGATTGCCTGCTTCGGGCTCGGCCAGAACTCGCGCGTGGTCGAGGTCGCGAGCAACGACGGCTACCTGCTTCAATACTTCAGGGCGCACGGCATTCCCGTGCAAGGCATCGACCCGGCCGCGAACTGCGCCGAGGTGGCGATGTGCGAGCGCGGCGTGCCCACCCTCGTCCGCTTCTTTGGCGCGGCAACGGCACGCGAGGTCGCCGCGGACGGCCCGGCCGACGTGATCGCCGGCAACAACGTGCTGGCCCACGTCCCCGACATCAACGACTTCGTCGAAGGCCTCAAGATCCTGCTCAAGGAGACGGGTGTCATCACTCTCGAGTTTCCCCATCTCCTGAGCCTCATCGAGAACTGCTATTTCGACACCATCTACCACGAGCACTATTCCTACCTGTCGCTGCTCGCCGTCGAGCGACTCCTCATGCGCCACGGGCTTTCGGTATTCGATCTCGAGGAGCTCACGACGCAAGGCGGGAGCCTGCGCATCTTCGCCAGCCATGGGGGACGCATCACGCGCGCTTCCCCCGCGCTTGAAGCCTTCCGCGCCCGCGAAGCGGCCGCAGGATTGGACGGCCTTGCCGCCTACACGGCGTTCGCGGCCCGTGTGCGCAAGGCCAAGCGCGAGCTCTTGACCACGCTCATCGGGCTCAAGGACGAGGGCACGACGATCGTCGGCTACGGCGCCGCGGCCAAGGGCAACACGCTGCTCAACTATTGCGGCATCCGCGGCGATTTCCTCGACTACGTCGTCGACGCGAGCCCACACAAGCAGGGGCTCCTCCTGCCGGGCACCGCCATTCCCGTCTACGCGCCCGAGCGCATTTTCGAGACGAAGCCCGGCTACGTGATGATCCTGCCCTGGAATCTCAAGGACGAGATTATCGCTCAGCTCAGAGAGTTTCGCGATCGTGGCGGACGGTTCATCATCCCTCTTCCTTCGTCGCAGATCGTGTCATGATCTTCACCGCTACGCCGCTCAAGGGCGCGGTCGTGGTCGAGGCCGTGCCGATCGCCGACAACCGCGGCTTCTTCGCGCGTCTTTTCTGCGCCGAGGCCTTCGCCGAGCGCGGCCTCAATGCGCACCTCGATCAGATCAGCATGTCGCACAACAGCCGCCGCGGCATCGTACGCGGGCTACACCTGCAGCGGCCGCCCCATTGCGAGGCAAAGCTCGTGCGCGTGACCGAAGGCGCGATCTTTGACGTGGCGGTCGATGTGCGGGCGGGCTCTCCGACGTATGGGCGCTGGTTCGGGACTGAGCTCAGCGCAGCGAACCGCCGGCAGCTCTACATTCCCGAAGGCTTCGCCCACGGCTTCCAAACGCTCTCTGAGACGGCGGAAGTGGCCTATCATATCTCGGTGCCTTACGCGTCCGACTACCTTGACGGCATCCGGTGGGACGATCCCGATCTCGCGATCGCCTGGCCCGATCCCGCCGCGGCGATGCTCTCCGAGCGCGACGCCGCCCTGCCTCCGTTTGCCAGCTTCGTCCCCTTGCCATGCTGATCATTTCGCCAAACGCCCGCATCTCTCCGCTCGCCGACATCGAGGACTCGACGCGCGGCTCGCGCATCGTGATCGAGGATGGCGCGGTGATCGACGCCTTCGTCAAGATCAAGCCGGCGGGAGGATCAGGCGACGTCGTCATCGGCCCTGGCTCGTTCATCAACTCGGGCTGCGTGCTCTACACCGGTCACGGTATCAAGATCGGCGCCAACGTGCTGATCGCCGCCAACTGCACGCTCGCCCCGACCAACCACGAGTTCCGCGACAGGAGCCGCCTTATCCGCGAGCAGGGCTTCAGCGCGAGCAAAGGCGGAATCGTCATCGAGGACGACGTGTGGATAGGCGTGAACTCCGTTCTGCTCGACGGGGCGATCCTGCGCCGCGGCGCGGTGGTCGGCGCGGGCTCGGTGGTGCGCCACGAGCTGCCGGCCTACTCGATCAGCGTCGGCACGCCGGCGAGGACGGTCGCATGGCGGGAATGACGGCGACGGTGCTGGGCGCTTCCGGGTTCGTCGGCCGCCACCTGGCCCGGCATCTCGAATTGTGGGGCTATGCCGTCCGCCGCGTCGTACGCGGGGACGAGACGTGGCGCGGCGAGGATCTCGGCAATGTCTTCTACTGCATCGGGCTCACCGCCAATTTCCGCTCGCGCCCCTTCGAAACCGTCGATGCTCATGTCGGCCGCCTTGCGAATGTGCTTCGGAGCGCGCGGTTCAATTCGTTCCTCTATCTGTCCTCGACGCGCGTCTATGCGCGCGCGACCGCGACCGACGAAGCAGCGCCGCTGTCCGTCAATCCCGCCGACGCGGACGACCTCTACAATATCTCGAAGCTCATGGGGGAATCGGCCTGCCTCGGCTCGGGGCTCGCAAACGTCCGTGTCGCGCGGCTTTCCAACGTCTTCGGCGAGGATCTGACCTCGAGCAACTTTCTCTCCGCCGTCCTGCGCGAGGCGGTCGAAACGCGCTTCGTGCACCTCGCGACGAGCCTCGACTCGGAGAAGGATTACGTCTGGATTGGCGACGTCGTGCGCGTGCTCGAAGCCATTGCCGTGCGCGGCAGCGAGCCTATTACCAATGTCGCCTTCGGCGCCAACACGAGCCACCGCGAGATCATGGACGCGCTAACCCAAGCCACGGGCGCGACAGTCAGCGTCGCCGCGAATGCGCCCGCGGTGCGCTTCCCGCAAATCGCGGTTGCCCGCCTCGATCGCCTCGGATGCGGCGCGCGCACACCGCTGACGCCGATGATCGCAAGCCTCGCCTCCGCCTTCGCGGCGCCGCGAGCTTAAGCCTTCGCGGGCGGATCGAGGAACAGCTCGCTCGAGAAATAGCGCTCGGCGCACGACGGCGCGAACGTGACGATGATCTTGCCGGCCATCTCCTCGCGCGCAGCCACGGCAAGGGCAGCGGCAAGATTGGCGCCTGTCGAGATGCCGCCGGGGATGCCCTCGACCTTGGCGAGAAGACGCGCTGTCTCGAACGCCTGATCGTTCGACACCTTGATGATGTCGTCGATGAACTTCGTCTCGAGGACGAGCGGGACGAAACCCGCGCCGATGCCCTGGATCTTGTGCGGGCCGCGGTTGCCTCCCGACAGCACGGGGCTCCCCTCGGGCTCGACCGCGAAGATCTTGAGGCCGGGATTGCGCATCTTGAGCACGCGCCCGCAGCCCGTGAGCGTTCCGCCCGTTCCCACGCCGATGACGAGCGCATCCACCTTGCCGTGGGTATCGTTCCAGATCTCCTCGGCCGTGGTCTTTTCATGGACGAGCGGGTTTGCCGGGTTCTCGAACTGGCTCGGCTGGACGGCCCCGGGCGTCGTCGCGAGTAGCTGGTTGGCTTTCTCGATTGCGCCCGGCATGCCGCCGGAGGCCGGCGTCAGAACAAGCTCGGCCCCGAGATGGACGAGGATCTTGCGGCGCTCGATCGACATCGACTCCGGCATGACGAGAAGAAGGCGATAGCCGCGCGCGGCGGCGACGAAGGCGAGACCGATGCCGGTGTTGCCCGAGGTCGGCTCGATCAACACCGTCTTGCCCGGCGTGATCTTGCCGTCCGCCTCGAGCACGTCGATCATCGACACGCCGATGCGGTCCTTGACCGACGACAGCGGATTGAAGAACTCGAGCTTCATCAGGATGTCGCCTTTGACGCCCGCCTGCTTTGTGATCTTCTTCAGGCGGACGAGCGGCGTGTGCCCGATCGTCTCGGTGATGTCGTCGTAAACCCTGCCGCGGCCCCAGCTCTTGGTAGCCTGCAGCGTCTTGATGTCAGGGATCTGGGTCATTGGTCGTTGCCTCTCGCTCGGGGGTGCGGTTGGGGTCGCTTTGCTTCTCGCATATTTTTGACTGGGTCAAAACGGCAGCGCTGGAAATCAGTTTGCGGAGTTTGCCCTCTTCAGGGTCTCGGTTTCCGCCTGGGCGGCCGTTCGGCGCGAGAGGATTTCCTGACTACCCTCTTAGCCGCTGTTCCCTTGGTGACAGTCGATCCAAATCCTCCCGCGCCGCGCCGCGTCTTCGAAAGCTCGGGCACGACCTCGAGCTGGGCGGTGACGACGGGGGCGACGACCAATTGTGCAATGCGATCCCCCCGGCGCACTTCGACCTGCGCCCCGCCGAGGTTCGCAAGCAGGATCATCACCTCGCCCCGGTAGTCGCTGTCGATGGTCCCTGGGCTGTTGAGGACCGTGAGCCCCTGCTTGAGGGCGAGACCCGAGCGGGGACGCACTTGGCCTTCGTAGCCAAGAGGCAGCTCTAGCACGAGCCCGGTCGGGACGAGGGCGCGGGCTTGCGGGGCAAGCACCAGCGGCTCCGACGCCGGAAGGGCTGCGACGAGATCGAGCCCGGCGGCTGCATCAGTCTGATAGACGGGAAGGGGAAGGCCGGCGCCGTGCGCGAGGCGCTGGACCCGGACCCGAACGCTGTTCGCTTTCTTCCTCGCCATCAGACGGAGACTTGGGTTCGTGCGAGATGCTCGGCCGCCCGAACGACGAGACCCTCGGCGACCTCGGCCTTCGACATTTCCGGCCAGCTCTCGATACCGTCGGCGGTCACGAGTTGCACGCGATTGCGATCGCCTCCCATGACGCCGGTCCCCGGCGAAACATCGTTTGCCACGATCCAGTCCGCGCCCTTGGCCTTGCGCTTCTTCTGAGCGTGCTCGGCCAGCTTCTCCGTCTCCGCCGCAAAGCCGATGACGAGTGCCGGGCGACGCGCGCCGCGCGTGCCGATCGTTCTCAGAATATCGGGCGTCTCGACGAGCGCGAGGGCCGGCGGCGGCGCCCCTGCTTTCTTCTTGATCTTGCCCGGGCTCGGCGCGGCGGCGCGCCAATCGGCGACGGCCGCGGCGAAGATCGCGACATCGGCCGGGAGCGCGCCCGTCACCTCAGCGAGCATCTCCTCGGCCGTCTCCACATGGAGCGTGGCGACGCCCGGGGGATCTGGAAGCGACACAGGGCCCGAGACGAGCGTGACCCTTGCGCCGAGCTTGGCCGCTGCCGCCGCGATGGCATGTCCCTGCTTGCCCGACGAGCGGTTGGCGATGAAGCGCACGGGATCGAGAGGCTCCCGCGTCGGTCCGCTGGTCACGAGCACATGGCGGCCTGAGAGTGGAAGGCGGGACGCCGTCGTTGTTCGCGTCGTCGCGCGAGCTGACCCAGGGGCCGCGAGGAGCGTTTCAATGCGGTCGACAAGCTCCGGCACCTCGGCAAGACGCCCGGGGCCCGCTTCGCCGCGCTCGGCCATCTCGCCTTCATTGGGTCCGATGAAGTGGACACCGTCGGCGGTGAGCTGCTTGACGTTGCGTTGCGTCGCCGGATGGCGCCACATGTTGGGATTCATCGCCGGCGCGGCGAGGACCGGCTTGTCGGTCGCGAGCAGAACGGCCGTTGCGAGATCGCCGGCATGCCCGCCCGCCATGCGCGCCAGAAGATCGGCCGTCGCCGGCGCGACGACGATCAGGTCTGGCTCCCGCGCGAGCCGGATGTGGCCGATCTCGCGCTCGTCGTCGAGGTCGAAGAGGTCGGTGAAAACGCGATCGTGGGTCAGCGCGCCGACGGAGAGCGCCGTCACGAAGTGCTCGGCCCCGCGCGTCAGCACGGCGCGCACCGCGACGTTGCGCTCGCCGAGCCGCCGGATGAGGTCGAGGCACTTGTAGGCGGCAATGCCGCCGCCGATGACGAGGAGAACGCGCTTCACTTGACGACCGCCGCGCATGCCGAAATTCCGACAGACCTTAACATGAACAAGGCTCAAAGCTGCATCGCAACTCCGCGCGCGCCGCCTCCGTACTGCCTCTCTATTACGGCAAGCGGCTTACGGCGCTGTCGCCTCTCGCTACCATAGTTACCAAGCCCTCGCCGGGGAGATGGAGACAAGAGTGGCGTTGGAGTAGCCTATCACAGGCGGGATTGTGCCCGGGTCGCGGACAACTGATGTGAGAATATCTGGACCAAGTCTCGGGGTTGCCTATGCGACGGCCATGATCCTGGCAGCGGCGCCGGTCCATGGCGACAATATCGGCGACTGCTTTGCCGACAGCGGCCGTCGTATCGAAGCGTGCTCGGAGCTCATAGATACGCCCGGCCTGGACGGCGGCGCCAAGAGCCTCGCCTATGCCATGCGTGCGCTTGCCTTCTCGCTCCAGGGCGCGTTCGAGCGCGCCCTCGTCGACTATGGGGAAGCGGTGCGGCTCGACCCGAACTCCGCCATCGCCCTCAACAATCGTGCCTGGGTCCTTTTCAAGCTCAAGCGGCCTGCAGAAGGGCTAGGCGATGTGGAGCGCTCTCTCACGCTTGCGCCGCTGAGCCCGCACGCCTTCGATACGCGAGCCCACATTCGCCAGGTTATGGGACGGAAAACGGAAGCGCTCGCCGACTACGAGGAGGCCATGCGCCTCGGCGGAGAGCGGATCATTAAACTTTACCAGTGCGGCTTACAGGCGCACGGGCTTTATTTCGGCAGCATAGACGGCCTTTATCATCGCGAAATGCGCCGAGCGCTCGAGACCTGCACGGGCAGCCCGTCGTGCGATCCGCTCCCAGCGGAGGAAGATTGCCGGAAACTCACGTCGTGAGCCGAGAGAAGCCGGCCGTCGTTGCTTCCGGAGTCAAATAGTGCGTTCTACCTTCATGGCGGCCCTCGCTCTCGCCCTTGCGCTCCCCCCGCTTGCCGTGCGGGCGGAGGTTCCAGCGGATGTGACGGTCTCGCGTGCGTGGGCGCGGGCAACGCCGCAAGGCGCCAGGGTCGGGGCCGCGTATTTGGAAATCAAGGCGGGGAGCGCAAGCGACACGCTGGTCAGCGTCTCCTCGCCAGTGGCCGGGCGAGTCGAGCTTCACTCCAACTTCGAGGATAACGGGATCATGATGATGCGCCGCCTCGACGCGCTCGCCCTCGGCGCCGGGGAAACCCGCGTGCTGAAGCCGGGCGGCGACCACATCATGCTCCTCGACTTGAAGGCCCCCTTGGCCGAAGGCGACCACCTGCCCCTGACGCTGACGTTCGCCAGGCGCGGGGACGTAACGGTTGACGCGACCGTCGAGGCCATCGGTTCGGCGGGACCCGGTAACTGAGCAGGCCGGCCTTTCGCCAAGGCAATTCGCCACTGAGCCCATGATTGCATGGGCATCTCTCGATGGCAGCAACGATTCGATAACAGATCATCCGTTATCGTCTCAAGCGCTCGAACCCAGACTTTTCGGGCTCGAAGCGAGGCTCGAGCCACTTGGTTGACGCGCTCGAAAAAAACTTCCGGCACATTCTTGACAGGTGTGCACTCCTCTCTCATTGTGCCGCCGCGCGCGTGACGCGGAGGGCCTGCGCCACCGGTTTCATATAACAATGATGGCCCAAGTCTAGGGAGACTGCGGCAAGAGCGGCGTCCTGCGCCGCTCTTTGCTTTTTTCGGCCACCTTCCTCGTTTCCCATTGCGGCAAAGAGGGGGCTTTGCGGACGCGCGGGCGGCCTCTAACCATTGCCGGCGATTGCTTTTGGATTTCCCCCGATGATCGAGATCGTCCTTGGCGCACTCATCATGCTTGCGGCGCTGGTTGTGCTTCTGAAGCCGCTGGCCGCGGCCGTAGTCCCCGCGTTGAGCGACTTGCCTGTGTCGGGCGCCGGTGCGGGGGCAGCGATTGCGGCCTGTGGGCTGCTCCTCGTGATGCACGGGATCTATCGCCGCCTGCGCAAATCCGAAGCCCGCAATCAGCGGTGGCTCCGGACGATCGCGGTCACGCTCATCGCTCTCGTTGGCCTCTTCCTCGTCACCTTTGCCGTCCCTCTCCTCGCTGAGATGCTAAACATAATCAAAATCGGCGGCTTTCCGCTCGGGTTCTACATGGCCGCCCAAGGCTGCCTCGTCCTTCTCGCCGTTCTCACGTTCGTCGCCGCGCGAAAGCTCGACGGGCTGGACGGCGCACCAGGGCCAGTCGGGCCGACCTGGCCCCCTCAGCACGATAGCGCCTGAAAGTCAGATGCCCGGAGACCTCGCGTGATTTCGGAACGTGCGGACAAGGCTGAGCTTTCCGAGGCGATTGCGAAGCTCGTGACCGTCCTCGTCCTCGGCGTCGCCGCGCTTCTCGTCATCCTCACGCTATTTGAGCGGCTCGGCGTGCCGCTTTCGAGCCTCATGCTGGCAGCGGTTCTCGCTCCCCTCGCGCTCTATCTCCTGATCGGCATCAGCGCGCGGGCGGATGACGCCGACGACTATTATGTCGCCAGCCGCGCCGTTCCTTCCATGCTCAACGGCATGGCGGCCGCAATGGGCTCGGCCTCGGCTTTTGCGATCTTCGGTCTCGCGGGCGCCGCCTTCCAGCTCGGCTACGACGGGCTCGCCCTGGGTCTCGGCTGGACCGCCGGCTTTGCCCTGGCAACGCTGTTGATCGCACCCTACTTGCGCCGGTCAAGCGCAGTGTCGATCCCGGATTTCATTGGCGCGCGCTTCGGTACGCCTTGCCGCATCCTCACCGTCGGCGTGGTCGTGATCTCCTCGGCTACGCTGCTCGCAGCCGAGCTCTCGCTGTCGGGGTCCATCTTCTCACGCGAACTCGGCATCGGGTTCGACGAGACGGTCTATCTCGGGCTCGCCGCGATCGTCGCCGCAACCGTCTTGGGCGGCATGCGGGCCACCTCTTGGTCATTCGCGGTCCAATGTCTGCTCATCCTTGCGGCCTACTTCGGGATACTCCTGCTTCTCAGCGCAAAGACCTATGGGTTCGGCATTCCGCAGCTAGACTACGGCCGCGCACTCGAGGGGATCAAGGAGCTGGAAACCGGGCTCATCGAGAAGGGGCTGGCCGATCCGGCTACGCTCAAGCCGCACGTCGCGGCCTTCCTCCAGGTAGACCGGTTGAACTTCTTCGCATTGACCTTTTGCCTGATGACCGGCACGGCGGCGTTTGCCCACGTCGCGACGCGCTATCTGACTGCTCCCTCCGCCAGGGAGGCGCGTCTCACCGGGGCATGGGGCCTTTTCTTCGTCTTTCTTATTGCCGTCTCTGCACCGGCCTTGGCCGCCCTGACGAAGGTCGAGATCTACGCCCTGATCGAGCGGGGAACCCCGTTCGCCGCTCTGCCGGACTGGCTCGTGCATGCCTCCGGCTTGGGGTTCGTCCGCATTCACGGCGTGTCCTTGTACATGCTCGAGAGCGTGAGGCATGCGCTCGACGCCGGCGCGGGCGACCTCGGCACGGTGGCGGAATTCATGAAGGCCAAGGGTCCGGACGCCCTGGCGGCGTGGTCGAGCCTTAAAGAGCCGGTCAAGACGGCGATGCTCGAGACGGTGCGCTCGGCGCCGATGGCAAGCCCGTCCGAAGCCTGGAGCGCATTTCAGTCGACAATCCTCCCGGCCGCCGCGGCCAGCGCCGGAAACACGACTGGCGAATTGACCGAGGGTGCACTCGCGATCGATGGACTTGCAGTTGCGCTCATGGCGCCGCAGTTAGCCGGGGCGTCCCTCGCGCTTTCGGCACTGGCGGCCACGGCCGCCGTCGGAGCCGCGATCGCCACCGCCAATGCACTGCTCCTCACCGTCGCCAATGCGCTTGGTCACGACGTCTACCGCACACTCTTCGACCGCAACGGACCGCCCGGCCGCGGCGTCCTCGCTTCGCGCGCGTTGCTCGTCGCGATTGCGGTGCTTAGCGCCTTCGCGGTCGCCGCCCTGCGCCCCGCCGACGCCATGGCGATCGCGATTTTCGCCTTCTCGCTTGCCGCCGCAGGTCTTCCCGGCGCTCGTCCTTGGGATCTGGTGGCGCCGGGCCAATGGCTGGGGGGCCGCCGCCGGCATCACGGCAGGTCTCGGTGTTGTGCTCTATTACTGGGCCGCGACCCGCTATTTTCCGGTCGCCTTCTACGAGACATGGAGCCCGCTCTCGAACGCGGGCCTCGCCGCCCTCGACCGCTATGGGGAGCTCAAGGCCGCGTGGTCCGCGGCCGCAGGAGAGGCCAAGATCACAGCCGCCATGGCGCTGGAGGACGCGGCGCGCGGCGCGGAGGCGCGCGCGGGCCTCGCTAACTGGTTCGGCGTTGACAGCGCCTCGGCAGCGTTGTTCGGGGTTCCCGTCGGATTTTGCGTCATGATCCTGGTGAGCCTCATCACGCCGCGGCCGAAGCCCGAACGGGTCGCCCTCGTCGAGCGCCTGCGCGATCCGCGTGGTGCGTTGCCGTCTTGAATTCTGATCGGGCTTCTTCGAGCCTCAGCCCAGAAGCCCGCGCACGGCAGCGCGCACCTGCTCGAGGGTGAAAGGCTTCGACAGCACGCCGAGCCGCTCCGCCTTGATTTTCCGCGCCCGATCGAGCTCCTCGGGAAAGCCCGACATGAGCAGGACCTTGACGTTGCCGAGCTCCACCGCGCGCCTGGCAAGCTCGATCCCGTCGACCCCGGGCATATGCACATCCGAGACGAGCACGTCGACCGCGCCAACGTTCGCCTTGAGCCTTTCCAAAGCCTCGGCTCCGTCTTGCGTGACCTCGACGGCGTGGCCCTCCAATTCGAGCGCCCTCTTGACGAGCTCGCGCGTCGCTGCGTCGTCGTCTGCCAGAAGAATGCGCGCCATATCCTGCCTCGATATCTCCCCCGGGGCTGAGCCGGCCGGCGACAGCTTCGCATCACTCTTTCACGACACGCCCCACGAAGGGAAGCTCGCGATAGCGGTGGGCGGCGTCCATGCCGTAGCCGACGACGAACTCGTCAGGGCATGCGAACGCGCGAGAAGATCCGCGGCCACATCGACGGAGCGAGTGACCTTCTTGTCGATGAGGACGCACGTCAGGATCTTGCGGGCGCCGCGCGCCGACAGCAGGTCCTTAGCGAATACCAAAGTGCGCCCCAAGGTCGGCACGGTCGACCGACAAGAAGAACATTGCGCCCCTCGACGCCGAGGTCGAGATCGCGCAGGATTTCGACCTTTCCCGACGAAGTCTTGCTTTTCCTGTAGCTTGAGAGCGTGATGAAGTCGACCTCGGGCTTGAGCCCCACCCTGTGAAGCGCGCGAATGAAGGTCGGCGGCGAAGACGAAACTTCCTTTCAGTATCGCGACGACGAGCAGGTTCTCGAGCCGCTCGGCAACGATCTCGGGGCTAGCGCTTCCATCGGCGGCGATTTCTGCCCCCCGAAATAATGACTTCGACATCCCTGCTCGCGGCCAATTCGTGCCCATGTTTGGCGATCCTTCGCTGTTCAGGCGGCATCGCGCCGGCCGGAGGAGGTTCTCTCCGTGACCGTAACCCAAGGATCTACCGGCCAGTGGCTATAGACCCGGCGTACACGAGGACGCCACATTCCTGGCCGATTGATCGGACCGTCCGCTTCCGCATATAGACGCCGACCGAGCCCGACAGCCCAACGCTGAGCCGAAGACCCGTGATCCGACTGAACAACGTAGCTCTGAAATACGATCACGGCCATGACGTGTTGGCCGAGGTGTCAATTTTCATCTGCGCCCAGGCTCGTTCCACTTCCTCACGGGGCCTTCGGGAGCCGGCAAGTCGTCGCTTCTACGGCTCTTGTTTATGTCGATCCACCCGACGCGAGGCCAGATCCAACTGTTCGGCCAGGACGTGAGCCGCATCTCAACCTCCAAGCGCGCAACGCTGCGCCGGCGTATCGGCATCGTGTTTCAGGATTTCCGTCTGCTCGACCATTTGACGACCTGGGAGAATGTTGCCCTTCCCTTGCGGGTCATCGGCAAGAAGATCGACGACTACAAGGAGGACGTGACCGATCTCCTGCAATGGGTCGGGCTTGGCGATCGCATGCACGCCTACCCGTCCATTCTCTCGGGCGGCGAGAAGCAGCGCGCCGCGATCGCGCGCGCCGTCATCGGCAAGCCCGAGCTGCTCCTCGCCGACGAGCCGACCGGTAACGTCGATCCGCAGATGGCGCGCCGCCTATTGCGGCTCTTCATCGAGCTCAATCGGCTGGGCACGTCCGTCATGATCGCGACCCACGACCATCAGTTGATGCGCCAGTACAAGGCGCCACGTCTGGAGCTTCACGACGGCCATGTCCGGATCGTATGAGAGACCACCGGGCCGGGCATATGCGGGGCCGCAACAAGGGCGCGATCTCGACGCCTATGACGATGTCCTCACCGGGCCGCCGACAGGCGCCGCCGTTGCGCGCCACCACCGCGAGTTAGGGGCAGGGATGACAGCGGAGACGACTTATCGCGCGACGCTCGAGACCGGACCCCGCCCGGGCCAGGAGATCTATGCACCGGCGCGCGAGGCCAGTTCCTCGCAGCGCCCCTTCAGCGCGGTACGTGCCGGCCAGCTCGGTGACCGGGCGCTCGCTGACGCTCGTCATCACCATCATGTGCTTTCTCGCTTGCCTCACGGCGGGCGCGGTCTATCTCATCAAGCAGTCGGCCGACGCTTGGCTCAAGGACATCGCGAGCGAGGTCACCGTCC